>JBGANQ010000092.1:0-34532 GCA_044222245.1 Polyangia bacterium | reverse complement strand
GCAGTCTACACTGCCCTGGCGTCCCTCCCGACAATCTGCTGCAGCGCTCAGGCCCGGGCGCTGTTCCGCGCCGGTTCCGACACCCCGCGGGTCGCCGCGGCCAGCGATAGCAAAGGGTCGGACAGACCTTGAGCCTGATAGGGTAGCTACTGAGACACAACGAGCGGCAAGCGATCCGCAGCGGTGCGCCGTGCTTGCACGGTCCAAGGTCGGGAAGCGGATCGATTCGCGGCTCCGTCCGGAAGCCGGCGCCGGGTGAGGACCATGAGGCGTAACAATCCCGGCGGCAGCCTGGCGCCGAGCGTGAACGCAAGCAGCGCCCCGCCCAAGGTGACCGGAGAGTCATCAACTGGATCCTAGTTTGCCCGCAGCGCATCTGCCGGGCGAAGCCTCGCCGCCTTCCACGCCGGATATAGACCTGACAGGACCGTGCCAAGGACCGCGAAGGCGAGCACGGCACAGACAAAGGCGAGGCTGACGCGCGGATACATGATGATGGTATCAGCGCCCGCCATGTGTCCCTTGAAGCCCTTGCGGCCGATCGCGCAGACGAGCGCGTAGCCAAGCCCGGTCCCGAAAAGCGCCCCGAGGAAGCCCAGCAAGCCTGCTTCCAACAGGAACAGCGCAGTGACCTGCTTGCGGCGCACGCCGAGGGAGATCATGGTCCCGATTTCTCGCACCCGCTCATAGACCGACATCAGCATCGTGTTGATGATGCCCGTCGAGACCAGCAGGAAGAGCACGAGCGCGACCAGCGAAAACGCGTAGTCGAACGCCAGGGCGCGACTGCGGGTCGTGGGATCGAGCTCTGACCACGTTGTTCAGGGGCGTTGGTGCGGGCCTGCGGCCCCACCGCTTGCATCACCAGCGTCGCGCCCGTGTCGACGCCGAGCGACTCGGCCAGCGTCTTGCCGACGAGCATGGCACCCGGCTGGCCGGCGCGCAGCGGGAGCGAGCCTGGCGCTACCTTGTCCTGCCGCTTGGGACAGACCTGATATTCGCGCTCGGGATCAATCGCGGTGGCCTGGAACAGCGTCGCCTCGGCGCCATTGGCGAGCAGGCCATCGAACTCCAGCCGCGGCGCCACCGCCGCCACGCCGGAGACCCGGGCGATGCGCGCAACCAGCTGGGGATCCGTGGGCAGGGCAAACTTCAGCGGCTCATCTGCTTCAATGTAACCCTTGCGAAAGACCTGGACCGCGCCGAGCCGGGACTCTACTTTCTCCCCGACCAAGTTCGAGATGAAGGCCACGCACAGGCTCGGCAGCACGACGACGGCCAGGGTGCCCGCGGCGATCGCCAGGGCGACGATCGCGGTCCGCCGCTTGTTGCGCGCCAGGCAAGGAGAATGAGCCTCATATTACACCGCCGCCAGCGCCTGAACAGGCCGCATCCGGCTTGCCCGTATCGCCGGCCACAGCGCCGCTGCGGCTGCGCCCCCTGCCGACAGGAGTAGGTACGACAAGACATAGCCCAGCTGGACCCTGGGGTAGATATGCAGCGGAGCCAGCATTCCCGGTATCTTCAGCACGATTCCCGCGTGCCCGAAATAGGAGACCAGGCTCTTGCCGACCGCCGCCCCAAGCAGCCCGCCGGACAGCCCGAGCAGCGTCGCCTCCAGCCCGAACAGACTGAGAATCTGATGGCGGCTTACTCCGAGCGCCATCATCGTGCCGATCTCGCGCGTGCGCTCTTGAACCGACATCAGCATCGTGTTGACGCTGCCGAGCAGCGCGACGAACATAAAGATTGCCGAGAGCATGCCCAGCACGAAGTTCTGGCCGGCGACCATGTCATCGAGAAAGGGCGCTACGTCGTGCCAGGTCGCGACCTCGTACTTGGCTCCGACGGCGGCCGGCAGCAGAGGCCGAAAGCGCTCGGCCTCGTCCAGGTTCTCGATGGCGACGGCGATCTCGGTGGCGCGCCCTTCCATGCGCAACAGCGTCTGCGCCAGCGCAAGCGGCACGAACCCGAACTTCTTGTCGCGCAGCGGAAAGCCCGGCTGGCCGTACAGACCGACGAAGTCGAACTCGAGCGCGCTCATCACCCCATCGCGGTCGTAGCTCAAGAGGGCCGCCCGCTGCCCAAGCTTGAGCGTCAGGCTCTTGGCCAGCTCCGACGTCAAGATGCCGGCGGTCGGTCCCGCCGCGACCAAGGGCTGGCCGATGGAGACCATCTCCATCCGCTGCGGACAGACGGCAAGCTCACGCTGCGGATCGATGGCCGCGAACAGCGCCGGACCGCTGACGTCGTTGGCGTTTGCCATCCCGCCAAAGACGATGCGCGCCGTCGCCGCCTTGACGCCCGGCAGGGCCAGGATCTTGGACAGGAGCTCGCCATCGGACGGCACGTCGAGGTGAAGCGGCACCGCGCTGGCGGATTTCCCAAAGCCCTTGCGATGAACTTGCAGCGAGCCGGTCTGACCGAGCACCGTGGACTCCCGGATGGAGGCCTGCATGCCGGTGAAGAAGCCCTTCACACTGATCATGACCCCGACGGATAAGAAGACGGCAAGGAAGGTGATCCGGGAGCGGCGACGGTTGCGCGCGACGTTGCGAAGAGCGACCAGAAGAAGCGGCGGCAACATCACAAAGCTCCAGGGATTCGCGAGAGCAGGCAGCTAGAGGGTCACAGGCAGCCTGGGGACAGAAACCCCTGTTTTCCTCGATTCGCTGCCGGAAAAGAAGCCCCTACGGCCGCTGCCTGTGGCGCGCTGAGGCGGCGAAGGCTCGCTCGGCGCGCCGGCTCCGCACCAAGCCCGTGGTTTCAAGTACTTCCTGCACAGGCGGCGGGCGGCCGGCGCCCGAGCCGCGGGGGACAGCCAGGTGCTCGCAGAGCGCGGGCTTGGCGGCGGCCCGAGTGCTGCGAGCCGGGCGACCCCAGGCAGCGCTTTGTCCGGGGTACTTCATCGCTCTGTCATTGCAGCCGCCAGGCTGGCGGATGCGCCCGCCGGCCTACTTGATGCGGGCCTCTCGCCTTGCTGGTGAGGTGCCGTCGGCATAGAAATCCAAGGCGACTACCATGCCGTGGGCGTCACGGATGATCTGGAAGTAGTCCGTGCCATCGTGTGGGAAAAACAGCCGATCCCCTGGCGACAGCGCCAGCGGCTGCTTGGGGCCGCCGTCGCGCCGCACCAGGAGCGTGCCGTCCTCAATCCAGAGGGTCCGTTTCGCCGCGGCGCTGATGCGATAGGTCCCGCACAGCTCCTGCCGCTGCCGGTCATCGGCCTTTAGCGGCTGCAGCTCGATGTACGGCTTGCCGATCGTCAGGGCACCAAGTCGGTGCGCCAGCGAGCGTGGATTCGGTGACCTGGCATCGGTATTGGCGAGCACGACGACGGTGACATGCTGCTTGGGAAAGTAGGTCAGCTGCGCGGCGAAGCCTTCGATCCCGCCGTTGTGCTCTACCACCGGCTCGCCGCGTACCGTCCCGATCATCAGCCCGTAGCCGTAGGGGACTGGGGTGCCAGAGGTGGTCGCCTTGGCGCTGGACATCGCCTCATATAGCCGAGGCGGCAGTGCCCGGCCGGTGGCAAGGGCGCGCATCCAGCGGAAAAGGTCTGCGGCGGTAGAGGTCAGCGCACCCGCTGCTCCGGGGCCACTTATGCTGGTAAAGGGAGCGCGGATGACTCTGCCGCGGTCGTCCTGGCTGTAGCCCGCCACCAGCCCCGGCACCACGGCCTCGTCGGAATAGTAGGCGGTCTGCGCCAGCCCGAGCGGCTGGCTGAGCAGACCCTGGAGCGCCGCATGCCAGGGCTGCCCCGTCACCTTTTCGATGACTGCACCGAGCAAGATGTAGCCCGAGTTGCTGTAGGCCCACGCCGTACCCGGTGGGAAATCCGGCGCGTGCCCGGCGATCAGCTTGACCAGGGCGCCGGTGTCCTGCGGCTTGGCCGGATCGGCCTCCCAGGCGTCGCTGATGCCCGCTGTATGATCCAGCAGCTCTGCCAGCGTGACCTTGGCTCCTTGGGGAAAGTCGGGCAAGAACTTCGCCAGCGGATCGTCAAGCGACAGCTTGCCGGCAGCAGCGAGCTTCAAGAGCGCCGCAGCGGTGAAGGTCTTGGTGAGCGAGCCGATGCGGAACACCTGATCGGGCGACAGCGGGACGCCCAGCTCCAGGTTGGCGCTGCCGCGGGCAGCTTGGTAGAGGATCCGGTCGTCCTGGGCGAGCAGCACACTGGCGCCGGGGGCGCCGGCGGCGATGTCCGCAGCGAGGATCGCCTCGGCCTGACGCTTCAGCGCTGCCTCGACTCCTGGACCCGCCGCTGCCTGCGACGACAGCAGCGAGAGCATCAGGGCAGCCAGCCATGACAGCTTCATCGGTCGATTCATCTCCAGCATCGTCGTCAAAAACGGGCTTGGCGGCAAGACCGCAGCCAAGCTGCGATACGCTGCCGCTCCTGGGCTCTGTGGCGACCGGGTGTCTTCACCTTGAGCAGGTGTTGGGTTTTGGAACAGCTGCTCTACCCCTGCCACCCCCGAGCCGTGCGAGGGCACGACCCTTGCTAGCTCAAACAACATTTGCGATAACCCGTCTATGGTTGCTCACGTCCTGTCCCCCTGAACCAAGGAGCTCGCATGCGCTCATCCAGTGTGTTGGTTGCAAGTTCAGCACTCGTCTGCGTGACCGCGCTCTCATCCTGCGCCCAGAGCCTGGGTCCGGTGATGCTCGATGGAGTCGCGACGCCTCGGACGACCAGCGAGTATGTCGGTCAGCCTTATTCGATCCGTCACTACGACGCCTATCCCAAGGCCGTCCCTGCGTCCGGGGGGCTGAGCGCGCCCGGCGGCACCATCGCTGGCACCGTCTGCGGCGCCGACATTCATTACCAGGTCACGCACAAGGGGGAGCACGTCCAGGTCAGCGGCTTTATCAACAACCAGTACAGCGTCAACCTGCTCATTCGCGAGGCCGATCACGTCCGCCACATCACCGGCGGCCTGGGCCACCACAGCGTCGATGTGAGCTTGAGCGACCAGGGCGTGTCCGGTGCGGTAGGTCCCTGCACCTACCACATGCGCGCCGCGCCCGAGGCGGGAGGCACCCTGGCTGAGCAGACCCGCGCCTCGGGCTACGACGTCACGGTTCGCATCGCCGGCTACGAAGAGCTCTTGCGGCTCCCGCCAGCGGACCAGGCGGCGCTGCTGCCGCTGGTCCTGCGCTGCTCGACCGCCAAGATGTTTGAAAACTTCGGCCAGGACCCGCCCACGCTCGCCTTTGGCGGCCAGCTGGGAGCGCAGCCCCCCAACACCCTCAACTTTGGGCGGGCGCGAACCACCTGCAAGCTCTAGCGCCGCCACAGCTCGCGGGCCCGCTTCCGGGCGCGGGCCCCCGGCCAGACGTGGTCGGACCTGACCAGCAATGACCTGACTAGCAATGACCTGACTAGCAATGACCTGACTAGCAATGAATCGATCCGCAGGCGCAGCCCCGGCCGCGGGAAGCGGCCTTTTCTGCCGTGCCCGCGCTGCTGTTTATCCTCTTGTGCGCCCGGCCGCGCGGCGCATTATTTATATAGGGGCACGGGCGCTTTAACGGCGCCAGCACAAGGAGTTTGATCATGAGTTTGTTTCGGCCACTCGTTCTATGTAGCATTCTGCTCGCCGCCGGCCCGACGGCGGCCGGCAAGCCTGGTGACGCCACCGTGGAGGAGCCCGACAAGGAGAGTGGTGACCAGCGCATCGAGATCTTCGACAGCAACAAGGTCGAGGCCCTGTGCAAGGTCAAGGGCAAGGTCTGCCTCAAGCCCTCCACCGGCACCGAGGCCGAAGGCAGTGAGGCGGCGCCGGTGTTCAAGCGCCGCGACAGCTCGTCCAAGGTCGACTGGGTGGTGGACCTGTACGGCAACCTGAAGAAGCCCGCGCTGGCTGGCAACGCGCAGTTCATCTTCTCTGATATCCAGGACTCCAAGGCGTCCAAGACCCGCGAGGTGGTGGGGACCTACCAGGCCACCATCAAGGCGGGCTCCATCGTCGCTGCCCGCATCCGCCTTTCCACTGAGGAAGGCTTCCGCGGCGGCCGCGCCTATCACGCCCAGGTGGTGCAGCTTATCGGCGGCAAGGAGATCCTGCTCGCCGAAGGGGATTTCCAGCTGAAGTAGCCCGGGCGGCACCGGTCAGCGCCGCCGCGCCGCCCCGACCTGCTCGCCGCAGGGCAGGGCGCGCAGGTGGACGTCGATGAAAGAGCGCCCGAACAACTGTTTTTACTTTTTCCGGGCGGTCGGTAAAGTCGCCGCGCCATGATGACAGGACTTTCCGACTTACATCGTCACCTGGACGGCTCGCTGCGCGCGGCCACCGTCGTCGAGCTCGCCGCCGCGCTCGGCATCCAGGTCCCTGCCGAGCTGCTGTTTCGTCCCGGCATGGGGCTTGTGGACGCGCTGGCGCGGTTTTCCTTTACGCTGTCTCTTTTGCGCACCCCGGAGGCGGTGCAGCGGGTCGCCAGCGAGATCTGCGAAGACGCCGCCGCCGAGGGCGTGGACACGCTGGAGCTGCGCTTTGGACCGCAGCTGCATGTCGACGCGGCAGCGCGCGCGCAGGGCATCACGGTCGCGGCGATCCTTGACGCGGCGCTGGCCGGGGTGGCCGGCCGCGCCGGGATCATCCTGTGCGGCATCTACGGCGAGCCGCCGGCCACGGTCGAGAACCTGGTGGAGCTGGCGGCCAGTCGTCCCGGCGTGGTCGGGTTGGATCTTGCCGGCGGGCCGCTGCCCGAGCACCGGGCGCGGCTGGCCGACTACCGCGCCGCCTTCAGCGAGGCGGCGCGCCGCGGCCTGGGCCGCACCGTGCACGCCGGCGAGGGGAGGCCGCCGAGCGAGATCCGCCAGGCGGTGGAGCTGCTTTCGGCCCAGCGGATCGGCCACGGCACCACCCTGCTCGACGACCCGGCGGTGACGGCGCTGTGCCGCGAGCGCGGGGTGGTGATTGAAGCCTGCCTCACCTCGAACGTCCACACCGGCGTCATCGCCGCGGTCGAGCGGCACCCGCTGGTCAGCTGGCTGCAGCAGGGCATCGGCGCCACGGTGTGCACCGACAACACCCTGCTGTCCGCCGTCACCGCGCCCGGGGAGTACGCGCAGGCGCGCCGGCTGGCCGGGATGACCGACGAGCTGTTTTCGGCGCTGCTCACCTGCGGCCAAAAGGCTCGCTTCCGTCGCCCGAGCGGCTGACCCAGGCGTCGCCGGCGGCCTGACCGCGGCCGGGCCGCCGCTCAGCGGGCGTCGCTGCAGCAGCGGAAGCCGGTGGAGTAGTCGTGATAAGTTGGCTCGTGCGCGCTGGTGACGTAGCGGCAGCCGTGACCGTTTACCTCGGCGTCGCCGTAGAAGCCGCCGCGGAAGCGGCCGTGGCCGCGCGCGTCGGGCGGATCGTCGCCCCACTCGTGCAGGTTGCCGACGCAGTCATAAAGTCCCGCGGGGGATGCGCAGCGCGAGTAGGCTCCGGTCGGCGCCAGGCCGCCGTCCCACTGGTTGAGGCGCGGGTCGTTAAAGTCGGCGTAGGTCCACTTGGCAGGGTCGCTGCCGTGAAACAGCGGCACGCTGGAGCCCTTGCCCTCGTTGCAGGCCCCGGGGACGCGCACCTGGCCCCCGTAAGGATAGGAGTTGGTGGCGTCGGTGCCGCGGCATCCCAGGGCGAACTCGGCGGCGCCGCACAGGCGCTTGCCGGCAGCGCGGCAGGCCTGCGCCGCCTGGACCTGCGAGATGTACCCCTGCGGTACGACGCCGCGCGCGGCCCGGGCGCGCACCGCCAGCCCATCGACGGGAACGTAGGGCGAGTGGGCGCGCTCGCCGCCATCGACGACCTCTACGACATGGGCCTCATAGCGATCCATGCAGAAGCCGGCGATGCGCGCCATCTCGGGCGGGCAGCCGGTGCCCGCATCGGCATCGCCGACGGCGCCGGCGTCTTCAAGGGGAGGGACTGCGGCGCTGGCGTCGGCTTCGGCACCGCCATCGGGAGCAGCGGCCGTCGCGCCGCAGCCGGCCAGAGTCAGAAATAGTAGGACGGCTCTGTAAGCGTACATCGGCGCAGTCTACACTGCCCTGGCGTCCCTCCCGACAATCTGCTGCAGCGCTCAGGCCCGGGCGCTGTTCCGCGCCGGTTCCGACACCCCGCGGGTCGCCGCGGCCAGCGATAGCAAAGGGTCGGACAGACCTTGAGCCTGATAAGGGTGGCGGCGCTGTCAGTCGTCGCCGGACGCGGCCGCCGCCGGCGCCTGGGCATGGGAGCGGAACGGCGGCCGCGGGCGCACGCTCGGCCGCGCTACGACAGGACCTGCGGGCAGCCGGTCAGCCAGCCGGTCAGCCAGCTGGAGAGCTGCTTCAGGATGCGCTGCGGCCTCTGCACCAGCTCGCGCGTCCGCTCGACCAGCAGCGCCGGGTAGCTGGGCACGGTCAGGTGCCGGCTGAGGTCGCGCTGCAGCAGGCCGAGGAGCTGCCCGATGAGGATCCGCTGCGCGCCGCGCTCGGTGGTCGCCATCACGGCGCCGGCAGCCAGGCAGTCGTCCAGCCCCCACCCCTGGCGCTGTCGAGTCCGCAGGACGATGGGCGGCGCCTCGGGGCAGCGGGCGAGCTGTCGGCACAGCGCGACGCCGTCGACGCCAGCGCCTTCCCGGTCGGCGATGACCAGGTGAATGGCGCACTGCTCGACCGTGCTGCGCGCGCTGTCGGCATCACGGGCATAGCGGATGGAGACGCCGCGGCCGCGCAGCTCATCTATCTGCTTGGCCGAGAGAGACTGGCCAACCACCAGCACGGTGGGATGGCGCCGGCCGGAGTGGTGCGGCGGGCAGCTTTTCGGGGTCGCGGCCGGGTCGGCGGCACGGCTGTGGCAGTGCTGCTCCCAGCGCTTCTGGTCGCTGCTCGACATACACGAGATCTCACAGCCCAGGCCATACCCCTCGCGGGTCTTTTCGACGTAAGATGCGGTGACGATCGCGCGCACGGGCGGCTCGTTCAGCGCAGTGCCCAGCAGCAGCTCGAATACCGTCCACGGAGCGACGCAGGCGTGCGTCACCAGGAACAGCCACTCCGATTCGACGATCTCGGTGCGCATCGGCGTCCAGCGATCGTTTAGCAGGCCCATGGCGTTGGCGTCAGCCAGCGCGAAATAGACAGGGGCGGCATCGGTCGGCGGACTCACTTCCATGGGACACGCTCCTTCGCAGTATGAAGTGATGCCAAGCACTCCATATGCCGAGCGGGGCCGGAAGCGACTGCCGGAAATCGTCTCAATTTGAGCTGGTTATCTCAGTTTGGCACTCTATCTGACCGCCGAGCTCCTGATTCCGTCGCCCCAGCCCAGGCTCTGAGTCCGCCCGTTGAAGGTGCCCGCCGAAAGTGCCGGCCAAGGGGAGCCCGCGCCGTGAGCTCATGGGACCAGGTTGTACTGCTTGATCTTCCGATACAGGGTGCTGCGACCGATGCCGAGCCGGCGGACGGTCTCGGAGATGCGCCACTGCGTCTCGTGCAGCGCGTGGGCGATGGCGCGGCGCTCGACCTCCTCCAGACTGCCCGGTCCCGGCTCGCTGGACGCGGCGGTCACAAGGCCGGTGGCGCCCGGGCCGTCCGCGCTGTGCGGCAGCGCCAGGCCGTGCTCGGGCGTTATCTTGGAGTCGCGACGCTGCTGCAGGCGGGCCGGCAGATCCCGCGCCTGAATCTCTTCGCCGCTGGCAATGGCGACGGCGCGCTCGATGGCGTTCCGCAGCTCGCGGACGTTACCCGGCCAGTCGTACTGGCGGATCAGCGTCACCGCTTCATCGGCCAGCTCGAGCGCGACGCCGCGGTTTTTGCGAGCCCGCTCCAGCGCCGCCCGCGCCAGCTCGATCACATCGTCGCCGCGCTCGCGCAGCGGCGGCACCTCGACCTCGAACACGGCGATGCGAAAGTAAAGATCTTCGCGGAAGCGGCCGCCGCGCACCGCGGCCAGCAGATCGCGCTGGGTAGCGGCGATCAGGCGGAAGTCGGCGGCGACGTCCCCAGCGCTGCCCGCGGGCGTAAATCGGCGCTCCTGCAGGACCTGCAGCAGCCTGGCCTGGGCCGAGAGGCTAAGCTCCGCGATCTCGTCCAGAAAGAGCGTCCCGCGGTGCGCGAGCTCGGCCTTGCCGGCCCGTCGCGCTGCGGCTCGGTTGAGCACGCCGCGCTCGGAGCCGAACAGCTCTGACTCCTGCACAGACTGCGGCACCACGGCGCAGTTGAGGGCGATAAACGGCTCGGCCTTGCGCGCGCTGTGGTCGTGAATGGCGCGGGCGGTCAGCTCGGTGCCGGTGCCGCTCTCGCCGTGGATGAGCACCGGAATATCGCGCGAGGCGACCCGCGCGATCTCACGAAACAGCGCCTTCATTGGCGGCGAGCTGCCGACGATGCCGGAGCACTCGACGCTCTCCGACTCGCGCTCCAGGTTCAGCAGCCTGACGGCCATGCGGCTGTGGGCGATGGCGTTGCGCGCCACCGTAAGCAGCCGCGCGCGCTCGATAGGCTTGGCCAGGTAGTCCCAGGCGCCATGCTTGACCGCGGTCACCACCGACTCGAAGTCTCCGTCGTTGGTCACTACGACCACCGAGACCAGACGGTGGTGCGCGCGCATCCGCGCCAGGATCTCGAAGCCGCTGCGCTCGGGCCGCCCGAGCTCTAAGCAGAGCGCATCGGGAGCCATCTGCGCCAGGCAGGACAGACCGCTGTCGCCATCATGTCTGTACTCAACCGTGTGGCCTGCGCTCTGCAAGATTCGCTGCGCGAGCAGACAAAACTTCGCATCGGAATCGACGATCAGGATGCGACCGGCAGCCTCGTCGAGCCGAGCCTCGCGCGACAGACTGGCCGCTGAGCTCGGGCCCAGGCCTTGGCTCCCCACCGCTGCCTCTGCGTGCCGCCGTTCACCGTCTTTCTCCGCATTCAACATGGTACTCACGTATTGTTTTTTTTCGTCCGCAGCCTTTAGGACGCAAGGTCTTTGCACGACACATGCCAGCCTTGAGGCGCGGCGAGCCCACCCGCCACCGGCGGCCGTACTGGTAGCCGCGGAGCCGCTGCCCTGCCTACCCCCCGGAGGCCGCCGGCCACCCTGGGGCCGCGGTACGCGCTGCCCTACCGCAGGTCCGGTTCGCCTGCGCGGCCTCACGCTCCATACCGCCAGCCCCCGATGTGGTATACGGCCCCATGGGAGTTCTTCAGGTTCGAATCGCTGATCCGAATCGGTTCGGAACAGCTTCGCCTGTTGCTCTGCGGCGCCGCAGCGGCGAGGGCGGGGCCGGCCCGCTGCGCCCGGCGCGCGAGCTGGGCTAAAGTCGCCCCATGTATCAACTGCGACCCTACCAGAAAGAGGCCGTCGACGCGACCGTGCGCCATTTTCAGAAGCAGCGCGAGCCTGCGGTCCTCGTGCTGCCCACCGGGGCCGGCAAGAGTCTGGTGATTGCCGAGCTCGCCCGCATCGCCAAGGGCCGCGTCCTGGTCCTGGCCCACGTCAAGGAGCTGGTCGAGCAGAACCACAGCAAGTACGCAAGCTACCAGCTGGAAGCGGGCATCTACTCCGCGGGGCTGGCGCGTAAAGAGGGCGCCGCCAAGGTCATCTTCGGCAGCATCCAGTCGGTCGCCCGCGCCGCCGCTGACTTCTTCCGCGACTTCTCGCTGCTGGTCATAGATGAGTGTCACCGCGTCGCCAGCGCCGAGGACTCGCAGTACGTACAGGTGATAAGCAGCCTGCGGGCGAACAATCCGTCCCTCTGCATCCTCGGGCTGACGGCGACTCCCTACCGCTTGGGGCTCGGCTACATCTACCAGTACAGCCACCGCGGCATCCTCCGTACTAGTGAGCCGCGATTTTTTCGCAAGTGCATCTACGAGCTGCCGCTTGGGTACATGATCAAGCAGGGCTACCTGGCGCCGCCGCTGAAGATCGACTCGCCGGTGGCCGGCTACGATTTTTCGACCCTGAAGCTGCGCGGTCCCGGCTCCCGCTTTGCGCTGGGCGAGGTCGCGGATCTGCTAAAAGATCAGGAGCGCGTCACCCCGGGAATCATCGCCAACATCGTCGACATGGCCAAGGATCGACAGGGCGTTATGATCTTTACCGCCTCGGTCCGTCACGCCCAGGAGATCCTGCAGTACCTGCCGCCGGCGCAGTCGGCGCTGGTGGTCGCCGACACCGATTCGGCAACGCGGGCGCAGATCATCGAGCGCTTCAAGCAGCGCGAGCTGAAGTACCTGGTCAATGTCTCCATCCTGACCACCGGCTTTGACGCGCCGCACGTAGATCTGATCGCGCTGCTGCGTCCGACCGAGTCGGTCAGTCTCTACCAGCAGATCGTCGGGCGCGGCCTGCGTCCAAGCCCCGGCAAGACCGACTGCTTGATCCTCGACTACACCGGGGTCGGACACGACATCTTCAGTCCCGAGATCGCCGACCACAAGCCCGCGGCGAACTCGGTCCCAGTGCAGGTGAGCTGTCCGCGCTGCGGCCACCAGAATGACTTCTGGGGCATCAAGGATGCAGACGGTCAGCTGGTCGAGCACTTTGGCCGCAAGTGCCAGGGCGCGGTAGAAGATCCGCACACCTTCGCGATCGTTCCCTGCGGCTTCCGCTTCCGCTTCAAGCGCTGTGACAGCTGCGGCGCCGAAAATGATGTGGCGGCCCGCGAGTGCGGCGACTGCCGCTGTCTGCTCGTCGACACCGACCAGAAGCTGCGCGACGCGATGGCCCTAAAGGACGCCCATATCATGCGTCCCGACTCGATGACGTTCGAAAAGAGCGCAGATAAAAAGGGTCAGCCGCGGCTGGAGATCCGCTACTACGATCTCGATGGCGAGTCGCTGCGGGAGTACTTCTACCTGAACAGTTCTGCCGACGCCCGCGCCTTCTACTATAACTTCATGCGCATGCACCTGCGCATCCCCGAGCTGAAGCTCAAGATCACCTCCGCGGACGACGTGCTGCGGCACCAGCACCTGTTCCGTATGCCGATGTTCGTGATTGCTCGCAAGAAGCCCTATTACTGGCAGATCCGCGAGAAGATCTTCGACTGAGCAAGGGGCGCCCGCGGCCCGAGCATGGTATGAAGAGGTCATGGTAGCGCCGCGCATCGCCGTTGTTGGCCACGTCGAGCACGTAACGCTCGGGCAGACCGAGGGGGTTCCCAAGCCGGGCGACATCATTCACCTGCAGAAGACGCGATTCCTGCCGGGCGGCGGCGGCGGACTCGCCTTCGCCCAGCTGTGCCGCAGCGACGCCGAGCTGCACCTGTTTACGGCGGTCGGCAGCGATGAGGCTGGCCAGGCGGTGGCGGCGCGCCTGCAGCAGGTGCCAGCGCGCGTGCACATTCACGCCGCGCTGCGCGCCGAGGCGCACCCGCGGGTGGTGGTCATCGTCGATGCGCGCGGCCAGCGCACGATCGTCGTCACGGCGCCGCCGCTCCAGCCGGCCGCCAGCGATCCGCTGCCCTGGTCGCTGCTTGCCACCTGCGACGCGGTCTACTTTACCGGCGCCGACCCGCAGAGCCTGCGCTGCGCCCGCGCCGCCCGCCGCCTCGTGGTCACTGCCCGCCGCGCCGCCGTGCTCCAGGCGGCCGCAGTGGCCGCCGAGGTGGTTGTCGGCAGCCTGTCTGACCCCCGCGAGAACGCGCCGCTTGACTCCTACGCGCCGCCGCCCGAGGCGCTGGTCCTCACCGATGGGCCGCGGGCCGTGCGCATCTTCACCAAGCACGACACCGCGACGGTCGCGGCGCCGCCGCCGCCGCCGCAGGTCCTGGGCGACTATGGCGCCGGAGACAGCTTCGCCGGCGCGCTGACCTTCTTCCTCGCCCACGACCTGCCGGTGGCAGAGGCCTGCCGGCGCGCTGGTCCATTTGGCGCGGCCGTGCTGCGCGGGATCGATCCCCTGCCCAATCAGCTGGCGCTGGGCATCCAGTAGTCGGCGCGGGCGCGGGCGCTCCGGCAGCTCGGTCCGCTGCTGCTCCGGCCGGGGCAAGGTGCGCATTCCCGTCGCCACGTCGGGCGGCAAGGGGGCCGCGGGCGGAACGATTGCCGCCCGCGCTCGCTCGGAGCGTCCTTTAGCCTGAGAACATCCTTTTGACCTACCGGAACGGGCAGCCCGACTTTGTGAAGGTGACCGACTTCGGGGTCGCGCGGCTGGTCGGCGAGCAGCGGCTCACCGTGGTGGGCGGCATCGTCGGCACGCCGGCGTTCATCTCGCCCGAGATGCTGTCGGGGCGCGATGTCGGGCCGGCGGCTGACATGTACGCGGTGGGCATCATGCTGCACGACCTGATCGTCGGCTCGCCGCCGTTTTCGGGGACCATGCGCACGGTGCTCAACAGCCACCTGACCGACAGCCCAGAGCTGGTGTCGCAGCGGCGGCCGGGGGCCGACATTCCCAAGGCGCTCGATCAGCTGGTGGCGCGCCTGCTCAGCAAGCAGCCCGAGGCCCGGCCCACCGCCAAAGAGACCACCAACCTGCTTATGCAGCTGCGCCCGAGCCTGCCGCCCCGCTCGGTGCGCAGCGTGCTGGTGGCCGAGACCGTGGTGCTGGCCAGCCGGGGGCAGCGCGGCTCGCTTTACGACGCCGAGACGCTGCTGTTGGCGCCCGACCGTCCGGATCTGCTGCGCACGCTGGAGCTGCCGCCGCTGCTGCGCGAGGTCGACCGCATTGACTTTGAGCTGGAGCGCAGCAGCCAGCAGCTGTACCGCCTGTGCATGGCGCTCATCCGCCGCCGCTGGCCGCGGCGCCCGCCGACCGAGCTCGCGCAGCAGTGCCGGCTCCTTTACGACCGCGGCAAGGCGGAAGAGGAGCTCGGGCTGCAGCTCGCCCTGCTCACCGACCGCGCCGAGACCGCCGAGCAGGAGGCGGTGGCCCGGCGCGCCGAGATCCACGGCCGCATGATGGCGGTGCGTGAGGAGCTGAGCGAGCGCGCCCCGCGCGGCAAGACCCAGCAGCGGCGGCTGCACGACACCATCCTCGCCCTGGAGCGCGCCTACGCCGAGGTCGCCGTCGATGCCACGGCCAACCGCGAGCTGTCGCAGCAGCGCCCCCGGCTGCACCAGCTGCGCGCCGAGCTGCAAAAGGGTCGCCGCGAGCTGGCGGCGCGGGTGCTCAAGCGCTGCGCCCAGGATCCCAAGTCGCGCGACGATGCGACGGTGCAGGCGGCCTGCCTGGCGCTGGACAAGGCGATGCGCGACTTCGACCACCTGGCGAGCGCGATGACCGTGCTGCTGCACCGCCTGCCGCTCGGGGGGCCCGCCGGCTAGCACCGGCAGCCGGCGATGGAGTGACCGCCAAGCCGGGGTTACGATACAATTTTAGGTTAAGTGGCAGGTCCAGCGCAGTCTCCGAGCCCGTATAAGCTGTGCCCACGCTGTCGGCTCATCTACGCGGCCAGCACCAACTTCTGCGTGCGCGATCGCGAGCCGCTGGTCGCTGACAGCCGCATCATCGCCGGCCGCTACATCCTGCTGCACCAGATCGGCCGCGGCACCATGAGCGAGGTCTTCGCCGCCGAGCAGCCGCAGCTCGGACGGACGGTGGCGATTAAGCTCCTGCACCGCGACCCGGAGGTGATGCGGCGGTTTTACAGCGAGGTGCGCGCGGTCGGCCAGCTCCGCCACGAGCATGTGGTGACCATCCATGACAGCGGCCACACCGAGGACGGGCGGCCCTACCTGGCGATGGAGTTTCTCGCCGGCGAGGATCTGGCAAGTCACCTCAAGCAGCATGGGCCGATGCAGGGCCCGCGGGCGATGCTGCTGTGGCGCCAGGCGGTGAGCGCGGTCGCCGCGGCGCACCGGCGGCAGGTCGTGCACCGCGACATCAAGCCGGCCAACCTGTTTCTCACCTACAAAGAAGGGGACGAGGGCCCTGAGGAGATCATCAAGGTCATCGATTTCAGCATCGCCAAGCTGATAAACGCCGGGCGCGAGCCGCGGCCTACCGAGCCGGGGGCGATCGTCGGCACGGTGCTGTACATGGCGCCCGAGCAGCTGGAGAGCGGCGAGGCGACGCCGCGCTCGGACGTCTATTCGCTGGGCCTGGTCCTTATGGAGATGCTGACCGGGCGGCTGCCGTGGGGCGGGGCGGCGGGCGATCAGATCGAGGTCGGCAACGCGCTGCTGCGCCTGGTGGCGGCGCCGACCTCGCTGCGCGAGCTGCAGCCGGAGCAGCCGTTCTCCGAGGAGCTGCTGCAGCTGGCGCGCGACGTGCTCAGCCGCGATCCGCGCCAGCGACCGACCGATGCCGGGGAGCTCTTGCGCCGGATAAAGCTGCTCCCCGAGATGCGCGAGTGGCAGCGCCTGCCGCGGCGGCTGAGCTGGCCGCCGGCGGTGAGCCCGGCCCAGGCGCCGCACCCCGACGCGGTGCCAGAGCTCGACAGCACCGACCGCACCACGCCGGAGGTCGCGCCCGCGGGCCCGCCGAGCGACCTGCCGCCCGGCGAGCGCGCCGACCGCGCCGCACCGCCCGCGGCAGCGGTGGCGCCGCCGCGCGACCCCGTAGTGGACGACTCGACGACCGAGCAGACGTCCCCCGAGGGCAGCCCGTCCAAGTCCAGCTGGTCGCTGGGCTCTAGCGGCGTGCCCGAGCTCAACGATGACTGGGCCGAGCCGACCATTCCCGCCGGCGCGGTCGCCGCCGACAGCCAGCTGCGCTCGCTGGTGGCGAGCCTGGCCGCCGACTCGCGGCAGGCCCGGGCCGAGCCGGAGCCGCTTCCCGCGGTGCCGCCCGTCAAGCCTGCCGCACCGGCCTCGCGCCCGGGGGTGCAGCCCCTGCCGGGCAAGGAAGACTCGAACTCCAACTCGAGCGGCAATGGCGTGGTGTGGAGCGCCGCCGAGCTCGACCGGCGACTGCACGCTCACCAGGGCCCGGAGCCGCCGCCGAGCAAGCCGGACTCGCGGCCGAGCGCCCCGGCGAGCGCGCGACCGGCCGCGGTGCCCGACACCATCTCCGAGCAGCCCACGGTCCCCACGGGTCACCCGCAGGTCTCGCTGGCGGCAATCGAGCTCGCCTCTGCCGCCTCGCCGGTCGCCGGCCCCTCGGCGGCCCCCAGCCAAAGCGCTGGGCCGCAGCCGCCTCGCCGGCCGCTCGGGCGATACCTGCGAAGCGGGGCACCGTCGCCGGGGCGCCGCGCTGTCTGGGGCGTGATGGCGCTGGGCGCGGCGGCGGCCCTGTATGCGGTGGGCTTTCGCGGGCGGACGGTCGACCGCCCCCAGGGGCCGCCGGCCGCCGCGCCCGTACCGGCGGGTCCGGACGGTGCGGCCGGTCCACCCTTCGATCTTTCGAGCCCCGCCCCGCCGCCCCGCGTGGATGCCGCAGCCCAGGGGTCTGACCTGGCGGCGGCCGTCCCCCCGGAGCCGGCGGAAGCGACCGGCGGGCACGACCGTGCCGATCTGGGGCCGCCCGAGGTACCAGGACTTTTGCGGGTGCGATTTGTCTATGGCGACGATGAGGGAGTGAGCGACCTGGCCTGCGAGCCGCAGCAGGGACCGCCCCGGCGGGTGAGCGCGCAGCACCGGATCACGGTCAAGGTGGCGCTCCTGCCCGGCGCCCTGTGCAAGGTCAGCGGGCCGAACCTGTCGCGCAGCTACTCATACGAACAGCTCGCCAGGTCGCGCCCCGACCGCACCGGAGAGGTTCGCTTCCGGGTGCGCGGCCCCGTCACCAGCCGCCCCGATGAGGACCCGACCCCGGGCAGCGCGGAAGTCCCGGCGCCCGCGCCCGAAGCGACCCCGCCTGCTGCTGCCGAGCCGCCCGAGGGGGCCGGCGCAGCGACCGCACCCGGCCTCGCCCCCAAGCCGCCGCCGGTGACGCCGCCCCCTGCTGCCGGGCCACCGTAGCCGCGCGGCTTCTTGATCATTTCTCCGCAGCTTGCGCCCGCAGCTCCTTTTGCAGAAAGTCCAGCGCCATGGCGCGGGCGGCCTCCTTGGGTCGGCGGGCGTAGAAGTGGCTCTGGCCCTCCAGGAACACGAACTTGGTGGGCACCGGGAGCGAGTCCCCGGCCTGCGGCGTGGCGGCGGCCTGCGGGCAGCCGGAGGCGGGCGGGCGATATACTTGCCCCTGGGGACTGATCCAGCTCTCGTCGACATGCCGGCCGCTGCTGGCCAGCGCCTGGTAGAGCCAGCAGGCCTGCTCGCGCGGGACGATCTGATCCTTGGTGCCATGGAAGATGAGCAGCGGCATCCGGAGCGTCCCCATGGCCGCCAGCGGCGAGCGCTCGGCATACTGCTCGGGGTGCTCCTGGGGCGTGGTCTGGATATACGAGCGCAGCTGGCTGGCGAGGATTCCGTTATACAGGAAGGTCTGCGCGGGGTGACTCTGCAGGTGCTCGATAAGGGGCGCGGCGGCGACCGGCGCTGAAAACGTCACCACCGCGCGCAGGGCCGGCTCGCGCTCGCCGAGCCGCAGGGCGATGCAGCCGCCGTGCGACGAACCGAGCGCCGCCAGTCGCTGGCTATCGACGAAAGGCTGGGCGCGCAGCCAGTGCAGGGCGGCCTGGGCGTCGTCCACCTCGCCGCGACAGAACTCGATCTTGCCCTCGCTGCGCTTGCCGTCCACCTTGCGGCGCTCGCCGCGATAGGAGGGCAGGATCACCACCATGCCGCGCTGCGCCAGCTTTCGCGCGAGCTTGGCGCTCTCGGACTCATCGCCGGAAAAGCCGCTGTGCAGGAGGATGACCGCTGGATGGCGCGTCGCTGCCTGGGCCGCGCCCGGCCGCGGCTGCAGCACCGTATAAAGCTGAGTGAGCCCGGCGACCTGCAGGTCCAGGGCGTGCTGCTCGACGCCGGTGGGGACCTGGTTCCAGTTGAAGCAGCCGGCGGCGGTGGCCAGCAGCAGCGCGAGCAGCCCGCAGCGACGGCTGGGATCGGGGAGCGGCGCGCTCTTGGCGGGCGTGGCGCGGTTGGGGTTGGGGCTCATCCGGCGCATCGTAGCCAAGCCGCGCCGGCGCAGCCAGCCGGACCCGCGGATCCTCGGCGGTGGCTGGTTGGGCCAAGGGTGGACGGACCGGCGATCGCGCGGGCGCTGGAGGCGGCCGGGATTTGCGCCGAGCCGGTGAATATTCGCCGGCGCGGGACCGTTTCTCTGGTCAGATAGGGACTAAGTCAACCAACATGAAGGGGGCCTTATGCTCAGCACAAAGAGGGTGATCGGTTGGATGCTCGCGGCTTCACTGGCTCTCTTGCCGCTCGCGGTGAACGCGCAGCCGACCGGGGCGGGCAAGATCCGCAGGGGCGAGCGCCTGGCCGTCCAGGGGGCCCGCCAGGAGGCGCGCGGCGAGCGCATCGAGGCGCGCGGCGAGCGCCAGGAGGCGCACGGCGAGCGCGTCGAGGCGCGCGGCGAGCGTCAAGAGGCGCGCGGCGAGCGTCAAGAAGCCCGCGGCGCCCGCAATGAGGCGCACGGCGAGCGCCTGGAGCAGCGGGCGGCGGCGGCGGCGGCCAGCGGCCACCCCGAGCGGGCGGAGCGGCTGGAGGCGCGGGGCGAGCGGCTGGAGGCCAAGGGGGCCCGGCAGGAGGCGCGCGGCGAGCGCAACGAGATCCGCGGCGCCCAGAAAGAGGCGCGCGGCGAGCGCATCGAGGCGCGCGGCGAGCGCAAGGAAGTCCGCGGCGAGGTGGTCGAGCAGCGCGGCGCCAATCGCGAGGCGCGCGGCGTCCGCAAGATAGAGCGCGGAGCGGCCCTGGAGGCCGCCGGTCGCTAGCTTGAAGCCGCCCCGGTCTGCCGAGCAGACCAGCAGCGCGCCGCTCTGGTAGGGCGAGCGGGCAGCGGCCAGGCCGCTGGTGTTCCGCACCTTGCAGCGCGGCGTCGCCTCGGCAGCGCGCTGTGGGCGGAACGCGGGTCAGGGAAGCTCAGACGCGATGGCGGTTTTCGGGTTGAACGTCGCCGCCCTGCGGCAGCGCCGGTCATTGTGTCCGCACTGCGTCGCGATGGTCTGCGGACGGCTTGGCTGGGGCGGCGGGGCGCTGGCTCAGCGGGCCGCCGACCTGGGCGGTGCCAACGGCGCCAGCCGCTGCACGACGGCGCAGAGATCTTTGAGCTCTGTCGCCTTGAACAGCACCTCCCGCACCCCGGCTCCTGCTGCCTTGGCGCGCAGCTCCTCATCGACGAAGCCGGAGACCACCACCACTGGCAGGTCGGCACGGAGGGCGCGAATTTTGCGCGCTAGCTCCAGCCCCGACATGCCCGGCATGCTGTAATCGGTCACTACCAGATCGAAGGCGGCCGGATCAAACTCCAGCGCTGCCAGGGCCAGGTGCGGGTCAGTGTGCGCGCTGACACGGATTCTATTTCGCTCCAGCGCCCGCTTGACGACAGACACCAGCGCTTTCTCATCGTCCACATAGAGGATGTGCTGACCGCCGCTGCAGTCCGGCAGCGCGTGGGTCGCCACCCCAGGGCGGCCGGGGACGAGGCCGTCCGCTGCGGCCCCGGCAGCTGGCAGGTAGATGGTGAAGGTCGCCCCTTTGCCCACTTCGCTGTCTACCACGATGGCCCCTTCATGCCCGCGGACGATGCCGTGTACGACGGCCAGCCCGAGCCCGGTCCCTTCGCCCACTGCTTTGGTGGTGAAAAACGGCTCGAAGATCCGCGCCCGGGTGGCCGCATCCATGCCGGGGCCGTCATCGCTCACCAAGAGCCGCACCATGGGACCGGGGTGCTTCTCATGCAAGGTGTGCAGCACCGGATGGGACTGCGCCGCTGCCGCGTCCAGCGTAACTGTATCCAGGCGGATGACGATGCGCCCGGGG
This sequence comes from Polyangia bacterium, assembly GCA_044222245.1. Classification (GTDB taxonomy): domain Bacteria; phylum Myxococcota_A; class Polyangia; order Palsa-1104; family JAEUJZ01; genus CALFML01. The sequence goes on along the minus strand of JBGANQ010000092.1, from coordinate 13,819 downwards.
CGGCCGCGCATGGCCTGCATGGCATTGGTGGCCAGATTTATCAGCACCTGCTGGAGCTGAGTGGTGTCGGCAAGGATCGCCGGCACCGTCCGCTCACAGTGAACCTCGATGTTCAGGTACGCGGGCATCGTGGCGCGCAGCAGGCGCACCGACTCTTCGACGATCGAGGCCGGCGCCACCAGCTTGCGCTGGGTGGACTGGCGGCGGCTAAATGAGAGGATCTGCTGGACCAGATCGCGCGCCCGCAGCCCGGCCTTATTGATCTCCTCCAGGCCGAGCAGCGCGAGGGAGTTTACGCTCAGGTCGGCGCGCGCCAGCTCGGCGTTGCCGAGGATGATGGCGATGATGTTGTTGAAGTCATGGGCGATGCCGCCGGCGAGAGTGCCGATCGCCTCCATCTTCTGGGACTCGCGCAGCCGCGCTTCAAGCAGCTCGCGCGCCGCCTCGGCCTGCTTGCGCACCGTGATGTCGCGCGTGACCCCGATGAAGTGAGTCAGCCGACCCTGTTGGTCGTGGGCGGGTGAGATTGTCAGATCATTCCAGAACGGCGTGCCATCCTTGCGACAGTCGAGAAGCTCGGCGGAAAATGGGACGCCCTGCTGGCGAGCGAGGCGAATCCTGTCCGCCATCTGCGGGTCGCTCAGCCTTCCCGAGAGCAGAGAGCAGGGCTGACCGACAAGCTCGCCTTTGCGGTAGCCGGTGATCGCCGTGAAGGCGTCGTTTATCGAGACAATGGTGCCATCCGGAACGGTGACCAGCACCCCCTGGGAGATGGACTTGAGGGCGACGTCACTTACCCGCAGGGCCGCCTCGGCCTGCTTGACCTCGGTGACATCGACGATCACCACAATGAATCCGACGACGCGGTGGTCGACATCTAGCTCGGGAACATAGTGGGCGATACCATGCCTCGTCTCGCCGGCTGGGGTCTGGATGCCGGTCTCAAAACTGACGGACTCACCAGCCAGCACGCGGCGGATATTAGGCTCTACCCGGCGAAACAGCTTGTCGCTGAGAATCTCGGGCATGCGGTGGCCTAATATCTCCTCGCGCGACTTGCCAAAAGCCTTCTCATACTCTTGATTGATGAACACGTAGCGAAGGTCGCGGTCCACCCGGGAGACCAGACCGGGCATCAGGTCGGTGATGAGCCGCAGCTCCCTCTCGCTTGCCTGCAGCGCCGTCTCGGCCTGTTTGCGCTGGCTTATGTCCTGACAGATTCCCTCCATGCCGGCGAAGCTGCCATCGTCGCCGGTGATCGTCCGGCCGCGGGAGTGAACCCAGCGCACGCTGTCATCAGCCAGCACAATCCGGTAGTCCTGGTCGAATCGGCCGCCCACGACCATGGCGTTCTGCAGGGTGCCGAGGACGCGCGGACGGTCATCGGGGTGCACCGAGGCGATATAAGAGTCAAACTGGGGCTCAAAAGCACCGGGCAGATAGCCGTAGATCCGAAATAGCTCGTCAGACCAGGTCACGCGGTTGGTCCTGGCGTCCCAGTGGAAGTTGCCCATGCGGGCAATGGCCTGCGCTTCGCGCAGCCGTCGCTCGTTGTCCCGCAGCGCCGCCTCGGCCCGCTTGCGCTCGCTGACATCGCGCACCACTGTGACAATATAGTCGCGGTCCAGGCGGACCCATTTCGCATTGAACTCGACCGGGAATGTGGTGCCGTCCATGCGGCGGTGCCTGGACTCGCCGCTCTGGGATCCGGTGGTCTTGATCGCTTCCAGGAGCTGCTGCCAGCGCTCCTTGGTGACTAGCGGGTCGATGTCATGCACCCGTAAGGACAGATATTCGGCGCGCGTACAACCCAGCTCGGCCGGGCCCTTCTCATTTACATCCAGAAACTCCGCGGTGTCGGGATCGACGACTTCGAGGGTGTCGTTAGACTGGTCCCACAAGGTGCGAAACAGGCGCAGCGCATCGGCGGCTCGCCGTCGCTCGGTGCTGTCGCGCATGACGCCAAAGTAGTGGGTGAGGTGCCCCTGTTCATCGTGAACGGGAGAGATACTCAGCTCATTCCAGAATACCGCGCCATCCTTGCGGTAGTTGAGGATCTCACCGCCGAACTCCTGATTCTTTTTCTGCGCCTGGCGAATCGCTTCCACCGTCTGCGGGTCAGTGAGCGGCCCCTGAAGAAGCTTGCAGGTGCGGCCCTTCATCTCGGCTTCGCTGTAGCCAGTGATGGACGTAAATGCGGGATTGGCCGAGATGATGACGCCGTCTGGGCGACTGAAGACTACCCCCTGGGAGATGGTCTTGAGCGCCACATCGCTTAGCCGCAGCCGCGCTTCGGTCTTGTGCTTGCCGATGGCGATGGCGGCAATGTTGGCGGCCAGGGCGATCAGCTGGAGGTGCTGCTGCGTCGGCAGACCAGGCTGGCGCTGGTAGATGGCAAAAGTGCCCAGCACCTGGCGCTGCCCATCGACGATCGGAGTCGACCAGCAGGCACGCAGTCCATACTGCAGGGCGAGGGTTCGAAAGTTCACCCACAGCGGATCGGTGGCGATGTCTTCGACGATGACCGGCTCGCGCCGGAACGCCGCGGTGCCGCACGAGCCGACCGCCGCGTCAACGGCGATGCCGTCGATGGCGCGGCAATAGGCTTCCGGCAGGCTAGGCGCCGCCCCGTGACTCAGGTGCAGGCCGTCATCGGAAAGCAGCAGGATCGAGCACAGCATGTCGCCGGAGTGCAGCTCCAGCGCGCGCGCCAGGAGTTTCAGCGACTCCTCCAGTGGCGAGCCCGAGGCGATGCGCTCAAGCAGGTCGCGCTGAAAGCTCAGCGACGCCGCTAGCTCCTTGCGGGCGGTGATGTCGAGGTGGCAGCCCATCATCCGGATCGGCTGACCAGTGCCGTCGCGAGTGATATCACCGCGGGCCGAGATCCAGCGCCAGGAGCCATCCTTGTGGCGCAGGCGAAACTCTACGTCGTAGTCGGCGCGGCGTCCTTCGCGGAACTCGCGCACCGCCGCCAAGGTAGGCTCGCGGTCGGCCGGGTGGAGGCGATCTTCCCATTGCGCAAACTGGTTGGGAATCTCATGGTCTGCATAGCCCAGCTGCCGCTTCCATTCCGGGGAAAAATAGATCTCGGAGTTAGCTATGTCCCAGTCCCAAAGACCGACGCCGGCGGCTTCGATGAGGGACCGCATCCGCGCTCTCTCTTCGAGCAGCTCTGCCACGGTCAGGGACTGCTTGGTCGTCGCCTGGTCAGTAGGCACCTTGATATCCCCCAAGGACAATCGCTGTGAATTGCGTCACTTTGCGCCTCGCGCGCCCCCTGCAATGACGCCGCTGCATGACATTGAAAAATGAATACACTTAAAGGTTACTACAAATCTCTGCAGTCGACCGGGTGCGCGTTTCACCGACCTGGTAGTTCAAGGTCTTGGCCAACGACGGGCGGCCTGCGGATTAGATGCCAGAGTCCCGCCTCGAAGGGCGCAGCTGTCCGCCACCTGTCCGCGGGTCCTGCCAATAGGGGCGCCATCGCCTGACCCAGAGGGCGGCGATCTTATCGGGTTGAAGGTCCTTGGTGTCTGGTGCCGTCGCTGAGGGAGGGCCTGACCGCGCAGTGGGAACGGTTGCGGACCAGTCCTTTTACTGCTCGCGGCTACGCCCCGAGCCAGAGCCGGGCGCTGCGGCGAGTTCGCTTCGCACCGGAACGCAGACCTCGATGGGGCTCGCGCTCCGCAGCTTAGTATCGCTCACTGCGCCGCGGTTATTCGCGAGCCCACAAGGCGTTTGGCCGCGTAACCTCCGTCGTATCCCTGGCGCGAGCGGGCCGGGCCGCCCGGCAAGCCTGGTCAGGAAGTCCAAGTACCTTGCGATGGCTTGCGGCCATGTTCCTGTCTACCCTGCGTCGTGACAGCGTGCTCTGGCGCGAGCAGTCCGGGTCTGCCAGAGTAGCAGGAGCAAGCTGCTGAGCAGGAGCGTCAGGCCCTTTGCCGGGCTGCCCTCACTCGCGCCGCTGCCCGCCGCAGCGCTGCATCCAAAGGCGGACCTGCATACAGGTTGTGTGGGAAAGGAGTGCGAACCCATGCCGAGAGCGGCCTGGATCGCCGCTGTGTTATCGCCCACAAGCTGCGACGGACCCGCTTGGGTGAGCAGCTCGGTGCGCAGACTGTACGGCATGCTCGGGGAGAAGAACTGTCCCTGATCAGCTGCCTGCGCGGTGTAGGCAACCCTAAAGCCCTGCGTGGTAAGCAGGACCGTCCACGGGTAGTAGGTTGACAAGCTGCGCGCCAGCTGACCGATGACCCCAGCGCTGCCGCCATAGCCGCCGCCCGTACCGCCGCCACCCTCATGGCTGCCGCCCGCATAGCCGCCGCCGGAGTAACTGCCATAGTCCCCGGCACCATAGGCTCCACCATAGTCCCACAGTGCCCTCATCCCGCCGTAACCATCGCCATAGTCCACTCCGAAGTAGCCGTTAACAGGGACGTAGACTCCGGTCGTGTTGTAGTAGCCGCAGTCGTAGTAGCCAGCGCCCCCATATCCCGTGCTACCACCATAGCTGCTGCCGCCACAGCGCGGGCCGGACACCGGGCAATGATACGTCATCGTCGCTGTCGCAACCGTGGCCACGGCAGGCAGGCTCGGATTGTAGCCGAACGCGGGATCGCTGGTCAGGTCCGCAGGCGGAAGGACAGTGAACAGACGGGTCAGGTAGGGATAGCGCGAGACATCGACCGCGCCGCTGAGCGCGCCCTGCGCGATGGAGCTGGGGCCCGCGTATTCGGTAACGAACGCGCGGCCGCCGTTTTCGGCAATCGCACCCGCCACTACCTCCTGATAGTTCCGACCGCCCGTAAACCAGTTGACTTGGGCGTCATTGAGGACCGCATTCACCGCCCCAAGGGGTACGGCCCGCGATGGGCCCAGTATCCACACCTGCAGGGGCGTCTTGGGCGTGGTTCCGCGCGAACCCAGGAGAAAAGGTAGAGACAGCCGGTCGGCTTGCCAGTCGCCTGGGTAGTGCAGCACGATGGGCTCCAGCGCGCCCGCTGTCTCGGTTGCCCGGAAGCGCAGCGCGACAATGGAGCCCCCGCGACCGCAGTACGGACCCAGCGCTGCGCTCAGGTTCGGAGGCAGCGGGTAGTTTCGGTCCCCGAGCCATTTGCGCACCGCGTCCTGGCTGTCGGCTGGCAAGATCGCGGATTCATAGGGCGCCAGCGTACCCGCAGCGGCCGGCAGCTCAGGCGACGGAGCCAGGACTGCAGTGCCCAGAATCGGCTGCGTGTCGTCTGCGCAGCGGTAGAAGCGGTTGACCTGATACGCGGGTTGCGTGGCCGCGGTCAGTTGGCTGAACAGCTCGCCGTTGCCGGGCTCCATGGTGGGCACCCCGGGCACCGGCAACAGCCAGACAAAATCCGTCGGCTGGCTCCGATAGTAAACCTGGATGTGGGCCATGAGCGAGGTCCCCTCCTGGCCAAACAACACCCGCTCGCCTGCCTGCGAAATCGCCACGGCGGCATCGGCGGGGACGAAGATCCCTGAAGCCGAAGCAGGAAGCGGCAAAAGGAGCATGCCAAAAACGCAGCAGCGAAGAATGGCCGAGTCCATAAAGCGACCTCCTTTGTTTGTTGCCAAGAAGCTATGCAACAAACTGCGCCATGTGTTGCAGGCCAAGGTGAGTGGGGTCAAACGTCTCTCAAGTAGCCTGCTTCGCGACATTCTTGTCAATCCTCCGCACCCAAGATCGTGATCTGCAAGCACTTGGTCGGTCGCGCCAATTGCGGCGAGCAGCCAGGCTTGTTGGGGGCTCGGGAAGTGCGCTGACGACGCGCGCTCGCGCGAGTGCCGGACTCTATTTCGCCTGGCGAGCCGATTCGTACTCCAGCGTGCTGCGAATCCCTTCGGCGTAGGGAGTCCGCGACACGGGACCCAACAGACCTTCGAGCGCGCGGTCGTCCATGAGCACCGGGTTGGTGAACAGGTAATGCATCTCGACCAGCTCGCGGAGCATGCGGTTAAACAGGCCGAGCAGGCGCAGGACGCCCTTGCCCAGCACGCGGCGCTTGAGGGGACGTCCGGTCTGGCGCTCGATCTCGGCGAGCACCTCTTGCTGGCTGGTGAGCCCCGAGCCGCCGAAGTGCCACACCCGACCCTGGGCGCCTGGGTGGGCCGCCAGCTTCAGCACCAGCGGCCCGACGTCCGGGATGTATACGAACTGGTGCGGTCGATCGAGCGGTCCGATAAGGTCCGCGGTGCCGCCGCGCACAGCTGTCATGAAGGCGCTCCCAAGCAGGCTCTTTTCAACGCCGGGGCCATAGAAGTCGGGCAGGCGTAGGACGCTCGCCTGAATCCGCCCGGCGGCATGCGCCGCCAGCAGCAGATCCTCTTGCGCCTTGCGCATGCGACCCTTGAACGTGTGCGGCTCGCGGGGGTGCAGCTCGGTCACGCGCGCGGTCCGCGCCTGGCCGTAGGGATAGACGGTGCCGATCAGCAAGAAGCGACGGACGCCCTCGGCCACCGCGCCCGCCAGCGTCTTTTCCATGAGCACCGGGTGCAGCGCGAACCGCCAGTAGTCGACCCCGACCAGATAGATCAGCGTGTCGATGCCTGCCGCCGCGGCACGCACCGAGGCCGGGTCTTCCGGGTCCCAGGTCACCAGCTCGGCCAGCGGATCGGCGCCGAACTGGGCCTGCAGCGCGGCGCGCGAGCGTCCGACCACGCGGTAGGGTTGATTCTGCGCGCGCAGCGCCTGGGCAATGCTCCGACCGACGGCGCCAGCGGCGCCAAAGAGGGCAATCTTGGACATGGGGTGAGCTCCGTTGTCGATGATTAGAGACTGTAGAGCCGGCGCTTGAATCAATCCAATGCATGTTTATTATGGTAGAACATGCACGAAACGAATTTACACGCCGTCGATCTGAACCTGCTGCTCGTCCTCGATGCCCTGCTGGCGGAGCGCAGCGTCACCCGGGCCGCCGGACGGCTGCATCTGTCGCAGCCGGCGGCGAGCCACGCGCTCGACCGGCTGCGCGGTCTCTTTGGCGATCCGCTGCTGGAGCGGCGCGGCACCGGCATGGCGCTGACCGCCAAGGCCGAAGCGCTCCGGCCGCGGCTTGAGACCCTCATCCACGAGGTTCAGCGCCTGGTCGACCTGCCGCCGACCCCGCTCGCCGAGCTGACCCAGACCGTGCGCCTATCGCTGGCCGACTACCCCTGCGCCATCTTGTTGCCGCCGCTGTGGCAGCGCCTGCAGCAGCTGGCCCCCAAGCTGCAGCTCGTCTGCCAGAGCTGGCGCGAGGGCGCGCGCGAGCTGGAGCGGCTGCAGCGCGGGGATACCGACATCGCTCTCTCCCTGTTCACCGAGGTGCCGGACGACCTCTGCCGCGAGGAGCTCGGCCTTGAGCACTACGTTGGCGTCGCGCGCAACAACCATCCCCTCGGCGCGCGGCCGGGCCTCGCCGAGTTCTGCCGTTATCCGCATGTGCTGGTCTCTGCGGTCGGCGCCCAGCGCTCATCCTACGACGCTCAGCTGCAGTCTCGCGGCGGGCAGCGGCGGGTCGGTATCTCGGTCAGCAGCTTCCTCGCCGTACCCTCGATCGTCGCCGCTTCCGATGCCCTGGCGCTGGTGCCGGCGAGCCTGGCGCGGCACTGGCCCCCGATGGCAGACCTGCTGCACTTCACCCCACCCGTGGTCCCGCCGCCGTTTCCGGTGCACCTTGGCTATCATCGTCGGCGCGCCACGGACGTGGCGGTCATGGCAGTGGTCGATTGTCTCAAGGCGATCTGCAGCGATGACCTTCTCGCTGGACGCGGGGATGTCGCGGCGCGCGCGCCGAGGCAGCGCATGCGACCAAGCCCGCGATCGAGAAAGCTGGCACTCAAATAGCGCCGCGCGACGGGCCAAGAGCAGGCAAATCACGGACGCTGCGCCGGGTCGGCCTCGATCCCCAGATCTGGCTGCGCTCGCTGGGTCGTTTCCGGGCTACCTGTTCACCCGGCCGCCGATCGAGCGACCGATTGCCCGCTTCGGGATCGGCACCGGCGGCGGCGCCCACAGCAAGGACGAGCTCCTGGTCATCGAGCCCGCCGCCGGCAAGCGCTGCGTCGGGCTGGCCGGCACCGTGCGGTTCTATGTCGACTCCCCGTACGCACTCGCCGGCGCCGGCCCCGCCGACCCGTGAGCCGGCCCGGCGAACGTCTTAAATGAACGTTCCGTACCAAAGTCCGCGACTTGCCGGCACGGCGCCGCGGAACGTCTTGTCAGCGATCTCCGACGACAGACACCTTTTCGGGTTTAAGGTCGCGATGGACGATCTGGATGGCGTGGGTGGCGGCCAGCGCCGAGGCGATCTGGCGGCTGATGCGGATGGTGTCCGAGATGGGGAGGCGGCCGCCGCGGCTGCGCAGGCGGCCCGAGAGCGCCTCGCCGCGCAGAAACTCCATGATGATGAAGGCGCTGCCGTCGGGCAGGCGCCCGAACTCGTGAATCTTGACGATGCCCGAGTGGTCTACCCGACTGGCAGCGCGGGCCTCGTTGAGGAACCGATGCTCGATCTGCTTGTCCGATGAAAGCTCTTTTCGCAGCAGCTTGATGGCGACCTTGCCGCCGAGCTGCTCGTGCACGGCCTCGTAGACTGCGCCCATGCCGCCCTGGCCGATCTTGCGCACCACTCGATAGCTACCGATGCGCTGTCCTTCCATCTGCAGCGTTCTCCCCTCAGGAATTAGTATTCAGGATAACGCAGTTTTTACTGTTATAATCCATAAAGCGATGATTTCCGCCCTCTTCAGGATAGTTGGCCCAGGTGCCCTGCGTGGGGTCATGAGCGCCGCCGCTCTCATCGGCGTGCTGCTGCTGGAGTTTGCCGGAGGTTTCCGCGGGCAAGGGGATTTCACCGTCGGCGTGGCCGTGGCGCGGGCGGATCTGGCAGACCAGCACTATAAGCGTGCCGTGATCTTCTACGAAAACAAGGACTACCCGCGCGCCATCCGCGAGTTCCAGGCGGCCTACAAGGTCCGCCAGCTGCCGCGGATCCTTCTAAATATTGGCCAGGTCTACCGCAAGCTGGGCATGGCCAGCACGGCGCTGAAGTTTTACGAGCACTACCTGCGCGTCGACCCTCAGCCCAAGCCCGAGATCAAGGGTGAGGTCGATCGCTACATCGCCCAGACGCGCGCCATGCTCGACCCGCCGGACATCGTGCCGCTGCCGAGCAAGTCAGCGGCCGCCGCAGCTGCCGAGGCAGTGGCCGCCGCCCCGTCGGACGTGACCCCCGTCACGGTGCCCGAGTACTACGCCGACTCCGAGCCGCCCGTGGTCCAGGTCGGTCCTGGCGGCAAGGTGATCCCCGGCGGAAAGGGTCTGGGCAAGGGCAGGGGGCAGCCGCTGCCCGGGGTCGTCGATCGGCAGGCGCCCAACCTCAACCTGCCGGGCTGGCAGACGCGCGCGCTCAGCGGGGCGCCGGCGACCGCGGGCAATGCGGTCCTCGGCTCGCCGCTGGTCACGCCGCTGGCGCCGCCCAAGCCGTTCTATAAAAAAGGGTGGTTCTGGGGCGTGGTCGGCGGGGTCGCCGCCGGCGTGGTGATCACCGGGGTGGCGGTCGGCGTCACCCAGAAGAGCTCGGTGCCCGGCACGATCCTTTACCCGACGAAGTAGGCATGGACATGCGTAGACAACCAAATCGGCTCCTGGGGGCGGCGCGCGGGCTGCTGGTGGTGGGCCTGCTGCTCCTGGCCTCGTGCGGCGGCTATCCGAGCGGCCTTGTGATCGTGCGCGTAAGCGGGCTGGTCAGCTCGATCACCGAGCTCCTGGTGACCCTGCAGCTCGATGGCGTCCCAGCCAAGAACAGCCGCGCCCCGGCCGGGGCCGCGGATCCGGGCTCGTTCCTGGTCTACGACGACATGCAGCGGTTCGGGGTGCAGGTCCCGCCGGGGACCACGTCCCTGACGATCACCATCGTCGGCCACAACACGGCGCTGGAGACGGTGCGCACCGGCAGCGCGACGCTCGACCTGAGCCAGGGCAGCGAAGTCGAGGTGCCGCTGCGGTAGCCGGCGCGGCCCGGGTGCAGCCGGTCAGGCGGCGCGCCGCGCATTGACACTGTCAGTGGCCTGGTTCAGCATGCGCGCATGCATGCCGAGATCGCCGCCGCCGTCGCCCGCGAGCATACCCCGGGGCTGTCGTCCGCGGCCTGTTCGCACCTGGAGGCGGCGCTGGGTCGCTCGCCGTCGGTCCTGGAGCTGGAGGTCTACGCGGCGCTGCTGCGCCTCCACCGCGACCAAGCGGCGCGGGGGCCGCTGCCGCTGGCGCTGCCCTCGGGCGGCACTGCGGCGCTGGCGGTAGCGCGCGGCGGTGCCGCCGGGGTCGCCGCGGCGCTGGAGCTGGCCGCGGTGGGCGCGCAGCCGCTGGCGGTCCTCTACCAGGCGCCCGCCGGCCGGGCAGCGCCAGCAGTCGTCGCCGCAGGCAGCGACTCGCTGCGGCTGATCGCAGCCCCCCCGAGCTTGGCCGCCCAGGGCGGGGCGCTGGCGGTGGGGTTGCTGGGGGCGGCTGCCGAGCCACCCGGGCCACCCCAGGTCGGGGATACAGTCGTTTACCTGGGCGTTCCGACTGGCCGCGAGGGCGGCCCGGCCGCGCAAGGGGTCTACCCGCCGCCCAGCCAGCTCAGTCAGGACCGGCTGCTGGCGCTGCTGGTGGCGCTGCACCAGAGGCCAGGGCTCGTCCGGGCGGCGCGGCTGCTCGGCGCCGGCGGCCTGGCGGAGGCGGCCAGCGGCTGGGCGCTCGGCGTGCAGCTGCTGCTCGACGCCGTGCCGCGACATCCGCCGTCCCTGCATCCGCACGAGCTCTTGCTTGCCGAGACGCTGCCGCGGGCGCTGGTCATCGCGCCGGCAGAGCGCGTCGACGAGGTGCTGGCGGCGGCGCAGGCGCAGGCAGTGGCGGCGGTCACGATAGGTCAGCTGATCGCCGAAAAGCGCCTGCGGGTGCTACTCAAGCCGTCGGGGGCTGCGACGGCTCGTCTGGTCTGCGAGCTACCGCTGGCGGAGCTGTGGGCCGAGGTGCAGCCCGCGCGGTCCACCCAGCCGGCGGCGGGCGGACCGCAAGCCGAGCCGGGGCTTGTACCCGAGCATGCGGCACCGGCTGCGACGAGTCCGACTGGGCCGGCCTCCCCGGTCGACCCGCGAGCGCACGGCTCGCAAGAGGTGCCGGCGTCTGTTCCCGCGCCGCCGCCCCCGCAGTTACCCGGCCCCACCCCCCAGGCGCTGGCCGCGGCTCTGCTGGCGCAGCTGCGGACGCCGGTCGAGGAGCAGCCCGGCCTTCTGCGAATTGACGGCCCGCGTCCGCTGGTGCTGGCGATCCGCGGCCTGGCCCCGGTCGCGGCGCCGGGAACCCCCGTCCAGCCCGACCGCGGTGAGGCCGCGCGCCAGGCCCTGTCCAGCGGCGTGGCGGCGGTGCAGGCGAGCGGCGCGATCGCGGCCGGCGCGGCGTGGCTGCTAGGGGGGACGGCAGAGTCGCTGGCTCCCCGGCTCAGTGCGGGCGGCGAGCTGGCGGCCGCCAGCGCTGGACTCGGGCTGACCGCGGCTTGGGCGCTCTTGGCAGCGGCGCCGAGCGATGGCCTGGTGGTGGTGGTGGGCGAGCCGCCGGCCCAAGGGCCGCTGGCGCTGGACCACTTCCCCGGGCCCGGCCTGCTGATCGCGGTGCTCGGCTTCGCCGATGGCGATTCGGGGCACGAGCGCGCCACCGGGCAGCTCTGCGGGGAGCTCGTCCGCGCCAGCCTGTGCGCCGCGGTGCAGCCCATCGGCCGGGGCGGACTCTTGCTGGCGCTCGGTCGCGCCTGCGCCGCTGGCGCCGTCGGCTGCACCGCCGTGCTGCCGCCCACCGGCGGTGCGAGCCGGTCCGCCGCTGCGGCGCTGGTGAGCCCGACGCCGGGGCGCTATCTGCTCGCGATCCCCGCGCATCGCCAGGCCGACGCTCGCATCCTTGCCAGCGAGCGCGGCGTGCCGCTGTGGCCGCTAGGTCGCACCGGCGGCAGCGAGCTCGTGGTGCGGCAGAGCGACGCTACCGCCGAGAGCCCGTTTGCCGAGGTGCTGCGCATCCCGGTGGCCGTGCTCCAGGCCGCGCTCCCTCACCCCTAGCTCCCCCCCGCAGGGCGCTTACCACTGCGACCAGGCAGTCCAGCTGTCGTCGGCGACGTTGTAGAAGAACCGCTGACCGTCCTTGGTCAGCACCAGCAGATCCCTGCCGATCGGCCACAGGCGGGCGATGTTGCCGTCGCGATCGATGTAGCGCTGGGCGACGCTCGAGAAGACGCGGCCCGACAGATCCAGCCCGTACCACTCCTCGCCGTGCACGACCAGCTGCTGCATGGCGAAGGCGATGGGCTTGAGCTTGCCGTCCCAGCCCTTGACGGGCGTCTGACCGGCAGCCGGCGGCTGGTTGCGGTAGCGGTACACCGAGCCGTTCTCAATCAGGTACATCACGTCCTGCGAGGACTCCAGCGTCGCCGACTTCAGGCTGCGCGGGTAAAGCTGCACCGCCTCCTTGCCATCCTGCTTGGACACCATCAGGCGCCCATCGGCGAGGATGACGTACAGCGACCCGGCGGTCGCGGTGGCGCGGCTGACCGGCGACAGCCCGGTGTTGCGCCACGTCTTACTCTCCAGGTCGTACCACATGAGCTGCTGGTGAGTATCGGTGGCGTAAAGGGCTTCGGTGACGTCGTCGATGGCGACGATGCCGTGACCGCTCGGGCGCAGGGCGTCGTAGCGCAGCTGGTTCCGCTCGTTGACCTTGGCCAGCACGCGCCGCCAGATCTTGCCCTGCTTGTCGGTGGCGAGCAGCGGGAACAGCTCGCCGGCCGCCTTGAACTTGGGCGGGTTGTCCTTGATAAGCCCAGCGAGCAGGGCATTAAGCCACTCGCCCGAGTCGACGGCCACCGGGATGCGCCCGTGCAGCGCCATGGAGGCGATGAAGTCGCTCTGCAGCTGCAGCGCCGGCTTCTTGTCGAGCTTCTGCGACAGCGCCACCCCCAGCGAGATGCGCAGCGACTCGACGCCGTTGCGCGAGTCGACCCCGACCTCGTTGGCGCTCGGTGCGGTCGGCTGGCTCGGCGCGCTGCCGAGCTTGCCCGCGAGCAGGCTGTGCAGCTGATCGATGGTTCGCACCACCCCCGAGGCGCTCACCGTCTTGTCGGCGAAGGTGGTGACGCCGATCAGCCGCCCCGTCGGCGACAGCACGGGCGCGCCGGCCGAGTCGGTGCCGATGTCCGGCTCCAGCTCGATCTGGTCGGGGCGCAGCGAGGCGATGCTCCCGGTGTAAAGGGCCAGCGTCTGCCGGCCCCGGGTGCGGATCGCCGCCACGTCCAGCCCGACGACGGTGATGTCGCGGACGTCGTACAGCTCCAGCGCCTTGTAGGGCTTCTTCGGATCGGTGGCGGGCAGCTGCAGCATCACCAGGTGGGTGACCGGATCGACCCGCACGACCTGGGTCGGCAGCGCCGCCGCCTTGTGGGCGCGCAGGAAGACCAGCGGGTCTTCATCCCCGGCCAGCGACGGATCGTAAAGGAACGCAAAGACCTGCCCCCCCTCGACGCCGCTGAGCAGCCGCGAGTCGCTTATCACCACGCCGTGGGACTTGACGATGACGCCCAGCGAGGTGTTGAACCGGTTCTCGTGCTGGGCGATGAGCATGACCGTCGCGGGGGCGGCGCGCTGAAACTGCTCCGCCCGGCTCAGCACGGGACTCTTGGGCGCCGGGGCCAGCTTGGCTGCTGCGGCTTCCGCCTCGGCGGGGGCGGCGGGGGCCTTGGGGCGCTTGCCCGCCGGAGCCTTGCCTCCTCGGGCCGGGGCCGCCGGGCGCCCGGCGGCGGCC
>JBGANQ010000091.1:0-34526 GCA_044222245.1 Polyangia bacterium | reverse complement strand
AACAGCTCGCTCATCCTGGCGCGGCTGCCGAGGCCGCCGGCACGACGTTCCGCATCCAGCTGCCACGCGAGCCGCCGCCCTGCCGCCCGCCGGACAGCACCAGCGAGATGATCTGCGACTCGTCATAGATCGGCGGATCACTGCTAAACCGCAGCTTGGGCTTGAGCGCCGTACCATTTACTCCCAGATAGATGATCGCGTCCTGCAGCTGGCTGGAGATCTGGACGTCGAGCAGGGGGTTGGGCGGCGTCTCACCCGAGAGGCTCACCTGGGCCTTGCTGAGCTGGTAGTGGTGCTTGAACAGCTGCACCCAGCCGCTCAGCGAGTGAATTTCTCCGGTGATGACCGGGACGTTGGTCGGTCCCTTCATGGCCACCTTGAGGTTGCCGACGAGCGCCGCCCGGACCTCGGGACCGACGACGGTGACCGGATCCGACAGATCGACCAGGATGATGGTCTGTCCGGGCAGTCCGGCGCCGGCGCTGCTTGGCTCCTGTTGCGCCTTGAGTTCCTTCTTGCGCTCCGCCTTGGCCTGCGCCGCCTGCTGCCGGCGCGCCCGCGCATCGACGAGCTTCACGTCCTCCAGCGGCGCCAGCGACTGCACCGAGCGCCCTTCCTCGAGCTTGGGCAGGGTCACCGTGGTGCTGCGGATGGCGACCTTGCCGCGCAGGGTGTCGCCCTGGGTGGCGCCCTGGACCTCTACCTTGGTGTCCAGCCACAGGCCGATCGGACCGGCGGCGATCGGGAAGTGCTGGGCATCGGCCTTCAGGTTGACCTTTTGCAGAGCCATGCCGTTTAGCTGGGCAGTGCCCGAGGCGTTGAGGTGCCCGCCCTCGGCCGCGACCGCCAGCTTGCGCAGGCTGAACTTGCCATTTTCGTCGAGCTGCACGTCCAGGTTGACGTCGTCAAAGACCTGCGGCACCGCCGAGGCGGCGAGCTCGCCCTTGGTCAGCCGGAGGGCGGCCGTGGCCGACGGCAGTCCCTTGCCGCCGCGGACCTGCGCCGTGCCATCGACCGTCCCGCGGACCAGCCGCAGCCCGCCGCCGCCCGAGGCCAGGGCCTGGTCGCTCTGCCCGGGCGGCTTGTAGTTGACGCTGTAGCCGTGCGCCTGCAGCTCCACGCGCAGCTCGGGCGACTCCAGGTTGAACGGCAGCGGCACCACCGCAGCAAGCTTCAGGCTCCCCGGCTGCCCCTGCACCGCGGCGACGGCGAGATCGGCCTTGACGCCGCGCTGCAGGTCCAGGCTGGCGTGCGCCTTGATATCGCCGACGACCCAGTCGTTCATGCGCAGCCCGGTGGTGTTGAGGTCGAGCAGCGCCTGCGGGTCGGCGACCGTGCCGCTGACCTGCAGCTGCAGGCGGACCTGGCCGTGCACCGGCAGCCCGCTGGGCAGCTCGCGCGGCAGCAGCGCCAGCTGGCCGCTGATGCCCAGGCGCTTCATGAAGGCGGCGCCCCCGCTGAGCGCGTCCTTGAGCACGACGCGCGTCTCGGCGTGCCCGGTGAGCAGCGGCTTGCCGTCGAGCTGACCGTCCAGATCGAGCTGCGCCAGGGCATCGCGATAGACCAGCTTGAGGCCAGCTTCGCCGCGGACCTCGGGCATGTCCTTGCTCGCCGTGTAGCGGAGGTCGTGGGCCGTGACCTGCGCCTCGACCACCGGCGGCCGGGCGTCGTCGAGCAGCGGGCCCCTGACACTGAGCTTGGCGTCCACGGTGCCGCTCCGCAGCGGCGAGCTTGTGCCCAGGGCCGCCTTCCACGACTTGGGAATATCCAGCCCGTCCAGACTCAGCGCCACCGCAGTCTTGCCGCTCTTGAGCTGCCGCATGATCGATGCCGCCGTCGCGCCGGCCCCGATGACGAGCGGCGCCCCGGCGTCCAGCTTGAGGTTGCCGAGCTGCTGCCACTCGGTGTTTACCACCTGCGCGCCAAGCTTCAGCATAAGCTGTGATTCCTTGTAGTCGACCGTCAGCAGGGTGTGCTTGCCGCCTCCGAGCTCGCTCTGCCAGGCGGGCAGCTCGGCGCGCAAGCTCAGCGTCGGCCGCTGCAGGCTGCCGCCGGCGCTGAGCTTCAGGGCGAGGGCGCCGCGCAGGCTGCGCGCCGCCTCGGGTAGCAAGCTCTGGATCGACTCCAGCAGCACCTGCGCCGTCGCATCCAGCGACAGCTCGCCCGAGCCGCCGATGGGGACAGAAAAGCGCGTCGTGAGCAGCGTGTCCTGGGGGCCATATGGCGGCTTGGCAGCGGGCGGAGTCGCGGCGCTGCCCGGCTGTCCGGGGCGGCCTTGGGCCGGGCTTGGCGCGGCTGCCACCGCCTGCGGCGCGCTCTGGGTGATCGGCGAGCCGGGGGCGGGGGCGGGGGCGGCGGGGGGCGCGTTCTGCGCCTGCGCGGCTTGATGAAACAGCGAGCCGGGAGCCCCGACGGGCGGCGTCTTGAACTTATATTCGAGCTGACCGCTCACCCGCTGGCCGCGCAGCTCGGCGGTCGCCTGCAGCTGGCTCAGCGGCAGAGGCAGCGACTTGGAGGTCCCGATCGCCGCGCTCACCGTCACGCTGCCGACCGGCGCTTTGACAGTGCCGCCGACCTGCACGTTGGCATCGATCTTGGTATCGGGCAGATCGCTGCTCGGGCTTAGGACCTTGGCCAGCTGGCGCACGTCCAGGCCACGCGTCTGCAGCCGGGCGCTCAGCTTCTGACCGCGCGTCTCGTAGTGACCGCCGAGCGCCACCCGCTGGCCGGCCATGGCGAGGCTCAGGTGCTCGACATCGATGATCGGCGCCTCGTGCAGGTTCAGGCGGACTCGCGCCGGCTCGGTCAGCGAGAGCTGCTTGCCCTGGCGGGTCAGCATCAGCTCTTTGAGCTCGGCGTCCAGCCCGCGCAGGGTCAGGCCGCCGGTGCCCGGGGCGCTGAGCGGCAGCTCTGGTCGGGCGTTGACGGCCAGGCGGAAGGCCACCTGCTCGGGCCCCTGACCCAGGACCCGCAGGCTCACCAGCTCCGGGCGCCCGCGCGCGGTCAGATCGAGCTCGGCAAAGCGCTGCTTGGCGACGTTGAGCTCGCGCAGCGCGAGCTTGACCTCGCCGCTGAGATCTACGGTGTTCACCTGCAGGCTCAGCTTCTCCAGGGCCAGACCAAAGCCGCGCAGCTTGCTGCCGGTAAAAGCCGTCTTCAGATACAGCGAGCGCTTCCTCAGCTCGGCCCCCAGGTTGCCGTTGAGCGCGCCGCTGAGCTTGGGCGCCCCGAGCTGCGCCAGCTGCCCCAGCTGCGGCGCCTGGACATCCAGCTTGAGCTCCACCTGCGCCGCCTGCCAGTCGCGCGACTCGACCAGGCCCGGCGGAACCTGCACCCAGCCGCTGAGCTGCACCGAGTTATCCTGCGCCACGACCTGCAGCTGCCGCAGGTCGAGTCGGCCGCTCGGCCCGCTGCCCTTGCCTTCCGCCTCCAGCTTGAGCTGCAGGCGGGGCAGCCCGGCGCGCAGCGCGGACGGATCCAGCTCGCTCGCCGCCAGATGCAGCTCCCACGGCAGCGGCTCGGCCAGCGGCTGCAGCTTGGCCTCTGCGTGAAGCTTGCCGACCGGCAGCTTGAGATCGACGATCGCGGTGAGCAGCGCCAGCGAGCCCTCGGCCTGAGCCAACAGCTCCAGCTCGCCGCGCAGCTGCGCCAGCGGCACCAGGCTGTCGAGCTCCTGACCGCTGGTGCGAAGGCGCAGCTTGACCCCGTTCAGCTCGACGCTTGCGCCCTTGAGCTCGACCTTGCCCTGCACCGCCAGCTGCGCCAGCAGCGGCAGCTCGACCTCGGCGCCGAGCTGCTTGAGGTCGGCCTTCAGGCTGTGATCGCGCGCCATGCGCACGCCGCCTTCAATATGCAGCTTGGCCGTGGTGAGCGGCAGCGGGCTGGCCAGCGGCACCGGCGCCGGCTCGTAACGGACCGCCAGGTTGGCGTTTATCCCCTCGACAATCACCTGAATCGGCAGCGGCTGGTTGGACGGCGGCGTGGCGCGGGTCAGGGTGGCAAAGTTGATCCGCCCATCGCGCAGCAAGCGCGCCTGCACCTCGCCCTGCGCGTCCACCGCGGTGATGTGCAGCGTCTTGTGGAGCAGCGCGAGGAGGTTGTAGCGCAGTCCGACGCGCTCGACCCGCGCGACGAGCTGCCCCTCTGCATCGTGCAGCTCGACATCGCGCACCACCAGCGAGTGGATGAGATCCCCATCCAGGCCGCCCACGTGCAGCTTGCCGAGCAGCGCCTTGTCCGCCAGCGGCAGCGCCACCCGCAGGATCTGGCGGTGCCCAAAGTCCGAGCGCGCGACCAGCAGCAGCGCGACCACGGCAGACACAAGAAGCGCTGTGATACTCCCAGCGATCCAGCCGGCGATGCGCAGCGCAGTGCGAAGGCGACGAGCTGCAGCGGCCATCAGAATGCCTCTCCGATAGAGATATGGTAGGCGATACGCTGGTCGGGGTCGGGGTTCTCGTAGCCGTCGGCCTCCTTCAAGGAGAGGCGGTTGAGACGCACCCCGAGATCAAAGCGTAGGGTACCGATGACGGTCTTATACCGAAGTCCCCCGCCGACCGCGACGTGCAGCCGGGTGAGGTCAATATGATCTGAGTAGGGAATTGCGTCGCACTTGCCGGTCGGGCAGGCGTTGTGCGGCGCCGCAACGTCCCCGGCGTCACTGAAGGCGACCAGCGAGACCCAGTTCTTGGCCAGCTTGAACAGCGCCACGCGCAGCTCCAGCTGCCCGAGCAGCATCTGGTCGCCACCGACCGGAATGCGGCGGAAGTCGCCGATCGCGCTCTTGTCCATCTCGGCCTTCTCGCAGTCGAGCTTCTGCGGGATCGGCACCCCGGTGAGCGGCGTTCCCGAGCAGACCTGATACGAGAGGCGGTTGTAGGTGAAGCCGCGGTGGGAGTTGGGACCGCCCAGATAGAAGCGCTCGGTGATCGGGCTGCCGAGATCGCCCTGGGTGAACATCTGGCCGAACTGGATGCGGGCGGCGATGGTCACCCGCTCGCCGATCGGGATGTAGCCGCGCACCTCGGGCATCAGCTTCTGGTACTCAAAGGCGCTGCCGGTGTACACGCCGCCGTGCTCAAACAGGAACGAGAGAAAGAAGCCGCTGCGCGCATCGACGGCGCGGTTGCGCAGATCGAGGCTCACCAGCTCCTGCAGGTAGCCGAGCCGGTAGGGGTCGACAAAGCCGAACAGCGAGCCGCTCTCGCCGATGTTGTTGATGCTCGGGTCGATGTTGAAAAAGTCGAGGAACTGGAAGTCATAGGCGGCCGCGAGGCGAATCCGATCTTTCCAGAACCCGCGGGTCAGTCCGACCCGCCCTTCCGGCCCGTGGTACTGGTAGGCGTACTCGATGCCCAGGTTGTAGGTGAGAGCCAGGGTCAGCGCCGAGTTGCTGCCGATGAGGTCAGGCTGGGTAAACTCCGCCTTGGCCAGGAGCATCGGCCCGTGGCGGTAGATCGGGTTGGCCCACACCGCCGGCAGGGCGGCGTAGCCGGGCTTGAGGGTCAGCTGCAGCACGCGCAGGCCGCCGAGGAACCGGCGCTGGGTAAAGACCATCTCGCCGTGCACCTCGGTGCGCAGCGACTCGATGCCGACACCGACGCCGAGCCGCAGCTCGCGGAACTTGCCTTCGGTGACCGTGATCTTGACGTCGGCGACATCGGGCCGGTCGGGGTCGGGGACCGGCTCGACGTTGACCGCGGTGAACAGGCCCAGGTTGTACAGCTTGCCCTGCACCGATTCGAGGATCTCCGGGCTATAGCGCTCACCGGTGGGAATGCCGGCGTGCTTCTTGAGCGCTTCGGGGTCGACATCGCTTGTGCCTTCCACGGTCACCGCGCCGAGCACCACCTTGGGCCCCGGATCGATGACCCAGGTAAGCTCGGCGGTGAGCGCGGTCCGATCGACCGCCGCCTCAGAGACGATGAACCCGGCGAACGCGTAGCCGCGGCGGCGCAGCCGCTGCAGGATCTTCTCCTTGGCCAAAAGGTACGGCTCGTGCTCGAAGAGCTGGCCCGGCTTGAGCTCCAGCTTCTTGACCGCGTGCTGGCCGTCTTCGCCGATCCCCTCAAGTCCTTCGATGTTGATCTGGGCAATCTTGACCGGCTGCCCCTCGACGACGGTGTAGTGGATGTCGACCGCTTCGACCGCTTTGGGATCGTCTTTGGGCTTGCTGGAGTCGGTCTTGTAGGGGGTGACCTCGACCTTGGGGACCTCGGCGGCGTAGTAGCCGCGGGTCCGGTAGTAGGTCGCGATGCGCTCGCGATCCACCTCGGCGCTCAGGGCGTGGTCCAGGTACTTCTTGGGCGACAGCGGGATCCACGAGCTCTGCTGCACCAGCATCTTGCCGCGGATGTCCTTGGCCTTGACCTGCTTGGCGCCGTCCAGATAGATCTTGTGGACCCACGGGCCATGCGGTCCCTTGGGTCCGCAGCCTGCCACCGCGAGCTGCGCGCCCAGGATAAGGGCGGCATACCTTCCCGCAGATCGCTGGCGCTGCGGGCCTTGCGCGGCGGCGCTCACGAGGCAAACCTCTTGCTGCGCTTGATGACGCGGAACATCGAGTGGGTCGGCCGGCGTACGGTCGGCATGGCGCGCTCGCCCGCGACCGGGCCGGCGCCGTCTGCGGCCTGCCGCGCGGCTTGAGTCGCCGCCTCTCCTTCGGGAGAGCCGCTGGCGAGGATGGCGTTGATCTGGCCACCGATGAGAAAGATGAGACCCGACAGGTACAGCCAGGTCATAAGGACGATGACGCCGCCAATCGAGCCGTAGGTGGCGTTGTAGTTGCCGAAGTGGCCGGCGTATTCGGTAAAGCCCCAGGTGACAAGGAGCCATAGCAGCGTCCCGACAATCGCCCCGGGTAGGATGAACTTCAGCTGCTGCTTGACCGCCGGCAGCACGTAGTAGTTGACGCCCACGGTGAGCGTGATGACCAGCGCGCTCAGCGGCCAGCGCAGCCACGACCAAACAGTTGTGTAGTAGCGGCCCAGGTGCAGGTGATCGGCGATGTAAAAGCCAACCTTACCCCCGAGGATGATGAGCGCGAAGGCGACAAAGACGAGCAGCAAGCTGGCCAGGGTCATGGCCACGGCGATCGCCTGAACCTTGAAATAGGAGCGCTTGTCCTTGACCGAGTAGGCGACGTTAAGACCCGAGAGGAAGGCGTTGACCCCGCGCGAGGCGCCCCAGATGGTGATGAGGACACCGACGCTCAACAGCCGCGGGCGCTGCTGATTGACCAGGCCATTCATGTGCTCCTGGATGATGCCCATGGCTTCTTTGGGCATGACCGCCGACATCCGGCTAAGGGCCTCCTGCACTGCGTCCTGCAGCGGCAGGTAGGCGGCCAGCGCGACGAGGAATACGAGGAAGGGGAAGATTGAAAAGAGGAAGTAGTAGCTAAGCTCTGCCGCGATGCCCGACAGATCGTTGTCGAGAAAGCGCTGGTAGAACCGCTTGCCAAACTCCTTTACGCTCAGTCCCTTGACGCCGGGGATTCCCATTGCCTAACCTCTCTGCTGGAGGCGACCGCCGACGCTGCTGCCGGCGGCCCTCCCTGCTCCGTGCGCAACCGCTCGCAAGCTCGCTCCCCAGCCGGGCTCAGGATGCGAGCTCGCGGATCTGATCGAGCTTGGTCTTAAGGACGTCCTGCACCTGATCGAGCCCGTGCTGGACCTTGTAGGAGAAGGTCTTGCGCTGCTGGCTCCGCTTGATGCCGATCGCGATGCCGCTCGCCAGGGTGAGCAGGAAGGCCGAGCCGCCCAGGGCAATCGCCACCTTGTGCGCGACGATCTGATCCTTCAGCTGGGCCATGGTGGGCAGCCGGCTGTCGATGTCCTTGAAGGTCTGGACCACTTTGTCGCGCAGTATCGCCGCGTTGTTGTCCTGGTGGTTGACGCCGTTGGAAGGGGTCCGAGTAGTAGTAGGCGAGTTCATGGTAGTCCTCCTTGAGAGCGCTCCGATTGCAGCCGAGACTGACTCGGGTTGATCCGGTGAACTTAGGACTTCTCCTAAGTGACCAGGACTGACTCCGGTTCTGCTTCAGGTAACAGGTTCCCAAGCGAACCTGGAACGTATTTGACTATAGATCTACTTATCCGCGAGGCCAGAAAAACCTGCCTGCCAATCGTTCTCAAGCCGACTTCAGCGCCGCAGATCCAGAGCGACCGGCGCCGGCGGTGGGTTGGCGGTACTCTCTTGCGCGGGAGTGACCAGCAGCGCCTGCGCAGCAGAGGCCGGACCCCGGCCCGTCACGTCCAGTCGCATGACCTGTTCCACCGACCGCACCGGCGGCTGCAGCGCGCCCTGCAGCAGGTGATGAATCACCATCGCCACCTGGAATCCAGGGTCGTTGAAGCGCTGGGCGTGCTTGCGCAGCAGCTGGTTCAGCGGATCTATGTGAATCTCGCCGTGACGCCGCGACTCCATATAGTTCAGATCATCGCGCAGCGCCCGCTCGCGCGTGTTCACGTCGTCGTAGCGATTGTCCGTGCCAAAAAGGAGGTTCGGCACCAGGTAGTAATCGCCGACCAGGATTCCCTCCAGGGTCACCAGCGGCCGCCGCTGCACCGGTGGCGCCGCCCTCTCCTTCTCACGCAAAAACCACGGCAGGAGGAGCTGTCCCGAGGCGCTGGGCGCCGGCGGCAGGTTGAGGTTCGCGGGACGGGGCGGCTTGGCCGCCGGCTTGAGACGGGCGGGGCGTTTACCCCGGACACTGCTCGGCGGGCGCGCCGCGGTCGGCTCGGCCGCCGCCGATGGGTGGGAAAAGAGAGTCAGGCTTCCAAGCGCCACAGCGAGTAAGAATTTTGCCGTCCGCATAGCCGCAGCTCCGTTCTGAGGACGCAGTGCCAAGGACGCTGCATTCTTCGACCAAAGTCAACCAGCAAGCTGCATGCCATTTATGGGCGCTGCCGCCGCGGACGGCTCGGTCAGCCGGCGCAGGAGCTGCAGCTGGACATTTCCTTCATTGAGGTGGATGAGCATCTGATCCAGGGCGTCGCTTACCGCCTTGTTGCTCTCCGCCTCGGTGAGGCCGCCCTGGCGGGCGAGCGCGGCGCGCAGCGCGTAGACCTTGACCCCGAGCTCGATGACGATAAATGAGATGGCCTTCAGGCAGCTGCCAAGCTGCTCCTTGAGCGCCGCCAGCTGGGCCGTGGTCGCGTGCAGCTCGACGGTGAGCGCGCTGTTGGCGGTGATCGCCTTGGCCAGCTCGCTGCCCGCATCGTGCCCGGCCGCCATCAGCCGCTCGTGCAGCTCGCTCTGGTGGCGTAGCTTGCGCAGCTCCTCCTCGGCCTGCGCCAGCGCTAGGGCGCGGCGCGACAGATCGATCTGGGCGGCGTCGCGCTCGGTCTCGACGCGCTTGCGCTGGGCCAGCTCCTCTTCGCACTGCCGGCGCACCGCCACCAGCTCGGCCATCAAAGTCTGCGGCGCCTCGCGCGCCTCGGCGATCACCTGATCCTTGTCCCGCAGGATCGCGCGCAGGTGCTCCATCTCGGCCACCAGCGCCTTATTTTCATTTAGCAGGTGCGCGGTAGCCGCCTCGTGCTCCTGCGCCAGCTGGCTGTGCGCCGTGCTCTTGCTCGTGGCCTGCATGAGCTCACTGTGGGCAAGCGCCAGCTCGCGCTTCTGGGTGGCAAGCTCAGACTCCAGCTGCTCGACGGTCTTGCGCAGCGTCGCCACCGCTTCCTGCTGAGCGGCCAGCTCTTTTTGCTGCTCGGCCAGACGGCTCTGCTGCTGGCGCTCGGCGTCGCCTGGTCCGGACTGCAGCGCCGCCAGCTGCTTGACCAGGGCATCTTTTTCCTGCTGGAGGAACTGGGCCTGCGCCTTATGCTGCAGGAGCTCCGTGGCAGCGGTGGCCAGAAGGACCTGCGCGTCCTGGTTCAGCTCGACCCGCGCCGCCACCTGAGGGCTCAGCTCGGCGCCTGCCACGATGCACTGAATCCACAGCGTGCCGCAGCGGATGACATCGCGGTGGCCCAGGGGATGGCGGGTAATGGGAAGCTCTTGATCATTTATGTAAGTCTCTGCCCCCAGCGCTTCGACGATCCAGATGTCGCCTTCGCGGCGGACCGCGCAGTGCTCGTCCGCGACCGAGAAATCGCTGACGCGGAGCTGGCAGCTCGGGGCGCGGCCGATGCGCACCGGCTCGTCGCCGAGCGGGGCGCTGGCCAGGGGGCGGGGGAGGTCACAGTAGATCAATTTTGCCTGCATGTAATCTTGAACCTCTTAAACAAAAAGAGCGGCCGGAAGCCGACCGCTCGTACCCGGGAGTCAAAGCTCAACTAGAGACTTTTTTGGCGACGGTAAACCCGAAGATCAGAAAGACCAGGAACAGCACCAGGAAGACGCCAAAGAGGATCTTCGAGATCCCCGCCGCGTCGTGGGCCAGGCCGGTGAACCCGAACAGTCCCGCGATCAGCGAGATGACGGCAAAGATGAGCGCCCATCGCAACATGACAGCCTCCTTGGGCTAGGAGCCGCTGGCTCCGTGACTTAGTGGTTGACTCAGGCTCCATACACATCCTGTGCCAAGGCAGGCAGCGGGCGGTCGCCGACCCGCCGCCGAGCCAGCCGCGCGGCCGGCGAGCCCGACTCGGGTCGGCGGGGCGCGGGGTGGGCGCGCTTTGTGGTGTGCGGCAGCGCTCAGTGTGGCGCAGAGGCGCAGGCGGGGAGCGGGGGGGGCAGGGCTCAGCGGTCGCTCAGCAGCTCGCTGAGGTTTTCGTCTTTGGGCAAGGGGCTCGGCGCGCCGCGCTTTTTCAGCTCGCTGGCGACCGCGTGCGCCGCCTTCTTGGCCGCCCGCCGCGGGGTCTCGCTGGTCATCGCCGGCGGCTCGCCAAGGGAAGGGTTGTGCTCGGTCAGTCGGGCGACGTGGATGAACTGGCGATGCAGCTCCTCCAGCTCCTGATCCGACATGTGCTCCAGGTCGATCATGTGGTTGCGGGCGCCTTTTATTGCCCAGATCAGCTCATCGAGCTTGAGGTGAATCGCCTTGGCGTCGCGGTTCTGGGTGTTCTGGATGAGAAAGACCATCAGGAAGGTGATGATGGTGGTGCTGGTGTTGATGACCAGCTGCCAGGTATCCGAGAAGTGAAACAGCGGGCCGGTGGCTCCCCACAGGGCGATGATCGCCACCGCGCTGAGGAACGCCCACGAGGTGCCGACCAGCTCGGCCACGCGGGCCGCGTACTTGCGGAAGACTTCATTCATGGCCACAACCTACCACGAGCCTGCGCCCTGGCCTCAAGGCCGCTTCGGGTTGCCGCTGTCGGGGGTCGTCGAGGCCTTCATCTTGTCCTCGTACCAGCGCTCGGGCGTGATCAGGATCGGCTTGACGCTCTTGTCCTCGATCTCAAGGCCGATGGGCAGGATGCCGAGCTTGATGAGGATGAAGGCGCTGATGCGCGGCGGCTTCTTCTGCAGGTCGCTCACCAGGGCCTGGCCCTTGACGATCAGGCCATCGCTCTTGACGTCGATGCGCGGCACCGTCAGCGTCGTGTTGCTAAGCTGCACGCGGATGTCGGCGTGCAGGTTCTCGCGGTTGGTCAGGGCCTGGGCGATGGCCGGGACCTTGACGTTGGCGGCGATCACTCCGACGGCCGGCTGCAGGTTCTTCATGTAGACCTTCACGATGGTGTCGACCTTGTGCTTGCCCTGCGGGTGCAGCAGCGCCTGGTCGATGTCGAGTCGCGCCTCCCAGTGCTGGGTCGTCTTGCCGCCATAGGTGACGTCCATGTCCTGCAGCGCCAGCCAGCTGCTGCCAAGGTCGGTGCTCAGCGACTTGAGGTCGAGGCTGCGCAGCAGGGCATGCAGCCGCACGCCGCCGCGCAGGCTGGCGCCCTTGTTCTGTACCGCCACGTCCTTGCCTTCGACCTCGATGACGCCGTCGGCGTTCATCTTCGCGGTGCTGAGGTTCAGGTGGCCGCTCACGGAGGCGCTGCCGCCCAGGATGTCGGCGGGGATGGTGCCGGGCAGCAGCTCGTTGAGGAGCGTCAGGTCGCCGGCCGTGACGCCGGGCAGATCGGCGCGCACCTGGGCGGTGGGAGTGTGGGTGATATCAAGGTCGGCGGTGTGGCCGTGGACGCGAATCGACTGGCTGTGCAGGAAGGTCTTTCCCTTCTTGCGCTCGACGAGCGCCAGCGGTCCAAGCTGCACCGCGAAGCGCAGCTGCTTCTCGGCGTCGTCGGCCTTGGCCTCGATGTTGAGGGCGGTGCGGCCCTGGAAGTAGGGCATGCCCACCTGCAGGCGCGGCATGGCAACCTGCAGCCGGCTGCCGCCAGCGATCAGTCCGTGCGAGAGCTTGACCGCCAGATCGATGGCCGCGGTCCCCTCGGACAAGGTGATGCCGAGGTCGCGGGGCAGCTGTTGGTTGATGAGGCGCAGGTTGTCGAGCTGCAGGTGCAGGTCGGTAGCGACGGCCACTTTCTTCAGCTGCTGCGCCGAGAGCTGACTTAGGTCGATCTGCTCGACCAGCAGATCGATAAGCCCGTGCAGCTTGCTGACCACCGCCTCCTCACCCGTGGTCACCGTGGCGTCCTTGATGAGGATGGTCGAGGGATAGACTGCCACCGCCGTGCGCGGCTTATAGTACATCCCGCCCTCGGCGTCGATGTCGCCGACCACGCGGTAGGCGTCGACCCAGATCTCACGCACGTGCTGCGCCTTCATGTCTTCAAGGCGCACGCCAATGACGCGCACGTCCGGCGCGTCTTCCTTGAGCGGGGAGGGAAAGCCCTTGATCACCGCCAGCTTGGCCATCTCCTTGTCCGAGGGCATCTTCAGCACCCGGCGGCGGATGTGGACCATGACGTTATCGCCGTGCACCTTGTGTCCGGTGACGTCCTTGGTGGGGATGCCCCACGGGGTCATGGTGATCTGGGCATGCTCGGCGGTGACCCAGAACTGGTTCTGGCTGTCCTGGCCCGAGATGTCGGCGTCTTTTACATGCACGCAGCCAGGCCACACCGACCAGGCGCGCGAGAAGTTTATCTGCACCACTTCGGGGTGCGAGTTCATCAAGCGATGGCCGACTGACAGGTTGAGCAGACTGTTGATCGCGATCAGGTAGATGGCGAAGATCCCGGCGACGACGATGAGCAGCCACTTGGCGATGCCCAGGGCGATCCTTATAGGTCCTGACCCTGTAGCCTGGCCGCCAGCGCGCTCGTGATGCCTGTTCATACCCGCTCCTTTTTGCCAGCGGGAGCAAGCACGAGATATGCCGCGCTGCAAAGGGCGCGCACGGCGCCTGAATCCCGAGCGCGGCATATCGCTTGCAGAGAAGTTCTGCCCAGAAGCGACAAGTCAGGACAAATCAGGACAGCTCAGAAGAGCTTCATCAACCTGGAGGGAACGACCATGAATGCCATTACGAAGAACCCGGAGCAGAAGCGGAACATTCTCGAGTCGGGCAAGATCGGCTGGGCCATCCTGTGGCTGCTCGGAGTGCCGCTGCCGCTGCTGCTTATCATCTACTTGATCTGGGGGCGCTAGGCGGCGCGCCCGCGGGGGCAGCGGCTACCAGGGGAGGCCGCGGTGGGTTCGCGCCCGCCGGTATACCTCAGCGTAGTGCTCCTCCGCGCGCTGCCAGGAGAAGTCGGCGCGCATCGCGTTTTCGACCAGCTGCGGCCACGCCCCTTGCGCCATCGCCTGGCGCGCCCAGGCGACGGTGCCGACGATGGCCGCTGGCGTCAGATCATGAAATGAGAAGCCGTTGGCGCTGTCCAGGTTGTGGCCGTGATAGGCAATCACCGTATCGGCCAGCCCGCCAGTATGGCGGACGATGGGCGGCGTACCATAGGCCAGCGAGTAAAGCTGGTTCAGGCCGCACGGCTCAAACCGCGACGGCATGATGAAGCTGTCGGCGCCCGCTTCGATGCTGTGGGCGCGCGCCTCATCGTAGCCCAGCCAGGCGTGGAAGCGCCCTGGATGCGCCGCCGCGTAGCCGAGCATGCGCCGCTCTAGCTGGGAGTCCCCCGAGCCGAGCATGACGATGCGCGTGCCCGCCGCGAGCAGCTGCGGCACCGCGTCGAGCAGCACATCAAAGCCCTTCTGCTCGGTCAGCCGGCCAATCGCCCCCAGGATCATTCCCGGGTCGTCGGCCGCAAGGCCCGCCGCTTCGCACAGCGCCCGCCGGCACTGCGCCTTGCCGCGCAGATCCGCGGCGGAGTAGCGGGCGACAAGGTGCGGATCGACCGCCGGATCCCACTCGCTGGGATCGATGCCGTTGAGGATGCCGACGAGCCGATCGGCGCGCGCGTGCAGCAGCTCGTCCAGGCCCTGGCCGCCCTCGCGGGTCCTTATCTCCCAGGCGTAGGTCGGCGAGACCGTGGTGATCATGTCGGCGGCGACCAGCGCGCCCTTGAGCAGGTTCACCGCGCCGTGGTGGCTGACCAGCGGCGCGGTCTCCGCAGGCAGGCCCAGGGCGGGAAACAGCGACGGCTCGTAGGTGCCTTGGTGGTGCAGGTTGTGGATGGTGAGAACCGAGGCGATCTCGTCAAACCAGCGGTCGCGGTAGCTGCTCCAGGCGCCGAGCATGGGCGCCAGGGCGGGGTGCCAGTCGTGGCAGTGCAGGATCTGCGGCCGCCGCCCGAGCTTCTTCATCGCCGTGAGCGCGGCGCGGACAAACAGGGTGAAGCGCCACAGGCCGTCATCGCGCCCGGTCGGGTCGGCGGCGTAGATCGGGCCGCGCTGGAAGAACGGATCGTGGGCGACGAAGTAGACCGGCACCTGGCTGGCCGGCAGCTGGCCGCGCAGGATGCCGACCTCGTAGGACTGGCCGAGGATCTCGATGCGCAGCGGCTCGCAGCCGAGCGCCGGCCAGCTGTGCCGGCGGCGGTACCACTCGGCCGCCTGCAGGTGGAACGGCAGCCAGATCTCGACGTCGTTGCCGGCCGCCCACTGCGCCCGCGGCAGCGCGGCCGCGACGTCTCCCAGGCCGCCGGTCTTGGCGAACGGCATGCACTCAGCGCTAAGGTGGCAGATCTTCATGACAGGGCGAGTGAGGTCACGGTGGCGCGGCAAGCGCCGCCGCCCTTGTCCGGGCGGATGCGCAGGCGGAGGTGGGTGGCGAGCACGCCGGGCGGCAGCCGCCACTCTTCGCGCTCGATGGTGGCGCCCTCGGGGCTGAAGTTAAACTCCTGGCGGACGAGCTCGCGCCAGCCTAGCCCGCCGTCGGTGGAGATCGACAGATCGAGCTCCTGGACGCGGCGCTCGCGGCGCTCTTCGATGGTCAGCGCCACTCGGCTGAGCGCCTGCGCGGCGTCAAACGCCAGGGTCAGCGTCTGCTCGCCGGCGTCTTCAGCCTGCCAGTGGGTGTCGCTGCGGCCGTCGAACATGTGCTCGACCGGGTGGTGGTCGGCCTCGGAGGTGACGAGCACGGTGGCGATCGCGCCGACATCGAGCCCGGCGGCAGGCGCTTGCGGCGCCGGCGGCGAGTCCTTCAGGATCCTCTTACGCATAGCCGGATATCTTAGCCTAGGAGCGCCCCGCGCGGGTCCCCCTTGCGCAGACCCTGAGGCCCGTGGCCCGCGCGGGCGGCGCCCCGGCGACCGCGGCTAGAAGGCCCCGGCCAGCGCGGCGCCGTAGCCGCTGTCCAGGCGCAGCGGCACTACCCCTACCTTCAGGCCGCCGCCGTCAGCTGGCGGTGGGCCGTCCAGCTCGCCGCTGCGGTAGCGCTGCAGGCGCAGGGTGGCCACCGTCGGGCGGCTGGCGATCATGATCTCGCCGAGGAAGATGCCGATCGTGGTGTTGATCGCCGCCGACTCCGGGCGCTGCAGCGCGTAGCCGAGCACCAGCCCGAGTCCGACCGTGGTGAGAGCGCTCAGGGCGTGGGCCCGCGCGGTGCGCGCCCCCTGCTCACTTGTGGCCGCGTGGACAAGGAGGCGCTCGGCCGCGGCCAGGGTCGCGCAGCCGGGGCTCGGGTCGGCCGCGAGCAGCGCCTCCAGGCGCCTTTGGTCGCGCATCACCAAGAGCGGCTCGATAAGGACCAGCAGCCCCGCCGCCACCGAGGTCGCCGAGTTCCACGCCGAGCCCCGCCGCTGGCCTTCGAAGTCGTCGGCAAACGGCAGCAGCAGCCAGGTCCCGCCGGCCAGCCCGGCGTAGGTCAGGCTCCAGCCGAGGGCGAAGCGGCGCTCCAGGCGCGCGGTGGCGGTCAGGCTGGCGCGCAGGAAGGCGAGCCGCGCCGCCACCGGCAGCTCGCTCACCGCGGCGGTGGGACCTGGGCACATCGCTGCCTGGGCCGCGGTCGGCCAGCCGAGCCCCGCGAGCAGGCCGCTGAGCAGGCACAGAAGCGGCGCGGCGGCGCCTAGCGATACGCGCTGCCAGAATCGGGGACGCATCAAGAGGACTCCTTTGTAGGCCGAGCAACAGGGGCCAGGCGAGGATCAGACTTCCGGGCTGGTCAGCTCCAGGGCGCCGGCGAGCTTAAGCCATCCGTGGTCGGCCCAGTCAAAAAGCCCGATGAGCAGCGCGACCGCGTTCAGGGTTCCGAAGAACAGCGCGGCAAAATAGGGGAAGAAGTAGATCTGCGGCGGCGGCACCGGAAAGTCCAGGTGCCAGCCGTAGACCAGCGGCTGCCCCAGGCTCAGCACCGTGCCGAGCAGCGACAGCATGGTCAGGTCCCAGATGAGCGCTCGCGGCGAGCGCCGCACGAGCAGGTGCAGCCCGAGGCCCCCCAGCGTCACCGCGAGCCCCAGCGCCACGGTGAAGCGGATGAAGCTGAAGCGGTTATTGACCGAGCTCATGTCAAAGCTGCCGCGCAGGAGCACCTGCAGGCCATAGGCCGCCGCCAGGCAGCCGAGCAGCCAGAGCAGGCCGAACCAGCCGCCCGCGCCGCGCGCCCCGCGCTGTCGGCGGTGGCCGCGAAAGTGCAGGGCCAGCAGCAGCGCCACCCCGGCGCCGAGCGGCAGCGCCCGCAGCATCACCCGCGCGCGCGCCGCGGCGTAGAAGGCGGTCCAGCTGCCGCCGCAGGTCGGGCAGAGGCGGGTTAGCTCGGCGCGGTTGGCGGCGCGAAACCGCTGCAGCGCCTGCCGCCGCTCGGTCAGGTAGGCGCTGCCCAGGCGCAGCGGGTCGGCCAGCTGCCAAAGCGCATCGAGCTCGTCGTCTCCGGCGCGCATCGAGTCGGGGAAGGGCAGGCCGAGCAGCAGCGTCAGCGCTGGACCGACGCTGGTCATGCGGCGCGCGGCGAGCGCGGGCTGCGGCTCGACCCCGGCGCCCGCGAAGCAGGTCAGCACGTTGGCGACCCGATCCTGGACCCCGCCGTGGCCGCCCGAAAGCGAGTGCCCGTGGTCGGCAGTGAAGACGATCAGGTCACGCTGCAGCTCGAGCTTGTCGAGGAGGCCGAGCAGCTCGCGGTCGGCCCGCGCCACCGCCTCCCGATAGGCCGCTGAGGCCGCGCCATCTGTGTGTCCGATCTCATCGACATAAAGCGGATGCAAAAGCAAGAGGTCGGCCGCCGGCGCCAGGCGGAAGTAGTCGGCGCTGCGCGGCGGGGTCTGATAGCTGGAGAAGCCGCGCGGGAACAGCTCCTGCCACCAGGTGAGCTCACTGACCGCGGCAACCGAGAGTCCGGCCGCCCGCGCCAGCTCCCACAGCGAGCCGGCGGCGTGCGGGGCGTCGGTGTCGTTGACCAGCGCGCCGCCGCGATCCTGCTCGACGCCGGTGGACAGGACGCCGTAGACCGGCCGCGATATCGAAAGCGGCCCGACGTCGGTCTTCCAGCACTGCCCGCGCGCCCGCAGGAACTGCGTGGCGCGCATGCCCAGCGCTTCTTTGTAACCCAGGCCATCTATGACCACCACCGCGGCTCGCCGCGGCAGCGAGGCCGCCGGCGGGCGCGCCAGCTGATCGGGGACCTTTATCTGGTAGAGGCTCGGGCGGGTGGCCAGACGCCCAGTGTAGCTATAGCCGAGCGCGAACGGCACCACCAGCCCGACCAGGCAGACCGCATGGAGGATGAACAGGGCTTGGCGGAGTCTCATGGCTGACTACGGGGCTGCCGGCGCGAGTCCGCCGTCAGCGGCTACTTCCGCGACTTCTTGGAGCCGGAGTGCTTGTTCGCATGGCCCGGCTTGCCGGCCTTGGGGTCTTTGGCGTCTTTTGTATCTTTTGCTTCCTTGGCGTCCTTGGCGTCCTTGGCGTCTTTTGTGTCCTTGGCGTCTCCCGGTAAGGCCGGCTCCGGAGTCCGGGGCGCGGCCGCCGCGGGAGTCGGCTCGGCCTTGGCCGCGGACGGTCCTGGCGCCGCTGCGGGCTGGGGTGGCGCGGTGCTGGCGTAGGTCGCGGTGCCCTCGGGCGCCGCCGCGGCTCCCGCGGTCGGGCGGGCCGTGGCGCCGCTCCGGCTCGACTCCAGCTCGAGCCGCTCGTGCTCGGTGCCTTCACCCTGATAGGGGCGGCCGGTGAGCAGCGACTTGGCCAGCTGGAACAGGGTCACGGCACTGCTCGCGGGCGCGTCCCAGTACTCGGCTCGCTCGACGCTGACCTGCAGCAGGGCGAGCTCTGGATCATCCAGCCCGCGGGGGAACCAGGCCTTGACCGCGGGGGTCCACAGCTCTTGCGCCTTGGCGCGATCGCGCACCAGCTTGGCGCGGCCACTCACCGACACGTAGCGGTTGGCGCCCGGGTCGGCGTAGCTCAGGTTGACCTCCTGGTCCTCGGCGATCTCGTCGCCCTTGGCAGAGCTGCGAGCGGTAAAAAACCACAGGATGCGATCGAACTGCTTGCCCTGGGTCATCATCGGGCAGCTGTGCAGCGAGCCGTCCGACTTGCGCGTGGTGAGCATGGCGACCTTGATATTCTTGATCATCTCGCCAAGCTTGGCCATCGTCGCCGCTTCCTGGGCGCTTGGGGACTGCTTGAACTCCTCGAGCATCTTCTTGCAGAAGGCCGGCAGGTCCTGCGGCCCGCGGCTGGTTACCAGCCCGCGGTCGCTGACCACTGCCTCATCGACCCACTGCGCCCCCGCGTTGCTGAGATCCGTCTTGATGCTCGCCCACGAGGTGAGCCGGCGGCCGGCGGCCACGCCGGCATCGATTAAGGTCCAGGGTCCGTGGCAGATTGACGCCACCGGCTTGCCTACCGCGAAGAAGTGGCGGACAAACTCCAGCACCTTGGGGTTGTGCCGCAGCTCGTCGGGGTTGTGGACCCCGCCGGGCAGGACCAGGCCCGCGTAGCTGTCGGGCCGCGCCTTGGTGAGGGCCACATCGATGGGAAACTCATCGCCCTTTTCGGTGTGGTTATAGCCCTGCACCGTGCTGCCGGACTTGGGAGAGATGATCTCGACGGTGAAGCCAGCCTCCAGCAGGGCCTGGCGCGGCACCGTGAGCTCGACCTGCTCGAAGCCATCGGCAACGACGATGGCGATTTTCTTGTCCTGCTTGTCCTGCTGGTCGGGCAGTGCCTGGCTTTCCTGCTTGTCCTTGGTTCCGGTGGTCATTGATTCTCCTTTTGAGACCGACTGCGCGCTGCCTGCCGCAGGGCGGCAGCGGGCGGTCAGCGGCGCGGTTCAGGTCTTGCTGGCAAACCCCAGGCGGCTGAGGAAGTCGCGCAGCTCGTCGGCATGCTCTTCCTCCTGCTCCAGGATGCCCTCGAGCAGGCGCCGGGTGGTGGCGTCCTTGTCGCCCACGAAGCGAATCATGGCGGAGTAGATGTCGATGGCGATGCGCTCGGCGATCAGGTCCTCGCGCAGCATCTCTTCCAGGTTGCTGCCGGCCACGTACTCGGCATGGCTGCGCGTGGCCAGCCCCTTGGGATCGAAGTTCGGCTCACCTCCCAGCTGGACGATGCGCTGGGCCAGCTTGTCGGCGTGCGCCTGCTCTTCGGCGGCGTGCTGCAGGAGCTCGTCGTTCACCGCGAAGCCGGCGATGCCGCCGAGGCTGGAGCTCATGAAGTAGTGGCGCTTATAGCGCAGCACACAGACAAGCTCGGTCGCCAGCGCATCATTTAGGATCTTGATGATCGTCTCGCGCGCCCCTTTATAAGCCTCGGTGATCGCGCCCTGGTCCAGGTGCTCGCGGGCCCGCCGGCGAATCGCCTCCATATCAATGACGAAGTCCTGCTTCGAGCTTTCGGGGGTGTTCTTGCTGTCCATCGCGCTCTCCTTTTTCTACTGAATTCTCGATCGGTTCATGGCTGAGGCGACAAGCTGCGAACCAGACTTTCAGTTCTGCTACAAGCATGTAGCCAGGGGGACCAGCGTCATCGCTTGGGCTTTTGCGCAACCCCAATGTGCACCAGATGTGCCAGCATGACTCACCGCTGCCGACTCCCCCCGAGCTGCCGGTGCGACCCTTTAGGAACCTCAACAGCGTCGGCAGTTGCTGTGCCGTACGCGGTCACTGCTTGTCTTTGCAGTGTGCCCCTGGGCACATTGAGCGCCGGCGCACACCGCACCTGAAGCCCGCATTCAGCAAAAAGAATGCAATCTTATTTTTGCCCTGCGCGCCTGTCACGCCATGCTTTTAAATGCAGTCAGTCCGCCAGCCGCGAACAGGAGCTCCGAGATGAATACACGATATCTGAGGTCGCATTATCTGCTCAGTATGATTGTGCTACTGAGCGGCGCTTGTGCCTCCACCTGGAAGTCCAAAGCCACCGTCGATCCGCGCCTGGTCGCCCGGGCTCTTAATGACTGGGTCGAGCTGCCCACCCAGCGGGTCAGTCCAGCGACCATTCCGGTGCTCAAGCCGCCGGCCAGCATCCGTCCGTGCTGCGCCTTCGGCATGGATCTGACGGCCAAGCTGGGGGCGGTGCCAGTGCCCGGTTACAAGAACGGCAACGTGCTCGGAGCAGAGGAGGTCGGCCCACACGGCTATGACAGCGGCCTTACCGGGACCAGTGAGAATAATGGTCTGGTCTACACCTGCCGCGGCGGCTTCATCGACATCGCCCACATCCGGGACAACGGCGACCGGACCCTCTACCTGGCCATCGAGATAGCCCGCCAGCTGCCCGCTGGCTTTACCATCACCATGCCGGAAGAGGCGGTGCTGCGGCGGGTGATCATAAAGCCGCTGCCGGCCGGAGTGCTCGAGCGCTACGGTCGCTGGACGGTGGCGACGACGCTGGCGCAGTGGGTGAACTATCAGTTCTCGATCTGGCATGAGATCGCCACCTGGTACGGCTGGCAGAGCATCAAGGGCTTCTCCGAGCGGCTGTCCGCGTTCTCGCTGGAGGACCTATACTCCAATGTGCTCGGCGAGCGGCTGGCGGCCGGCATCGTCCTTAACCACGAGACCGACTCCAGCGAGGCCTATAATCGAGCGATGGACGCCTGGATCCGCGAGTCGCTGCGGCGCCTGGGCGCGGTCTCCAAGGTCGATGGGCGGCGCGCCATGCAGTCGGTGGACGGGCTGTGGTGGGACTCCAAGCAGCGGATTCCGGAGAACAAGCTGGTGCTGCGCCGCCAGCTCAACACCGCCTCGCCGCAGCAGGGGTGGCTGGTGATCGATGCAGCGACCAAGGGGCCGGTGCGTGATGAGCTGCGGCTGATGTGCGCCAAGGCGCCGGGCCCGCTACCGCTGAGCATTCCCGAGCAGCTCGGCGAGCAGAAGATCGAGGATCTCATCCGCATCGAGTTCGAGTTCTCCAGCTGGCTCCCCGAGGGCTTCCCGCTGACGGCGCAGAAGGGCACGGTGTTTACCCAGGCAGAGTTTGCCGCGATTATCAAAGACATCCGCGAAAAGGGTGAAAAGGATCTCGGTCCCGGCTTCGATCAGCTGCGACCGCTGCGCGATGACGGCAAGCCCGTGGCCCGCCGGCCCGCCGCGCCGGTCGCGGCACTCCGCTACGCGCGCCAGCCCTGATTGAGATGTGCGCAGCGGCTCATCGTGCTGCTCGTATACACGACCGCTCCCTCCCCACCATGCTCCCTAGTTCGAGATCTCCGTCGCTGTGAGCCCGCAGCTTGGCGCTGCTCTGGCGGGCCGACAAGCGGCCATCAGCTTGGCATCCGACGTGCTTGGTTCATCGCTCATCGCGGTGAGCCGGTTGCATCGGCGCCAGGCCCCGCCTAGTTGCAAAAAGCGAGGAGATCACATGCTGCTCACAATCCTTATCGTGCTCTTGGTGCTGTCGCTCGCCGGTGGTGGCTGGGGCTATTCGCATTGGGGCTTTGTTGGAATGTCCCCGGCCGGAGTCATCCTCCTGGTCCTGGCGATCCTCTGGCTGACCGGGCACCTGTAGCCGCAGCGCGGCCCTTAGTACAGGACCTCCGGCCCTATACCTAGCGGCGACCCGGCTTAATACCGCGCCGCGCCCCTGCCTCGCCCACCAGCGGCAGGGGCTGCGTCCCCCCGCTGCCCGTATCAACGCGGACGATGCGACAGCTCTGGCTCGCCAGAGCCTGGGTAAGCCCTGCCTCCAAGGTGGAGAAGGTCCGCACCCGGCTCAGGTCGGCGCCGAGCCGCACCAGGGTCTGCGCCACCTCGGCCGAGATTCCCACCAGCATGCACTCCACGCCCAAGAGCCTGGCCGCCTGCACTGTCAGGATGAGCGCCTTGGCGACATAGGAGTCGACAAAAGGTACGCCGGTGATGTCGATGATCACCTCGGTGGAGCGGTGCTCGGTGATCGCCGACAGGACGTTCTGGGTCAGCTGCGCCGCCCGCTGCGCATCGAGCTGGCCCACCAGCGGCAGGAGCAGGATTCCCTCCCACAGCCGGACCACTGGGGTCGACATCTGCAGGATGGTCTGCTGCTTCTCGGCTACTTTGCGCGCCAGCTCGGCCAGCTCGGACTGCTTGGCTTCCTGGTGCGCCAGGCGCAGCCGCTCGATCTCGCCGGCGATGGTGGCCGGCGAGGCGTAGAGCGAAAACTCCGCTACATGGTGGGCGGCATCGATGATTCGCTCGTCCGCCCAGCAGCTGACCCCCAGGGCGTGGGCGAAGATCCCGATGAGCTTCCCCTGCAGGAACGGACACCCCCACTGCTGGTCCATTCCCGCCTGCGCCTTGAGCTCCCAGGCGTTGCTCACCCGCACCGTGGCGCGCTTGTGCTGGGGGTCGAACTGCGGCAGCTCAAACCGTCCCCAGCCGGCCACCCCGACCGCGCGGCCCCAGGCAAGGAAGCCCTCGCTGAAGGTCGGCCCGAGCTGGGTCACCATCGCCTTATAGTCCTCTTCAGTGCCGCGGCTCGACTCGTAGGCGATTAGGAGGCGCGCCAGCTCGTTGCCGGTCTCTTTGACGAGCGGCGCGAGCATCCGGTAAAGCGACGGGTTGAGCCAGAAGCTTACGGCCGGCAGACCAAAGAAGCTGTAGCTCCCTTGGTCGAGGTCAATCTCAATAGGAACCGAGTTGAGCGTGGTGCGGAACAGTCCGGACATCGTTAGCGATGTTCGCAGATTCTTCCCTTGATAGGAAGGTTAAACCGCAGCGGCCGCGGCGCGCGCGCCGAAAATCTGCCAGACGCGGCGGCTAACTCCTTGTCTTTGCACTCCTCCATGCTGTCTCTGTAGCAATAGATCAGTCCGTCCGGTTCGGCGGCGGTCGACGATTGGCCGCTGGCCGCTGGCAGCTGGCAGCTGGTCGCGGGCTGAAGGAGTCTCCCATGGCAGCTCACAGCGTCTGGAGCGGCAGCATCAGCTTTGGTCTTGTCTCCATCCCGGTCTCTCTGCGCGCGGCGGTAGAGGACCATGACCTGAAGTTCTCGATGCTCGACAAGCACGATAACGCCCCGGTCGGGTACCTGCACGTCAACAAGAAGACCCACAAGGAAGTAAAATGGGAGGACATCGTCAAGGGCTACGAGTACAAGGACGGTAAGTACGTAGTGCTCTCGCCCGAGGACTTCCGCAAGGCCAACGTCAAGGCGAACCAGCTCCTTGAGATCGAGGACTTTGTCGACCTTGCCGACGTCGAGCTGACCTATTTCGACAAGCCGTATTATATTGTCCCCGCCGCCGCCGGTGCCAAGGCCTATGAGCTGCTGCGCCAGGTGCTGGCCCGCACCCAAAAGATCGGGGTCGGGCGAGTGGTCATGCCCACCAAGCTGCATGTGGTCGCGGTGGTGCCGCTTGGCAAGGTGGTGCTGCTTGAAGTGATGCGCTTCCCCCACGAGGTGCGCCCGACCAAAGAGCTCGCGCTGCCCGAGTCGCAGAGCCGCACCAAGGTGAGCGACCGCGAGGTCGCGATGGCCGAGCAGCTGGTAGTCGGCATGTCGGGTCGGTGGGATCCGGACAAGTACAAGGACACCTATCACGACGATCTGCTGCGGCTCATCGAGAAGAAGATCAAGCTCGGTGACACCGCCGAGGTAGAGCCCTACAACGAGCCGGCCGAAGAGCTTGTAAGCCACAAGGGCTCGGTAATTGATCTCATGCCGCTGCTCAAGGCCAGCTTGAGCCGCAAGCATCCCGCGGCGGACCAGCCCGAAGACAGTCCCGCGACCGTGACGCCGATCGATCGCAAGCGGGCGCGCGGCGGGTCGGCGGCCAAGAAGGCGGCGCCGGCCAGCCAGCCAGCGGCCAAGAAGGCGGCGCGCAAGACCGCGCCGGCGCGCAAGACCGCGCCGGCGAAGTCCACCGACGCCCCGGCCCGTACCCAGCGGCGCCGCGCCCGCTAGACCGCGACCTCGACCCGGCGCCTGACGTCGACTGGCCGCAGGTAGTGCAAGGGGCGCTGGCGGTCCGCGACCTGCTGACGCGGCTCGGCCTCAAGAGCTTCGTCAAGCTGTCGGGCGGCAAGGGCGTGCACATCCACGCGCCGCTGCGGCCAAGCTACAGCTGGGAGCAGGTGCGCGGCTTCTGTCACGCGGTCGCCCGCCAGCTGGAGAGCGAGGCCCCCGAGCGCTTCACCGCCGTGCTGTCCAAGAGCGCCCGCGGCGGCCGGATCTTCGTCGACTACCTGCGCAACGGCCGCGGCGCGACGTTCATCGCGCCGTTCTCGGTGCGAGCGCGCCAGGGGGCACCGATCGCGGTACCGGTCGCCTGGTCCGCTCTGGGTCCGCAGCTGCGGCCGGACGCCTACTCGGTGCGCACGCTCGACCGCTACCTGCGCGACTACCCCCGCGATCCGTGGTCCGGCTTTACCCGCCTGCGCCAGCCTCTGAGCTTGTTCGAGTAGGTCGCCGCTCGCGGAGCGCCGGGCGGGAGCGCGGGGCCGGCTCCAGGATCGCCACTGGCTCCGGCGCCGCCGTGACCTCGCCCGCGCGGCGGATAGTCGCCTCCTGCTCGTAGATGCGCAGCAGCGCCACCGCCAGCGAGGTGATGACCGGGCCGAGGATAAGGCCGATGAGCCCGAAGACCTCCAGGCCGCCGAACAGCGCGATGAAGGTCAGCAGCGCCGGCACCTCGCCATGGCCGCCGACCAGGCGCGGGCGGATGATGTAGTCCGAGACGCCGACCACCACCGCAGCGCCGTAGACCAGCTCGGCGATGCCGAGGCCGACGTGGCCGCTGAGGATGAGGTAGAGCCCCGCCGGCACCCACACAAGCAGCGTGCCCACGCCCGGCAGCAGCGAGGCGACCGTCGTCAGCGCCCCGAGCAGCGCCGCCTCGGGGACCCGGGTAATGAGGTAGCCAATCGTGGCCAGCATCCCCTGCGCCAGCCCGGTGAGCACGGTGCCGAGCAGCACGGTGCGGCCGACGCGGCGGAACTCGTCGAACAGCGCCCGGGTGTCGCGCGGGCGCAGCGGCAGCATGATCTCGGCCCGGCGCGACAGCGCCGACCAGTTCTGCAGCACGAAGTACATACTAAGGATGAGAAAGAAGATCGAAAGGAGGATGCCGAAGGTCGTCCCGGCGACCATGGTCGCGATGCTCGCCACGCGCACCGAGGCCGAGGCGGTGGCGTCGCCGATCTGATCGGCCAGGCGCTGCGGCTCGATTCCCAGGTGGGTCAGCCACTTGACCAGCCGCTCTAGGATATGGCGCAGGGCGCCGCCCGGCTGCAGCGAGATCACCGCCTCGCGAATCCGGCTGACGCCGCGCCCGACCAGGAGAAAGCCAAAGCCGAACAGGCCGAGCGCGATGGTCAGCAGGATGACCCCGACACAGATGAAGGCCGCCAGCACGGGCCGCTGCCAGCGGGCGCGCAGCTTGCGGTAAAACGGCTGCAGGGTAAAGGCGCTCAAGGTCCCAAGCAGGATGCCGATGCCCACCGGGCGCGCCACCCAGATGATGGCCAGAGCCGCCAGCAGGGCGCCGATGCCGAGCGCGAGCTGCTCTCCCTGTTTTGAAGGCGGAGGGAGGTCCGCGGCGGCAAGCCGGGTACTCGCGCTGACCTGACCCGACTCCGCGGCGAGCGGCGGCTCGGGGAGGGAAGCTGCGCTGGACACAAGATTGGTCATGATGGGTTACTTTCGTAAAGATCAGAGTTCAGTTCGCAGCAAGCACGCCGCGCGCCATGCACCGCAAGTGCGACGGACGCCGCGTAGGTTCGCAGGGGCAGCGGCCAGGAAGGCCAGGAAGGCCAGGAAGGCCAGGAAGGCCAGGAAGGCCAGGAGGAATCGGTGGCGCGGCGGCGGCGCCGTGGCTGTTGTGGGCGCAGGGGCTCACTGTGGCACAGGCGCACGGATTTTTGTCCTTCGCTCTGGGATTGCGGACCGCGGGATACTTTTTGCTGCTAATCTTGGCCGTGAGGGACCCTCTTAAGACTGCCCACAAGACCGTGCTGGTCAAGGTGAGTAAACACAGGTGGCATGTGCAGTGCATATGGGGTGCATCACCTAAGCTCGCACTTTAGTCACCGTAGTTTAAGGAAAGGGAAAACTTCATGAATACTTTCTCTCGTCATGCTCTCCACCTGGGAATCCTCGCTGCTGGTCTCTTGTCCGCCTGTGGCACCGGCGAAGGGCTGCCCGGCATCGTCCCCACCATGAACATCACCTCGCCGGCCAAGAACTCCACCGCCAACCTGTCTGCGAGCAAGCAGATCGCGGTCAACTTCACCACCAACTACACCCTGCAGGCACCGGGCACCTGCGGCGCCACCGCCAACTGCGGTCACGTCTATCTGCTCGTCGACAACACCGCCTGCAACTCCGGCAGCCTGGCGTACAATACGCTGGCCATCGCGAGCCCGGTGCAGGCCGATCTGAGCAAGTGCGCGACCCCGACCGGCATGCACACCATCACCCTGCAGCTGCGCCATGACGATGGCTCCCAGGTCCTGAACCTGGTGTCCAATCCGGTGGTCGATACGGTGACCTTCACCGCGCAGTAGGACCGCGGCGCGGCGGCGGCGGCCGCCGCGGCCGCCGCCTCGGCGCGTGCGCAAGGTCCTTTCAAGACGCGCGCGCCTGCCTTATCCTGCCGGGCCTATGGAATCCGTGGCAGCGCCCGATATGGAGCTTGAGTACGCCAACCCGGCGATGCTGCAGGAGTTTCGGCAGCACCTCGACAGCTGGACCCAGGATGCCGCGGCCTACCGCGAGGCGGCCGGCGCCCGGGCGCAGCTGGAGGTCGCCTACGGCGAGCGACCGCGCCAGCGCCTGGACCTGTTCGCCCCGGCAGACGGCGCCCGCGGGCCGGTCGTTCTGTTTATCCATGGCGGCTACTGGCAGGCCATGGACAAGTCGTTTTTCAGCCACCTGGCGGCCGGACCCAACGGCCATGGGATCACGGTCGCGGTCGCCGGCTACACCCTGTGTCCGCAGGTGACGCTGGCGCAGCTCATCGACGAGCTGCGCCAGGCGGTGGTCTTTCTGGCGCGGCGTTTCGGGCGGCAGATTACCATCTGCGGGCACTCGGCCGGCGGCCACCTGACCGCGTGCATGCTGGCCACCGATTGGCAGGCCGTGGATCCGGCGCTGGCCGCGGGTACGGTGGCGGCCGGGCTGCCGATCTCGGGTCTGTTCGAGCTGGAGCCGCTGCTCAAGACGAGCCTGAACGAGCGGCTCGGGCTGGACGCGGCCGAGGCGCGGCGGCTCTCGCCGCTGTTCTGGCCGGTGCGGCCCGGGATTTCTGTAACCGCCTGGGTGGGAGGTAACGAGTCCGCCGAGTATCACCGCCAGACGCGCACCCTGGTCGCCCGCTGGCGGCAAGCCGGAGTCACTGCCAGCGCCGTGGAGGCAGCCGGGCAGAGCCACTTCACCGTCATCGCTCCGCTGGCCAAGCCGCAGAGCCAGCTGACGCAGCAGCTGGTGGCGCTCGCCGCTGTCTGACCCAAGCCGCGGCCACCCGCAGTCCGTCCGGTGAGGCGGGCGGCGCTGCCGTCACTTGCGGCGGCGGACCAGCAGCTCGATTTCATTGGAGCAGGTGCCGCCGAACTGCTGGCTGAAGGCGGACGGGTAGGCTGCCTCGCGGGCCGGGATCACGCAGACGCCGACCTGATAGCTGCCCGGGGCAAGCGGCGCGTCGCGCAGCTCGCGGCTGAGCGGCGACAGCGCCTGATAGAGCTCGCCGCCGGGGGCGAGCGGCTGCAGCACGACCTCCCACGGCTTGCCGAGCAGCACCCGCCGGAACTCGACCGCCTGCGCCGTACCCAGGACCAGGCGCAGCGAGACCAGCAGGTTGACCCCCGGCGGCGGCACCAGCGCCGGGACCGCTCCTACATTGTGTAGCGTCACGAGCAGCATCGGCACCGTCAGCCCGAACTCTCCCCCGGTGTGCTCTTTCATCAGCGAGACGCGCAGCTGCAGGCGAGGCAGCTCGCCGGCAGCTGCCGCGGGCACAGGCGCCGACGCGGGCGCGGTCGCCGACGCGGGCTGCCGCGCCACCGGCGACGCTGGCGCAGCACCCGACGCGGGCTGCGGCGTGGCCGCTGCTGCCTTGGGGGCTTGGTTCAGGAGCGAGCTCGTAGGGCACGCCGTGGCCGCCGCGAGCAGCAGGGCGAGCACGTACAGGCCGGGTCGAGTCTGAG
This sequence comes from Polyangia bacterium, assembly GCA_044222245.1. Taxonomy (GTDB): domain Bacteria; phylum Myxococcota_A; class Polyangia; order Palsa-1104; family JAEUJZ01; genus CALFML01. Next base: position 5,739 of record JBGANQ010000091.1, on the reverse strand, counting down.
CCGCCATATAAGTGATTATGCTCGAGCAGCGACGCCCTGCGCGCGCCGGAGTACGATCAGGTCGCGCGCGGTCCGTTTTCGCGCCCCTTACGGGACCGCGGTCACCGTGAAGGTGACTGGACTTGCCGGGCTGGCGATGAACTCGAAGCGGACGCGGTGGGCTCCCGGCGGCACCGGGACGGCTACCCCGCCGAGCTCGGCCGCGGCGATGGCAGTGGGGAGCTCGACCTCGATGGCGCGGGCGCCGGCCTGCGGCGGGCGGTACTCGCCGCGCAGGCTGCCCGGGCGCTCGACGACCCGCAGCAGCGGGGTATCCAGCACCAGCGCCTCGGCCTCGCTGCGCAGCAGCGGCTGGGTGATCGAGAGGCCGCTGCCATCGGCCAGCGGCTCGACCCCGGCCACCCGCAGCGCGGCGAGCAGCGGCATGGCGTGCAGGTTGTTGTTGAACACCGGGAAGTCGGTCATCGGCGTCACCTCGCTGGCCCAGGTGGCGCCGGGGGCCGCGCCGCCGCGGGCCGCGTAGCTGCCGTCAGCGCCCGACCAGATTCCCGCCCACATGTTGGGGAAGGCGCGGGCGTGGGCGCGCATCGTCATGCGCTCCAGCGAGCCCCACGCCAGCTCCGGCTGCGCGCGGGCGGCGCGCGCGTAACCCCAGGTGAGCAGGCCGGTGATTGCCGGCCAGGTCTGACCCGCGTTTCGATCGTCAGGATTTTCGATCACGAAGGCGCCGATCGGGGACGGACTGTCCACCCGCTGCGCGATCGCCGCGAGCAGCGCCGGCTGCTTGCCGGCTTCGCTGAGCCCGGTGATGAGCGGCCAGACCTGCGCCTCCAGGTGCAGGCGATCGTTGCCGTACGGCACGCCATCGCCGAAGTAGGCGCGGGTGAAGAACTCGCCGGCCCACTGCTGCGCCGCCGCCGCCGCGAGCTCGCTGCCGCGCCGCGCGAGCTCGGCGGCGAGCGCCGGATCGCGGGCGCGCACCCACGCCGCGGTGCGCGGCAGCACGTAGGCGGCCAGCTGCGTGTTGGGAATGCTCTCGCCTTTGGCGATGGCGAGATCGATGTCCTTGGCCTGCAGGACGATGCCATCCGACCAGTCGCCGGTCTGCAGCCGGACAAGGCCATGGGCGCCGGTGCCGATCACATCAAGGAGGTGCCGGATGCCCAGCCGGGTGCTGGCAAAGCCGGTCTGCGGCGGGCCGCTGCCGCGCGGGTAGGGCTCTAGCGGCTCGTCGAGGATCGTCGTATCGCCGGTGACGGCCAGGTACTCGTTCAGGGCGAGCAGGAAGTACAGGTACAGGTCGCTCGGCGCCGAGTGGATGATCGCGTCATCGAGGACGCCGTAGCCGTGGTAGGCGTAGCTCATGCGGCTGTCGGCGCGATAGACCAGGCCCAGGGTCAATAGAATCATCTCGCGCGCCAGCTGCGGTCGCAGGTAGCACAGCGGCAGCGTGAACAGCAGCAGATCGCGCGGCGCCCCATCGACGCCGTGCAGGTACAGGTAGGCCGAGCCCTGCGGCGCGACGTGCCGCCCGAAGTACTCGCTGTAGCCGACCGAGCCGAGCAGCTGCGCGCTGTGCCAGGCCAGCTCGCGCTGCAGCCACGGGGCGCGCGGGGCCTGGAAGTAGAAAAGCTCGCCGGCCAGCGCCTGCGTCGTCTGTACCGGCAGCTCCCCGGCAGTGCGCCACGCCGGGTCGATGGCGGGGGCGCTGTGGCCGGGCGGGGTATAGCCGTACAGGAAGCGCAGCAGGCGCCGCTCCCCCGGCTGCAGGGTCAGGTCGCTGCGCAGCACCAGCAGGTGCGGCTGGCCGGCACCGTTCTTCGTCGCCCCCACCTGACCGGCGAGGCGGCGCTGCACTGCATCGGGCGCGCTGACGCCGCCCTGACCAAAAAACGCCGCCTGATCCGTATAGACCGCCGCCACCTCGCCGAGCACCGCCTGCAGGTAGGGGTCGCCCGGCGCCGCATCGATGGGGCTTACGTCGGTGACCGCCGGCAGCCGACCCGCTGCGCCGGGGGCCGGGGTGCGCCGCACCTGCAGCCGCTGCTCTGCCGCCGCGTAGCTCGGCGTCTCATCCCACAGGGCGTTGAGGGCATCACGCGCGGCGCGCAGCCGCTCGGGGATGGTGCGGTTGAGGACCCCGGAGGCGAGCCACTCGACGCGCAGCTGGCGCCGGCCGACATCCCAGTACTCGTAATGGCGCAGCTCCTTAGCAGTCGTTCCCAGGTTCTCGATCGTCACATCGCACAGCACCCCCGGCAGGTCGCCGCGCGGCGCGTAGACCCGGCGCTGCACGCGCACCTGGTGGTAGCTCAGCTCGGCCTCGGCGTAGTTCAGGCCGAAGCGGCGGCGGGCGCGCGAGCCGGGCGGGCGCCACTTGTAGGCGGTCGCCCAGCTCGCCTGGCCGTCCTCCAGGTAGCTGAAGCCGCCGGCGAAGTTCTGGCTCGCCTCGTCCAGCTGGTTGAGCCAGGTGGCGCCGCGATCCTGGGTGAAGACCTGGACGTAGCCGTCGTTGGCGAAGGCCGCGTTGATGCGGTCGTTGCCGAGCAGGTGAAAGTGCTCGCGATGATCTTCTTCATCGGTGGTCGGGTAGCGGGCGCGGTCGTCGCGGTTCTCGTCGATGAGGTAGTCATACGCCGGCAGCCCCTGGGCATCGCGGGTCCAGCGGCCGGGCGCGCCGCTGCCATCCGAGCAGTCCGGGAAGCGCGGCAGGGCGCGGGTCCCGGCCGGCTGCTCGGGCTGCAGCTCCAGGCGCGCACAGGACTCGGGACCGAGCGGCGGATCGGCGTCGTCCGGCGCCGGCTCGCTGGGCGGCGCGGCACACCCGGTCAAGGCCACAGCGAGCAGCGCGCCCAAGAGCCCGCCCCCGCGCCGCCGCGGGTCCGGGGTCAAGCCGCCGTGAGGCGGACTGGACATTGCCTGAAGCCGGGAATTTTCGCGCAGATCGTCCATGGGCGCGATTGTGCCCAACTCCGGCCGCTGCGGCGCCCCCGTTGTGGCAGGAAACTGCACCGCCACCAGCGCCCCGCAGCCCTTGCCCCCAGCCGAATCGGCAGTATTGTCTGCCCCCCATGACTCCGCCTGCTAGCTCGATGTTCGATGTCATCTATGACAGCCCCTGGCATCACCCGGTGCTGTGCTGGGCCGCGACGCCGCTGGTGCTGGGGCTGCTGTGGCGCGCCCGACCGCGCCCCGGCGCCGCCCGCGAGGCGCAGCTGCTGTGGCGGCTGGCGCTCTTCGGCCAGCTCCTCATCGCGCTCGATGCGCTGTTTACCGGCAGCTGGTCGCCGCTGGCCGCCGGCACCGCGGCGAGCACGGGGGCGGGGATCCTGTTTGTGATCCTCGGCGACCTGCGCTACTTCGTCTTGCTGGAGCGGTACTCGCCGGGCGCGCCGCCGAGCGGACCGGGGGGGCTTGGCCGCTCGGCGCGCGGCTTTCTGCGCGCGCTCGGGCTGAGCCTGCTTGTGCCCATCCTGTTTGCCGGGGTAAGTCAGGTGCTGCCGGCCGTCTTTGCCGAGCCGCGGCGCAAGTTCCTCGGCTATGAGCTCTTGTTCCTCGGGCTGCTGCTGGTCGTCCGCCTGGCGCTGCTGCCGCGGCGGCTGACCCAGGGCGGCCCGGATGCCGCGGCGGTGCGGCGGTGGCTGCTGCGGCTGACCGCGTTCGAGGCGGTGCAGTACGTGCTGTGGGCGCTGGCCGATGTGGTGATCCTGGCCGGCGAGCGGGCCGGGCTGCTTTTGCGGCTGCTGCCCAACATCCTCTACTACCTGGCCTTCGTTCCCCTTTCCTACCTGACGGCGCCGCCCTGTCTGCGCGGGCAGCGGAGGGCCCGGTGAGCGCCCGCGCCGCCCAGTCGCGCAAGGTGCAGCTCGGGCTTGCGCTCGTGGCGGTGGTCCTGGTCGGCTGGGCGATGACCACCCGCCTGCTGTCGCGCAGCAACCAGGTCGAGGGCGCGGCGCAGGCCAGCCTGAGCGCCGCCGAGCTGCGCTTTGTCCGCCTGGGAGCGTCGGTGGCGACGCTCGATCTGCCGGCGCTGCTGCGCCTGGCCCCCGTCACCGAGGTTGCCGGCCACGACCCCTACTATGAGCGCGCCAAGCGCTTCCGGGCGCTGCCGCTAGAGCCGCTGCTGGTCGCCGCGTTCGGCGAAGAGGCGACGGCGCTGCGCCAGCGCGACTTCGTGCTGCGGGCGCGCGACGGCTACGCGGTGCCGCTGGCCGGCGGGCGGCTGCTGGAGGGCGGGGCCCACCTGGCGTTTGCCGATGTCGAGGTCGCGGACTGGGAGCCCATTGGTCCGCAGCGCGCCAACCCCGGACCGTTCTACCTTGTCTGGTCGCGCCCAGAGCAGGGGAGCCTCTCGACCCATCCCCGTCCCTGGCAGCTGGCCAGCATCGAGATCGTCGACGGCGAGAGCCTGTTTCCACGGGCGGTGCCGCGCGGGGTCGCCGCCGACTCCCTGGCAGCGCGCGGGGCGCGGCTGTTCCGCGCCCGCTGCATCGCCTGCCACGCCGTAAACCGCGACGGCGGGCGGGTCGGACCCGACCTCAACGTGCCGCAGAGCATCGTCGAGTACCGGCCGGCCGCCCAGATCCGCGCCTACATCAGCGATCCCCGCACCTTCCGCTACGGCAACATGCCGGCGCACCGCGATCTCTCCCAAGCGCAGCTGGACGAGCTGCTAGGCTATTTCGAGGTCATGAAGACGCAGAAACAGGACCCCGAGAGGCGCCCCCTGCCGCCGCCCGAGCCCGGAGCTGGCGGCGGGGGTCCGGAATGAACGCCGCCGCCGCCCGCGAGCTGCTCGCCGCGCGGTGCGCCGCGGTGCCGGCGCTGCTGCAGTCGCTGCTCGCCTCCGCGGAGGGGCCGGGCGCGGCCGCCGGGGCGCGCCCGGACCTGCGCTTTGCCACCGCGAGCTCGCCGCGCCTGCGGTTTGTCACCACCGGGATCGGCACCTCGGAGGGACCGGCGCGGCTGCTGGCCTACCTTCTGCGCGAGCACGCCGGCGCGGCGGCGCGCTTCGTGCCGCTGTCGGCCCTGGCCGGGGCGGCGCTGACGCCGCTCGATGAGGTCGGCGATGCGGCGCTGGTGCTGTTCTCGCAGGGGCTGTCGCCCAATGCGCAGCTGGCCCTGGCGCAGGCGGGACGGTTCGCGGCGCTGCTGGTCTACACCAGTGTGCTGGAGAGCGATCCGCGAGTGCGGGAGCTGAGGGCACGCGGTGCGGTGGTTGCGGTGCTGCCGCCAGGTCCGCCGGGAGCGGCAGCGCTGCCCGCGCAGACCCCCGCGCAGGCCCAGGCACCAGAGCAGGCGCCTTGGCAGGTACCAGAACAGGCACCACAGCAGACCCCGGAGCAGGCCTCCGCGCAGACCCCGGAGCAGGCCTCCGCGCAGACCCCGGAGCGGGCATCGACGCAGACACAGACACTGGCACTGGCATCGGAGCAGGCATCGGAGCGGGCATCCGAGCAGACGCATGAACAGGTACCGGAGCGGGCCCCGGAGCAGGCCTCCGCGCAGACCCCGGCGCAGGCTTGGGCGCATTCAGAAGATCGGCTGTTCCTGCGCGTCCTCGGGCCGGCGGCGGCGCAGCTGGCGGCGGCGCAGCTGGCCGAGGCGGTGGCGGTGCGGCGCGGGCGCGGGCCGCGCTTGCCGCTGGCAGCGGCGGTGCGGGCGGCGGTGGCGGCGCCGGCGCGGGCACGGGCGGCGCTGGCGGCGCTCGGCAGCGGCCTGGTCGCCCGCGGGCAGCTG
>JBGANQ010000011.1:0-154036 GCA_044222245.1 Polyangia bacterium | reverse complement strand
GGCTCGCCGGCAGCGCTGCCGGCCGGCTGCCCCTTCACCGCGATGTGCGATAAGCCGCCTGGCTCCGCCCCGCACTCACCAAGAGAGGGAGTAGCAGACCATGGAGAAGCCACCGCAGCAGCCTGCTTCCGATGCCGCCACGCCGCTCGCGCCCGCCGCGGCCGGCGGAGCCGCTCCCGACCTCCAGGCAGACCCCACGGCGAGCGAGCGCACGACGCCAAAGCTGCGCCGCCGCGACGGGCGCGAGGGCGGCAGGCCGCCGCGCAGCGACGCCACCGAGGTCGAGCTGGCCACCACCCTCGATCCCGCCGACACGCCGCCCGAGCAGAGCCCGCCCAGCCTGCCAAGCGACGTGGCCATCGCCGCCCACCTGGGAGCCATCCCCGGTCAGCTGCAGCAGTGGGAGCGCTATCAGATCCAGAAGCTCCTCGGGCAGGGCGGGATGGGAACGGTCTTTTTAGCGCGGGACCGCCGGCTCGGTCGCTCGGTGGCCATCAAGTGGCTGCGCGTCCCCAGCGCCGAGGCCGCCGAGCGCCTGCAGCAAGAGGCGCGGGCCCAGGCCCGACTCGACCACAGCGGCATCTGCAAGGTCTTCGAGGTCGGCGAGTTTCAGGGTCAGCCGTACATCGCGATGGAGTACATAAGCGGCCAGCCGCTCAACGTGGCGGTGCGCCACAGGAACCTCGAGCAGAAAGTGATGCTCATGCGCCAGATCGCCCTGGCCGTCCATGCCGCGCATGCCCAGGGCATCCTGCACCGGGATATCAAACCAGCCGCTGTCAACTGCGGGAGAGGCCGCGTGAGTATCTTTCCGCGCTGGGGCCAAGTGCTTGCAGAGCACGGCCCGGGCTGCGGAACGGCAGCTCAAGAAGTGACCCTGTAGCTCGGCGGCTCGGGCGCGATCGGCAGGGACGGTGCCGCCGTCGCTGCCGGGTCTGCCGATCGCCTCCGGGCAAGTCGACCTCCCCTGCCCCTTGCGGCCACAGCCGAGCGACCCGTCCTAGAGGCGACTGCGGCGTGTACGTGCAGGTACTCGTCCCTCTTTCACCAGTCGGTACGCCACGCTGGCGGTGGCGCAGTGGGCGTCTTCTCTCTTGGCGCGAACCAGGATACTCTCTTGCTGGCCCGGGTCAGCTGCGCCATCGCGGAGACTAGACTGGGGGCCAGATTGCCACACCCACACGCATTAGGAGGACTTTGATGGATCCACGGGGTTCGCGGCTGCGGCCTGCTGGAACTCGTTGTTTCGCGCCAGCGCTGCTTGGAGCAGTCCAGGTGCTATGTGCGGCCCTCTTCCTGCTCGGCATCGCCGGGCCGGCGAAGGCGGCGATCATCGACGTCAACTGCAATGGCATCGCGCGGGCGACTGAGACCGATGGCAATCCGCGGCGCACCGGCTTGCAGTGCGTCGACTATGTGACCAATGGCAACAGCTGTATTCCGGTCAGCGAGTTTCCGCCGACCCGCCCGTGCGATGACTATGTCGCGCCCGGCCCGGGCATGAACGCCACCTGCAGCTCGATGTTTGCCCCGGACCGGGACTCTGATGGCCTCGGCGACTCGTGCGACAACTGCCCGGGCGTCTACAACCCGGATCAGAAGGACACCGACGGCGACGGCGTCGGCGACGTCTGCGACAACTGTGTCATGAAGGCCAATCCCGACCAGAAGGACACCGATGGCGACGGCGTCGGCGACGCCTGCGACAACTGCCCGATGCGCGCCAACGCTGACCAGAAGGATACTGACGGCGACGGCGTCGGCGATGTCTGCGACAACTGTGTCATGAAGTCTAATGCCGACCAGAAAGACACGGACGGCGACGGCGTCGGCGATGTCTGCGACAACTGTGTCATGAAGCCAAACCCTGACCAGAAAGACACAGACGGCGACGGGGTGGGCGACGTCTGCGACAACTGTGTCATGAAGTCAAACCCTGACCAGAAAGACACAGACGGCGACGGGGTGGGCGATGTCTGCGACAACTGCGTCATGAAGGTCAATCCCGATCAAAGAGATAGCGACGGCGATGGAGTCGGTGACGTCTGCGACAACTGCATCCTCAGGCCAAACCCCGACCAAAGGGACAGCGACGGTGACGGCATAGGAGACGTCTGCGATAACTGCGTCCTCAAGGCCAATGCAGACCAAAAGGACAGCGACGGCGATGGCGTCGGCGATGTCTGCGACAACTGCGTCGTCAAGCCAAACCCCGACCAGAAAGATACCGACGGCGACGGGGTGGGCGACGTCTGCGACAACTGTGTCATAAAGTCAAACCCCGACCAGAAGGACACCGACGGCGACGGCGTCGGCGATGTCTGCGACAACTGTGTCATGAAGGCAAACCCCGACCAGAAGGACACCGACGGCGACGGCATCGGCGATGCCTGCGACAACTGCAAGGCGACGCCCAACCCCGACCAGAAGGACACCGACGGCGACGGCGTTGGCGACGCCTGCGACAACTGCAAGACAACGGCCAACCCCGACCAGAAGGACACCGACGGCGATGGCGTTGGCGACGCTTGCGACAACTGCAAGACCACCCTCAACCCCGACCAGAAGGACACCGACGGCGACGGACTCGGCGACGCCTGTGACAACTGCCCGATGACGGCCAACCCCGACCAGAAAGACACCGACGGCGATGGCAGAGGCGACGCCTGCGACAACTGTCCGATGACCCCCAACCCCGACCAGAAGGACACCGACGGCGATGGGCGGGGCGATCTGTGCGACAACTGCAGCAAGCTGGCCAGCCCCGACCGCGACGATACCGACGGTGATGGGCTGGGCAATGCCTGCGACAACTGCCCGACCGTCGCCAACCCCGACCAGAAGGACAGCGATCACGACGGCATCGGCGACGCGTGCGACAACTGTTCGATGACCCCCAACCCCGACCAGAAGGACAGCGACGGGGACGGGACGGGCGATCTGTGCGACAACTGCAGCAAGCTGGCCAACCCGGATCGCGAAGACAGTGACGGCGATGGGCTGGGCAATGTGTGCGACAACTGTCCGTTCGTCAGCAATCGCGATCAGAGCGACAGCGATCGCGACGGCAAGGGCGATGCCTGCGACAACTGCGCGGCGATCTACAACCCCGACCAGAAAGATCGCGACAGCGATGGCGTCGGCGATGCCTGCGACAACTGTCCGGCGAACCCGAACCCCGATCAAGCCGACAGCCACCACGACGGCATCGGCGATGCCTGCCGCCCCGGCGTCCAGGGCGGTCCGGGCTGCTCGTCCAGCGGCGCTCCCAGCCAGAACGCCACGCCCCTGGCCAGCGGCATGGCGCTGCTAAGTGCCGCCGCCGTACTGCTCCTGCTCGGCCGCCGTCGCTCGCGGTCAGGCCGCCTGTAGCCTGCAGGCCCCCGCCGCGGCCGCTCCTGGCAGGCGGCGGGGGTCGCAAAGAGCCGGCCACTGCTTGGCTCGGCGCTTCCTGGGCAAGCTGGCAGTAGAAGGTCACCTTCGCGCTCGCGCGAGGGCCCACGCACCAGCGCTCACACCGGACCTTGGCGCGCGGCCAGCGTTCCGCAGTCGTTCATAGGGGCGATCCTCAAGGCGCTCAGCGACGTCTGCGAAGGCGCAGGACATTCAACCAGCCAGTGTAACGCTCGACAGAGATTCCAAGGAAGCCGTTCCGCGACGGGGCGAAGTGCTGACCAATCACGAACTTCGGTGCGAAACGACTGGTGAGCTCATGCGGAGCTCCTACCGCTAGGTAGGTGCCGTCCAGTACCGCTCTGCACCAGCCCAGGCAGCGTCCTCGTTGGTGCCGTCGGTGCTCGTACTCCAGCGGCGCGGCGACCCGGCCGACAAAACCGCGGGGCTTGCGCGGGCAAAATGTGTATATTGCCTCTCATGCGCGCGCTATTTTCGCTGATCGTCGCCGCGGCCTTGCCCGTCGCCTGTTCCGCCCCGCAGAGCAGCGCCCCCCCACCGCCTGGGCAGAGCTACACCCCCTCGCCGCCGGTCATGCCGCGGCTCACCAGCCTGCAGTACCGCAACACCCTCAAGGACGTGTTCGGTGGCGTACTGCCGCCCACCGCCCTGGAGCCGGATACCAACCCCTACCTCTTCTACTCGATCGGCGCCGCGACGACCACACTCTCCGAGCTGGGCGCGCAGCAGTACGCAGACGCCGCCGGCGCGATCACCGACGCGCTGTTCAGCGATGGCTCCCGCCGTCAGGCCCTGCTCGGCTGTGTGCCCGCAAGCACTGAGGATGCCTGCGTCCGGGAGTTCATCCAGCGCATCGGACTCCGGCTGTTCCGTCGGCCGCTGAGCTCGGAGGACACCGAGCGCTGGCTGACGGTGGTGCGCCGCGCCGCCGAAGGCGATGTCTACCAAGGGCTCCGGCTGGCGCTATATGGAATGCTGCAGTCGCCGCGCTTCCTTTATCGAGTCGAAGTCGGTGAGCCGGATCCGACCGACCCCAGCACGCCGCCGCGCCGCCGCTACGACTCGTATGAGATGGCGCAGCGGCTGTCGTTCCTACTGTGGGACCAGGCTCCGGATGCCGAGCTGCTGGCCGCCGCGAGCCGCGGTGAGCTGCTCGATGCCGGCAGCCTGCGCGCCCAGGCGCAGCGGCTGCTCGACTCGCCGCGCGCCCGGCCGGCGGTGCAGAGCTTCTTCGATCAGTACTTCAACCTCGGCGCGCTGGCCCAGCTCGAGCGCGACCCGGCACGCTATCCGGAGTTCTCGCCGACCCTCGGGGCGTCCATGCGGTCGGAGGTCCAGCTCCTGGTCGACGACTTCGTGTTCCGCCGCAACGTCGACATTCGCCAGCTGTTCGCGACTCGCAACACCTTTGTCAACAGCGAGCTGGCGGCGCTGTACAAGGTCGCCGCCCCCGCTGCCAGCGAGGTTGCCTTTGTCCCGGTGACGCTCCCGGCGGACGGCCCGCGGGCGGGCCTGCTGACCCTCGGTGCCTTCCTGACGATGAATGCCCACCCAACGGAGACCTCGCCGACCTTGCGCGGCAAGTATGTGCTGGAGCGGGTCCTGTGTCAGCTTGTGCCGCCGCCGCCCGGCAACGTCAACCTCAACCTGGACAGCCCGAGCGGCACGCCGCGGACCCTGCGCGAGCGACTGGAAGAACACCGCAAGAACCCGGCCTGCTCGGGCTGCCATTCGATCATGGATCCGCCCGGGCTGCTGTTTGAGGGCTTTGACTCGATCGGCGTGCACCGCACCACGGTAAAGGGCCTGCCCGTGCAGACCCAGAGCGAGATTGACGGCAAGCCGTACGCCGACGGGCGCGCCCTGGGGCCCCAGCTTGCCAGCGATCCCCGGGTGGCGCAGTGCATGGTCAAGCAGCTCTACCGCCACGCCAGCGGCCGACTCGATCAGCCGGGGGACGAGGCCGTGCTGGCGCAGCTGGCCGAGCGCTTCGCCCAGTCCGGGTATCGCTTCCGCGAGCTCCTCATCGCGCTCGTGCAAAGCGAAGGATTTCGTACCGCCGCCGCTGGGGAAGGGGTGCTGCCGTGAAGCGACTTACCATGTCTCGCCGCAGCTTCGTGCGCGGCTCGGTGGCGGGGGCCGTGGTCGCCCTGGCACTGCCGCCGCTGGAGGCGATGCTCGACTCAAAGGGCGCCTACGCCGACGGCATGGGCGAAGAGCCGTTCTTCGGCCTGTTCTTCTGGGGCAACGGCTTGCCCTGGAACGCCAAGCACGGGCCGGTGCAGGCGATGGCCGGCCACGAGGACCTGTGGACGCCGGCCGAGACCGGAGCCGGCTACACGCCAAGCAAGCTCCTGCAGCCGTTCGCCGATCGCAAGCTCCCGATCACGGTCGCCACCGGCCTTGAGCCCAAGACCGAAGTGCCGCCCGATCCGCCCGGCCAGGAAGACGGCCACATGCGCGGCTTCATGGTCGCGATGACCGGCGACCGAATCCGCCCGCAGGGCTTCGATCAGCCGTCGCACACCCTGACCGCGCTGCGCCCTACCCTGGATCAGGTGGTGGCCCGCGATCCAGCCTTCTACAAGACGCCAGCCCGCTTTCGCTCCCTGGAAGTGGGAATCAGCCCGGCACGCTTCCACGAGTATGGCCACTGGAACGCGATCTCGTACAACGGCCCCGACTCGCTGAATCCGCCGATCATGAGCCCCGGCGCCCTGTTCGACAAGCTGTTCGCGATCCCCGGTCAGGCGGCGGAGCAGGGCCGGCGCGCCCGGGTGCTCGACGCAGTGCTCGAGGATGCGCGCAAGCTCAAGCGCGGCCTTGGGGCCGGCGACGGGGCCCGCATCGATGCCCACCTCGATCACCTTGCCGACATCCAGCGGCGGCTGCAGTCCACGAGCGCGGCCTGCCAGGCTCCGGCGCGCCCCGGCGATGCGAGCGATCTGCTCAGCAAGACCACGGCGATGGCGGAGGTGCTGGCGGTGGCGATAAACTGCGGGCTCACCCGCGTCTTCTCGTTCATGCTGACGTCGCCGGCGACTCCCCATGTCTTCGCGAACCTCGGCGTGCCCGATGACATGCACTCAAGCTGCCACAACGGCTACTGGGAGCGCGTGCGCGACATCACCCTTTATCAGATGCAGGCGTTCGCGCTGCTCCTCGACACGTTCGCCAAGGTGAAGCTGCCGGCGGGTCGCACGCTGCTCGATGCGGCCTGCATCCTCGGCACCTCGGAGTACGGCGAGGGGTGGAAGCACAGCGACAAGGAGCTGCCGGTCCTCATCGCCGGGGGCGCCAACGGTCGGCTCAAGCAGAATATCCATGTGCGCGAGCCGGATGGGAACCTGTGCAAGGCGCAGCTCACGGTGCTCAAGGCGCTCGGGCTGCCCTACAACAGCTTCGGCTGGAACGGTGCCCAGACCTCGAGCACACTGGCCGGGGTGCTCGCATGAAGCGCGCTGCGGTGTCCGTGACCCGCACGCAGCCGGCTCTGCGCGGTGCGCTGCTGGCGGCGCTGCTGGCGGTTCCTGCCTGCGCCGCCCCATCCCCTCCCCCGCCCCAGGACAAGCCCGATGCGGCAGACGCGAGCGAGCTGGCGGTCAAGTGTGACACCGCCCTGGTTGCCTGCGGGACTTCCTGCACCACCCTGGACAGCGACCCCCGCAACTGCGGCGTCTGCGGTCGCACCTGCGTGATTCCCAACGCCACCGCCGCTTGCCGCGGCGGGGCGTGCGCCATCGCCGCCTGCGCCGACGGCTACATTGACGCCGACGGCAAGCTGGCCAACGGCTGCGAGCTGGCGAGCAGCTGTGTCGCCGGAAAGGACTGTACGACCGCCTGCGCCAGCTCTGGGGTGACCGCCTGCGAAGGCGGCAAGACGCAGTGCACGCCGCCGGCCGAGCGCTGCAATGGCCAGGATGACGACTGTAACGGGCGCTGTGATGAGGGGGCGCTGCCCGGGTGCCGCATCGGCGTCCACCGCTCGCTGGGAGGGGGCGGACACTTTTACACCACGGACCTGACCGCGGCGATGTCCGCGCCGTACACAATCGAGAGCATCAACTACTTCTACCTGTATCAGAGCGGGCTCGCCGGAGGCCAGGCGTTCTATCTGTGCAAGAAACCGAGCGGCCTGTACTTTCTTACGTTGAGCTCGACCTGCGAGGTCCTGAACATCCCCGGCGTGCAGCTTGGCTACATAGCGACCGACTCGCGCTGCGATGCGCAGCCGCTCTATCGCCTGTTCAACGATCGATCCGGCGACCACTTCTACACCGTGAGCGACGCCGAACAAAAAAGCGCCGTCACCATGTACGGCTATCGGCTGGAGAGCGTCGTCGGCTACGTCTGGCTCGCCCCCTAGTTCCGCAGCCGTTCCGACGGGCTGTTTCAGCGCCGGTCAGCCACGGTGTCGGCCTGGCTTGACCTTCAACCAGCCAATATCCTGGTGTGCACAAGCGAGGCGGGGGCCAGCGATGCCGAAGGGCTCGGGCTGCGGCCGGTGCTGATGGACTTTGGTCTGGCGCGAGACGCGCTTGGGCCGCAGCGACTGACCCAGACCGGCGTGATCATGGGTACGCCGCACTACATGGCGCCCGAGCAGGCGCGCGGCCGGGCGCGGCACCTGGACCGCCGGGCGGACGTCTACAGCCTGGGCGCGGTGCTCCACGAGCTGTTGGCCGGCAAGCCGCCGTTCGACGCCGAAAACGAGGTCGAGCTGCTGCTGGCGGTGCTAAACCAGGAGCCGCCGCCACTGCGCCAGCTCGAGCCGAGCATCCCGCTCGACCTGGAAGTGATCGTCCTTAAGTGCTTGCAGAAGGAGCCGGCGCAGCGCTACGAATCGGCGCTGGCGCTGGCCGAGGATCTGGGTCGCTACCTCCGCGGCGAGCCGATCATCGCGCGCCCGGCCTCGACCCTCTACCGCCTGCGGCGGCTGGCGCAGCGGCACCGCGCCTGGGTCGCGGTGGCGACGCTGCTTCTGGCATCGCTCCTGTTTTTCCTGCTGCTCATGGTGCGCTCGCGGCAAGAGCAGCGCGCCGCGGCCGAGCGCGCCAAGGCCAAGGAGCAGCTCGTGACGCAGCTCGCCCAGACAGTGACCGAGCTGCGGCTGTTTCTGCGCGTCGCCTACAGCCTGCCGCCGCACGATCTGCGCCGCGAGCAGCAGCTGATCAAGGCGCGCCTGGCCCAGCTCGAGCAGCAGCTGCAGAGCTCTGAGGCCAGTCTGAAAGGAGCCATCGAAGGGGCCCTCGGCCAGGGCTACCTGGTGCTCGGCGAGAGTGCGCTGGCGCAGCGCCACCTGGAGCAGGCGCTCCAGCTTGGCAATGATCTGCAGTCGGTACACCTGGCCCTCGGCGAGGCGCTGGGGCGGATCTTCGAGCAGAAGCGCGACGAGCTGCGGCGCACCGCCGCCGAGGATCAGCTCAAGCCGCAGATCGACGCGCTGCGCCGGAAATATGTAGCGCGGGTGCGGCAGGAGCTATACAAGGGCGGCGAGGCGGCGGCGGGGTCAGCGGGCTTTGTCGAGGCGCTCTTGCGCTTCTACGAGTCCGACAGTCCCGAGGCGCTCGGCAAGGCTCTGGCTGGTGCCCGCCAGGCGCAGCAAGACACTCCGTGGCTCCTTGAGCCCTTCGACCTGGAGGTCAAGATCCGCATCGAGCAGCTGAGCGCCCAGCTCAGCCGCGGGCAGCTGGAAGGAAAGCAGCAGGTCGCGGAGGTGCAGGCCACGCTCGCCCGCGCGCTCGACCTGGCCCGCAGCTATCCGAGCTTTTATATGAGCAACAATCAGTTCTCCCTGACCATGCTCAAGCTGGCCCTGTTCTCTGGGATGCCGCCCAAGGAAGTAGAATCCATCTACAACCTGGGGGTTGAGCGAGCCAAGGTAGCGATTACGCTCCTTCCCGATTGCGGAGAAGCCCACGATCAGCTGGCGCGGCTCTATTCCTACTGGGCGTACCTCAAGACCGAAAACAGCCAGGAAGTCGGCGACTTGCTGCAAGAGGGGCTGAAGGTCATCACCCTGGCGGACAAGCTGCCGCCCGAGCGGGCCGAGCACTATTTCGTGCGCGGCCGACTCCTTGATGCACTTGCGCTGGAAAAGTGGCATGAAGGCGCCTCGGACCTGCCCGAGCTGCCCCAGTCCATCGCCGATATCCGCAAGGCGTCCAATCTGGACCCGGGGAATGTCGACTACCTAAATACCCTGGCGGTACTAACCAGTCTGCTGGCCAAATGGCGGCAAGAGCATGGCGGCGACTCGATCTCGATGATCAAGGAGGGGATAGCCACCGTCGAGCGGGCCAGAGCGCTGCGGCCGCAGCTGGCGATCGTGCGCAGCAACCTGGCAGCGCTGCGGCTGGATCTGGCGCTCGACTACATCGACCATGGCATCGATCCCAAAAGCGAGCTGCGCCTGGCGCTGGACGAGCTGCAGGCAGCCCTGGTGATCAACCCGAAGCTGGCGGCCGCACGCGATACCGGGCTAGTCGCGACTCTGGTACAGCTGCGGCAGCAGCTGGAGGCGGGACAGGACATCACGACCCAGACTGTGGAGCTCGGGCAGCGCCACCGGCAGATGGTCCAGGAAAGCCCGAGCAGGCGACAGCTCTGGGACGGGCTGCTTAAAAACGATCTTCTTTACGGCGAGGCGCTCTTGCGCCAGGGCAGATCCCCGGAGCCAGCCATCGCTGCCGGGCTGGCAGACCTCCAGGCGGGGGTCCGCGCGGCCTCGCTGCTGCTGGGCACGCAGGCCGAATTTAGAGGGCAGCTGCTGCTCCTGCGCGCTCGCTGGCTGCTGCGGACCGGCAAGTCGCCGCTGCCGGTGGTCGCGGCGCTCGCTGCGCTGCCGCAAGTGACGCCTGGACCGCAGTGCGCCGGCAAGCTCGCCAGCATCGCGCTAAACCGCGCGCAGCTATGGCGGCTGGTGGCCGACTGGCAGAGCAGCCACGGTCAGCCGGCGGCGGAAGCGATTGCGCAGGGACTGGCTGCAGTGGCCGCGTCGGATCGACTGGCCGGGGGCGTGCTGACCAGGGCGCAGGCAGAGCGCGGGGCGCTGCTCGCCCTCAAGGCGCAAGCCCTGGGTGAGCCGAGCGCCCGCAAGCAGACGGCCACTGAGGCGACGGCGCTGCTGCAGGCGGCGCTGCACGACTCGCCGCCGCTGGCCTGGCACTATCGCTCCTATCTGCAAGCCGTCGCGCCGCAGCCATCGTCCGCGCCGTGATGCGCTCACCGCCCGCGATCGCCGCGCCGTGGTAGTCAAGCGGCAAGCGCGGCGATCGGTATATACTGTCAGGCTGATAGCTTCGGGGGACGAGTATCGCCTATGCAGCCGTGCGCGCTCCGCACCAAGAGCCACTTCTTTATCCGCTGGCTAGCGGTGGCAGCACTGTTCCTGCTGCCCTTCCGGCTCGCCGCCGCGGCCAGCGCAGCGCCGGCGCCGTGGGTGCTCGGGGCAGACGAGGTCGGCGCGGTGTTTCCCCACGCGGAGGCCCTGTTTGACTCCACCCTGACGGTCGACCTGGCCGCGGTGCAGACGCCCGCCATCGCCCAGCGGTTTACCCCCCTCCGCCAGACAAGTTACAACAAGCGGCCCGTTCCCGGCGCCCTGTGGGTAAGGTTTGCCGTCCAGAACCCCGGGACGACGTCGCTGCAGCGCCTGCTGTTCATCGACAACCGCAGCATCGATGAGCTCGATGTCTGGATGCAGGAGCCCGACGGGTCGTGGACCCACTACTGCAGCAGCCAGTCAGTCCCGATTGCGGCGCGGATCCTGCCGACCATGACGCCGATCTTTCCGCTGACGGTAGCCGCGGGCACCACGCGGCAGGTGGTGATGCGGTTCAACGCCGAGATCATGACCGCATCGGCAGAGCTATTGACCCTGGCCGAGATCATGGCGCGCGAGCGGCTCCGCCACCTGGTATGCGGCATGCTGCTCGGCCTGGTGCTCCTGGTGACGGCATACTCAGCGTACCTGTACCTGCGGCTGCGCGAAGGGCTCAACGCCTGGCTGACGGTCACCGGCGTCGGCATGCTGCTGTTTATCGCCTTCTACGTGTGGGGGGACGCCTATTCCTGGTTTCCCGAGAAGCTTGCAGCCTACATCGAGCTGCGGGCGGTCTTCATGGGAATCTTTCTCACCGCCATTGGCCTCAGCGGCTTCCTGCAGCAGATTCTCGTGCTGCGCACTACCGCGCCGCGCATCGCCCGCTATAACGCACTTCTGCATCTTTACTGCTGGACCTCGCTCGGGCTGAGCTTCCTTGTAAGCGGCTACATCGGCAGCACGCTGGCCGAGATTGCCGTGGCCGGCATGCTGGTCCCGGTGGGCACCGCCTGCTGGCGCTCGCTGCGCCTGAACCGGCAGGGGCGGCTCATCGCCGTCGCGATGCTCGTCGTGCTCGCCACCAGCGCCTGGCCCATCGTCACCTCGCGCGGCTGGATGAACGCCAACCGGATGACGCCCTATGCACCGGCGGTGGGGTTTACCGTCTTCATGGTCATGCTGGCGGCGGGCGCCGGCCACCGCCTGGAATACCAGCGCCGCAAGCGCGAGCAGGCCATTGCCGACCGCCTGGCAGAGGCCGAGAAGAACGAGGCCCTGTCCAAGACCTTCGAGCGCTACGTACCGCAGGAGTTCTTGAGCTGTCTGGACAAGACAAGCATCCTGGAGATCCAGCGCGGCGACCACGTGCAGCGCCAGATGTCAGTCCTTTTTTCCGACATCCGGTCCTTTACCACCCTGGTGGAGGGCCACAGCCATGATGAGAACTTCTCTTTCATCAACCGCTACTTCGCGCGCATGGAGCCGGCCATTCGCACCGCCGGCGGCTTCGTGGACTCCTACGAAGGGGATGCGATGATGGCGCTGTTTCCGGGCAAGCAGGTGAGCATCGCCGATGACGCGGTGGCCGCCGGGGTCGGCATGCTGAAGGAGCTGGCGGCGTTCAACTGCGAGCGCGCGGCGGAAGGGCGGCCGCCGGTGTCGATCGGAGTTGGCGTCAACACCGGAGAGCTGATCCTCGGGACCATCGGCTCGGCGGAGCGGATGAAGTGCGGGGTGATCGGCGACCCGGTCAACGTAGCGGCGCGGGTCGAGGGAATTACCAAGCTTTATGGCGCGGCGATGCTCATTACCGAGTCGACCCAGGCGCTGCTGAGCCAGCCCGTCGAGCTGCGCGAGGTGGATCGGGTAATAGTAAAGGGCAAGCTGACCGCGGTGACGGTCTATGAGGTCCTGGACTGCCTCCCGGAGGACGACCGCGCGGCCCGAATCCGCACTCGGCCGCTCTTCGCCCAGGGTCTGGAGCTGTTTCGGCGCGGCGCGCTGGACAAGGCGCTAGGCTGCTTCACCACCATCGTCACCAGCACGCCTGGTGATGCTGCCGCGCGGCTCTACGTCGACCGCTGCCAGCGGTTCCTCAGCGAGGGCCTGCCGCGCGACTGGAACGGCGTGATGACCCTGCAGACCAAATAAGCCGCTCGCCCGGCTGGCCGCAGCCCGGGCGGCAGCCCTCCCTGGGCAGACCCCCTCGGCGCGGCTGTCCGCAGCCTGTCCGCAGCCCCGCCTGCGGCGCGCCGTACCGACGACCCGGGTGCCCGGTCATGTCAACCGGCTTAACTTCCCGGCCCGGGGCTGCCGTAGCTGGCTGCGGGCTTCTCTGATGCACAGAAACGATCTCGGAACGAAACCGCAGGACCCCTCGACGCGCTTGGCGCTTGCATATCTTGCCTTCACTGCCACTATGTATGTGTGGCTCCTGTACCGCAAAAAGCCCCCAGGCCCCTTGCCCTTGGTGACAGCGATTGACTGCTCTCATCATCGCTTTCGTGCTGACCAGCGTGAACCCGATCGGCGGGCTGCTCGTATCGCTGCCGCTGGCGATCTTCAAGCTGCACTGGCCGGCCTGGTTCGCGGTGGTGCTGGGGGTGCCGCTGGCCTATGTGCAGGTGCTGGTCGTCGACCTGTTCTGGCAGCGCCTGCTCGCCTGGTCCTTTTTCACCCGCCAGGTCGAAAAGCGGCGCAGCGTCCGCCTGGAGAAGATCCTGGCGCACCGCTACGCCCCTTGGCTGCTCGCCCTGGCCGGGCCCTGGCTCGGACCCTGGCTGGTGATGGCGGTGGCCCGCTTCGGCGGTCGCCGCCAGGCGGAGGTCGCCGTGCCGCTGCTGGTCGGCCTCACCTACGTCGCAATCGGGATTGCCCTCATCTGCGTCTACGCGCCAAGGTGGCTGGCCAGCTGACCGCGGTGCCCAGGCAGCCGCTCGAGCCGGCACACCCCCTGTAGCTGGCGGCGGCCAAAGTGCGGTACTATCAGGTATCTAGCGGCTCCCGACAGCCGCCCCGAGGAGGTACCTGTGGTCATCTACGATAACGAGCACTGCGACGTTCCCACCCCGACCGGTCCGATGCGGACGTTCCTGTTCCGGCCGGTCGCCCCGGGGCGCTACCCTGGCATCCTGCTGTTCTCCGAGATCTTCCAGGTCACGCTGCCCATCAGGCGCGCCGCGGCCATGCTCGCCGGCCAGGGCTACGTGGTCGCCGTGCCCGAGATCTACCATGAGTTCGAGCCCGCCGGGCGCGTGCTCGCCTACGACCAGGCCGGGGCCGATCGCGGCAACGAGCTCAAGACCGCCAAGGACCTTGGCGCCTACGACAGCGACGCCCGCGCCGGGCTTGACTACCTCAAGTCCTTGCCCAGCTGCAGCGGCAAGCTCGGCGTGATGGGGATCTGCCTCGGCGGTCACCTGGCGTTCCGGGCGGCGATGAATCCCGATGTGCGGGCGGGGGTCTGCTTCTACGCCACGGATATTCACAAGGGGACACTGGCCAAGGGAATGAAGGACAATACGCTGGCGCGGATTCCCGAGCTCAAGGCCGAGATGCTGATGTTCTGGGGCCGCCAGGATCCGCACGTCTCGCGGGAGGGTCGCAGCCTGATCTACAACGCGATGACCGATGCCAAGGTGCACTTCTCCTGGCACGAGTTCAACGCCGCGCACGCCTTCATGCGCGACGAGGGATACCGCTACGACCCAGCCCTGTCGCACCTGTGCTACAGCCTGGTCTTCGAGCTGTTCCATCGCCGTCTCGGCGAAGGGGACCTGCCGGCCGCGGCCCCCCAGGGCTGATTGTCTTGAGCTGGCGCGCGGGACCGCGATCGGCCCCGCGACGCCGTGCAGCGGCCCGCGAGCTGCGGCCGACCGCGCTAGCTGGTGGCGGATTTCTGCGCCGCCTGGTGGGCGGCGAAGGCAGAGCGGAAGTCGGCGTTGACCTGCTGGAATGAAGGCCGCGAGGTGACCAGCTTCAGGTACTCGCCCACCTGCGGGATGCTCTCCAGGCAGTCGTGGCCGAGCACCGCCTTGGTGGCCATCGCGACCAGCGGGAAGTGCAGCCCCGCGGCGCAGTCGGCCAGGGTGAACTCGGAGCCGACGGCGTAGGGAGCAAACTGCGCCAGCTGCTTGAGCGCCCGCACTCCCTTTTCCAGATCGCGCGCCACTTCCTTTTTGACCTCGTCCGAGACCTTCTGCCCAAACAGGACCTCGCCGTACAGGCGGCGGGCGACCAGCTCGATGTGCAGCTCCAGGACCTGCAGGAACTCGCGCGTCTTGGCCCGCTGCAGCGGATCGCGCGGCAGCAGCGGCTTGTCGGGGTAGGCATCCTCAAGGTACTCGCAGATCACGGCCGACTCGCAGAGGACGCCGTTGTCCGTCTCCAGGAACGGGACCTTGCCCATCGGGGAGCGCTTGCGAAAGCCCTCGTCCTGCGAGAAGAAGATGTTCTCTTCCTGGTGCGCGATGCCTTTCTCAAGCAGCACGATGCGCACTTTGTTGTAGTAGTTGCTGAGCCGGAATCCACAAAGCTTGACCATGAGCACCTCCGTTGAAGAGGCTCATCATAGGGGCCAGCGGGCGCGAGGGCAACTACTTGTCAGCCGACGGCGAATTTGCCAGTCAGTTTACCCCCTTGCGCTACAAGGAGTCATCCGTCCCAGCCGGTTGGGAGTGCGGCGCCGCGGCGTAGGACTGTTCGGCCAGCGCGCGCTCGGCGACGCAGCAGACAGAATAGGTCGGGTCTTGGGTCAGCTCGCGCAGCAGCGGCGCGGTCACTTCTGCCGGCCAGCAGCCGAGCAGCTGCACCGCGGCCCGCTGCAGCTCGCCCTGGCCAAGGCGCGCCAGCGCGCGCGCGCGCGCCAGCGTCTCGGACCTCGCCGGCGGCCGGCGGCGACGCTGGCTCTGCCAGTACAGGGCTTGCAGCGCCGCCTCTGCCACCTGCCCGTCCTGCGGTCCGGCAGCAACAAAGCTGCGCTCCAGCAGAGCACCGTCGCTTGCCTCGGCCAGCTCGCCCAGAGACTTCAGCGCCGCGCAGTGATTGCACGCCCGCTGGCCGACCTCCGGCCAGAGACCCGCAGGGCCGGCCGCCGCCGCCGACCCGCTCGCAGCCTCTGGGCCCGGCGCCGGCCCGAGCTGCGCCTGGACATCGGCGGCGACCAGGCGAGTAAGGGGCGGATCGGCGAGCACCGCGCGCGCCAGCTCCAGCCAGTCTACCGGCAGCCAGGCCGGCTCGGACTCCGGTGGCTCTTCGCTGGCGACCGGAGGTGCCGCTTGAGCCGGGTGCTCCGCGGCGTCGAGCCCGGCCAGCGCGTCCGCGTCCGCGTCCTCGTCTTCGTCTTCGTCGTAGGCAGCCGGCTCTTCGGCCGGCACGGGTCCGGCGAGGATCGCCACGGCGCGCGCGGCGGCGTGCTGGCAGCCGACGAGCCGCGCCAGCAGCTCGCCCCGCAGCCGATCGGGGGCGCTCCGCCAGTCCTTGGCGATCTCGCAGAGCCGTGGATCTTCGCTCCCGGGGGGATAAGAGCCATCGGACTGACACAGCGCGAACACCGTGCCGTCCGGGTCGGGCCAGATGAGCGGGGTGCCGCCCGCCGGCCGCGCCAGCGCGACGCGCAGCGCCGCTTCGTCGGCGAGCAGGACCAGCTGGGTGAACAGCTCGTCATACTCCGCCGGTGGCGGCGTGCGCCGATGGACCGCCAACAGGCGCCCGGCGTGCGCCGCCGGCTGGCTCTGAAACAGCGCGCTCGCCGCCGCCCATGCCGGCGCTCCCGACTCCGCATCGGCGATGCGCTGCAGCGTCGCGCTGACCCGCGGGCTCGGGCAGCAAGCCATCAGCGCCTGCATCGCCGCGACCCGCACCACCGCACTTCGATCGCCCGCGGCCAGCTCGAGCAGCGGGTCGGTGAGGGCCGAGTCCAGGTGCAGCGCTGGCTCGCGCTGGATGAGCGCCGCCAGCGCCCACACGGCCTCCGCGCGCTCGGCCGCCAGCGCCGGCGCCTCAGCCGCGTTTGCCGCCGCCAGCGTCGCGGCGGGCAGCAGGCACGCAGAGAGCAGCGGTACGTCCGCCGGCAGCGCCAGCTCGCGCAGCGCCGACAGGGCCATCCAGCGCACGTACGCCCCGTCGGCCAAAGTGAGCTCGCCGCGCGCCTGCAGCGCCGGCAGCTCTGGCGCCTCTACATGTCCGATCGGTGGCTCCTGCAGCACCCGCAGCGCCACCTGCCGCACAGTCTCGGCGGCGCAGCGGGCAAACGGGCTCCGGCGCACGGGGGCCAGCGGCCGCTCGGCGAGGCGGTACATGAGGATGAGGGCGCGCGCCAGCGGGTGATCGATCGCGATCAGCCCGTCGAGCGCCGCCCCCGCCTGTAGCTGCGGCGGCGACTCACACCACAGCTGCTCGTGCCGGCGGCTCAGCTGCGCCTCGGCCGCGCCGGGCGGCCCGCCGCCAAGCTGCGCCGGCCAGTCGCCGACAAACACATACTCCGAGTCCCACTGCCGATAAGCAAAGATGCGCATGCCCCTTCAGCGTACCGCGTTGTCGCCGCCGCGGGGAAGCTATTGCGGCGCGGGCCCAAGCTGGCAGCCGGCGCGCGGCGGCCAGCGGAATCGGGCCAGGTGCGGCGGCCGCATGGTTTGGTTGACTTGTGACCCCAAGCGGTCGTCTACTCTCGCCCCGAGTCGGCTAGCCGGGGGCAGGAGGCTCCCACAAGGACGGTCCATGAAGAAGCTACTCCAAGATCTGCTCACCGAATATCGCGCTTATGTCCTTACCGGAATCGGCCTCCCTGCGGGGATGGTGCTGGATACGGTCATGCGCGTGCGCAACTTCCTCTACGAGCGCCTCGGCTCGGCCCCGCAGGATCACGATCTGCGAGTGCAGCAGGTGCAGGCGCAGGTGCGGCGCTGGAACGCCCAGCCCGCCGCCGAGCAGCGGCCCATGTGCACCGATCGCAAGACGTGGATGAACCTGAGCACCCGCTTTGAGCCCAAGCACCTGTGGCACCGCATCCAGATGGGCGCGCTGCGCGATGTCCTGTCGATCGATGAACAGAACCAGACGGTGCGCGTCGAGCCCTTTGTCACCGTGGGCCAGATCACCCGCTACCTCCTGCCCAAGGGCTACATGCTGGCCGTCACCCTCGAGATAGAAGACGCGACGGTGGGCGGCCTGGCGATGGCGGTGGGAATGACCACCCACTCGCACAAGGTCGGTCTGCTGCAGGAGACGGTCGTCGCCTACGAGGTCGTCCTCGCCGATGGGAGCCTGATCAAGGCGACGGCGGACAGCCACCCCGAGCTGTTTTACGCCCTGCCCTGGTCGCACGGAACCCTGGGGCTCCTGGTCGGACTGGAGCTGCGCATCATCAAGGTCAAGCCCTATGTCCACCTGACCTATACTCCGCTTCACTCCCAGGCCGAGTACTGCGCCCGGCTGCACGAGCTGGCGGTGCGCCCTGACGCGCCCGACTTCCTGGAGGCGACGGTGTTCGCCAAGGAGCAGGCGGTCATCATGAGCGGGGAGTTCGCCGAGCTGCCAGACCCTCAGACAGACCCCCAGGCGCGCGGCAAAGTAAACCCGATCGGCCACTTTTGGAAGCCGTGGTTCTACAAGCACGTCGAGGGGTACCTGCACGGCAGCGGTGGCGACGAATACATCCCGCTGCGCCACTACCTCATGCGCCACAACCGCAGCATCTTCTGGGTCGTCGCCGACATGATCTCCTTTGGCAACCACCCGGTGTTCCGAGCGCTGCTCGGCTGGATGATGCCGCCCAAGATCGCCTTTTTGAAGTTCTCGACGACGCCAGCGGTGCGCAAGATGACCTTCACCCTGCAGGTCTTCCAGGACATCGTGCTGCCGATGAGCGCCATGCAGCGCGCCATCGACCGCTCGCATGAGCTCTTTGAGATGTATCCCATCCTGCTTTATCCCTGCCGCATCTACGACCACGGCGCGCTGCAGGGGCAGCTGCGCGCTCCGCGGCCCGAGGATCGAGTCCCGGGGACCAACTTCGGGATGTACTTCGACCTGGGCGTCTATGGAGTCCCGCTTCCGATCAAGCAGGGCAAAAAGTTTAAGACCGTACACGCGATGCGCGCGATGGAAGAGTTCACCCAGGAGGTCGGCGGCTATCCCTTCCTGTACGCCGACACGTTCATGACGCGCCAGGAGTTTGGCCGCATGTTCAACCTCGATCTCTACGAGCGGGTGCGGAAAAAGTACGGGGCGGACCGCGCCTTCCCCGCCCTGTACGACAAGATCAAGCCCGAGGTCGATGTGATGGCGGTCTTTGACGAGGAGTCGGGCTGGGACGCGCCGCCGATCGGCTAGCCCACCCCGCCGCCCCCGAACGGCCGCCGTCCCACAGGTCGGCGGTTACAAGTCCCCGCCCTACAGCCGCCCAAGCCTGCCAAGTCCTGCCAAGTCCTGCCAGCTGCCTGCTAGGCGCCGCTCCGAGCGCGGCCGCCGGCCAGTGAACCCACTGAAAACAGCCGGAAATTCGCCCCCGCTGCCGCCGCGGTTGACCCCCTCTCGTCGACGTGTAATGCTAATGCTAGGGTGGCTGTATGGATTTCGTTCACCCGGGGCCTGGAGCAAGTCAGTCGGTCAAGAACAAGAGCCGCCGCAGCCCGAGACCCTGCGACCAAGCGGCACGACCAGTCGCCCCGACCGGCCAGCGAGAGCAATGAGGGACCACGCCATAGACAGCGCCAACAGCCCATGGAACCCGCCCCAGGCGTTTGAGGAGTATCGTCTCGTCTGCCCGCTGAGCCGCGGCGCCATGGGCGAGGTGTACCTTGCCCACGACACCCTGCTCGAGCGGCCGGTGGCCATCAAGTTCATCATCGCGATGGGCGACAGCGGTCCCTCGCCCGAGGTGCGTGAGCAGTTTCTGACCGAGGCGCGCGCCGCCGCCCGCCTGCAGCACCCCAACGTAGTGACGATCTACCGGGTGAGCGAGATCGACAAGCGGCCGCTCATCATCTCAGAGTTTGTCCGCGGCCAGAACCTCGACAGCGTTCCCAAGCCCGTGCCCTGGCAGCGGGCGCAGGAGCTGGGGCTGGGCCTGGCCCGCGGCCTGGCCGCTGCCCACCGCCGCGGCGTGCTGCACCTGGACATCAAGCCTGGCAAGGGAGTCAGCGAGGCCGCAGGCGGGGCAAGCGTTCCGCAGCGGGGTGCGGCGGCACGCAGGAAGAGGCCCTGGCCGCGGAATCGCCTTGGCGCCTGGCAGCGGGGTTGCTGATCCAAGCGGCGCCGCGGATAATCGCTGCGCATGGAACCTGAGCTTGTCCCGGCGCGCGACAGTGACGCGGCAGTCTTTGACCGTCTGATGCAGCTGTACGCCTACGAGTTCAGCGAGTTCATGGGCTGGGACATCGACGCCGACGGGCGCTTTGACGATCGTCAAGGCGGCTGGCGCGTGCTGAGCGCCGCCCGCTCGCGCTCCAGGGCGGCCCACGCCTCGGCTTCCGTGCTCGCAAACAGGAGGCTCGGGTTGTCCTGACGGCCCATCAAGCGGGCCGCGGCAATGATCAGCGACAGAGCGGTCCGCGCTAGCAGACCGGCGCCAAACACCACGACGGCGCCGCACAGCGGAGGATCGGGCCTGAACTGGATCGCGAACCGGCGGCCCTCGGGCGAGACACTGTCCATCTCCCGCGCATCGAACAGCACAAAGACCCGGCCCCACTGCC
This sequence comes from Polyangia bacterium, assembly GCA_044222245.1. Classification (GTDB taxonomy): domain Bacteria; phylum Myxococcota_A; class Polyangia; order Palsa-1104; family JAEUJZ01; genus CALFML01. The sequence continues at coordinate 133,603 of JBGANQ010000011.1, read as the reverse complement.
GCTGCAGTGCCATGCGCTCATCAAACAGGACGACCAGGTCCGAGCGCTGCATGGAGCCATGACACTCCCAGAACATGGTGTCGTCGCGCCGATAGTAGCGGTGGCCGCCGGAGATCTGCCAGGCCGGGGCCCAGGACTCGGCCTGGGCCGCTGCGCTATCGCCGCCGGCGCCGTCCGGCTGGTTCGCTTGCCCCACAATAACAGGCTACCACGGTTTTCTGCCGCCGGCGGGCAAATGGGAGTCGCAGCGGCTCCAGCGCTCCCAATCGATCCGCAGGGCTGCGCCGCCCAGTCACCACTGCGGCGGGGGCGGGCGGCGCTTCAGCCTGGCGAGCTACTTTTTGAGGTCAGCGTAGGTATTAGGCACGTTGACCTGCTTGTGAATAAAATCCCAGATGGCGTAGCCCTGGAACGGCTGCAGGGTAACGGCGGCAACGGTCTGCTCGACGGTCTTGCCCTGGCCGACCGCGGCGCCGACTTCACTGACCAGCGCGCTGAGGTAATTGATCGAGAAGTCGAAGCCAGCCACGGTGGTGGGGTGGTCATGGCCGGGGACGATGATGGTGTCGGCCGGCAGCGAGCTCTTGACCTGACTGAGGGTCACCCCGACCTCCGGACCGTGGCCCGCGAGCAGCCAGGGCACAGCGGGCTTGTCGGCGACGAGCGGGTTGCCGGTCCACAGCACCTTGGCGCTCGGCACGCGCACAAACAGGTCGCCCCCCGTCTGGGCAAAGCCGTGGTAGCGCGCCTCGACCTGCACGCCGCCGAGGTCGACGCTAAACGGCGCGGTGTCGCTCACCAGCGTGTCGGCAGCCACCGGCTTGATCTCATCGAGGCCTTGATCAGCACCGAAGTTCATCTTCATAAAGGCCACGTCTTCCGCGAAGTGCGCGGCGATGTACTCGGCGGTCCGCTGATGCTGCACGATGTGAACGCCGGCAGGCAGGAAGGTGTTGCCATAGCTATGGTCGCCGTGGCTGCTGGTGTTGATGACATAGGTCACTGGCTTGTCGGTCTGGGCGCGCACCAGGCCGATCATCTGACAGAAGAGCTGACGGTTGATCATGCTCTCGACCAGCAGGACGCCATTGTCGCCGATGACGAAGCCGCCGCTTGTCGCCGAAGGGATACCGGCGCTGGAGTGGCTGGAGGCGTTGCTGTCGATGACGGCGTACACCCGGTCCGAGAGGCGCTGCGAGATCAGTCGGATGGCGTTGGGCGTCCAGATGTAGCTCGGATTTGCCGCAGTGAAGGTCGGCGCAGCAGTGCAGGCATCAAAGGTCTGCGGTTCGCTGGGAGTGCCGCCGCAGCCGGCGGTGGCAGCAGCCGTGGTGAGTCCGGCGAAGAGCACAGTGGAGAGGATCTTGGAGGTCATGGGTCGAGCCTTTCTTGGAGTGTAGTCCTGCGGGGCCGCGCTCGCGTCCCCCTTCTGCTCACCAAAGTAGCGACCCCACGCCTCGCCGATAAGTCGGCACGGAGGACATGCACTGTTGACTGAAAATGAATAATGTCGCGACTGGCTTTACATGACTTCTGCCCAGGCCGGATGGCGAAAGTGGGCGACCAAGAAGTCGACAAAGATCCGCACCTTGGCCGGGATATGGCGGGCGTTGGGAAACACGGCGGAGAGCGAGAGCGGAGACTGCCAGTCCGGCAGCACCCGCTGCAGCCGTCCTTCGCGCAGGGCGGTCGCGGTCAAGAAGATCGGGCAGAACAGGAGCCCCAGTCCCTGGCAGGCCGCCGCGACGAGAATCGCGGCGTGGTTTGAGACGAGCTTTCCCGAGACCTCGATGGCCGCAGTGCGGCCGGGTCCCTTGCAGCGCCATATGGTGGGCACCGCGTGGTGGGCATAAAGGAGGCAGTCGTGGCTGGCCAGCTCTTCGGGCTGGCAGGGAGTGCCGCGGCGCTGGAGGTAGCCAGGGCTGGCGCAGATGAAGCGGTCGACTCTGGCCAGGCGGCGGGCGATGAGCGCGCTGTCTTCAAGCTCACCGATTCGCACCGCGACATCGAAGCCCTCGGCCAGGATGTCGACCTTGCGGTCGGTGAGGATCGCCTCGATGGTCAGCTCGGGATAGCGCGCCTTGAACTCGGCGAGCGGAGCGGCCAGGTAGTCAGTCGCAAAGGCGGTGGGCAGGTTGATGCGCAGCCGGCCCTGCGGCGAGTTCTGCAGCTCAGTGGCCTCGGCCTCCGCTTCCTGAAGCGCTCGCATCGCTCCGCTGCACCGCTCGTAATAGGCTCGTCCCGCTTCAGTCAGCGTGAGCTGCCGCGTGGTCCGCTGGAGCAGCCGCACCCCCAGCCGATCTTCGAGCCTGACCACCAGCTTGCTGGCATACGACTTGGTCACGCCGAGACGGCGGGCGGCGGCGGTGAAGCTGCTCTCCTCGACCACAACCAGGAAGGCCTCCATCTCGATCAGATTGCTCATCGCGACAAGTGTCGCAGAAACCGCGGCCGCGCAGAAGTGGCTGCGGCCCGAGCGGGGAGCTCGCCCAGGCTCGTGTCGGCTTGACCTTGCGACCAGCTACTCCGGGCTGTTCCAAGCACGGCAGCCCCCGCCGACCGTCCGCCATGGCGCGTTCCGCAGCCGTTCCCACGAGGGCGCTAAAGAAGCTGTCAGCGACTGGATCTACCCGGCCGGAACTTCAGCCTGGCAATGTCATCCTCTCCAATGAAGGCGAAGTAAAGCTTCTCGATTTCGGGCTGGCGCGGCTGCTCGACCTCGGCTACGGCAACGCCGCCAGCACCACCTCGGCGGCGGCCTTCGCCGGGATCACTAACAGCGCGCCCAAGCCGATGGCCGCCACCGTCGAGTTCACCGGCGACCATGCCAAGCGCCTGATGTCCAGTCCGTTGGCGGTCAACCTCGCGCGCAGCATCGCCCAGGCAGAGCGCAGCAGCGAGGTCGATCAGCCCACCGCCGTGGACCCGCTGATGCACCGGCTGGTCGTGGAGGAGCCGATCGATGCCGACGGGCCCACCGATCAGCTGCCGCGCGACTACGAGACCAGCGAGCTGGCCGTCACCGTCAGCCCGGATCTGAACCAGATGTATCTGGCGCCGACCGAGGCGGAGCACGGGGCGCCAAGCCAGCTCTCAGAGCGCCGGGCGGCGCTCGTCTCGACGATGAACGGCCCGGTGCCGAGCGAGCTGACCGGACCTCGACCCCGCCGCCGGCCGCCGGCGCCCAGCCAGGTCGCCAGCCAGGGCAGCACCTCGGGCACCGAGGCGCTGCAGTCCACCGGGCAGTTCCGCGGCCCGACGACCGGCCAGATCACCGCCCCGGAGCGCTCCTCTTCCCTCGACTCGGCCGAGTTCTCGGCGCTCGATTGGGAGCTGCCCCCGACCAGCGAGAAGAGTCGCATCGCCGGCACGCCGCTGTACATGGCGCCCGAGATCTGGCGCGGCGAGCCGGGGACGCGACGAGCCGATATCTATTCGATGGGCGCGCTGCTGTATGAGCTGCTGCACGGCGTGCCGCCGTTCGCCGATGTGCAGCTGGCCACGCTCGCCAAGGTGGTCAACGAGCAGGATGCGCCGCCGCTGCTCAGCGTCGCGCCGACGGTGGATGCGCGCATGGCGGCGATCGTCGACCGCTGCCTGCGGCGGGATCCGGCGCAGCGCTTTGGCTCGGGCGATGAGCTGCGCGAGGCGCTGGAGCAGCTGCGCATCAAGGACAGCGGCACCGCGGCCCCCGAAGGCAACCCCTATCGCGGCCTGCTCGCGTTCGAGGCCGAGCACCGCGGCCTGTTCTTCGGCCGGCGCTCCGAGATCGGCACCATCACCGAGCGGCTGCGCACCGAGCCGCTGGTGCTGGTCGCCGCCGACTCCGGAGTGGGCAAGTCGTCGCTCTGCCGCGCCGGCGTGCTGCCCACGGTCAGCGAGGGAGCGCTGGGCAAGGGCCGCAAGTGGTCGACCCTCGCCATGGTGCCCGGGCGGACCCCGCTGACGGCGCTGTGCAGCGAGCTCGCAAGCCACGTCGGGCTTGCCGAGGCCGAGCTGATAGCGCAAGTCACCGCGGAGCCACCAGCGCTGGCGCGCCTTCTGCATCGCGGCCTGGGCGACTCGCGCGGACTCCTTCTATTCATCGATCAGCTGGAGGAGATGGTCACCATCGCCGAGCCAGCGCAGTCGCGCATCGTCGGCGAGGCGCTGGGCCACCTGTGTGCGCGCATCCCGGCGGTGCGCATGCTGATGACGGTGCGCAGCGACTTCCTGGCGCGGGTCGCCGCGGTGGGCGGACTCGGCGACGAGCTGGTGCGGGCGCTGTACATCCTGCGGCCGCTGACGCCCGACAAGATCCAGGAGGCGATTGTCGGCCCGGCGCAGATAAAAGGAGTGAGCTTCGAGTCGCAGGAGCTGGTCGACCGCCTCGTCGAGTCGACGGCCAAGACCGACGGCGGGCTGCCGCTTCTGCAGTTCGCCCTGACCGAGCTGTGGGAGGCCCGCAAGGGCGACTCGATCACCAAGGCGGCGCTCGACGCCATCGGCGGCGTCGGCGGCGCCCTGGCTCGCCACGCCGACCAGGTCATGCTCGCCCTGCCCGCCGACCAGCGCAAGGAGGCGCGGCGCATCCTGATGGCGCTGGTCACCATGGAAGGCACCCGCGCCCGGCGCAGCGACGATGAGCTGCCGCGCACGCCGGCCGCCCGGCAGGCCCTGGAGGTGCTGGTCAAGGCGCGGCTCCTGGTCGCCCGCGACACCGGTGAGGGCGCCTCGTACGAGGTCGCGCACGAGGCGCTGCTCAAGGGCTGGGACTCGCTGCGCAAGTGGCTGGAAGACCACGCCGAGCGCCGCGCCGCCAAGCAGCGCCTGGAGACCGCCGCCGCCGAGTGGGCGCGCCTTGGCAAGACGCGCGAGGCGCTGTGGAGCAAGCTCCAGATTACCGACGCCGACCTCCTGGAGGAAGGCGACATCACCCCGCGCGAGGCCGAGTTCATCGGCGCCTCGCGGCGCAAACACTGGCGCGACCGGCAGCTGCGGCGGGCCCTGGCGATCCTGATTCCCAGCCTGCTCGTCGCAATGTACGGCGGTTATCGGATCAAGCTGAGCCGCGACCTGTCCCATCGTGTCGAGTCGCACATGCGCGATGGCAGGCAGCTGTTCGCGCAGGCGCAGCGGTTGGACGCCGAGGTCACAGAGCAGCGGCAGAAGGCCTTCACGGCGTTTGATAACCAGAAGAAGGAGGAAGGCGAGAAGATCTGGGTCCGGGTCCTGGAGCTGTCGCAAGAGCTCGATGAGCTACTTGGCCGCACCAGCCAGGCGGTCGAGGCAGCGGTCACGCTGGACGGCTCGCGGGCAGACGCGCGGCGCCAGCTGGCCGAGGTGCTATATCAGCGCGCTCTGGGGGCAGAGCGCGATCACATGACGGCCAAGCAGCGCGATCTGCTCGCCCGCATGGATCTGTACGATATCTCCGGTTCCCTGGCGAAGCAGTGGAACAAGAGCGCGCGCGTACAGATCCAGACCGCCCCCCCTGGGGCGACGGTGCGGCTTGGCCGCTATGAAGAAAACAAGCGGCATCGCATGCCCCTGGTCGATGACAAGGTCATCGGCCAAACCCCGCTGCCGCCGCTCGAGCTGCCCCAGGGCTCCTACCTCTTGGTGTTCAGTGCCCCCGGGCGGGCCGAGATCCGATACCCTTTTATCGTTACTCGCGGGGAGCAGCTTACCCTCAACGTCGACCTCCCCCAAGCCTCGCGTATACCCGATGGATATGTCTACATCCCGCCGGGCCGATTCTTATTCGGGACCGCAGAGGCAGATGCCATCCGCCAAAGCTTCTTGCAGACCACGCCGCTGCATATGCGTGAGACCCCCGGATACCTGATTGCCAAATATGAGACCACCTTGGGGCAGTGGATTGAATTTCTCAACGACTTGTCTCCGGCGGATCGGACCAAGTACTCGATTGAATTCACCAACGCCGGAGCCTCGGGTGCCATCGGCTTGTCGCAGCTCGCAGACGGCAGCTGGCAGCTTACCCTGCAGGCGGTAAATACCACCTATACCCTGCGCCAGGGTCAGCCCCTCATCTATGGCGGTCGCAACCGCAACAAGCAGCAGGACTGGAGCAAGCTACCCGCTTCTGGAATGGACCGCAGCGCGGCCGAGGCCTACACCAGCTGGCTCCGGCGGTCTGGCCGGCTCAGCGGAGCGCGGCTGTGCAGCGAGCTGGAATGGGAACGCGCCGCGCGCGGGGCTGATGCGCGCGAACATCCACAAGGGAATCTAATAGATGGCACCGAAGCCAATATCGACGAGTCCTACGGCCGTGACAACATGGGCCCCGATGAGGTCGGGCGCTTCCCTGCCTCACAGAGCCCCTTTGGGGTTCACGACATGGCGGGAAACGTGAACGAGTGGGTCCGCTCAGCGCTCGATAGCTCCGAGGCCGTGATCAAGGGCGGGGGATTCTTTTATAACATTATCACAGCGCGTAGCACCAATCACAGCGCCGTACCTGCCAACATCCACGACCCGACCTTCGGATTCCGGGTCTGCGGCGATCTGCCTCCGACCGCCCCCTAAAGCGCTCGCGGGAGCCGCCACTTTTATCCGCCAGCCGGCGCCGCCCGCCGTGCCCGTCGTCACATGAGGGCAGCGCTGGGCTGAGAGCCGCAGTCAAGCCGGCGAATTTAATAACCATTTTATCTCTCAACGATTTCGCGCACTTATCAACGCGAAAAAACCAACCACTTTGGACATTTCCAAATTATTGTATTTATTGTGCATTTTATATGACAAAGCGCAAAAAATTGTTCTCTGGACACATACCCGTGGCTCGCGCTAAGCTTGGGCCAACTAATGTTGATCTGCACTGAGGCCCTCACTAGGTTAGAAAATCAACCTAGCCGGACTATTGATGAACCGGGGAGCTAAGAATGTCAAAAAATTTGTCCACTATTGCATTGGCACTCGCTGGTTTGCTTAGTTCTGCTTGCCAGGATCCAGCGGAAGACCCAAATATCGAACCCTACCGCGCCCAGCTTGTCGTTGGGAACGGTCTTTACACCAATGGTCTTTATACCAACGGTCTTTACACCAACGGCCTCTACACCAACGGCCTTTACACCAACGGCCTTTACACCAACGGCACCTCGATTTCCGCACTGCTGAGCGATGGCTCTACCGCAAGCGGCATCACCATCACGTCAATCACGCTCAATGGGTTGCCGTTAACTGATTTTTCCATTTCCGCCAGTCAGCTCTCTGCGAAAATTGCGGGCACGAGTAAGACTCTATCAGGAACTGCGTTAAAGGGCCTTACGATCAAGGCCGCAATCCCTGACCAGGGCAATGGCAATCAGACGAAGATAACCTATAAGATCGACGACGTCACCCTGGACCTGACCAGCAAGTTCAAAGACATTTGGCTGTATCAGATTTCTTATAAAGAAGACTCGGCGACCACCTGGTCGAGCATGTGCCGGGATTACAGCGGCAATCCGGCGCCGCTGTTTCCGATTGCCGGCTCATACTGGGATGAAAAGACCGGAGCCCGCGTGGACGACTCGCGGGCGTTCATGCTTGCCTGCTTGGAAGGTGCGGTCGCCAAGTGCGCGGTGGCCGGCTACCGCCCGTGGGCGACTGGCTCGGTGTGCACCGGCTCCGGCAGGAGCAAGCGGTGCACCGATGTGTCCCTGAAGGACTACCATCAGGCCTGCACTCGCATGTTGCGCGCGGACTACTGTGGCGACGGCACCCCGCACACTGTAAACGGGACTCTGCTGGACATCTTCGACTACCTGAACCCGCCGGTGCAGCTGCAAGAAGAGAAGTGGCAGATCGAAGCGCGCTGGACTGCCGATGGCGCGATCTGCCTGAGCCAGCGCCGCCATCCCGAGATTCCCTTCCCCGGCTGTCTCCGCCAGACCGACAAGAGCAAGCCGGCGGCCTACGTCCAGCTGCCCAAGTGTTCGCCATACGCCTCGGGCAGCGATCGCGGCCTGGTCGTCAGCACCTTCAACTCCATGGCCACCCCACCGGGCAAGTAGCCTCGCTGGCGCTAGCCGGCCAGGCCGAACGCCAGGTTTAGCGCCAGCGCCAGAATCGTCGTATTGTACACAAACGACAGGAGCGCGTGCAGCAGCACGGCGCGGCGGATGTGCGAGGCCGAGATCGTCACATCCGAGACCTGAAAACACATCCCGAGCGTAAAGGCGAAGTAGGCGAAGTCGAAGTCGCACGGCGGGCGGCCGCCGGGGAACTCCAGGCCACCCGAGCCGCCGCGGCGATAGTATAGGTGCGCGTAGCGCAGCGTATACGAGGTGTGCGTCAGCATCCACGACAGCGCCACCGCCAGCAGCGACAGGACCGTCCACACCGTCGAGGCAGGGCTTGGCAGGGCGCGGACCTCGCGCAGCACGAACGTGGCGGCAAACAGACTAAAGAGACTGGAGACCAGCGCCAGCACCCAGACCATCGTGCCGCCCAGATCTTCGGGCGCGGCATGCGCCGCGGTTGCCTTGGGACCCGAGCGGATGATGATCCGCCAGGCGAGCAGCGTCAGGGTCAGCGCGCCGATGTCCCAGCCAACGACGGCGCGAATGTGCCAGCGCGCCTGCATGGGAAACAGCAGGCAGCCCAGCACGCCCAGCACCACAGACAAGAGCAGCCGGCCCGGCGAGCGGCGAATCCAGTGCGGGCGCGGCGGCCGGCGGCTCGGGGCGGGACTGGGACCGGTGTCGGACGTGGGGGTTGAAGCCTCCGGACTCATTGGTTAGAACTTAGCACGCAATGGCCGAGCTTTAGCGAATAGTCCGGCGCGCCGGTCCAGAGGGCGGGTGGCCTGAGCAGCCTCTGGCCCGACCGCTCGCGGGGCCCTGTAGTGTGATGCCAGTCATGCTCAGCGCTGCCGATCGGCCTCGCCCGGCCGCAGCGTCCGCGCTACACTTTTCCTACGGAGAAACCAATGATTGAACTGCATTCGACCCCGACCCCCAATGGCCAGAAGGTCATGATCATGCTCGAGGAGGTCGGCCTCTCGTGGACGCACATTGATGTCAACATCCGGCTCGGTGAGCAGTTCAGCCCCGAGCACCTCAAGCTCAACCCCAACAACAAGATCCCTGCCATCGTCGACACCGAGGGGCCCGGCGGCCGCTACACGATGATGGAGTCGGGAGCGATTCTGATTTACCTGGCGGAAAAGACCGGCAAGTTCCTGCCCGCCGAGCCGCGCAAGCGCTACGACACGCTGCAGTGGCTGATGTTCCAGATGGCCCACATCGGCCCGATGTTTGGCCAGGCCAATCACTTCAACAACGTCGCCAAAGAGCAGATCCAGTACGCCAAGGAGCGCTACACCAACGAAGTCCTGCGCCTGTATCAAGTGCTGGAAAACCGCCTGCACGACAGCCCCTTTATCGGCTGCGACGAGTACACGATCGCCGACATCGCGACCTATCCCTGGGTAAAGGGCTATAAGAGCCACGGCATCAACCCGGCCAGCGCCCCAAGCTTCGTGCGCTGGATTGAAGCCGTCGAGGCCCGCCCCGCCGTGCAGCGTAACAACACGATGGCCAATGAGATTCGCGATCGCATAAGCCAAGCGGCGCAGGGCAAGTCCACTATCGACATCTACAACACCAAGGACAACGGCGAGCGCCTGACGCGGGCGACCCGGCGCGAGCCGCCAACAAGCGCCAGCGGTTAGCGACCCCGGATCTGAACTCCCGGGCAGCGTGGTACGATAGTGGGATGGCAGATCCCGCCGTAGGTGCCAAGACCCCGGCTGGTGCTACGAGCAGCCCAGGTACGCTATTGCCAACCATCGATGGCGGCGCTCCCGTCCCGCCGCAAGCGGTCGCGGTGGCGCCGCTGCAGCGCCTGGGGCACTTTGTGCTACTGGCAGAGCTCGGCCGCGGCGGTATGGGAACCGTGTTCGCGGCCTACGACGAGCGCCTGGACCGCAAGGTCGCGATCAAGCTGCTCCACCTGCGCAACCGGCCAAGCCACGTCCATCGGCGCAAGATCCTGCGCGAAGCCCAGGCGATGGCGCGCATCTCCCACCCCAACGTGGTCTCGGTCTATGAGGTAGGCGAGGTCAGCGACCGCATCTTCATCGCCATGGAGTTTATCGACGGGCAGACCCTGGCGCAGTGGCAGCGGCAGCCGGGGCGCACCTGGCAGGAGGTGCTGGCGATGTACCTGCAAGCCGGGCACGGGCTGGCTGCCGCCCACGCCAGCGGCCTGATTCATCGCGACTTCAAACCAGACAACGTACTGGTCAGTCGGGATGGCCGCGCCCGGGTGCTGGACTTCGGCCTCGCCCGGCGCGACGAGCGACTGCTCGACTCCGAGGACCCGGCAGAGTCGGCGCCGAGCCGCTCGGGTGCGGTCGACAAGCTGACCCAGGATGGGCTGATCTCGGGCACTCCCGGCTACATGGCTCCCGAGCAGTATGACGGTCAGCCGGTGGACGCCCGCTCGGATCAGTTCAGCTTCTGCGCCGCCCTGTTTGAGGCGCTGTTTGGCACGCCGCCGTTTGCCGGGCGGCTCGCGGCGGAGATCGCCAGCAACACGCTCGCCGGACACGTCCAGCCGCGCCCCAAAAACTCGCCGGTACCCGAGGAGCTGCATCGCGCGCTGTTGCGCGGCCTGGCCAACCGCGCCGAGCAGCGCTTCCCGCGCATGGACGAGCTGCTGGCCGCGCTCCTGCTGGAGACCACGGACAGCGCTGAGGCTGCAGCGACCAGCCGCAGGCGCTTTGTGAACGCGACGCTGCTCTCCGTCCTGGGGATAATGGTGGTCATTCAGGCGGTACGGGCCCGCAGTCCGCTGCAGTATCGGCAGGTAGTGCTGGCGACCGTGCTGGCCATCGCCGTAGTCTTCCTGGTCGGGCTGGCGCAGCGCCGGTCCCTTTTGCGAAACTCCTATCACCGGCGCCTGTGGCTGCTCATGCTCATCAGCGGGCTTCAGCACCTGGGGCTGCGGCTGGTCGGGTGGCGCCTGAGTGTGAACCTGCAGCTGCAGCTGGCCCCCATCGAGCTTGTCTGCCTGGCGGCCATGGCGGCGCTCGGCGGGGCCTACATCTCGCGAACGATGTTCTGGCTGGCCGGGCTCTTGGCGCTCGCCGCGGCCGCGCTGACCCTGGTCGGTCCGGCGATGAGTCCGCTCGCCTCACCGATGTTCCCATTGGCGCTGTGCTGGCTGCTCTGGGAATGGACTACGGGTGGCGCAGCCAGGCGCCGCAAGGGCCGCGGCGGACCCGCCGGGGGCAGCGGCGAGTCTGCGGCAAAAAGCACGAGCACGAGCACGGGTGCGAGCACGAACACGAGCGCGAGCACGAGCGCGAGCACCGGCACCGGCGCAAGCACCGGTTCGTCGTCTCCCTGACCGCCGCCAAGTCCGGTCGCGGCGACGCTAGCGGCGCTCGCTCTTACGGCGCAGGTACTCCGCTTTGGCTCTGGCGCCTTTCTTCTCCAGGCTGGGCCGCAAAAGTGAAGACAGCGCAGGGAACAGATATCCTGCTTGCGCCAGGGCACCAGAGACCACGGGAATGTCGAGCTCAAGGGGCGCCGGGTCGGCGTGCACGCAGCGCATGATCACGGCCGCGACCTCCGCAGCGCTGCTCATCGGCTGCGAGAATACCAAGTCGGGAACCGTGGCCAGGTCGCCGAAGAACTCCGTATCCACCGGACCCGGGCAGACACACGAGACGCGGATGCCGCGCGGCCGCAGATCGTCGGCCAGCGCCCGCGAGAAGGCGCGCAGCCCGAACTTGGAAGCGCTGTAGGCCGCTTCGTGCGGGACGGGAATCTTGCCGGCGAGGCTGGCGACATTGACGATCACGCCCCCCGGCCGCAGCTGGTCGAGGGCGAGCCGGGTCAGCATGACCGGAGCGGTCAGGTTGGTCTCCAGTATCTGGACCAGCTCTGCGGCCGTGCGATCCTGCACCGCGCCGCGGCAGTTATAGCCGGCGTTATTGATGAGGATGTCCAGACCGCCAAGCTGCTGCGCTACCTGCCCGGGCAGCGCGGCCACTGCAGCGCGGTCGGTGACATCCACGGCAAAGGCGACCGCGCGCTGTTCTCCCAGCTCGGCCACCGCGCGCTCCAGGTTCTGCCGGGTCCGCGCTACCAGGGCGACCCGGCAGCCGCTGGCCACCAGGCTGCGCGCCACCGCCAGCCCGATTCCCGCCGAGGCGCCGGTCACGAGCGCCACTTTGTCTTTAAGATCCATGGCCAGGCAGTGTACACGAGGTCGGGCAACACGGATCAACAGATCCGCGCCGCGCCCCCGACCCCGCCGCAGGTCAGCACGACAGCGTCCAGAGCTCTGCGGTGGTCGCTGCTGCAAGCGACGGATGACCTTGGCCCCGGCCAGCGCCAGCACGACGGTGATATAGCCGCAGGTGCTCGGGCGCAGTGAAGTGGGAGCGCCGGGAAGTAAAAGCGCCTGCCGCCAATTGTTGGCAGCGCCTCTGCGAGGCTCGGGTACAATGCTCTGTGAGGACTTGATGTTCGTTGTCGCCAGCGCCGGCCTGAACGTGCCGCGCGAGCTTATTGAACACTGCCGGATAAAAGAGACGCCACAGCAGATTGTCGTCGACGGCATGCTGCACGACGTGCGACCCGAGACCTCCTTTGAGACCATCGATGAGTGGACGCGCACCGCCAAGGTGGCGCCCTATCCGCTCGGCTCTTCGGCGCCCGAGTATATCACCCTGTTTAATGACCTCATCAAGCGGACGCGCGAGGTCGTGGTCGTCACCGGTACGCGCAAGCTGCTCGGCTCGTACGACGCCGCGGTGGCGGCCATCCGCGTCATCACCGGTACGCGCAAGGGATTTGATGTGCGGGTCTTTGATACCGGCCTGGTCGAGCTCGGGGCGGGACTTATCGCCGCCTACTGTGGCGCCAGCGCGCGCGCCGGTCACGGCCTGGCGGCGGTCATCGAAGCCGGACAGACGCTGGCGGCGGCATCGATGCAGCTGTGCGTACCGCACGCCGGCGATGCGCTGCTGGCGAGCTCGCGCTCGGACCTTGTGCGCAGCGCCGTGCCGGGAGCCGGCAGGCTCCCAATCATCGGCATGCAGGACGGTGAGTCCCGGAACTTGGGGATGATCGCGGCGCCGCACCTGATAGCGTCCGCGCTCGCCGAGCGGCTGGCAGAGCGCTACGCAACCGGCAGCCCGGTCTGGGTGACCGTGACCTACGCCACAGAGCTATCGCCCGCGCGCGAGCTGCTGGCGCTGCTGCGCCGGCGCTTTGATGTCCGCTACGCTCTTTTGCGGCCCTTTGGACCGGCGGGCTACCTCGTGCTCGGCGCCAAGGCAATCGGCGTCAGCGTGCATCCAGTGGCCGCTATGAAACTCGTGGTCAATCTGCCGCGTGCGCGATAGGCTTTACGCAGCATGAGCATCCCCACCACGCATGGCGCGGTCGCGGTAAAGGACACTGGTGGCAGCGCTCCCGCGGTCGTCTTCATCCACGGCAACTCGTCGGCCAAAGAGATCTTTGCCGCGCAGCTCGACTCGCCGCTGCGCGAGCTGTATCGCCTGCTGGCGCTGGATCTGCCCGGGCACGGAGACTCCGCCGATGCGCTGGACCCGCAGCGCACCTACACGGTTCCCGGCTACGCCAGCGTAGTGCGCGAGGTGCTCGACAACCTCGGCATCGCGCGCTACGTCGTGGTCGGCTGGTCGCTCGGCGGCCACATCGCGCTCGAGCTCGCGGCGGCGGAGCGGCGACCGCTCGGCCTTCTGATCACCGGCACACCGCCGCTCGGCAAGAGCCTGGAGAGCATTGGCCAGGCCTTCCTGCCGACCCCGCACATGCAGCTCACCGGCCAGCCTGCGTTCACCGATGACGAGGCGCTGAGCTACGCCCGCGCGACGACTACCCCCGAGGTCACCCGCGAGGACTTCCGCTACCGCGCGGCCCGTCGCACCGACGGCCGCGCCCGCGCTCACATGGTCGCCGGCTTCGCCCAAGGCCTGGGCGCCGATCAGCGGCGCACGGTGGAACAGGTGCCGCTGCCGCTGGCGATCATCAACGGCGAAAACGACCCCTTCGTGAACCCCGATTACTTCTCCCAGCTGCGCTACGCCAACCTGTGGCGCGGCCAGGTCCACCGCCTGGCCGGGGCCGGGCACGCGCCGTTTTTCGCGCAGCCCGCAGCCTACAACAGTCTGCTCCAGGCGTTTGTCGCCGACTGCCTGGCGGGCGCGGCGACCCGCTAGCCCCTGCCTCCCTGCCCAACGGCCCGGGCGGCAGCTGGACCGCTCAGGCGCACACAGGCGGGCGGCGGTCGATCCAGGGCCGCGCCTGCTCCAGCTGCCCGGCCAGCCGCAGCAGCGTCGCCTCATCACCGAAAGCGGCCGAGAACTGCACGCCGATGGGCAGGCCGGCGGAGCTTTGGTGTAACGGCAGGGAAATTGCCGGCTGACCGGTCTGATTGAACAGCTGCGTGTTGGGCATCTTCTCAAAGAGGTCGCCTGCCAGCTGCGTCACCGCGGCCACGATTGCCGGGCGCAGGGGCAGGGCCCGCAGCGCCGCCAGGCCGACGCGGTCGGCCGGCTTGAGTCCCAGCTCACCAAGGCGCACGGGTGGATAAGCCAGCGTCGGACTGACCAGTACGTCGTAGCGCTGGTGGAACGCCGCCAGCTGCCGTCCTGCCTTCTGGATCGCGTCGCGGGCATGCTGCAGGTCGACACCGCCCATCGCCTGGCCGACTTGCCGCAGGAACCAGGTAGCTGGCTCAAAGTCACGGGCGCGCGGCGTCTTGCGCATCCAGCGCGCCATGTCGTCAATCTCTGCCGCGGTGCCCACGCCCACTTGCACCAGATAAGCGCGCACCAGGACGTCGCGCTCAAACTGCGGGTGGGCTTCCTCGACCTGGTGACCGAGCTCCTGCAGCCAGTGCGCGGTCTGGGTGACCGCATCGGCGCAGCTAGGATCGGTGCTCTTGCCAAACAGCGAGCGCGTCGTAAAAGCGATCCGCAGGGGCCCCGGCGGGCGCGCCAGCTCGTCCGCGAACGAGCCCGGGTGCGGCGGAGCGGCGTAGGGGTCCCCCGGCATCGGCCCCGCCATCACGTCCAGCAGCGCTGCGGTGTCGCGGACGCTGCGGGTCAGGGTGCCAAACTGTACGTAGCCGCCCCACCCTTCCCCGAGCTCGGGTCCGGTGGGAATCCGGCCGCGCGTCGCTTTCAGCCCCACCAGGCCGCAGTTGCTCGCCGGAATTCGCAGCGAGCCGCCCCCATCACCGCCGTGCGCCACCGGAACCGCCCGCGCCGCGACCAGCGCCGCCGAGCCGCCAGACGAGCCGCCTGGGGTGTGGTCGGGGTGCCAGGGGTTGTGTGCGGGGCCGCGCCAGCTCGACTCGGTCGTGCCGAGCAGCGCTAGCTCGGGCAGGTTGGTCTTGGCCAAAAACAGCAGCCCGGCGCGGCGCAGGCGGGAAATGGCCTCGGAGTCATGATCTGGCACGAAGCCGTCAAGAAAGCGCGTCGAGGCGGTAAATGGCGCGCCGGCGACAAAGCCGTCAAAGTCCTTGACCACCATCGGCACGCCGGCAAACGGCGCCGCCGGCAGCGGCCGCTTGGCGGCTTCCCGGGCCGAGTCATACATTCGATGCACGACCGCGTTCAGCCGCGGGTTGACCCGCTCAATGGCGGCAATCGCCGCCTCGACCAGTTCCAGGCTCGACACCTCACCCGCGCGCACGCGCCGGGCGAGCTCGGTTGCATCTGCATCAAGTATTTGACTCATCGCTCTATCGTGCGGCGGCCTTGGGAGGATGTCCAGAAGCGCAGCTTCCCTTCCGCAGCAAAGTCGCCAGCCGGCAGGCAGTTTGCCGGATCGCGGAATGACAGCGTAGACCTATCTGCCGGGGGCGCGGTTTACCGGCTTGAGGTCACGATGGATGACCCCCTTCTGGTGCGCCGCCTGCAGTCCGGAGGCCATCTGGCGACACAGCCGCATCGCCCGCTCGGCGGGGAAGCGGCCGCCAAAGGCCTCAAGCTTCTGCCGCAGGGTGCCGCCGTCCAGGTACTCCATGACCAAAAACGCCGTGCCGTCCGCCGTCTGGCCGTACTCGTAGATCTGCACCAGGCTCGGGTGCTGCACCATGCTAGTGGCGCGCGCCTCGTTAAGAAACCGCGCCGCGATCTGCTTGTTGTGGGCAAACTTTTTGTGCAGCACCTTGATCGCTGCACGTCGCTTCATCTGATCGTGGACTGCCTCAAACACCTGCCCCATACCGCCCGTCCCGAGGAGCCGAACGATAGTGTAGTGGTTTATCTTCTTCTCCACGGCTGCTCCGACAACACATTATAACAAAACCCTAGATTGTGCTGTTCAGCATGAAATCGGTAATTCCGCGACGGCCCTGGGCGCAGAGTACGAGGTCTGAGTCCGGCCACCGACCTGCCCGGAGATGAAGTCGGTTTCACCACCCGCACTGACATCGCGCGACCCTGCTGGCCGCTGGGGCCTCGCGCTGGCGGGTTGCTGCCCGGCGCGCAAGCCGCGCACGGAGGCAGCACAGGCCGCCGCGCTGCGCACGTGAGCGATCGTAGCCGCGCCAGCGGCGTTTCGCGTAAGATATGCGCGGAGGTCTATATATGCTGAAGCTCTTCGGACACCCGGTCTCGATCCACTCTCGCAAGGCCCACTTTGCCCTTGAGGAAACCGGCCAAGCGCACTCGTACCAGCTGGTCAACCTGATGACTGGCGAGCACCGCAAGCCTGAGTACCTGGCGATGAACCCCAGCGGCAAGGTGCCGGTCCTGCAGGACGGCGACTTCCAGCTGCCCGAGTCTGGGGCGATCCTGCGCTACCTGGGCGAGCACTACGGCAACGGCAAGATCCTGCCCGAGGACAAGCAAGAGCGGGCGCGCGTCGATCAGTGGCTGTTCTGGCAGGCCTCGGAGGCGGGGCCGGTCCTCATGAAGCCGTTCTACATCCAGTTCATGGCGCGCATGCAGGGCCAGCCGGCCGATGAGGCAGCGTTCCAGCAGGCGGTCCAGGCCTGCGACCCGGTGTTCCAGTACCTCGACAATGCCCTCGCCGGCAAGAAGTACCTGGTCGGCAACACCCTCTCCATCGCCGATATCGCGGTGGCCGAGTCGATCTACCAGCTTGGCATGGTCGGCGTCACTGTCAGCAAGTTCGCCAACGTCGATAGCTGGTACAAGGGCATCGGCGAGCGCGACGCGTTCAAGAAGACCCGCCCGCCGGCGTGAGCCATCCAAGCTAGCGCAAGCGGTCCATGATCACCTTCGCAACCGGCGGTAACTTCGAGATCGTGCTGACGCACGGAATCGCGGTGTGCCGAATCTGGATGCGACCTGATGTCACGCGGGAAGAGGGAGCGGGCTTTGCACAGCAGAAGGTCGCTCTCCTCAGTGACCTGGCGCGGCGGCCGCGGCTGGTGGCAAAGGGACTGCTGCTCGATATGCGCGAGGCGCCGCCCAAGTGGGGGCCAGTCACTCAGGTGGCGCTCGAGCAGATCTTCCAGGCCTGGGAGCAGGCCGGCCGCCACATCGGCGTGCTGACCTGCGCCGATCCGATCCAGTCCATGATCCTCCGGCAGACCTTCAAGAGCACCGCCCCCACCTGCGGCCGCATCTTCACCGCCATCGAGCAGGCAGCAGCAGAGAGCTGGTGCCGGCTGGCGCCGACGTCTGTAGGGACCACCAAGTAGGACCGAGGGGAGCGCCACCGGCAGACCGCGGGGCGCGGCGGCGCGAGGTGCGGGGCGAAGGCAGCGCTACAGGATACGCCAGGTCGTCTGCAGCGGCCCGAAGCCGACGCCGATGCGACCCAGCACGGGCAGCTGGACGAACACCGTCCCCTCGCCGGAGACCGGGATCTCCAGGGTCGGACGGCGCTGCTGCAGCATGTCCTGCACGTAGCGCGTGACGACCTTCTGGATGATGCGCAGCGCCTGGTCGATGCCCAAAGAGAACGTCAGGTTCAGGCTGACATCGCCGCGCGCGACGATCTGGGACTTGCGCAGCTCGTTCTGCACCGCGCCGCTGGCCAGGCCGGCGATGAGGCCGGGGACCGCGGCGACGAAGTCATTCAGGGTGCGGATGCCGGGGCCGCCGGCGGTGCAAGCGCCGGGCTTGGGCTGGCCGGTGCAGCTCGGATCCGAGGTGCCGCACATGCTCACGCAGACGGCGCCGACGCCCTCGGTGGCCTGGCCGGTGAAGAGCTTGACGGCGAGCAGCACATCGAGCGCCGGCACCGGGAAGTTGTTGGGGTTTCTGACCGTGATCGTCGTGCCGAACTGAAACACCAGCTGATCGCGCGGCGGCGGCGGGCCGAGCGCCACGGCGCAGCCAAGGCGCGCGATCTGATCCTGAATCACCATCGGGCAGTAGTAGGCCCCGAGCTGGTTCATGTTTGGGTAGCGCGTAAGCTGCATCGGGGTCGCCGTGACCGTCGGCCGCTGCGCGTTGCTGCCGCCGCCCGCGCCGACGCCGCCCACCTGCTGCAGCACCTGATTGAGCTCGGCGCACCCTGGCAGCACCGCTAGCGAGGTTACAAAGAGCAGGCCGAGCGCTCGGCTCAGCCAGACACGGTCGCGGGTCGGGTTCATGAAGCTGTCTCCTCTTGATATCTTATCACGCGCGCGGCCCTTAAAACGACAAGCGACCGCCCAGCCGCAAAAGCAGCGGGGCCTGGAAGGCGGTGGGCTGACCGTAGTTGCTGTTTACGATCAGCGGCCCGCCGTCGTTTGGCCGCAGGTGGCGCAGGTCGGCGGGGCGACCGCCCAGGATCGGGTTTACGATCGAGAAGGTGTATTCGTCATCGACGTTGGTCACCTGCTGCTGATTCAAGACGTTGATCACATCGACAAACACCGACAGCTTGGCCTGCTTGCCGAGCTTCTGATCGTAGCCCACATGCAGGTCGAGCTGGGTGATCATCGGCGTCCGCCCGGCCGAGCCCGAGGGCAGGATGAGCGTCTGCCGCCCACCGTAGGCGATGTGCGCCCCCAGCACCTGGATCGGTCGCCCCGAGATCGCGGTGAAGGTGAGGCTCAGGGTCAGGGTGCCGCCGATGCGGGTAAGCGGCTGAGCGTAGTAGCCGGTGAGCTTGAAGTTGTGCGGCCGATCATTGTTGAGCGGTCCGTTGCGGTTGGCGGTGAGGTCGATGATGTCGTACTGCGAAGAGATATTCGGATCGAGCTGGTTCACATAGGGCGAAAACAGCCCCGGATAGTTCCCGAGCAGCCGCGAGTAGGTGTAGCTGGAGATCACCGAGAAGCGGTTGGAGAACCGCTTGTTGACGGTGAAAGTCACCGCGTGATAGTCGCGCTGCGGCTTGGGAAACAGGACCGCCGCCTTGTAGACATTCAGGCGATCACTGGCCAGGCTGGCGGCGGCCTGCAGCGCCTCGTTGCCGGGGCTGCGGGCGGCCAGATCGGCGGCGGCGCGCGCGGCCTGCTCGAGCTGCTGGGCGACCGCCGGATCGGGCTCGATCCCGGGGTTGGCGATAAAGTAGTTGCTGCCGCCATCCACCGACAGGTCTTCCACGATCGTGCCGAGCTGGCGGTAGGTGTAAAAGGCGCCAAGGACGATATCGGCGCCGACATCAAACTGCGCGCCGGCCACCACTTCGTCCACGTACTGGCCGCGCAGCCCCGGCGCCACCGGTCCGTACGAGCCGCCCGACAGCCGCGGCGTGTCCAGGCTGCAGGGAGCGGCGGCGCTGGCCGAAGGCACGGGCACCGGGCGACCGCCGGCCTGCAGCGCCACTCGCGGACAGTCGCCCGCGAACCCGCGACCGCGCAGGAAGCCTTCTTCGCTGAAGATGCGGTCGTTAAGATCCATGGGAATGGACTCGTAGAAGCGGCCATAGTTGAAGTACAGCTTGGAGCGGCCCTTCTTGGTCAGGTCATAGGCCAGGCCAAGGCGCGGCGCGACGTTGTCGGTGAGAAAGATCGCCCGGCTGTGATCGGTGGCGAACAGCTCCTGCAGCTCCCAGCGGACGCCGGCGTTTAACACAAGACCCGGCAGCGGACCGAAGTTCCAGCTGTCGCGCAGGTACAGTCCCCAGTTGCGCGTCTCGGTCTCGGCGCGGAAGTCGGGGTAGCAGAACCGGCCGTCCTGTCCGGCGCAGGGGACGCCGGGCTGACCGTAGAAGTTATTGGGTCGCGAGAGGGCGTAGCCGCGGCTTATGCGCAGGCCGCCGCCGGTGGCGTCGGTCTCCCAGGTGATGCGGCCGCTAAACGGGTCGCCCGGGTCGAAGTCGGTGCCGGTGTACTTCTTGGTGTTGTCGAGCTGTCCGTCTTCAAAGTCCAGACCGAGCTTCAACGCGTGATTGCCGAGCGCCCGCAAGAAATACGTCAGCGAGGCCTGCAGCGAGTGCCGCTGCATCGTACGCAGCGGGGTGTACTGCCCAAAGCCGCCGCGCGTGTAGTCGGTCACCGGGCAGGGGTTGAACGACTGCGCACCCTGGCCGCGGCGCAGACACTCGGGAATGTTCTCGAAGTCGGCCAGTGAGTAGGGATTTTCGCCGGGGGCGCGGTAGCGAATCTGCTGCAGGTCGATGGCATCGGGCAGCTCCTCCTGGTGGACGTAGTGGAAGCCGTACAGGATGTCGAGCTGCAGCTTGCGATCCAGGAACTTGCCGATGTAGTGCGCCGTCAGGTCGTGGACCTGCGCCGAGCGGCTGATGTGCTGGGCGAACAGATCGCTGGAGTAGGGGTTGCTGCTGCCGGTCGTGCTGTAGCCGCTGCCCGAGCCGTACTCGCTGCCGAACTGCGGCGAGCCGATGTAGCCAAGGATGATGTTGTGATCTGGGCTGAGGTTAATCTGCAGCTTGGCGATCCAGTTGTAGATGCGCCGCGACTCCTGGATCTGCTGGCTGCGCGCGGGAATCTCGACGGTGCGCCGGGCCAGGTTGCGCAGTCCGTCGACCAGCACCGGATCCGACAGATAGGCGGGGGTCTGATAGTCGGGGTCCGGCTCGGGCTGCTGGACGCGGATCGAGCGGTCGGTGACGGTGGTCGTGAAGGTCGGGGCGAAGCCGACGTAGAACCACAGCCGGTCCTTGACCAGCGGACCGCCCAGATCGAAGCCGAAGTCGTACTGGTTGAGGATGCGGGTGCGGGTGGCGATGGCCTCGCCCAGGCGGGCAATCGCCTGCGCCTGCGCCTGAAACGGCGCCACCGAGCCGAACACGCTGCCGTGGAACTCGTTGCTGCCCGACTTGGTGGCGATGGTGATGACGGCGCCGGTAGAGCGACCGTACTCGGCCTGGTAGCCACCGGAGATGACGTTGACCTCCTGGATGAAGTTCTGGTGCAGCTGCGTCGAGACCAACCCAAAGGCGAGATCCGTGGTGCTGAGGCCATCGATGAGCACCGTGCTCTCGTTGCCGCCCGAGCCGGAGAACGACACCCCGACATCGCCGCCCGAGACGCCGCGCGGCGCCACGTCGGCGGCACCGGGAGCCAGGCTGAGCACCGACTCATAGGTGCGCCCGCGCACCGCCGTGTTCTGCAGGATCTCCTGGTTGATCTCGACCCCGGTGTTGGCGCTGGCGGTGTCGACGTTGGGGGCGCGCTCGCGGATGACAATCCGGTCGCCGCCGCTGGCCCGCTTCTCCGGCACCGTGGCGTTGATGGTGAGGGTCTTGTTCTGGGTCAGCCGGATGCCGGGACGCTCGACGACAACGTCGTTGAAGTAGAAGCGCACCGTGTAGCCGTCACCGGGCGGCAGCTGGGTGATAAGGTAGCGGCCGGCGCGATCGGTGACCTCGGTCTGATCCCCTTGCAGCGCGGCCCCCGTTACCTGGACAGTGACCCCCGGGAAGGGCTGGCCGGTGCGCTGGTTGGTTACAGTGCCCTGGAGCTGGCCGAACTGGATCTGGGCCTGCGCGGTGGCAGCGCAGCAGAAAAGCAGCAGACCAAGCAGCAGGGCGCAAGAACGCGGCACCCGCGCTCTCCGAGTGGAAAATGAAGCGAGTACCGGTTGCATCGGGGGGTCACTCCCATGGTGAGTGACGAAGCTATACAACCCCGCTTGCCGTACTGTCATCCGCAAAGGCGCGCGAGGTGGACCCGGGCGCGCCCAGGGTCGGCCAGGGCCTGGCGGTTCCCTGGGGGGGCAGAGCAAAGAGGGTTTTTCCCAGGTATTTGAACGGTAATTTTTACCTAATCGCGCGGATTTTTTACCAATTTTACCTTGACCTGAACGCCTGATTCTATAACCTGAACATATGTCAGGTCAGGCGCGTCCGCCTCCACGGCCGCGGTCATCGCCAACCTCAGACAGGTCATTTCCGCCCAGGCCCCCCGCACTGGAGTGGCCAAGCCGCCGATCGCACTGGGCCTGGGCAGCCTCGATGCGGCGCTGCAGGGCGGCCTGCCGCGCGGCAAGCTCGTCGAGGTCGTCGGTCTCAGCGGGAAGATGTCAGTGACCCTGCGCGCCCTGGCGGGAGCGACGCGCCGCGGCGAGCTGGTGGCGCTGATCGACGCCGCCGACGCGCTCGACCCGCAGGCGGCGCAGCAGCTAGGGGTGGACCTGGCGCGGACCCTGTGGGTACGGGTAAAAAGTGGCAAAGATGGTCTCAAGGCCCTCGATCTCTTGCTGGGCGCGGGGGGCTTCGGCCTGGTGGCAATTTACCTGGCCGGGGTAACCGGGCCGGCGGCCTCACTGACGCGGACCGATCAGGTGTGGCCGCGGCTGACCCAGCGGGCGGAGAAGGCCGGCACGACCATCCTGTGCATCGCCGATCGCCCGGTGACCGGCAGCTTCGCCGCGGTGACCCTGGGCTGCGACGAGGGACAGGGGATCTGGGAGAGCGCGCCGGGCGGTCGCCTGCGCCTGCACAGCCAGCGCACCCGCATCGCTGTCCAGCGCAGCCGCCTCGGCCCGCCGGGGGATGCCGAGCTGCTGACGCTGCGCAAGTGAGGTGACAGTGCCCCCCAGGTCGCGCATCGCCTGCCTTGCCGTCCCGGTCCTGCCCCTGCAAGCGGTGCTGCGCGCCGAGCCTGCGCTGCTCGGCAGCGCGCTCGTGGTGACCGCTGGCAGCGGCGAGCGGTCGCCCATCCTCGCCGCCGCCCTGGCCGCGCGCAAGAGCGGCGTCCGCGCCGGTCAGACGGTGGCGCAGGCGCGGACGGTGTGCCCCGAGCTGACCGTGCGCCTTTCGACGCCGGCGCTGCTCACCGCAGCCGGTGATGCGCTGTATGACGTGGCCTCGGCGTTCTCGCCGTGCATCGAGCGCCAGGACGACCATGTGCTGCTCGAGGTGGGCGACCTCGGGCAGCTGTTTCCCACGGAGGAGGCGCTGAGCGCGGCGCTGAGCGGGCACGCCGAGAAAGTCGGGCTGCGCATCAACGTGGCGCTCGCCGATAATAAAGCAACCGCCCGCCTGCTGGCCCGCTGCCGGCTGGGTGCCACCTGCGTAAAGTCCGCGGAAGAGCGGGCGGCCCTGGCCCCGCTGCCATTGAGTGCGCTTGGTCTTTTGCCAGCGCAGGCCGCCCTGCTCGCCCGCTGGGGCCTGCACACCATCGGCGAGTTCGCAGCGCTGCCGCGTCGCCAGCTGGCCGCGCGCCTCGGCGCCCAGGGTCCGGCCCTGCACCGCCTGGCCTGCGGCGAGGATCAGACGCCGCTGGCGCCGACGCCGCCGCCGCTTCTGATCAGCGAGTCGGTGGAGCTCGATGACGCGGTCGACAACCTGGAGCCGCTGGCCTTCCTCCTGCGCGGCCTCCTCGATCGCACCGTGTCGCGGCTCGGCGCCCTGTGCCAGGCCTGCGGCGACTTCACCCTGCACCTGGAGCTCGCGCCGCGCGGCAGCGAGGAGCGCCGGGTGGCGGTGGCGGCGCCGACGCGCGAGGTCGCCACGCTCTTGGAGCTGGCCCGCCTCATGCTGGCCGCGCGGCCGCCGGCGGCGCCGGTGCGCGCGCTGACGGTGCGGACGCAGCCGTCGCGGCCGCGGGCGGTGCAGATGTCGCTGTTCGCCCCCGCCGGTCCGCAGCCCGAGCGCCTGGCGGTCACCCTGGCCCGCCTGCAGGCGCTGTGCGGCGAGGATCGCGTCGGCACCCCGGTGGTCCCCGACACCCACCTGCCCGGCCAGGCGGCGCTTATCCCCTTTGTCGAGCCGCCGCCAGCGCCGGGCCGGGTGCCATCCCTGGCCGCCGAGTCCGAGCTCGCCCCCGAGCCGCCGCCGCACCTTCTGGCCACGCATGTGCTGCGCCCGCCGCCCGCCGCCACGGTGAAGGCGCGCGGGGCGCTCGTCGAGTTCGTTCACACCGAGGCGGTCGCCGGTCCGGTGCGCCGCTGCGGCGGTCCCTACAGGCTGCGCGCCGGCGGCGGCGCAACCACCCTGCGCGACTACTACGATGTCGAGCTTCACGACGGCGGCCTGTATCGGCTGTTTCACGACCTGCGCGCCGACCGCTGGTACCTGGACGCCCGCTACGACTGAGCTGTCAGTCGCGCCGCGACGATCGGCCTGCCGACCCGAGGAACCCCTCTTTCACCGATGCATCCGGAGCGCTGCCCGTGATTCCCTACGTCGAACTGCGCTGCAAGAGCGCCTTCAGCTTCCTCACCGGCACCGCCCTCCCCGAGGAGCTGGCCACCTGCGCCGCCGCCCTCGGATACACCGCGCTGGCCCTGACCGATAGCGGGGGTCTGTACGGCACGCCGCGCTTCGCCAAGGCGGCGCAGCAGGCGGGCGTGCGGCCGATCTGCGGCGCCGAGGTGAGCGTAGACGGCCACCCGCTGCTCCTCCTGTGCGAAAACGCCGCCGGCTACCGTAACCTGTGCCGGCTGCTCACCCGCGAGAAGATGCGCCCGCGCGCCACCGGCGCCGATGCGGCCCCCCTGACCGTAGGCGAGCTCGAAGCGTACGCCTCGGGGCTCATCGCCCTTAGCGGCGGCGCCGAGGGCCGCCTTGGGACCGCGCTCGATCGCAAGGACTCCCAGCAAGCCGCCCGCACGCTCGATGAGCTGCTCGGGGTCTTTGGACCGCGCAACCTGGCGGTCGAGCTGCAGGTACACCTCGATGAGCAGGAAGACCGCCGCAACGCCGCGCTGCTGGCGCTGGCCAGCACCTACCAGGTACCGCTCGTGCTCACCAACGACGTGCGCATGACCGCGCCGGACAAGCTGCTGCTGTGCGATGTGCTGACCTGCGTGCGCGAGGGAGTGACGCTTGCCGCCGCCGGCACCCACCTGCTGCGCAACGCCGAGCGGCACCTCAAGAGCCCGAGCGAGATGGCGGCGCTGCTGCCCGAGCTGCCGGCCGCCGTCGCCTACTCCGCCGAGCTGGCCGCGCGCTGCCGCTTCACCCTGGCCGATCTCGGCTACAAGTTCCCCGACTTCCCGCTGCCCCCCGGCGACAGCCAGCACGACTTTCTGCGCGCCATCACCTTCGACGCCGCGCCGGCGCGCTTCCGCCCGTATACCGACCGGGCGCGGGCCCAGCTCGAGCGCGAGCTCGTGCTCATCGCCAAGCTGGGGCTCTCGGGATACTTCCTGATTGTCTGGGACATCATCCAGTTCTGTAAGAGCCGCGGCATCCTGGTGCAGGGCCGCGGCAGCGCCGCCAACTCCGCGGTGTGCTTCGCGCTCGGCATCACTGCCTGCGATCCGCTGAAGATGGATCTGCTGTTCGAGCGCTTCCTCTCCGAGGAACGCGGCGAGTGGCCAGACATCGACCTCGATCTGCCTTCGGGCAGCCGGCGGGAGGAGGTGATTCAGTATCTCTACCGCAAGTACGGCGCCCACGGCTGCGCGCTCACCGCAGTCGTCATAAGCTATCGCGGGCGCAGCGCGGTGCGCGACATCGGCAAGGTGCTGGGGCTGGATCCCGAGGTGCTCGATAAGCTATCGGCGCAGCTCAGCCACTATGAAGATCCGGCCGCCGAGTCCGAAGACGCCGCCGCCGTGGAGTCCGCAGACGAGCCCGCAGAGCCCGCCCCGCCGCTGCACCGTCAGCTGGCTCGCGCCGGACTGGCTCTGGACGACGAACGAGTGGCGCAGCTGGCCCAGGTCTTTGGCGAGATTCAGGATCTGCCGCGCCACATCGGCCAGCACCCCGGTGGGATGATCATCGCCGCCGGTCGTCTCGATGAGGTCGTGCCGCTGCAGCCGGCCACCATGGCCGGGCGGGTGGTCATCCAGTGGGACAAAGAGGACTGCGCCGAGCTGGGAATCGTCAAGATCGATCTGCTCGGCCTGGGAATGATGGCGGCGCTCGAAGAGGCCGTGCGGCTGGTGCCGCAGCACGATGGAGTCCCCTTCGACATCGCCGCCCTTCCGGATAACGATCCGCTAGTGTACCGCCAGCTCCAGCAGGCCGATACCGTGGGAGTCTTCCAGGTCGAGAGCCGCGCCCAGATGGCCATCCTGCCGCGCGTGCAGCCGAGCCGCTTCTATGATCTGGTGGTGCAGGTCGGGCTCATCCGCCCCGGTCCCATCATCGGCAAGATGGTCCACCCCTACCTGCGCCGGCGCTGCGGTCAGGAGGCCGTCTCCTACCCGCACCCCTCGCTGCGGCCGATCCTGGAGCGGACGCTGGGAATCCCGCTGTTTCAAGAGCAGATCATGCGGGTGGCGATGGTCGCCGCCGGCTTCTCCGGTGGCCAGGCCGAGCAGCTGCGGCGCGCCATGGACAGCAAGCGCAGCCAGAGCCGCATGCTGGCCCTGGTCAGCGAGCTGCGGGCGGGCATGACCAGAAACGGCCTGGACGCCGACGCGCAAGAACAGATTGTCGCCGCCATCACCTCGTTCGCGCAGTACGGCTTCCCCGAGTCGCACGCCATAAGCTTCGCCATCCTCGCCTACGCCAGTGCGTACCTGAAAGGCCACCACCCGGCGGTGTTCTACACGACGCTGCTCAACGCCTGGCCGATGGGATTTTACCATCCGGCAACGCTGGTCAAAGATGCGCAGCGGCACGGCGTGCGGGTCCGGCCGGTGGACGTCAACGCCTCGGACTGGCGCTGCCTCATCGAGTCCGGCGATGACCGTGCGACAGCGGGCCGGTCGGGCGCCGAGCACGCGCGGCCGGCCGGTCACCGCCCCGCCCAGTCCTTGCGCATCGGGCTCCGCTTTGTGCGCGGACTGTCGCAGAGCTCCGGGCACGCGCTGGTGCAGGCGCGCGCCAGCGGCCCGTTCCGCTCGATCGGCGAGCTGCAGCGGCGCTGCCCCGAGCTCAGCGCCGCCGAGCTGACCACCCTGGCCGAGATCGGCGCCTTCGCCAGCCTCGGCGAGAAGCCGACCCGCCGCGATGCGCTGTGGCAGGTAAGTGAGCTCGTCGCCAGCCGCGGCGGGCTGCTCAGCGAGACGGTGGACGCCCGCTCGCCGCTGCCCGCCATGTCGCTCGCCGAGCGCATCCAGGCCGACTATCACGGGACCTCGATCACGGTCGGTCCGCACCCCATGGCGCTGTGCCGGCAAGCGCTGCGCGCGCAGGGCGTGGCGACGGCGCACGAGCTGACGGCGCAGCCCGACGGGCGGCTCGTGCGGGCGGCCGGGCTGGTGATCGTCCGCCAGCGCCCGGCCACCGCGCGCGGCTTCTTCTTCATGACGTTGGAAGATGAGACCGGCCTGCTGAACCTGATCGTCGCCCCGCCGGTCTTTGAGCAGTATCGCCCCGTGCTGCTCGGCGCCGCCGGGCTGCTCGTCGAAGGGCAGCTGCAGCGTCAGAACAGCTCGGTGAGCATCAAGAGTCTGCAGTTTCAGGATCTCGCCGAAGGGCTGCGCGGCTCGCCTCTTGCCCGCGAGCCGATCGCCGCGCCCGTGCGCAGCTTCCACTGAGCCCGGGGCCAGCACAGGCCCCGGTGGACCAGCGGGCTAGAACGTCGCCAGCGCCTGCAGCCCGGCGCTCGTCGGGGTCAGGTAGGGGGCCACGGTGACGCGCAGCGGCTCGTCGGCATAGACCGGCACCCGGTGGCGCGCCACGGAGCCGGCGATCAGCATCGCCAGACCGCCAGCCTGCGCCAGTCCCGACAGGATGAGCAGCGGACTGAATAGCGCCGCGTCCTGGCTGTTGGCGACCCCGAAATAGATGAACGGACCGACGACCGGCACGTACCATGGCCAGTACAAGCCGCTGCACGACACCTTGCCCGAGCAGTTCAGAGCGTTTACATAGCCGGCGATCCCAGCGGTGGTCAGGTAGGAGGCGCCGAGCACGATCGAGCCGGCGATAATCAGGTTGTAAAGCGGCTTCATCTCGTAGCGGATCGGCGTCCGCTGGCGCGGCTGCAGGTACGCGGGCGGATAGTAGCCCTGCGGATAGGTTGGCGCATACCCTGGCGGATAGGCACCGGGCGGCGGGGGCGGATACGCCTGCGGATATCCCTGCGGATAGCTCTGGTAGGTCGGAGCTCCAGGAGGTCCACCCGGCGGATTGACCAGAATCTGGCCCTGCACCTGGCCGGGGTTGGCATCCACGCTGACGCTGGCACCGGGCGCCGTCGCCTGCGCTGCTGGCGGAGCCTGGGCATAGCTCGGCGCTGTCGAGGCGATAAGGAACGAGGTGAGCGTAGCGCCTGCAGTGAGAGTCATCGCAAAGGTCGATTGCATGTAAGAGCTCCTTTTGCCTTAAGCCTAAGCGCGGGGAACTTACCGCGCCTGCGCGAGCGCGTATACAACCTAATATACACTGACCCCACACCGGCAGCCGCACCGTCCTATTGACCGCCGCTTGCTCTGGCCGGTATGACGCACCAAATGGCTCAAACCACGCCCGATCCCGACCTGCTTTTGCAGCTGCGCGCTGAGCTGCAGCGAGCTGCCGATCCCGCCCGCGCCGCCAGCATGCAGGCGTACATGAAGTCCGCCATGCCCTACCACGGGGTGCCGGCGGTGCCGATGCGCGCCATTTTCAGCCGGCTGTTCGCGCCGCGGCACTTCGACTCGGCGCCGCGCTGGCGGGAGGAGGTCCTTGCGCTGTTTCGCCGGGCGCAGTTTCGCGAGGAGCGCTACGCCGCCGTCGAGCTCAGCGGACACCGGCTGGCGCGGCCGTTCCAGGATCTCGACACGCTGCCGATGTACGAGGAGATGATCGTAAGTGGGGCCTGGTGGGACTATGTCGATGTCCTGGCGGCGCATCGGCTGGGCGGGCTGCTGCGCAAAGAGCCGCAGGCGGTTGCCCAGGTGATGCGTGCCTGGAGTCGCAGCGACGACCTGTGGAAGCGGCGGAGCGCCATCTTGTGCCAGCTGCAGCTGAAAAAGGACACCGACCCGGCCCTGCTGGCCGACTGTCTGGCGCCCGCCCTGCCCTCGCGCGAGTTCTTCCTGCGCAAGGCCGTGGGCTGGGCGCTGCGGCAGTATGCACGCACCGCGCCGCAGTGGGTGCTGGACTACGTGCGCGAGCACCGCGCCGAGCTCAGCCCCCTCAGTCAGCGCGAAGCCCTCAAGCACCTCACTGCCCCAGATAGCTCAAGCTAGCCAAGAGCACTCTCAGATCCCAGTGATGTGACCGCGGCTTGAGGCCGCGCGCGCCTGGCCCCTTAGCCGGGGCTCTGACCGCCGGCGAGGCGCTTGGCCTTGTCCTCACGCAAGACGGCGCGCACCTCCTGCAGCAGCTTGTTGCCGAGCGTCGGCTGCACCATCTTCACATACGAGGCAAAGCCGAGCAGATAGGCGGCAAAGTCCTTGCGCCCGCGCGCTTGCGCGGCCACCCCGTGCTGACGGCAGTTGTGCAAAGTGGCGCGGAACTCGCGGCGCGCGGCGCGCGGGATCGCCAGCCCGGCATTGACGACGATGCCGGTGATGCGCTGCTGGTTGCTGCGTCGGAGGATGCGCCGCTTGGCGGCGTTTTCGGTAAAGCCCTCCTGCTGGCATACCTGATGCCAGCCGGGCACCCGGAAAAACCCTGTCATTTCCCCGGCTTGGTGCCGCCGCAGCGCGCCAAGATCGGCGGGCAAAAAAAATCCCCGTCGCAGACTTCTGCCTGCAGCATGGATACGCTGGGGATACGCGGACCGTGCTACGATGTCCCGGGGAGCGCCGATCGCCAGCCATGGGGGACATCGTACGCCGCGGGACTCGCTGGTACGTCCGTTATAAAGACGTGGACGGCACCCGCCGCATGCGGGCCTGCCACCAGCCGACTCGCGAGCTGGCGCGACGCTACCTGCTGGCGGTGGAGAGCCGCGTCGCGCGCTGCCTCATCGGCATCCCCGAGCCGCCGCCGCCGGCCCCGACCCTGGCCGAGCTGGCCGAGCGATTCCTGCGCGAATACAGCCGGCCGCGAATAAAAGATCTGACCGCGTATCGAGCCCATGCCGGCAAGTGCCTGCGGCGGGTGCTGCCGACTCTGGGCTGCCAGCGGGCCGATGCGCTCCAGCCGGCCGATATCCAGCGCGCGCGCGATGAGCTCGGGCGCAGCCGCTCGCCGGCCAGCGTGCGCTCGGCGCTGGCCTACCTGAGCACGATGTTCTCGTGGGCGCAGCGGCTGCAGCTTGTGCCGCACAACCCGGTGCGCGGAGTCGAGCGGCCGCCAGCCCCGGCGAGCGCTGATTTCTTCAGCCAGGAGGAAGCGGCCCGCATCCTGCGCTGCGCCGCCGAGCTGTCCACGGGCACCCGGCGCGACCGCCTGCTGGCGGCGTGCGTCCACCTGGCCCTGCACACCGGCCTGCGCAAGGGCGAGCTGCTCGGGCTGCGCTGGCAGGACCTCGATCTTGCGAGTCAGCGCCTGACCATCGCGCGCAGCTACAAGACAGCTCCCAAGTCCGGCCGCAGCCGCCACCTGCGCCTTCCGGCGGCCTGCGTGCCCGTGCTGCAGGACTGGCGACCGCACTGCCCGCTGACTCCCGACGGGCTGGTCTTCCCGGTGGAGCGCGGCCGCGGCCGCTCGACGCACGCGCTGCTCGGGCTGCCGCGCCTCTTGCGAGCGCCTCTTGCGAGCCGCGGGGGTGCGAGTCCCGGCGCACCCCTTTCACACCTGCCGCCACTCGTTCGCCAGCCACTATGTGATGCAAGGGGGCAACCTAGTTGCCCTGCAGAAGATTCTCGGTCACAGCGATATCAAGCTGACGATGATCTATGCGCATCTGGCCCCCGACTTCCTCGGCAGCGAGATGGATCGGCTAAAGTTCTAGCTACAGCACGCGCCGCAGGACTGCAAACAGACGCTCGATGTCGGCTTCGGTGTTGTAAAGGTGCGGCGAGACGCGGATCGCGCTGCCGCGCAGGCTGACATAGATCTGCGACGCCGCCAGCCGAGCAGCCAGGTCCTGCGGGACCGGCCGCTCGCAGCGCAGCCCGAGCATGTGCCGGGCGCGTAGAGCCGCAGGGCTGACCGCGCAGCCGAGCTGCTGCGCCTGCGCCGCAATCTGCTCGGTGCGCTCACCGAGGCTCTCGGCGATGTTCGCCACGCCCCACTCCAGCAGCAGCCGCAGCGAGGCGATCACGGCCGGCATCAGGGCAAAGTTGGCCCGCTCGCCCATATCGAAACGGCGCGCCCCCGGCTGATAGTCATCGCGATAGTGGACCAGGGTTGCAAAGTTCTCGCTGCCACCACGGCCGAGCCACGCCTGCTCCACCGGCCGGCCCTGCTGATGGCGCGGCGCGACGTAGACAAAGCCCGTGCTGTACGGACACAGCAGCCACTTATAGGCGGCGACGACCAGAAAGTCCGGCTGCACCGCGGCGACATCGAGCGGCGCGGCGCCGAGCGACTGCGTGGCGTCCACGACGAGGGCGGCGCCGACCTCGCGGCACCGCTGGCCGATGCGGCATAGATCGATCCAGCCGCCATCGGTCCAGTGACAGTTGGGCGCGACCACGATCCCGGTCTGGGAGTTTATCCGACTCAAGATCGCGGCGGTCCAGTCATGATCCGCAGGTCGCGGCACGGTGACGATCGCACCGGGCCGCTCGCGGGTCAGCTCGCGCCAGGGATACACATCGGCGGGAAACTCCTCTGCGAGCAGCAGGATGTGCCGCTCGGCGGCAAGGGGCAGGTTGCCGGCGGCGATGGCGACTCCGTAGCTCACCGAAGGGATGAGCGCGACATCCTCGGCCGTGGCGCCAATGAGCGCGGCAAACAGTCCGCGGGCCGTCTCGGACTCGGTGAAAAAGTCCGGCGCCGTCACCTGCCACGGCTGCGCCTTGCGCCGCAGGCCGACCTCACCCGCCGCGACCGTGGCGCGCGGCAGCGGCCCCATATACGCGCAGTTTAGATACGTAACCTCATCGGGAATGGCAAAAAGGTGTCGCTGCGAGTCAAGACGCATAAGTCTCCTTCCAGGCGGTCGCCGGGGCTCTCAAGACGATTCCAAGCGGGTTCCAGGTCCTCTCTGTTGGCTCCCACTCCCAAAAAGCGGCAGGAAGTGCCCGCGGAGTTCTTGGGGAGTGCAGAGGTCGGGCGCGAGGATATCCTAGCGCCCGGCTGCTTGTATCGTGCTATGTTGCCGGGCCATGACGGTGATTGCTCAGATTGCGCCGCGCGCGAACCGCCGTCCCGTCCGCCGCCGACTTCCCGTCGGTCAGCTCGCGCTGCTCGGCGGGCTGAGCCTGGCGCTCGGGGCCTGCAGCTCGGGCGGCGCGCGCCCGGCGGGAGGGCAGGATGCCGCCATACCGATGGCCGACGGCGGCGCCGCCCCTGATATGGCGCAGGACGGTCCGCCCGATGCCGGTGGCGGCGGCGACCTGGCGCTGATGCGCGCCGACCTCGCCGCTTCCACGGACCTCGCCGCGCCGCGTGATCTGGCCGCCGCCGACCTCGCCGCCGTCGCCGATCTGGCCGCCGCCGCCGATCTGGCCGCCGCGCCGGATCTGGCCTTCCCCAGCGCCCAGGGCGTCGCCATCTACGTCGACAACACCTGTCGGATGGACGTGGTCCCCAAGGCGATCGACGTGCCCCGCGGGGCGACGCTGAAGCTCACCTTCAACAACCGCAGCCGTGACTACGAGGTCACGGTTTGGATGTCCTACGGCGGCGGCTACACCGACCTCGCGACCGGCGGCGCCTGGCCCGATCCGATCGAGCACTGCCGCTTGCCGCGCCCCTACAACGAATACGCCGACATCTCCACCGCTTGCTCCAGCTATCGGATGCTCATTCACTGCCTGTAGTCGGATCGAGCGATATTTGCGGCGGCCGCTGGCCGATCGCTGCTCCGGGTCGCTCTCCGCCTGGAGTCGGCTGGTTTAGTACATTGTTCTAAAGCTTGCTTGCGGCGATTAGGTCATCGTCCTAATCTTGATGGATGAGCGAGACCCGCCAGCGCATCCTTGCGATCGCCCGCACGCTGTTCAACGAGCATGGGCTCAGCCGCGTTGGGGTGCGCGATGTGGCGCGGGCGGCCGCCATGAGCCCGGGCAACCTCGCCTACCACTTTCCCACCAAAGACGACCTGGTGGAGGCGCTGCTCACGGAGCTCTACGAGCTCAACCGGCGCACAGTGTTCACCCAGCCGATGGAGAAGTTCTCGCTGATCGCGCTGTATCAAGCGGCGCTCGGGGCGATGCGCAACATGCTCGCGTTTCGCTTCGTGCTCCTCTCGTATGTCGATGCGGTGCGTGCCTCGCCGCGGCTGGCGCAGCTGGAGAGCGAGATGGCGCAGCGGCGGCGGCAGCGCCACGACGCCATGCTGGCGGCGCTGGTCGACAACGGCTTTGTGCGACGCGCCGCCCTGGCGCGCAGCGAGATCATTTATGAGCAGAGCTCGATGATCTCCAGCGGCTGGCTCACTGCCGCCGCGCTGCGCGGCCTGAGCGATGAGCGCGCCGTGCTGCACTTTGCCAAGCTTGGCTGCGCCCTGCTCGCCCCCTTCTGCACCGACAAAGGCAAGCGGCAGATGCGGCGCATCGAGCGCGGCGAGTGTGACCCCACCCCAACCGGCAGGAGAGGATGACCATGAAAAGCACCAATGCCACTGCGTCCGAGTTCCGTGCCGCCGTGGAGCCGCGCGGTCCCGCGAGCGTCTCACTCTTATCGGTGCTGCGCGGGCGACGCGAAGATCCCTATCCGCGCTGGAGCACGATCCAGCGACAGTACGGCGACGTGGCCCGCTACCGCTACGGGCTCACCGACACGTATTTCATCTCGGGGGCCGAAGGCGTCAAGCGGGTCTTACAGGATAACGCCAGCAACTACACCAAAGAGCACGGCTCGTATAAGATGCTGCGCCGGCTGTTCGGCAACGGCCTGATTACCAGCGAGGGCAGCTTCTGGCTGCGGCAGCGGCGGCTAGCGCAGCCGGCCTTTCATCGCCAGCGGCTCGCCAAGATGGGCGCGGCGATGACCGCGGCGGCGGTAGCGACGGCCGAGCGCTGGCAGGCCGTGGCGGCAGCTGGCCAGCCGCTGCTGATGCTGCGCGAGATGTCGCAGCTGACCCTCAAGGTGGTGGGCGAAGCGCTGTTCGGGACCGCGCTGGCGGCGCTGGCGGCGCCGGTCGCCGCCTCCTGGGATCTGCTAAACACGCAGCTCGCAGAGCGCTTCGCCAAGCTGCGTCTGCTGCCCCCGATCCTCCCCACGCGCTACGATCGCGACTTCCGGCAGGCGCGCACGACCCTGTTCTCGGTCGTGGATCAGATCATTTCTGCCAAGCGCGCCCGCCCGGCCGAGGCGGAGGACCTGCTGTCCATGCTGATGGCGGCCTGCGATGACCAGACCGGCGACCGCATGACCGACAGCCAGCTGCGCGATGAGGTGGTCACGATGCTGCTGGCCGGACACGAGACCACCGCGGTGGCGCTGACCTGGGCCTGGGCGCGCCTGGATCGGCACCGCGAGGTGGCGACGCGGCTGCACGGTGAGCTCAGAAGCGTCCTCGGCGACCGCGTGCCGGGCGCGGACGACCTGCAGCAGTTGCCCTATACGCGCGCCGTTATCTCCGAGACCCTGCGCCTGCACCCGCCGGCGTATCTCATCCTCCGACATGTCCAAGAAGACGACGTGGTGTGCCAGCAGCGCATCCACAAGGGCGGTGGCGTGGTCATAAGTCCGCTCATCCTGCACCGCCATCCTGCCTACTGGGAGCAGCCAGACGAGTTCCTCCCCGAGCGCTGGCTCGACGCCGAGGCCGAGCAGCGACGACCGCGCTACGCCTACATCCCGTTTAGCGCGGGGCCGCGCAAGTGCATCGGCAGCAGCTTCTCGATGATGGAGGCGATGCTGATCCTGGCGACGCTAGCACAGCGCTTCATCCCGCGCCTTATCGCAGCGGACTGGCCGGCCACTGAGTACCTGGTGCTGGCGCGGCCGGCGGGCGCGGTGGCGATGCAGCCGGGCGCCCGGGCCGCCTGACATAAGAGCCAGTGCCCGCTCGGCACAGCGTCGAGCACGCGCTTTCATCATCACCGCTGCAGGCTCGCTGCCGGTGCCTTGGCTGGCTGCCTCCCTGCGATGAGGATACGGGATGGATACGGGCCGGCCCAACAAGGATCGCCAGCGACGGCGCCCGCTTCCTGCTGCTGGCATACCTGATCCACCCACCACAGCAGGCGCCCCAGGGTCTGCGGCCGCGCCGGCTCTTTAGCGAACGAGAACGTCAGGTCATCGGCGTAGCGCGTATACGTCGCGCCGGCGCGCCGGGCCAGGCCGCACAGGCGGGAGTCGAGCCGCCGGCACAGCAGGTTGGCCAGCGCCGGCGAGGTCGGCGCCCCCTGCGGCAGGACCCCCGGCCACAGCGTTCGGCCGTCGCCGAGCTGCGGCCGGTGGGTGCACAGCGAGGCCAGCGCGGCAGCCACTTCCTGCGCGTACCCATAGTGCTGAAACAGGCCGGCCACGCGGCGGAAGTGAATGGTCGGAAAGAAGTCGCGCAGATCCAGCTTGATGACCAGCGCCGCCGCGGCGTGCGGCTGCGCATTGGTGACCACCGAGCGGCCGCGGACAAAGCCGTGCGCCGCCTCGTGGGTGGCGCACTTGTCGAGCAGCTCGTCGAGGATTCGGCGCTGGAGCTTCTTGAGCCGCGGCCGCGGGGCGGTGATCCGGCGCGGCTCACCGCTGGCTTTGGCAATGGTGAACTCGACATAGGGAGCGCCGGGCCCGGCCCCGGGGCGCTGAAAGCGCCGCAGCTCCTTGGGCGACTGCAGACCCAGCCAGTGCGCCAGCTCGGTCACGCTGTGCAGCAACGGCAGACCGAGCTTGGCAAGGCGCGCGGTCTGCCGCGGCGCCTGGGGCTTACGCCGCACTGGTCCGGGAACCCCGAGCAGGCCGAAGCTCCAGCCAGTCGGGTTCCACAGTCCCCGGGCCGCGGCATCGGCGCCGCGGCGGGGCGTGTAGCGGGTGTCGGGCAGCGCGACGTCAGCAAGGCCCAGACGCTGGACCGCCGCCCGCGCCGCCCCGCGCACGCTCAGCTCGGGGTCCTTGATGACCGGCCGCAGCAGGCGCGCCGCCTCGTCGCGGGTGCAGGTCAGGCCGACGCCGCGGGCGCCCCGGCGGCGCTCTTGCGGGTCGGCGCTGCGCAGCAGCTGGGCGAGCCGGGGCGCCATCGCTCGCGCCACATAGAACCGCGCCACTTCATACTCGGCGAGATCCTGGTGGTGTTCGAGCAGATCGAGGATGCGGGACCAGTTGTCATCCACCGAAGCGACCAGGGTTCGAAGCTCCACAAGGAGCGCGGCGAGGCTCACGATCTCGACTCCCGCATGTAAGAAGGAAGTCCCCCTCTGGGACCGCAGCTACTTGCTCGGCAGCAGAGAGCCACGCTGCGAAGAGCTGCCAGCGCCAGCGCGGAACGCTGCGTAATCCAGTGCTTGTCATCATCTGCCGCGGCGTAACGCCGCGGTCTGAAAGCTAGCTCCAGCGCGGTCCCAGAGGGGAGTTCGGACAACGGGCAACACCCTGCTGCTCTTACCGCAGCTACTTGCTCCGCAGCGGTGCGCGAGCTGAGAAGAGCCGCCAGCGGCAGCTCGCGCCACTGCGTATTCCAGTGCTTGTCATCATCTGCCGCGGCGTAACACCGCGGTCTGAAAGCTAGCTCCAGCGCGGTAAGAGGAGCAGAGTGTATGCTGGTATGTTCGCCAAACTCGCTGGCGCCGGCAAGTGCGAACCGTAGCCCGTGCCAAAGGGAGTGATTCCGTCCAGTTGCCGCGCCCCGGCTTGCGCTGCAGTTCATCGGCTGCCTGCCCGCGACCCTACTGGACCGAACCATCCAGCCGGGCCCTGCCGGCGCGCCGCGGCCGGTCGCGCTTGCGCCGCGCCGCATCGTCAGGCTCCAGGGCCGACAGCGCCGGGACCGACTCCGGCTCCGCAGGGACGGCGGTGGACTCCATGAGCAGCGCCAGCAGCTCGCCGAGCTGCTGCGGCGCCGGGGCCTCCTGGTTTCCCTCATGACCCTTGCGAATGAGCGCGTCAAAGCGCCGGTTCTGGTCGCGCACCAGGCGGCCGTGCTCGCGCAGGACCGCCGCCCGCTCGGGCGACAGCGCCAGCTGCGGCTCGCGCAGGATGGCCAGGTTCTCGCGCAGCTCGCGGTAACGGCGTGGCGCGCTGATGCAGGCGGTGACGCCCGGTTGGCTCAGCGAGTACCGGTAGCACTCCGCCGCGGTAGGCAGCGCGGCCGGGGCGGCGCTGCCGGGCAGAGGCCGCAGCAGGCGCGTGTAGCACACCGCGCTGAACGTCAGGACGCCAACCCCATGCTCGCGGGCCAGCGGCAGCAGCCGCTCCTCGGCGCCCGGGTGGGCCGCGCTGTGGCGGGTCATCACCACGTCCCAGTCGCCGCTGCAGATCGCCGCTGCCGCCAGCTCGCGGTCGTGGGTCGAGAAGCCCAAGGCCCCGATCCGCCCCGCCTGCTTGAGCTCCCGCAGGACGGCCAGCGCCTCGGCCGACAGCCGCTGCGGCGAGCGCGTCCAGAACAGCAGGAAGACATCCAGGTACCCCGTCCCCAGGCGGCGCAGGGCACGCTGCAGGTCCCGCTCGATGCCAAAGCGGTCGCCCTCATAGGTGCCGCCCACGATCACCAGCTGCTCGCGATCGCGCTGGCGGCGCAGGAAGCGGGTGAGCTGCACGTAGGCCGGCTCCCAGAAAAACAGGTTTGGGGACCGGGGCTGATCTTCTCGTCGCTGCGGCCCGAGTCGAGCCACCTCGTCGTCCAAATAGCGTCCACGGTCTCCGCGTAGGTGCGCAGTCTACCTGTGGCACGCCCAGTGGCTTTGCCAGGGTCTTGCCAAAACATTGCCCTGGCCCTGCCCAAGGGGCTTTGCCAGGGCCTAGCCAAGACCTTGCCCTGGTCCCGCCCAAGCCTTGCCGCTTCTGTTTGCGCGGGGCTGCCCAGACCATGTTATAGCCGGGCCATGCTCAATCACAGATGGCTCGGAACGGCTCTGTTCTGTCTGGGACTTGGATGCTCGTATGAGGACGCCGAAGTCCTCGCTCCATCGGCGGATGCGCTGGCGGCTGACTTGACCCCGACCGCCGATGCGATGCCGCGCTGGCCAAAGACCTATCTGCTGACGCTGGATGCCGGCGCCTTTCCCAAGACCACGGACCACCCGAGCGCGCTGCTGTACGTGCCCACCGGCTTTGTCCCCTCCCCGTCCGTGTCGATGGTGGTGTACATCCACGGCTTCAATAACTGCGTCGCCAACATCGTCCGCCCCACCGCCAGCGGGCAGCCGTGCAAGACCGGGGGCGCGGTGCGCAACGCCTATAACCTCATCGCGCAGCTGGAGGCCTCGGGCCGCAACGCGCTCCTGCTGTGCCCGGAAGTAGCCTTTGATCGCGCCTCCTCCGATCCCGGCCAGCTCGGCGTCACCAACGGCTTTCGCGCGCTGGTCAAAGAGGCGCTGCTGCAGGTGCAGGCGGATCTCGGTCCGATTGATGTCGATAAGCTGGGGCCGGTGGTGGTCGCCTCGCACTCGGGCGGTTACGCCGCGGCGGCGGGCATCGCCCAGCGCGGCGGGGTGCCGATTTCCGAGGTGTACTTGCTTGACTCCCTGTACGGCAACAGCAGCGACTTTGAGAGCTGGATGCGCTCCGATCTGGGCTCGTTTGCTGGCAGCGCGCCGCGGCGCCGCTTCGCCACCGTCTACACGGACGGCGGCGGGACGCTGGCCAACAACCAGGCGCTGGCGACCAAGGCGCGCGGCTTTGTGCCCGACACGAGCGTCCTTGTGGACGACCGCACCACGGCGACCTGGCCGACCGCGACCTACCAGCATGGTCTCTTGTTTAAGCGGAGCGCGCTGGCCCACGATGGAGTGCCCCGCTATTACTTCGGGACCCTGCTGTCTACCAGCAGCCTGGCGCAGCACCACGCAGCGCTGTGGCCGGAAGCGCCCGCCGATTCAGAGTAGCTGCAGGTCCGCGCAGGGTCTGCGAGGCAATGCCGAGCAGCTACGGAGCGCCATGCAGGTCGATGACGTCACTGGTTACAAGCTTGGGCCGGACATCGGCGTGCGAGAGACTCGCGCTCGCTGAGCTGAAGGTGACGCCGCTGACATGGCGCAGGAAATAGGCCCAGGCCGGCAGATCGCCGAACATGTTGGACTCTGGATACTGATTAGGAATCGCCTCGGGAGGGCTGCCCGGCACCGTGGTGCGGCCGCCCTGCCAGGTGACCGCGACGTTGGTAAACCCGAGGTTGGTGATTCGATAGGTCGTGCCGTTATAGACATGGCCGGTGATCAGCGAGCCCTGATGCGGCGAGTTTGGCCAGCCGGCGGTCGCGCCCGCGATGTCTGTAAACGACACATCGTTCATGGTGCCAAGCTTGGGCACATCGCCGGCCGGATGGGTGCTCGCCTGCTGGGCGAGATAGACGAAGAAGGCCGAGCCGACATTGGCGAGCTCGATCCGGCGAAAAGCCACTGCGTTTACGTCTGCGCCCTGGCGCGACTCGACGGCCATCGCTGCATACTGGATGTCCTTGACGTAGTCGTCCTGCACCCGGATGTCCTTGAAGGCGCCATAGCTCGCCGTCCCGAACTTGATGCCGTTGGAGCCGCCGTTGCTGCCGCTGAAGAACGAGTCCTTCACGGTCACGCTCGTCAGCCCGCGCCGCACCCCGGTCTTGAGGCACATCGCGTCATCGCCGCTGCGCACGGCGCAGTTCTGCACCGTGATGTCCGACCCGTCCACAAGATCGATGCCGTCGTGAGTGATGCCGTCGCTCTGCAGGTTGATGTTGCTAATGAGGACGTGATCCGATTCCATGCTCACCAGGCTCCAGACCGCGCCTTTTTTTAGGTAGAGGTTCTGGATGGTGACGTTGCTGGAGAGCACCGCCCAGATGAGCATCGGGCGGTTGCCTTCGGGACCGGAGAATGCGTCGCCCTGGCCGTCGATCGAGCCGCCGCCGTCAAGCCTGAGCTGCGTGGTCGCTGGCGCGTACAGGAGCGCCCGCTGGCAGTTGCTAAGCTGCGTGTTGCCGGTGGCAGGCGACTGCGCTGGATAGTCGGTGACCCGGGTGCTGCCAAGCAGGGTCGCCGAAGGATCGATAAAGAAGGTCATGTCGCTCTTCAGGGTCAGCGTGCCGCTGAGATAAGTCCCCTGGGTGAGCAGTACCGATCCTCCCGTGCCGGCGGCCGCATCGATGGCGGCCTGGATCGCCTTGGTATCGGCGGTCGTCCCGTTGCCGGTCGCGCCATAGGCTCGCGCATCGAACACCGGCGCCGGCGCGACACCGATGTAGTCGGCCTCGTTATAGACCTTGAAGTTGTCTACATAGAGCGTGCCAGTGTTCACGCCATCCATGTAATAGGTGACCCGGCTGATCGAATCGGTGGCTGTGCGCAGAGCCTGGTTGTGCAGCTTGCGCACCCCATCGACATACAGATCAAATACGCCAGCCTCGGTATCGACGACGACGCGCACCAGATACCAGAGGTCGCGAGCGAAAGGCTGAATGAGGGTCGCGGTGCCGCCGACATACGCCTTGATGTTTCCATCTTGGAACGCGACCGAGGCGACGGCGACGCCCTTGCTCCCGTAAATATAGGGGATGGCCTTGAACCCGGCCGTCTCGCGCGCCAGGACCTTGGCCTCGACGACCACCCGCCCGCGCTGCTCGGCGAAGCTGGTGGTCAAGCTGGACACGCCGGTAGGGCTCAGCTTCTGGACTCGTACGCTCTTGTCGGTGGCAAACGGGACCTCCCGGACCATCACCGAGCCGCCGCCGGTCGAGGTGACGGACCACGGAGCGGCTGGCGCGGCGCCGGTGGCCATGGAGTTGAACTGCTCAGCTTGAACGTAGGTTCCCGCGGCATGCGCCGCGGATGCGCTTGCGATGAGCGCAGCTGTAGCAAGAGCTAGCAGCCAAGCGCGCCGTGCCGGTCGCGATGAGGCTGCTGCCCACTCCAAGCAGCGCGAGGTCTGGCTCGGGTACGGCTGGGGAACACTGGACTGTGGGGAACAAGTTTTCATGAATCTCTTCAGAGCACAACTGGCATTGGAAAGGAATGGCTTTCTGTCGCCCCCGGGCAGAGCGACTACCCGGTGGCCGGATGCGTTGACGCAGGCTAAGCCGTCGCTTCGTTAAGGCTCTCGGGGGGCTTGACGGCGAAGTCACCGCTGGCGTCGAGCTCGATCAGCAGCGCGTCGGGCATGTCGCCGTCGGCGAGGTGACTGAGGACACGAGATGCAAGGACCGGCAGCAGGTGCTCGCGGATGATGTGGTCGGCGTTGCGAGCGCCGGTCTCGGCCTCCTGACAGCGCGCGACGATGGCGTCGATCACCGGCGTGGCGAAGGTCAGCTTGGCGTTGTGGCTGTCGCGCATGCGGGCGGCGACCTGACCTAGCTTCAGCTCGACGATCTCACGCAGTACCTCGGTGGAGATCGGCAAGTACGGAACCACAGTCATTCGCGCCAGGAGCGCCGGCTTGAAGTGGCGGTTGAGCGTCGGCCGCAGCGCCTTGCCGAGCTCCTCGACGCTGAGCGAGCTCTCGCCGGCCGCCGCCATCCGCATGGTGACGTCCGAGCCGAGGTTGCTGGTCATAAAGATGACCGTGTTCCGGAAGTCGACGACGCGCCCTTCGCCATCGGCGAGCATTCCCTTGTCGAAGACCTGATAAAAGAGATTCAGGACTTCGGGGTCGGCCTTTTCGACTTCATCGAGCAGCACGACGGAGTAAGGGCGCTGACGCACCGCCTCGGTGAGCACGCCGCCTTCGCCGTAGCCGACGTAGCCGGGCGGCGAGCCGATGAGGCGCGAGACGGTGTGCTTCTCCTGAAACTCGGACATGTTGATGGTGACCATGAAGCGATCGCCGCCAAAGAGCAGGTCGGCGACCGACAGCGCAGTCTCGGTCTTGCCGGTGCCGCTCGGACCGACGAAGAGGAAGACGCCGAGCGGCTGGCGCGGGTCCCCAAGTCCAGCGCGGGCGTTGCGCAGGCGGCGGGCAATGGCGGCAATCGCGGCGTCCTGGCCGCGGATGCGCTTCATCAGGCGCTCTTCGATGAGGTTGATCGCCGAGACCTCGTCGCGCACCATTTTTCCGACGGGAATTCCGGTCCAATCGGCGACCACGGCGGCGACTGTCTCGGGATCGACTTCGACCGTAACGAGCGGGGTCTCTTTCTGCAAGGAGCGCAGGTTGTGCAGGGCCTGCTTGAGCAGCTCGCCGTTTGTCGGTTCGCTCGTCGAGGCCGGTGACGAGGGGGCCCTTCCGAGCGCGGGCTGCGTGTGCTCGGCAGTGGGCGGGGCGGCTTGTGCCTCTTGTTGACTCCTGGCCTGCTGCTGGCGCAGCTCGATCACCCGCTGCGCCGCCTGCACCTCTTCACGATAGCGCGCCTCCAGGAGGTTTCGCCGCGTCTCGGCTTCCGCGAGCGCGGCGTCAAGCGCATCGAGATCCTTATGCGAATCGGACGGCTGACCGGCAAGACGCAGGTCTTCGCGGCGCGCGATACGCTCGCGCTCGATCGACTCGACCGCGCGAATCGCCTGCTCGAACTCCGCCGGGCGCGTCGACAGACCGAGCTTGACGCGCGCCGCGCAGGTATCGAGGAGATCGACGGCTTTGTCAGGCAGCAGCCGGCCCGAGATGTAGCGACGAGATAGATCGACGGCGTCGATTACGGCGGCATCGCGGATGTGTACGCCGTGGCTGGCCTGCAGGCGAACGCAGAGGCCGCGCAACATGTCGATGGCCGCCTCGCGCGAGGGCTCCTCGACCTTGACGAGCTGAAAGCGGCGAGAGAGCGCTGCGTCTTTTTCGAAGTACTTTTTGTATTCGGACCAGGTCGTGGCCGCGATGGTGCGCAGCTCGCCGCGCGCGAGCGCTGGCTTGAGCAAGTTCGCGGCGTCCGTGCCACCCGCGCTACCGCCGGCTCCGATCATCGTATGCGCTTCGTCGATGAACAGGATGACTGGTCGCGGCGACGCTTTCACCTCGCCGATCACCGCGGTAAGACGCGCCTCAAACTCACCCTTCACGCCGGCGCCGGCTTGCAAAAGTCCCATGTCCAGGCTGCGCACCTCGACGCTGAGGAGCGAAGGCGGGACGTCTTTGTGGGCGATGCGCAGCGCCAGACCTTCGACCAGCGCTGTCTTGCCAACCCCGGATTCACCGACGATGATTGGGTTATTCTTCTGGCGACGACCGAGGATATCGAGCATCTGGCGAATTTCGCGATCGCGGCCCAGCACTGGATCGATTTGTCCCGCCCGCGCGCGCGCCGTCAGGTCGTAGGTGAACTTGCCAAGCGCGCTGTCGGCCGCGATCTCGGCAGGAGCCGCAACGCCGGCTTGCGCGGTCGCTGGCTCTGCCGACGCGCTGACGGGAACTTCGGAGGAACCATCGGTCAGTTCGTCGAAACGG
Source organism: Polyangia bacterium (assembly GCA_044222245.1). Classification (GTDB taxonomy): domain Bacteria; phylum Myxococcota_A; class Polyangia; order Palsa-1104; family JAEUJZ01; genus CALFML01. The sequence goes on along the minus strand of JBGANQ010000011.1, from coordinate 89,978 downwards.
CGGCGAACTGCATCTCGATCGATCTGGCCGAGCAGCTCTGCATACTGCGCAGCTTCATAGCGTTCCGGCTGGAGCAGCAGCACGCTGAACAGATGACCTGAACGTATGCGGCTCGCCTGTCCCTCGACGGAGCCGAGGAGCCAGGCATCCTGGATCCAGGCGACCAGGAGCGGCGAAAAGACCGGCTTGCCGCTGTTGCCGCGTGTGCGCTGCTCAGCGCCGCGCTGCAGCGCGCGCAGGACCGGGGTCGGCGAAGTGTTGAGCGTGCGATAGATCGTCGACAGATCGCCGCTCTGTTCCTCGAGGAGCTTGAGCAGGAGGTGCTCGACACCGATCTCATAATGGCCGCGGCTGATCGCGAGCCCGGCGGCGGCTTCGAGGGCGCGGGTGCAAAGAGGGTTCAGTCGCTTGAGGAGGGCGCGATATTCGACGAGGAACATGGACTAGACCCTTTCTGATGACCGCCTGAAGAGGGTGAGCGAAGCGGTGCGGCGATGACGAAGACGACCGGATCCCGCGACGGCGGCCCCGCGCACGCCGGCAGACCGAGCTGACTCGGCTGCGGACCGCCGAGCTGCGTACGGGCAATCTCCGCCGCGGGGACCTTTACGTGCAGTTCCAGATCGAGCGGCTGGCGCAGATAGAAGCGCGTGAGCGCGATGAGACGGCGATACAGCGTGGCACCGGGCCACAGCGCGAGCAGCGTCGCGTAACTCACCGGACCGATGTGCAGCCGCAGAGAAGTCATGCGATCGAGGTGGCGGGTGCCGATGACGACGTCTTGACCGAGGGTGCCGCTCGACTGGCAGGAGAGGCGCGGCCATTGAGCTCTGGGCAGCGAGACCCAGCGCAGCGGCGCCGCCTCGATGGCTAGCGGGAGCGCGAGCTCCTCGCCGAGCAGCGTCTTTAGACCCAATGCCGGCCGCGTGTGACCGACGAACAGGCCGAGATAGCGCAGGAGCCGAACGGGCTCGATGCCGAGCTCGTCCTGCGTTGCGGCAGGTGGCACCCCGATAAAGTCGAGCAGCGCGCGCGAGAGCGGATCGGTGCCATCTGTGCGGAACGAGTGCTCGTAGCGATGATGGCGCCACGAGCGATACCAGATCGAAAGCAGCCGGTGATGTAGGAGGTCGAGGAAATCTCGCTGCTGCGGCTGGTCGTCCTCTTGCAAGAGGATCTGGTGGGCGTAGGAACGTGGCAGCGGAGAGCCAACGCCGTAGAGCCCCGTGATGTTGGCGGTGACGACGGTGCGCGGCTGGCCTTGCGGATCGAGGTGCTCGGCGATGGCCACCGTCTCGGCGCAGGGGAATCCAAGCGAGGTCGACGGACGCAGGCGAATGCGCTCGTCGCGCGCCGGCCCGCGCTCGCCAAGACGCGGCGCCGCGGGGGTATTCGCTTCGAGAATGCGCAACAGCTGAAAGAGCTGATAGCGCCAGGACTCCGCGGGGAGCTGCACCGGCTGCGCAGGCGAAGACGCCATCACAAAAGCCCCTGCGCTCCGAGCCGCGGCGGCCAGCCCATCGTGAAGTCGTGATCGATGCCGCGAATCGAGAGCCGCGTGAAGGAATTGACCTCCGCCGACTCACCGAGGAAGTGCTCAAGGGCGCTGCCGAGCAGGACGAGGTCGCCGAGGTAGGAGAAACGATCCTCGTGAACCTGCAGCTCGACGTGGGTTCCGCGCGTTACGGCCGGCGGGCGCCCTACCAGGCAGGTGTCGGCGCTGGCCTTCACGTCCGCGACCGCGTCGAGCAGCGCTTCGAGCTTCTGCCGCGCCGACTGGTTCACGCGCGCGCGAAAATCGAAGAGCTGAAGCAGGATGCGCAGCGAGTCGCGATCCTTGAAGTGGTGCAGACCCACAAGCTGGTGCGCAAAGAGCCGCCACAGGCCGTCGCCACCGACGGGCGCCGGAGCGGGCGCGGTGATGGGGCCGATGTCGCGGAACTGCAGTGTCGAGGGAACGTCGCTCGTCGGCTTGCAGATATCGCCGGTGCGCAGGCGCAGCGGCAGATCGCGGTTGGTGCACAGCAGATCGACGGAGACGACCGCTTCCAGATCCGCCGCGCCGCCGCCCGCAGTCACAAAGGACAGATAGACCGGCACCGCGGCGTAGGTCGGCAGGTTATCGTGTCCGACGCGGCTCTCGGCGACGGGCGCGCGCGGGATGACGTGGTAGAGGATGGGCTGCTCGCCGACCGGAGTCTTTGGGCGATGAAATGAGAAGAAGGGAAAGTAGTCGACCGGACGCGGCTGGCGGGCGACGTGGCCGGCGACCTTATCGACGCTGAAGATGTCGATGTGATGCGGCGCTGAGCCTTCGGGACGCAGCGGATACTCGGTGCGCGTGCCGTCCACCATGATCGGACTTGCAGTGTGCGTGAACAGATTTATCGCCGGTACGCAGTTCAGGCGCACGCACTCTTTGAGCAGCGACTCATTGAGCGGCTCGCCCGAGAGAGGCGACGTGTCAAAGACCAGCTCGAACCGCTCTGCTGTCGGAAACTGGCTGAGGATGGGCAAGCAGTGCAGATCGTAGAAGAGGTACTTCGCAGGAAACAGGAAGTACTCTGTAAGGTGCCGATACCCGGTGAAGCTATAGCGCGAATGTGGCAGCAGTGACGCATCAGAAGTCCAACCGACCGCCTTCAGCGCGTCGCGCGCGAGGCTCGGCTCGCCCAGCACCTGGCCCCCCGGTCCGACTACGCGCAGGCGAATCGAGCGCAGGTGCTGCGCAAGGCAGGCATACAAACCGAATGCCTCGCGTCCCATCCCCTTGACCGTCGCGCCGTGGAAGTGCAGCCGCAGCGGCTGCGCACCGAGCCGCGAGAGCATTGCTCCCGGCAGGGGACTTACCCTGACCGTCAGACGCTGGAGCGACGGCGTCGGCATCGACAGCGCGACGTCGTCGAGCTTTAGCGGCAAGATTGTCGTGTCATACGCGGTGCGAAACTGGCAGGCCGTTCCGTCGACCGGCTCCGAGCGCACCTGCGCCCTCGCCTTGAGCACGAAGGGCTCGCGGAACATGTTCGGGCGCGGAATGAACTCGAGCATGACCGCGCAAGGTGAGGGTCGCAGCGCCTGCGGCCAGATGTGGCCGAGCAGCGGATAGAGCAGATCGGGAAACTGCGCGTCGAGCCCCTGACGGATGCGGCCGGTCAGAAAGGCCACGCCCTGCAACAGCCGCTCGACGTCGGGATCGTGACCGGCGAGGCCGAGCTCGCGGGCGATGTCGGGGTAGGCGTGGGAAAACTCTCCGCCGAGCTCGCGCAGAAAGGCGAGCTCGTCTTCGTAATAGCGCTTGAAGCTGGAAGTTCCCGCCACGGCCGCTACGTTAGTCGAACCCGTCCCGAGGAAACAACCACCGTTTCAAACCAAAGATCCTCGGCGCTCTTGCCGGTCGAAGCCGCCGCGCGGACTTTGAAGCAGGCGGTCATGGGGCCGTGCGCATCGGGGATGTGCTCGACCTCGACTTGGGTGAGGCGGGGTTCGTACTGGCGGATGCACTGCTCCAGGGCGCGCTCGATGTCGCGGGCGCGCTCGGGGACGCCGTTGACGATCTGGGTGAGGTCGGGGATGCCGTAACCTTCGCAGGCTTGGGACATGCCGGCGCGGCTGTTGAGGATGCGTTCTAGGTTTTGGAGGATGGAGGAGCGGAGCGCAGCCTCTTGCTTCTCAGTGAACACTGGTTGCGAAGTCCGATCTTGCTGAAGCCTTTCAAAGAGTGTGCGCATGGCGTCCCTCCCTCAGAGTACTCGATAGGAGATCTCTTTTGCTCCGATCAGGCAGCCAAAGCCCTCTTGATAGTCTTCGGGCATAAACTTGAAAATAAGATAGCCTTGTTCTACTCGGAAGAGCTTATTAATGGCGAATTGCTCTGGGCCATCAACTAGTGAAATAACCTGTTTGGAGGTATCTGTCTTCCATGCGATTGGAAGCGAAACGAAATAAACATCCTTGAAATTAATTTCTATCTGCCCCGGTTGGCCCGGATATGATGGGGATATATTACCTATCACCGACAACATCTGTCGGTCATAATTAGTCACCTCAAAATCCATCCATGGATTCTTCCGAACTTGAGCATCGATGTCGCTTACAGTTTTTTGCGTATCTTTCGGTTCCATTTGACAAACGCGCCCTTTTCCCTAGTTCATGGGAAGCAGTTAGTGACTGGAATATGCGTATCGGCTGCTGCTTGCGCATTATAGCTTGAACTTGTTGGCTTTAGCGTACTTTCATGATGCCAGTTTCCACTATGGTCTTGATACTCCCAGCCACTGCCTTGACCATGTTCATTCACCCCTTGCTTACGTCGAGCTACGCGGAAAATGTTGCCTGTTTTGCCGTGCACTGGATTGGCCGGGTGAATCCGAACTTCATAATCGTATCCATCTTTTGACCATTTCTGTTTGTAGTTATTAGGTGGCGCAGATAGATTCTGCTGACCTAACGCTTCGTTTAAGTGATCGCAAGGAGTATTCGCTAGTCCAAAAGGATCCATCCACCCAATAGGGTTAGAGGCGTAAGAAAAATCATTAAAATCCCCCTGTAGTCCGATGGGATCTCGACTAATATATCGGTTAGTATTTGGATCAAAATATCGGTAGCGATTATAATGCAAATCATTTTCCTGATCGAACCATTGACCTTGAAATCGCACAGGACAATCTATGTCTGTTTTCCGACTAGATCGAGATGCTCCAATCGCACTAAAATCGTCGCGCCAAGCGACGTGTCCATCGTCGCCTAATAATTCTCTTGGAGCACCATTCACTTGGTTAACACACAGGTAGTGCTTGCTCTGCTCAACCTTTTCAATTGGTGCAAATCCATATGGATCAAATTCCCAATGAATAGCAGACGCGATTTTTTCTTCTCGCGCATGCACTTCGTGCAGCACGACATCTCCATCCCAAACAAACTCCACCCGCTCTGCGGGCCCTCGCTTTTCTACCCGCCGCCCTAGCGGATCATACCGATATGTCCACTCAGCTCCGTCAGAAAGCAGAACTTTGGCTAGCATCCCCTGGGTATTCCAGAAGTACCGACTCTCTTTGTTTCCTTCTCGCTTGCGGACCTGCTGGCCGAGCACGTTGTATTCGTACTCGCCGCCAGCGCCTGACTTCAGGACATTGCCGCGCGCATAATCGAACTGCTGAAGCAGAGGCAAGGGTCTATCATCGGAGATGGCAGCCGCCGCGCGCTCAATCCGTCGAATGTTGTCCGCCGCGTCGTACGTGAAGCGCTCGCTGAAGCCGTCGGGCATATGGGCAGAGACGATGCGGCCGGCGGCGTCGTACTGGTAGCGGGTCGCGCCCTGCTGTTCATCGAAGATCTCGGTCAGGTTGCTCGCTGCGTCATAGTTGTACTTGCGGAAGCCAAGAACCTCGCCGCCGACACGCACCTGGCCCATGCGCGCCGCGCCCTTCTGCACGCGCTGCTCGCTGCGGCGGTCGCGGCTGTCGTAGTCGTGGGTGATGCGCACGCCGTCGCGGATCGAGCGGCTGATCTCGTTGCCGGCAGCGTCGTACTCGAAGCGGATCGGCGCCAGATCGTCCTGCCACAGGACGGCGAGCTGGCTGTTGTCGTCCCACTCGAAGACCGTCTCGTGGCCGAGAGAGCTCTTGCGCCGGCAGCGGTTGCCGGCGGCGTCGTACTCGCTCACCACCTCGTGCCGGCCCTGCCGCTCGCGCACGATGCGGCCCAGGGCGTCGTACTCGCGCTCGATCGGGCAGTCGCCGTTATCGGCCTTGGTGAGCAGACCGCGCAGATCGTACTCGTAGAGCACTTTCGAGCCGTTCGACGGAATGACCGCAGTCACGGCGCCGGACGGGTTGCGCTCGAAGCGGGTCTTATTGCCCGCGGCGTCGTGGATGACGCTGACCTTGTCGCCTTTTTCGTATTCGTAGCGAGTGGGGTGGCCGGCGAAGTTGACCTGGCGGATCATGCGCCCTTGGGCGTCATAGTCGAAGGTGTGCCGCTCGCCGAGCTCGTTGCGTACGGCGAGGAGCTGGCCGGGAATGTTGCTCCATTCGAGCTGGATGCGGCCGCCGTGGGGACGGATCTCCTCAACGAGCAGACCGCAGGCGGCGTAGCGCCGCTTGGTGACTGCGCCGAGCTCGTCCACGTACTGGGTGACCTGGCCGTAGGCGTCGCGGCCGAAACGGCGCCGCGCCCCATCGGGCAGCTTGACCTCGTGGACGCGCGACAGGGCGTCGCGTAAAAGCTCGGTGCGGTGTCCGCGCGGATCGATGACCGCGGTCAGCTCGCCCTCGGCATCGTATTCGTACTGCGTGCGATGGCCGAGTGGATCGGTGCTGCTCACCAGGCTGCCCGCGCAATCCCAGCCGTATCGACGGGTGCGCCCGGCGGTGTCGCGGACTTCGAGCAAGTCGCCGCCCGCGTCGTAGGAATATAAGAGGCTCTGTTCGAGCGGATTGGTGACCGCAGCGATCTGACCGGCGTCGTTGTAGCTGCGCCGCCACATACCTCCAGTGGGGTCGGTGACGCAGATCACCTGATGGTGCGCGTCGTACTCGTATCGAGTGACCGCGCCGGTGGGCGAGGTGACTTCGATGCGATCGCCTCGCTCATCGTACTTGTACTCCGTCGTCGCCCCAGTCGGGTCGGTCTTCGCGACGATCCGGCCCTCTTCATCGTAAGCGGTCTTGGCGACGTTGCCGAGCGGCGAGATCTGTTCCTCGACCTGGCCCGACTCGTTCCATTTGTAGAGGGTGACTTGATCCAGCGCGTCGGTCACCTGGGTGATGCGGGCGCGCTCTTCGATCTGCAGCGTGTTGCGGCCATATCCATCAAGGCCAGTCGTCTCGATGCAGCGACCGCCGCTGTCGAAGCGGAAGTGGTAGACCATGCCGCCGAGGTTGACCTCGCGGAGCATCCGCCCCTGGTCATCGTACTCGTAGGCGCAGCGCTGACCGAGGGCGTCGACCATCGCGCAGAGCCGGCCAGACGAATCGTAGCGATAGCGAAGGATCAGCCGCTCATGGGCGCGCGCGGTGAGTAGAACTTCGGCCAGCCGACCCGATGGGTCATAGACCAGGCGGAGACCGCGTCCCTCGCGCCGCTGGCGGAGGGCCAAGATCCGCTCTTTGGGATCGCGCTCGACCTCGATGCCCTGACCGGAGACCGTGTAGCGGCCGCTGAGCGGCCAGGGTCCAGCTTCACTTCGACCGGCGAAGACGTAGCGAACGACTTCCTGGGTGTCGGGGTTCCAGCGGGTGACTACGAAGCGAGCGCCGTCGCGGCGCAGCTCATGGAACATGCCCGGGTTGCGCAGCGCGTGGCCGCTGTCGAGAGCTCCGTTGGCGTCATCGAAGGGGATGAGCGTTTCGCCGTCTTCGGCGAGCAGGTGGTAGCCGTCCAGGTCCTTGTGCAGGTACATCTGGAAGGGACAAGACCAGCCGGGACCAAAGAGGCCGTCCGGGCGCGCGGGCATGGCGCTGCTGTAGCGACGCCCAAACACGAGCGGCATGCGGCCGGGCAGGACGTAGTCCTCGAAGTCATGGGTCAAGGCTCCGGTGGCGACATCGACCGGATGTCCCACCGCTACCTTGCCACTGACCTTTGCTACCGGCTCTTTTGCTGCGGCCTCGGCCATCGCTCGCTAGTCCTTGTGCGCTACTACCATCCTAAGGGCAACCACGTTTACGCTTCCCAGCTGAGCCCTTGCCTCGCTTTTTCAGTCCCTTTACGAGCTTCATCAACCCTTGCGCCACCGCCATCCAGCTCGGCATCGGAAAGCCGCCGATGAGTACGTTGGGAACGCCGAGCAGGATGGCGCCGAGGCTGCCGGGCGGCGCCGCCGGGTCCTTGCCCATCAGCGCGCCCATTGCCATGGCGATGGCATCCGAGGCCATCTGCGCTGCCGCCATGCCGGCGCGCATGCCGAGGGCCGCGGACATGGCGCTGCTGTCGGCCTCCACCGCTTCGATGGCGTCACCGGCAATCGCGCTCACCTGGGCCGCATATCCGGCGACCTGCATGGCCTTGGCAAGGGCCGTGCGGATGCCGCGCTTGGCCGCGCCGGCTGGCGGCACGGGCTTACAGTGCATGGTGATGTCGAGCATGCGCGCCGCGCGGTCGCCGCCGATGAAGACCTTGGATGAGCCGGTAAACACTTCAAAAAATGGAGTGATGCCGCAGCAGGTCGGGCTGATTCCCAGGTCGCCGCAGCGCGCCGCCGGCAGCCCGCCGATGAGCACCTGCACACTAGTACCGAACAGCACCGCGCCGACAGGAGGCAGCGGAATAAAGGGCGGATGCGCCGGATGCGCGTGGGGCATACCGACGGCCAGCGACCCGAGCGTCGCAGCGGGAAACGACGGCAGCGCCTGGGCGATGAAGTTGGTCGCCTTGGCAAAGCCCTCGTTCAACATCTCGATGGGCTTGCCGGGCAGGCTGACGACCTTGCTGATGGTCTCGCTCAAGGTGTGCAGCGCGTTGTGCGGCGGCGTGGGCGGAGCGTAGGGATCGTCAGCCATGGGCGAACTCCTGCGCGGGCAGGGCCTTCAGCTCTTGTTCCATCGTCCGGCGCAGCGAGACCTCGCCAAGCTGCCCGTAAAGCCGTGAAAGTTCCTCCAGAGTATACCGGTGCAGACCCCAGAGCTGCAGGCTCCGCCCGAGCGTCGCCGCGCTCTCCAGGCTCTCACGCCCGTCACTGGCTCGCGTCAGCCGGAGCTGGGCCAGGGCGCGCTTCTGCAGCGCCTGCACCCTGCCCTCGGCATCCAGCGTGTGGGCCGCCAGCCGCTGCCAGGCGTCATAGTGCTTCTCGGCTTCCGCATAGCGCGACTGGAGGAACGCCAGGTCGCCCAGGTTGCGGCTGAGCAGCGCGAGCAGGACCGGTGCCCCCGCTCCACACGCAGGCTCGACGGCGCATTCATAATACGCGCGCGCTGCCGGCAGGTTCCCTTCGCGGTGGGCGAGCTCGCCCAGGCCATTGAGCGCCAGCGCATGGAGCGTCTGATTCGGGAGGCGCTCGGCCTGGCGAATCACTTGCGCGAAGTGACGACGCGCAGCCGCGGCGCGACCGTGGGCGCTATCGAGCTGCGCCAAGGTCAGCAGCGCCTGGCAGCGCTGCGCTTCGGAGAGGCGCTCGTCCGCCGCCTCCTCTGTCAGAGCAGCTTGCAGCGCCGCCGGGCTGAAGTCCGCGATGATCCGCCGCGAGCGGGGATCTGGCAGTGGGGTCGCCGCATCGCGCGGCGCGCGCACGACGAGACGAGTGGCGCGCATCCAGCTCGGCGTGCCGCCTTCGCGCATGAGCTCCGCCAGGAAACCCAGGTACGTCGGCCGATCAGCAACCTGACACGGAAACAACCCCCAGATGACGCGATGTCCGCCCTCCGCAGGGAGCCAGCCGCGGACGTGCTCGATCAAGCCGATGAGCCGCTGCGCCGGCGCGGTCTGCGAATCTTCAAGCGTCGGCGGGAGCGCCGCGAGCGGCGGACGCCCCTGCGCGGCGAGGTCCTCCGCAACCGTCGCCAGCTGGACGCGGACCGCAGCCAGGACCCGGCCGACATACTCGGCAGGCGTCGTAAAGTCATCGAGGCAGAGCATAAAAAGATCGCTCGCCTGGGCGCTATCAAGATCGCCGAGCAGCTTGAAGACAAGCGGCGCGTCTTCGTCCCGACAGGCGACCTCCAGAAGGACATGATCGCGCTGCGCAATGAAGCCGATCAGCTCTTCCCGAAGGTGCTCGAATAGCTGACGCATGGTGGCTCAGTTGATCTTGATGAGCGCGCCGCTGATCGTATGCACGCCGATGGCGCTGCTCGTGATCTGCGGACCCGTGATTGAGATTCCGCTCGGCTCGATGGTGATCGAGCTTGGACCGACCCCGAGGACAATCTTCTTGAGCCCAAGGATCTGTATCTCTGGCGAAGTCAGTGTCGCGGAGACTCCGCCATGGCTGCTCCAGGCTGTGGCAGCGGTCAATTGGAGATCGGCAGCCTCCGAAGAGATGCTGACGCTGTTTTGCGCCGAGGTAGTGTGCTTACCCGTAAGGACGTTGACGGTGCTGTTGCCAGTGTCGACAGTCACTGTGTGATCGCCGGTCAAGATGCTGCTTGCATGGCTGCCGGTATTCACGGTCAGCGTGCTGTTGCCGGTCAGGACCAGGATGTTGTGATGGCCCGTATCGACCGTGTGGTTGCTGTCGCCCGTCTGGACAGTGACGTTGTGGCTGCCACTCTGAACAGTGACGTTGCGGTCCTGCTTGACCGTCAGTGAGCTCGCGCCGGTCTGGATGGTCGTGGAGTGGTTGCCAGTCTGCACCGTCTCGGTCACATCGCCCTTTACGGTCAGCGTCCGGGTGCCGGTCTTGACGGTGATGCTCTGGTCGCCTTCGGTGACGGTGCTGGTCTGGTTCTTCTTGACGGTCTCGGTCTGATTGCCATCGACGGCGAGCGTCTGATCGACCTTGACCTTCTCGGTCTGACTGCCGTCGACTGTGTTGCTCTGATCCGCGTGGACCGTGGTGTTGTGGTTGTGCTCGACGACCTCGTTCATGTCGAACTGGGCGTGGACGAAGACTTCTTCCTTCCCCTTGGAGTCGTCGAACTTGATCTCGTTATACCCACCGCCGCCCGGCGTGCTGGCGCTACGGATGGTGCTGATGTTCTTGGCTGCGGGGAGTCCATGGGGTACGGAGTTCTCGCCGTTATAGACGCGGCCGACGATGAGCGGCCGATCCGGATCGCCTTCCAGGAACTGGATGACGACCTCCTGGCTGATGCGAGGAATGAACATACCGCCCTGGCCGGCGCCGCCCCAGGGCTGGCTGACGCGGATCCAGCAGCTGCTGTTGTCATCACGGCCGGGGTCGCGATCCCAGTGGAACTTGACCTTGACGCGGCCGTGCTCGTCACAGTGGATCTCCTCGCCGGGAGGGCCGACGACCACCGCGGTCTGCACGCCGGGGATGCTGGGCCTGGGGGTCTCACGCGAGGGTCGGAAGGGCACTTTGGCGGGAATGCACTCGATGCGGTTCTGATACGACGCTTCGTGCTTTGCCTCGCCCTCTTCAGCGAGCGCCTGCGGCTGCGTGCCGCGATGCTCGACCGCGACGATCAGGTATCCCTGATTGCAGTCGTCACGGCGGTGCCCCGCAAGTGAAAACTTGTGGCCGGGCAACATGGCGCGCACGCTGCCGGTGCCGACGAAGCGGCTCTTGCGGCACTGCAGCTCTTCGAGGCGTAGCTTGGCGTATTGCTTTCCCAGCGCCGGGTCGACGTACTCGCCGGGGAAGAAGTACATTTTGTAGTCGGCGAACTTGTCCGCTTGCGCGGTTGCCTCCATGTCGAGGGTCGGCTGCTTGAACTTGAAGTCGCGCAGCACGGTCGCACCCGGACGCAGGACGCTCTCGGCGCGAAACTCGAATAGGCACTCTTCGTGCAGATGCGGCTTGTCCCGAAGCTGGACCTCGCTATAAGCAGGCAGATCGGAAAACGCGTGCCCGCCGTCTCCGAGCATGAGCTTGTCCTTATCGTTCTCGTGCTCGAAAAAATAGAAAATCCCCTCTTCCTCCCACAGACGCTGAATGAAATCGAGATCGCTCTCCTGATACTGGACGCAGTAATCGCGGGCGCCGTAGCTGCCGTGCAGCATCGGGCTCACCCAGTCACTCGGCACCTTGTCGTCCTTTAGCACCTTCTGCGTGACGTCGGGGCCGCTCTGCTTCTGGAAGATGCGCGAGTTGCGCGTAAAGGCCAGCGGCTTGATGGTCGGCACCAGGTTGGCTTGGTACCGGCTCTGCCGAACCCCGGCGCCGATCTGAATGAAGCGCTCGATAACGCCATGGACATATCGCGAGTAACGCGAGCCGTCGAAGTGCCGGCCGCGCAGGGTCAAACAGGCGGGCTGCCCGATGGGAGCATCGAGATCGAGCTCGGGATCCTCACAAACCAGGTCAATCAGAAATTCGAATGGTCGGCTCAGCGATTCACGTCCAGAGAACTGATGAACGAGAAGGGAAGCGCCGGAGAGCGCATCACTGTGAAATAGGAACTCTGCCTGGCTTAGATCGAGCTTGGCCATAGATGCCTCTTTCACCAGCCATGAGCCGCGACTTCATGCGGCAGGAAAGAACCATGCAGCCCGCCGGCCAACCAGCGGGCCGCAAGCGAGACGCAAACTAGACGGCCGGCTCGCGCCAGTCTGCCTCGGCGCCGACGCCGGCCGGCTCGAAGTTCCAGGTCATCTTGCGGTAGGTGAAGCTGACCTCTTCCATATGCTTGAAGTCTTCCTTCTCGCGGTCGAGGCGATTCTTCATGTACGGCTTGATGGAGACGATGATGGCGTCTTCCATCTTGTGCGTGAAGTAGTGCTCCTGCTTGCCGTCGGGCTTGATGCGGTACCACTTGATCTCGACGTTCTTCAGCCGCTCGCCGCGGGTCAGCGCCTTATACAGCTTCGGCGAGGTCTTGTCGAACTCCTTGCACACGACGAGCGGCTTATGGACAGCGTTGCCGGTGGGAAGCCCGTTGTTGTTGTCGTGCGGCATGTAGACCTCGTGGTCGAACTGCTGCACCTCGATGGTTCCCTCACGCCCCTTCATCGGGCACTCGCCCTCGATCTTCCCCTGCTCGGTTCCTTCGACGGTCATATGCGCTTGCAGTGCCATGGGAACGTCTCCTTCGACTTGGTGATGAGAGACTGCTGCGATGTGCAAAGTCTCCGTGAGGATGATTCACGTCCTCGATCTACTTGGCCGGCTACTTGGCCGGCGGTCCCTGCTGACCCACCAGTGACAGAGTGAACGAAGCGCCCATGTACTTGAAGTGGGGTCGCACCTTGAGCCCGACCGAGTACCAGCCGGGACGACCTGCGACGTCCTCGACCTTGATCTCGGCCATGCGCAGCGGGCGCTGGGCGCGGATGCCGGGCATGGGGTTATCGTCCTCGGTCACATACTGGCGAATCCACTTCTCGAGGTCGTTCTGAAGATCCTTCTTCTCCTTGTCCGTCCCGAGCGCCTCGCGCTGCAGCACCTTGATGTAGTGCGCAAGCCGCGAGATGATGAACATGTACGGCAGCTGCGCGCCGAGGCGGGCGTTGGTCTCAGCAGCCTTTCCTTCCGGGCTTTGTCCGAAGGTCTTCGGCTTTTGGATAGAGTTCGCGGAGAAAAAGCAGGCGTTGTCGCTGTCCTTGCGCATGGTGAGCCCGATGAAGCCCTCCTCAGACAGGTCATACTCGAGGACTTCGGGAAGCAGCACCTCGGTCGGGATCTTCTGTACGAGATCGCCATCCGACTTGTACAGATGCACGGGCAGCTGCTCGACTGCACCGCCGCCCTGCGGACCGATGATGTTGGGGCACCAGCGATACTTGGCGAAGCTTTCGGTCAGGCGCGTGGCAAAAGCGAAGGCGGTGTTGCCCCATAGGAAGTCATCATGCTTGCCGCTCGCTTCCGTGTAATCGAACGACTTGGCCGGATTGTCCGCGCCATAGGGACGGCGTAGCAAGAACCGCGGACAGGTGAGTCCGATGTAGCGCGCATCCTCGGACTCGCGCAGGCTGCGCCACGAGATGTACTGCTTGCTCTCGAACATGCTGCGCACGTCTTTGAGCCGCGGCAGCCCCTCGAAGCTGTCAAGTCCGAAGAACTCCGCTCCCGCCGCGGCGATAAACGGTGCGTGCGCCATGGATGCAACGCCACCGATGAAACGCAGGAGCTCGACGTCTTGCTCGCCCGGTCCGAAGTCGTAGTTGCCAATGATGGCGCCGTACGGCTTGCCGCCGAACTGGCCGTATTCGGCCTTGTGCACGTGGTAGTAGAGCCCGGACTGAAAGAGCTCCGGCGCATCCTTGAAGTCGTCGAGCAGCTCCTGCTTCGAGACGTTGAGCAGACTCACCCGGATGTTCTGGCGAAAGTCGGTGCGATCGACCATGAACTTGAGGCCGCGCCAGCCCGACTCGAGCTGCTGCAACTTCTCGTTGTGCAGGATCTTGTCGATCTGCTGCCCGAGCTTCTTGTCGAGCGCCGCGATGGCGCGATCGACGGCGGCGCGATCGATCTTCGCCGCATCCTTCGCAGCCTCGTCGCCCTTGCCTTCCTGCTTCGTCTCCAGGATCTGGCGCAGCAGCGCGCGCACGCCCTTCTGCATGAGCGGCTTGCTCGCCTCGACCTTGGCGGCCCGCGTCTGATCGATAATCTGATCGAGCATGCTCGCCGCAGGGGCTGCATGCTCCGCGGTCTTTTGCTGCTGCGCGGTGACAGCGCTAGCAGATGACTCTTGCGCCACGGCTCCTCCTAATCAACAAACAACACGAGGTACGCGTTGTTGCCCAGGTTTCTGACAAAAACGTCGACTAACCGTTTCCCGAACCGAGTCCGATCTCGTCCAGAATGCTGCCGCGCTCTTTTTCATCGTCGAGCAGCTTCTGCAGCCGCTTACGGAACTCAGCGTTCTGCGACAGCGGCCCCTTGAGCTCGGTGAGCGCTTCGCGCAGCTCGAGGAGCTCGCGCAGCTCAGGAATCTGCTGGGAGATGGACTCCGGCTCGAAGTCTTTCATGTTGTTGAAGTGCAGGTCGACGCTGAGCTGATCTCCAGCCTTTCCCGAGAGCGTATTGTCGACCTGCATCTTGAGACCGACTCGCTGGCTCTGCAGCACTTCATCGAAGTTGTTCTTGTCGATGTTGATTGGCTTGCGCTCTTCGAGCGGCGTCGCGTCGGGACGCCCGGTGAAGTCGCCGGTCACGAGCAGACGCAGCGGGAGCTCTACTTCCTCGACAGCCCCCCCGGTCTCGGTCTTGTACTTGATATTGATGCGCTCCTGAGGAGCGACCGCGCCTTCCTTACCTGGGGCTGCTGCCATGAGTTTCTAGCCTCCGAAGAGAAAACTACGCTGAACTCGCCAGCTCAAGACTAAATGGGCGTAGCAGATGGGTCCGACGATTGCAAGGGTCTCTTCTCAATAACTCCCGCTACTACGACGACAACGACTCTGGACCAAGCTGCACGGCGTCCGCGGGCGAGAGCTGACACATTCGACCGAACAGCGCGGTCCGCTGCGCTGCATCGAGCTCTGCTGCACGCGCTGCTTGTACAGCGAGGCGCAGCGCGTGCTGACAAAGCTCAGGATGCCATTGGACGAGGCGGTGCGCCTCGATCGCAGCCAGTAGCTGTTCAGCGATTGGCATGGCGATGTCGCTGCGCTCGTTGGCAAGGAGCAGCTCGACCAGGCGCAGCTGAACTTCGAAGCGGCGCGCGCCGGACGATGCCTGCAGGATCTGTTTTTGCAGGAACTGCACACCGGGCAGCAGTCCTTCCGGAATCTGCTCCGCGGGCACCCTAGCTGCTGAGGTCGCCGGACCGTCGCCCCCTGCGCGCTCGCCCTCCAGCCAGCGCAGGGTCTCGGCATCCGCGAACGGCGTGCCGTCGCGATCAGAGAACTTGAGTTCGGCGACCTGCGGACAGCAATGAAGGAGCAGTCGAACCTGTTCACGCACCGCGGCGCGCGCCTGCTCCGCGCCCAGCGCCTCGAGTCCAGTCGCAATGAAGCGCTGCAGATCGAGCCACAGGGGATTTAGGGCGAATAGCTCTTCGCACTCGGAGACTACGTCTACGTGCAGGCCGGCTGCCAGACGCTGGGAGAAGTCCTTGCGCAGGCGCATGTGCCCTTGAGGCGGCGGCAGCAAGGAGCGTCCTTTATTCACCAAGAGCTCGGCCACACGCTCTGGACGCAGGAGATCGTGGCCGGCCCAGCGGAGCGCACGCAGCAGCCAATAGGGAGCGGGATTGGTCAAGGATTCCGCGCGCAGCCGAGAAGCGAGCTCTACTACAAGTGTTGCGAGCTGATCTTCCAGCAAGTCCCGCGAAAGCGATGCAGTATCTCCGGACGCGGGTAAAGGCGAGACCGCAACGGCAGCCTGCAGAGCAGGAGAAGGACTCTGCTCGCTCGCCGCAGACGAAGGAGGCGGCGACAGCAGCGCGGCCTGCCCTGGCGGGTTCGCAGGAGGCGGCGCCGGCGGTGGCGCGACGGGAGCAGCCGCCGGAGGAGCTGGTAGTACCGGCAGCGTCAGCTCCTGTTCCTTGAGCGCCTCGCGCAGCTCTCGCAGCAGCGGGTAGCCAAGCCCGAGCGCCGCTCCGGATACCTCAGCGGCGCGCTCCGCCCGGCTCAGGCAGGCGGCGAAGGCGGCGCGCTGCGCAGGCCGGGGCGGCTTCTGCTTGATGAGCAGGCTCAGCTCCTCGGAGAACCACTTGAGCTGCCCCTGCCGACGCGATTCGCTCTTGGGAAGGCATCGCGCCCATCCCTGCTCGATGAGATCGCCGAGCGCAGAGAGCACCGCGGCAAGCGGCAGATACGGCGACTCCTCATCGCCGGCTGCCTGAAACGCCGCCAGCCCGAGGTACCCATAGACCTTGAGATCGCAGCGCTGCGCCGCCAGGGCCCCCGCCACCCGCTCGACGAGCGGCCAGTCCATCCTGGTCCTATCGGTGCTGTAGGGTCCGATCGCCGCGCTGAACTGCTGGAAAAGCGGGTCGCTGTCGCTTGGCTCGGGCGCCGCTGCCGCCGCGCTGCCTACAGCCGTGAGCGGATGCTGCTTGAGGAGACTGTCGCCGACTTCGGGCACTGTTGATTCGCGCATCGGAGCCTCGCTGAGCTCAGTACGGTCGAGCTTCTAAATACGCCTGGCCGCGGACGGAACTTACCACGGTCGCGACATGCCCCCGCAAGGAGATGTTGAGTTGCCGCTTGCGCTGCTGCCGAGGCCCTTGCTACCGTCCGCTCCCAGGCTAATGGTTTACGTTGCCCAAAAGGTTCAACGCCACCGCCATGTGCTCGAATAGGACGCCAACTGTACGTAACTACCCATGATGAACACGACTCTCTCTCCGTTACTGGCATCATCAGGGGCATCGCCGGGATTCCTCATCATCGAATCGGGCAGCCTGGCCGGCCAGCGGTTTCCGTTGCCCCAGGCGCCAGGGGCGCTCCTCCTCGGGCGCGAACGACTGTGCAACGTGCGGTTCGATCCGGAGCGCGATCGGGTCGTCGGGCGCACCCATGCCCGCCTTGAGGTGCGCGCGGACGGGATCTTCCTTACGGATCTCAACAGCGCCAACGGCACCTTTCGCAGCGACGGTAGCGCGGTGCGGGGGGAGGTTCGGCTGAGCCCCGGCGACCGTTTCCAGCTGGGCGGCGAAGGGGGTCCTTGGCTGTCGCTGCAGACCGAAGTCGCGAAGGTCGCGGTGCATGTGGCGCCGCCCGCCGCCGAGATGCCGACCCTCGTCATGTCGCTGACGCCACCGGTCGCCGCGGCGAGCCAGCGGCCGACACCCGCCGCGCCCCCCGCGCTCTATTCGCCGCCGATCGGCGTTCTGCCGAGTCCGCCGGCGCCGGCGCCAATTCCGCAGCGGGGCGTCGCCGGGATCTACCCGATGCCCGATCGCGACCCGGAGCCGCGGCGACCTGAGCCAGTGCTCGCCGATCCCATCGCGCTACAGCAGCGGACGGAGTATCGGCGGCAGATCGCCGCCATCGCGCTCCTCCTGATCGTCGCCTGCGCGGTCGGGCTGGCGCTGGGCTTGCGAGGACCCTCCGTAGAAGACGACGTGGACACAGTGCATTCGGAATAGAGGGGCCATGCGCCTACGCGCCGGCTGACTCGAAGAGGTCGCGCAGATCCGCCAAGCTGAACGACGCCTCACGCAGCAGAGCGCGAGCGCGCGCCGCCTCGCCGTCCTGCAGCGCGGCCAGGGCCTGCTCCAGGCTGTCGCCGAAGGGCTGCAGAAGCTTGATTGCCTGAGCGGCCAGGTCCGATGGTACCTGCCGCGCCGCGACGGGCGGGGAGGTCTTGGCCTCGCGCAGCGTCTTGAGCTCTCGCGACACCTGCATGAGCTCTTCGGCCATGCGGTCGCGCTCGCCACGCAGGATGTCGCACTCTTTTTCGACCTGCTGCAGCGTGTCGGCCACCGGGGGCTCAGTGGTTGGTGGCTCGCACGCGACCGGCCCGCTCGGACTGGCGATGGGCGGCCCTGCGGGACGCCTGATGAGGGTCGGCGGCGCGTCGAGCGGCGGCGGATCGCTTGCTGGCGCGGCGGGCTGACGGCGCAAGATCAGCGTCGACGGCGTCTCGCTCACCGGTGGCTCGATGGCGCGCAGCGGGGTCATCTGCGGCAGCACCGCGCTCTGAATCAGCGGCAGCTGCCGCCTGACGTTGATCATGGTCGGCGGCGACTCTGGCAGGTCATGCACGGCCGCTGCCTGCTCGCGCCAATACTCGATCATGACGTTGCCCACCTGCAGAACGCCGCTGTCGCGCAGCGCCAGCGGGCTTTTGCCGACCAGAACTCCGTCGACAAGCGATGGGCTGCGCGCGCTGTGCTGGACCGCCCACCAGCCGTCCGGCTGATACCGCAGCTCCATGTGCGAGCGTGAAACAGACTCGTCGCGCAGGGTTACCGCGCAGCCATCTCCGCGACCAATGAGACCGCCTGGAGAATCGATGCGGCGCTGATCCCCGACTTGCAACCCGGAGAGAACTCGGAGGTGCAGCATCATGGCCAGTTCCCGATCTTTTCTCGACGGCGCGCGTCCGTCGGCTGAGCGTTGTGGGTCAGCGTTTCGAGCAGGACGTGCAGCGATGTGGAGTCGGTCAGCTCGGGAAGCGGCCGGGCGAGCGGAGCGACGCCGACGCCCAGTCGATAGACGCCGCGCGAGCGTGGATCGTCGCAGATCAGCGACGAAAAGACATCGAGGGTCGGCTCACGGAAGCTCATGGTAAGCGCCCCCGGCGTGGCCTCGCCGAGCTGCCAGAACAGGGTGACAGTCGGACGCTGCTTGACGAGCACGACCTTGAGGATCGACAAATAGAAGCGCAGCTCGAGCTCGCGCGCGAACGACGGCCGGCCGAGCGGCAGCGCGAGCGCCTGACGCAGCAGCCGCGGATCCTGGCCCCTGTCGAGAAGCGCGACCAAATCGTGCACCAGGGCAAGCCCTGACGCGCCGGTCGCGCCGACCAGGTCGCCGCAGGTCGTCTCTTGCAGGAAGTTCTGATAGCGCGCCTCCTCGCTGGCGCCGGCGGGGTCGGCTGTCGCCGGCAGCTCGTCGAGCTGCACCCTTGCGCTGCAACTCGCTACCTGCCCATGCACCTGGCCGATATGAGAAAGCGGCCCGACGCTGCGAACCAGTTCCTCGAGCAAGCGAAAGAAAGCGGCGTTGCGACCGACCAGCGCGGCCGGTTCGCGATCCCAGACTTCGGTCGGAACCAGGTCGAATGCGACAAACGGAAACGGGCGCTTGTGACAGTCGACCGAGGCACAGAGGATGCCTGCCACGACGCGCTCGGAGTTGTCCGGGCGAAAGATGAAGCGGTGAAACAGGCGCGGGTAGGCGACCGCGAAGCCGCCGCCCATTGCCCACCGCGCCTGGTGCAGGCCGCGCTCAAGCCAGTCCTCGAGCCGGCGGATTTCGCGGTCAGCGGCGCGGACACGCACGAAGTCGGGCTGACCGGGCAGGTAGCCGAAGACGCCGAGAGTGGTCGAGAGCGCGGCGGCCATGGTCGGCTTAGTGGAGGAGCTGGGGAAGATCCACGTTCTTCCAGCGGTTGTCAGCAGCCTTGGGTATGGGCCCGCCGCCGGCCCCCACCGGGGCCTGCTCGAAGCGGACGAGGTAGCCTTCGCAGCCCTTGGCCTTCATCGATGTCTTGTTTTTCGGGATGCGAAACAGCAGGCCATTGTTGCTATCGGACTGCGCGTGCTGCTTGAGCTGCTCGAAGTAGTCGAAGTCGTAGATGGTGGCGACCTCATGCTCCTGCCAGCGGATCTTCAGCTGGGCGCGCTGGCTCGTCGCGTCGCTGCTCGTGCACTTTCCGGTCGACTGCTGACAGACGAAGGTCTTGTCGCCGCGATCGAGGATGGCCTCCATCGCCGGCCAGGTGCAGTCCTTGACCGGCGGCGGCTTCACGTCGGCTCTCAGGATGTCTCGCTTGGCGCCTCCGCCGGACGCGCCCATCGCCTTGGGACAGTCGACGATCTCGTCACCGACCTGGCGCGCGGCGCGAAGCTGCGCGCAGGCGCTTGCGGTCAGCTTCAGCTGCTCGTCAAATGGCGGCGCCATCTTCTTCAGGCTGCACTGCGAGAGGTTGTTTCCGGCGTAGAACACCGCCAGCGACTTGTCGATGAATCCCTTGCCGAGCTCTTCGCGCAGGAACTGCGTGCGCCCCTTGCATCGCTCCTCGTCGATGAGGGCGAGCCGCGGCTCGCTCTCCTTGAGAGTCTTCCACTTAGAAGCGACGACGTTCTTCCACTGCTCGTTGAGCGCCTGCGCAGCGAGCGGCAAGAGGGCCCGCCACGCCAGCCCCTCTATGCTGCGAAGAGTAATGTTGAGCCCGCTGCCAGCCAGATCGAACCCAGTGCCCGAAAGCCGACTGTCGAGCGCGGCGATGAACTCGGTTCGCGCGGTATCCGTCGCCCACAGATCGCCCGAGGCTCCCATGGTCGCCTGCACGAGCTTCAGGGCCTCGCTGTTCCGCTCGGTGCTCTCCTTGATGCGGTTCAACGTAGCGCGCAGCGTCTTGGCCGCGGCGAGATACTTCTGATAGTCCTCGCGCGCGCTGCCAGCCTCGGCGTCGTCTTCTGGCGGCTTGTCCTTGGCCGCCAGCTGGTTCATCGGCGCGACGAGGTCGAGCACGCCCGCGCACTCGCGTTGCTTCGCGATGTCCTTGATGGCCTCCGTGCCCCAATCGACCGACTTGCCGAAGCGCTTGCCGCAGCCAGCGTAAAAGGGGCGCTTGCCGGGCCGCAGCTTCGAGACGTTAGCGATGCCCTCGCGCCCGCGGCCCACGGTCTGCAGAACCTGCGGCAGCGCCGGCCGAGCGTCACGCACCAGCCCGTCGAGCGCCTGAATCGCATCGACGACCGAGACCGCCGCGCCGTCTTTGGCAGAAACCGCTTCTTTCTTAGGGGTCGGTTTCAGAGCGAGCTCGTGCAGCCAGCGGTTCCAGGCCTCGACATACTTCTGCTGATAGATCTGTTCCAAGTTCGGCGGATCTTTGGGCAGCGGGATGTCCAGGACGCACTTCCACCACTCGCTGCCGCGGCTGGCCTCCTTGCCGAAGAAGGTGGCGCAGCCCGTCGTCGTGAAGACCCTCTCGACGCCGCTCTCGTTGAGCAGCGGCGTGCTGAGCTGCGCCTTAGGCTCGTAGAGGTTGGTCAGCGAAGCGCGCAGGTTGAAAACTACCGAAGACTGATCGCCGCTGCTCACAAGCGACTGGCGTGCCTCCTCGCGCAGACCCTCGTCGAACTTCAGCCGCACCGTGTCGCGCAGCGCCGGCGGCTCTTGGTCAAAGAGAAGCTCGAGCTCTCGCCGCAGCTGCGCGCTCGGCGCCCGCGGGCGCTCGGCATCTTCGTCATCGCCGCCGGCCAGCGCCAGCCAGCGACCTTGCTCGCCGAGTGCGCGCTGCCAATGCTCCACGATGTATTGCGCCAGGGACTGACGGGTGAGCTCCGGATCCGTGCCCGCACACGAGTTACCGCGCAGCACATAGAGGAGGCGCAGCATCAAGAAGCCGTGGCTGAAGTCCTTGCCGGGGTCGGTGCCCTGGCGCTTGGCTGCCTGTTCGAGGTCCTGCTGCATCTGCGACTTGAGCGGCCACAGCCACTGTTTCTCGGTGCGACGCCGCAGGAGGGCGGTCGCCGTGGCAGCCGGCCCCGGTGGCAGACCGGAGGGTGCGTCGACTAGAAGCCCGCGGACCGCCTCCTGCCGCGCGAGCTCGGCGACCATCTCTGCTTTGGTGGCGCGCGCCGCCTGTAAGGGAAGATCTTTCGCCTCATCCATCTGCTTCGCGCGAGCTTCGAGCCGGCTGAACCAGAGCATCGCACTACTGTATCGGCCGCCAAGATACCAGCTTCCTGCAGCGCACGCCGCCATGGCGAGCCCGACAGCAACCCGCTGATGCAGCCGCATGCGAGAGAGCTTCGCGGTACTTGGACGTGCGGCGGATTCGGCCTGTCGCAGCACCTGCGTGAAGACGCCGCGCAGGAAGAACGTCTCACCGCCCGCCCCCGTCGATGCGGAGGCCGTGCTGAGCCGTGAGGAGGCGCCCTGGCTGAGCGCCAGCTCTTCAGCCCGCCTCTGGCGCAGACCGGGCGCGCGCTGACCGGTCTGCTCGGCGCTGCCCAGATATACCGCGCATAGCCAGGGACGCTCGCCGCGGGCGCGTGGCTCGAACAGCGTCTCGGTGAAGAAGCTTAGGGTCGCGC
Organism: Polyangia bacterium; assembly: GCA_044222245.1. Lineage (GTDB taxonomy): Bacteria > Myxococcota_A > Polyangia > Palsa-1104 > JAEUJZ01 > CALFML01. The sequence continues at coordinate 67,758 of JBGANQ010000011.1, read as the reverse complement.
CAAGCGCGGCGAGCTCTGCGGGAAAACCGAGCGCCGCCTCTCGTGGCTCGCGCTCGGGCAGGGCCAGGAGCCGCGTCGTGCTCCGCTCGGTGAGTGTCCGCACGAGGTTCGCAAAACGCTGTGAGAAGGCAGTACCAAGCAGCTCGGCGGTGAGCACACTCGTGTCCAGCTGGAAGCCCCAAGGCTGAGCTTGCTCTTGCTTGTCAATGCCGCCGAAGAACTCGACGAATCCGTCGAGCAGATCGCACTTGTTGAACAGGAGGTGGACTGGCACCTGCGCATCGAGGAGGCTCGCCAGCTCGTCAAGCCGCTCGCGCAGCTGCAGCGCCGCCCGCTCGACCTCGGCGCGCGGCCGGTCGAGGAGCTCGTCGATGCCGACTTGCAGTAGCACGGCGTCGATCGGCCGGCGGCGACGCTTGCGCAAAAGGTGTAAAAAAGTCCGCCACTCGTCACGATCCTCATCGCGCACTGCGTAGCGGCCAGCGGTGTCGAGGAAGACCGCGTCGCTTGCCAACCACCAGGTGCAGTTTCGCGTGCCGCCGATGCCTTGCAGTCGCCGTCCCAAGCTCGTGAAGCGAAGCCCCGAGCGCTCCAGGGCTGTGCTCTTACCGACCCCCGACGGGCCGAGGATCATCACCCACGGCAGCGCTGCCGCACCGCCGACGAGCCCGCGCTCGCGACACTGGCTGCTCAGCTGCGCGAAGGCGCGGGTAAACTCTTCCGAGAAGGCCTTATAGTCGCGCAGCGCGTCGGGGCCCTGCGCAAGGGCGTGTTTCTTGGCCTGGCTGGCCATGTCGCTCGCCAGCCTCCGCTCGATGAGGAGCTGGCGCACCCAATATCCGACCAGGAGTACTGCGAGCGGAGCGCCGACGAGGAGCTCGATGATCCAGCGCTTGTCTTCTTCGACCCCGAGCAGCGGACAGACGACATGCAGCGCGAGGAGCAGCAGCAAGAGCCCGCCGGTCGACCAGACGATGGGGCGGGCGAGAAATGCAAGCAGCCGGCGCATCGTTCACTCTCCTGCATTGGGGGCCGCGGCGGACAGCTGGTGCAGCGCTTCGGTTGTGGCGCTCGCCCGAAAGTAGAGCAGCCCGGTGAGCAGCAGGCCGATGAGCAGGACAAGGCTCGCTGCCAATCCAATCACCGACGGCGCTTTGAACATCGGCGCAAGCGGCGGCGGCGCCGAGCGAGCGCTCATTTTCGCACAGAGCGGTGACGCAGGCAGGCGATGCAAGAGCTCGGCACGCAACGCGTCGCGAAGCACGCGGAGATCCTCTAGACGGTTCTCCTCGCGATAGCGACCTTCAAACCCCCACGCGAGGCAGCGCGCGTAGATCTCGAGCAGCGGCAGCGGCGTATCGGGTCGCTGGCGCAGGGCCTCGAGCCGATCGAAGTAGTCGCGGCCGAGGTTTGAGTGCTTGTAGTGTTCGTACTGGAGTAGCCGCGCCATCCAAGCCTCGGCGCAGTCACGGGCGCTAGAGAGCTGGGCCGATTCGTCGAGCAGCGCGATGACCGCCAGCTCGGCGTCGTTCACGATCGGGTCGTCGACATCGGCACGCAACAGCGCCCGCCGCTGCTGGCGCAGGACGTGGTCAGCCCAGGTGCGAACGTCGGGCGTGCGATGCCCCGGAACTTCCCCGGCGCGCAGCCGTCCGGCGAGCCAGAATAGCTCAACATAGGCAGTGCGCAGCGCCTGCGTCGCCTCGGCGGAAATCATGCGGCGGCTCCTGCGGCGTCATGGAGGGCGATGAGCTCCAGGTGCAAGCCATCGGGAGCGCGCGGCACGAAGACGCCGATCTGGCCTGAGCGGCGAACCTCCTGCCACAGCGGCCCCTCGGCCTTCACATGAAAATAGACGGCGTCCTTGCGTACCGGAACCGGCGATGGCGGGCGCGGCACCGGCAGGAGCGTGAGGCCGGGGTTGGCGGTGCGGGCCAGGCTCTCGACCCGGCTGCTGTCGGCGACCTTGCAGGCGCTCGGCAGCCGATCGAACTCGGCGCGCGGGATGTCGCCGGTGGCGACGAGATAAAAGTGAGCGGCCTCCAGCAGCTGCCTGTCCTCCACGCGACCGTCCCACGCGTTGCGCGTCTGGTTGAGCGGGATAAGCGTGTACCGCGCTCGGACAATTACGCCAAGGAGCTCATAGATCTGACTGATGAGGGCGCCGAAGCAGTCGCCGATCGACTCGTGCTGATAGGCTGGCGCCTCGCGCGAGGCATTGGGAGAAAATGCGAGGAGGCCGCCGAAAAGACCGAGCAGCCCTTCGTAGAGCCTCTCGGGGTGGACGTTGGGCATGTTCAACAGATGCCGCAGCCTCGGCAGCTGGCCGTTGAGCGTGTGCAGTAGCCAGAAGTTTAGGAGGTCGGCGGCGTTGAACTCGAGGGCGTCGCCGCGCATTCGCCGCTGCGCCGTCAGCTCGACGGCGCGCGCGTTTACGCGACTCAAGAGCTCCTGCACCTTGCGGACGAGCTGCGGCGCGGCGCTGATCACCACCAGCGGCGGAACATAATCGCGATGCAGGCTCCAGCTGCCCTCGGCCGTTCGCTCAAGCTCGGCGATCTTGAGCGCGACGAGCCCCTCGAGGCCGTCGCGGCCGACGACAAGGCGAGTGTTCTTGACCGCGACGTCGATGCTTCGCACCTGATCGGGATCGTGATCGTCTGAGACGTCGAGCGGGCGCTCGATGAAGCGTGCGTCCTTGCGCTCGGCGGTCGCAGCGACCAGGGGCACCTGCGCCCGTCGCGCCGGAATGGTAAGGAAGACCTCCGCGGTGCGTGAGATACCACCCGCCGGCAACGGCACGGCGGGCGGTGGCGCGTCCATCTCCGGCGCGTGGAGCGGGGTGCCGTCGGGCAAGAGCGCCCGGCAGCGCAGCAGCTCGAAGCGACCCTCTGAAAGTGCCTGCTCGCTAATCGAAAGCTCGAGCACGCCCCAGGCGAGCGGCTGCGGTCCGAGCAGCTGCTGCCGCAGCACCATTTCGAGGCTGCGCTCCGCCTGCTGGAAGTGCTGCGGGAGCAGGAACATCCCGTCTTTCCAGGCCACCTTGCTGTACTGGCTCATTGATGGCACTCCGCTTCCATATTGGCGTCGCAGGGCTGATTCAGGCAGATGTCGTAGCCCTTGAAATACAGCGTCGGGAACTTTCGACCGGCTCTGGTCCGGTCGATTGGAATAAGCCGGATGGTGTTGCGGCTTCGGCCGCGCCCTACCGCTACCGCAAGGACGTACTTGGTCTCTTTGAGAATCTCCCAGCTGCCGACGTTGCGCGGCTCGCCCGCGGTCACCTTGAAAACCCAGCGCAGCGCGTCGCTCCGCTGCGTCTCGACGAGCGCGCTCTTCAGCGCTTCGAGATCCTTGCCAGTGGCGAAGGCGTCAAGGTCGAGCTTGCATGGATCGACGGACTGCTTCAGCTGATAGAGGCGCACTTCGAGAATGCGCGACTCATTGGCTGCCCCCGAGCAGTCGCCAGCGGTCGGGTTGACGCAGTCGGACGGTTTGACTTCGACCGTCGTCGTGAATGCGCAAGCGCTCAAGGTCAAGAGAACGATCAGGCTGCCGACGAGGCTGCGGATGCCATGCTGTGCCCGTGCCATATTCCTCCACGCCACAAACCATTCAGGTTCGTTCCACGCAGGGCGGAACATAGCATGAAGCCGCTGAAGGGGAAGCTACCTGAGGATCTTGCGCGACGGCTGACTTCAGGTGATAGGTTGTTGCATGCGCTGGGCTCGGTACTTTGACTTGTTTAGGCTGCCGCATGTGATTTGCCGTCTGAAATAGGCCCGGCCATCCGAGAAAACACCTTGCTTGACCGCGCAGGGCTGCACTAGGCTAGCGCCGATGGATCGGGAAGCCATCGGCCCATATCGCGTCGTGCGCATCCTCGGCCGCGGAGGCATGGGGGTGGTGCTTGAGGCCGTCCACCAGGCCATCGGGCGGCGCGTCGCGGTCAAGGTGCTGCACGCCGAGCTGGCGAGTAACGCCGAGTATGCCCAGCGCTTCCTCAACGAGGCGTGCGCGGCCAACAGCATCAACCACTCCAGCATCGTCGATATCTACGACATGGGGACCCTCCCCGACGGCACGACCTACCTCGTGATGGAGCTCATCGAGGGCGAGACACTCGGTCGCCGCCGGGATCGTCGCGGCGGCACCTTACCGGTCGAGGAGGCCGCCTGGATCGGGCGTGAGATCGCGCTGGCCATGGCGGCCGCCCACAAAGAGGGCATCGTCCATCGGGATCTCAAGCCGGACAACGTCATGCTGACCGCGCACGCCGACAGTGCGCGAGGCGAGCGGGTCAAGCTGCTCGACTTCGGCATCGCCAAGCTGCGTCCGGGCCTCGGCATGGCCAAGTCCCAAACGGTAGTCGGCACTGTGATGGGCACGCTCTGGTATATGTCGCCGGAGCAGCTCAAGAACACGGCAGACGTCGACGAGCGCGCCGACACTTTTTCGCTGGGGGCGGTACTCTATCAGCTCCTCGCAGGGCAGCCACCGTTTCGGGCCAATAGCGAGGCGGAGCTGATCGCCCTCAACCTGACGCAGACTCCCGCGTCGCTCTGCACGCTGGTTCCGGATGCACCGAAGTTTCTGACCGATCTCATCGATCGAATGCTCCTCAAGGATCCGAGGGCTCGCCCGAGCATGCTGGAGGTGGCGACCCAGCTTGGCAGGGTGGCCTCAGGTGCGTATCCCGCGCAAGCGGCAAGCAAGCCGACGCCCGAGACAATCGTACGCCGCCGCAGGGACGTACACACGAATCCGGAGGCTGCTTCATCTGGTCTTGTATCCTCCGCGCCCGATGCCGCTGGCCCGCTGCCACCTCCGTCCAGTTCTTCGACGATGAGCCGAGCTGCCAGCGAGATCAAGCGGTGGCAAGCGACGAGTTGGCAGCGACTCGCGGTGGCTGCGGCGGTCGTGTCCGCTCTCAGCCTCGGACTCTGGATGCTCAGACGGCCCGCATCGAGCCCCCCGGCTAACCACAGCGCGAACTCGGGTGGGTGGGCCCCGGCCCCGCTCCGCCCCGAGCCTGGCCCTCAGGCAACCGCAGGACTCTCCAGAGGACCCTCTCCAACGACTCCTAGCTCAACAGAGCGGGTAGCGACAAGCGAGCATCCCGCTCAACAGGGCGCAGTGCATTCGCTGGCTTCCAGATCAGCGGAGCGCAAGGCGGAAGGCGAAACAACGCTGTCTACCGGAGGCGCTCCGCAAAGACCCGTGTCTCAGCGGGTTCTCGTTTCGGAAAAGTGTGTCGTCGACCCAAAGCACACGTTGTCCCCCAGCCAACGGAGCGCAATCGTCTCGGCTGCGCGCATGAGCGGTCTGAGCATCGTCCAGGGCCAGACGGTTCGGCTTGTGCGCGAGGGTAGCCACATGATAGTTGAGACAAGAAATGCTATCTTCTCATCCAAAGAGGATTTCTTCTCCGGCACGCTGAAGGGGCTGCTTGCCCGTTCGCAGCAAGATCTGCCCGCCGAGGTAACTCTGAAATGTCCACGCTAGGGTCAGGAGTCTTTACGCGACTAGCTGCCCTGCCTCGATGGCTGCCTGTCGCGCTGGGTCTGACCGGCTGCGTATCTGCTGGCGAGTTCGCGTCTCTGCAAGAGAGCGTGAACGTACTTCGGAAGACAAACGATCAGCAGCAGCGCGAGATCGGACTGCTCAAAGAAGAATCCCGCCGCATCTGGCGCGGCCTGCGCTGCACGAACCAGCAAGTCGCGGACTTCATGACCGAGGCGGAGAAGTGTGCAAGAGGGCAGTGCCCGCAGCGCAACCTCGACCGCGTATTGGCATTCATGATCGATCAGCGGCATGTGCTCATTCGCCTGAAGCCGGGGCAGGCCGCCAAAGACATGGCACCATTCCGAATCTCTCAGCTTCAGGACATGCTGAAGCCTTCCGACATCAGCACACTGACGCGTCTCCTCATCCTGACGATGCCCGTCAGCCTGAGCCGCGACGACTCGGTCAAGCTCCCCGAGGCGCAGGGGGAACAGGCGCTTCACTTCGTCCGACGTGACCTGCAGCTGGCGTCGGGGACCGGCGCGGTGGGTCCCTTCCTCGTCAACTGCGAGCAGAAGTCGCAGCTGCTGGAGAGCTATTCTCGGCGCGCGGCTCCCGACAAGCCGGTGCCGCAAGAGCCCAAATCCCGTGAACCCCAGATCGCGATCTGGATCTTCAAGGTAGACTGCGGATGATTCCCCGAGCCCTCCCCCTCACGTTTACTCTATTCCTCGAACTGACCGCCAGCGCGGCAGCCAGTCCCGCGCTGCCATCCGTTCGGACCAGCGCGGAGTGCACGAACAAAGACGAGACCGCCCTCTTGCACCATCGACTGACGATGCCCTCCCTCTCCGTCTGGGAGGGCCCCAGGCAGCAATGGCGCAGCCTGCTGCCGAAAGAAGGGCCGTCGACGAACGTCAAGATACGGGTCATCCATCTCTGGGGAACGTGGTGCGGTCCCTGCAAGGACGAGTTTCCCGTCATCAAACAGATGGATCTCCAGATTCGGCGGAATTACCAGGGCGCCGTCCAGTTTGTCTACATCGCCGACAGCCTGAGCACGAACGCGGCCATGAAGACGTTTATCGACAAGTACCACGACGACATGCCGACCGGGCTTCTCTATCATGATGACGAGAACAAGCTGGCGATGGATCTGTTGGCCGTGCTGCCCCAGGGAAGCGCCGTCGAAGGTCGCAACGAATCGCCAAACGAGCGGCAGCTGAACCTTCCCATCACCCTGCTGGTCGATGCGGACGACGTAGTTCGGCAGGCCTTCGTCGGCTCCATCACAGCGCGGCGGCCGGAGCTCGTCAATGGAATCGCCCAGCTGTACCAGGCCTTGGAACGAACTCCTCCGGCGCAAAAATCGAAGGTCGCCGCGAAAAACGGCGGCAAGACGCTGTAGCGCTCTGGCGTAGTGACATGATGGCCGCCCTCATGAATCGATGGCTCACTGCCCTGCTGCTGCTGGCCCTCATGCCGACGCCCGTGAGCGAGGCGCAGGCCGAAGAGGCCGGCCGTCGGTCCCCGATCTTCTTCTGGGGGGTCCAGCAGGGAGCCGCTCGTGATGCCGCCATCGAGGCCGCGGTCCGGCAGCGGCTGCAAGAGATGGGCGAGACGGTGCTCCCAGCGCCGCAGGGGACAAACCCCGCTCCATGCGGCGGCCCGGCGTGCGGCCTTTCGCTGCGCGGCAGCCTCGAGGCCCCAGTCGGCCGCGTCATCGGCAGCCACATCGACGTGACGCGGACCGGCGAGCGACGCGTCAGGCTGTGGTGGGTCGAGCTCGCGACCTCCAAGGTAGTCTCGCGCGGCTGGACCTGCCGGAGCTGTGACCTCGTGCAGATGTTGCCTCGCGAGGCGGCGCGGCTCTTGTCTGCAGCGCCATCGCTGCCTGCCGATCCTGCGGACGGCTGTGAGCCTCCTCGCGCGGTGGAAGCGCCGGCGCGGCCATCGCCGAGCCGCTCGGATCTGGTACGAACGGCGATTGAACAAGGTGTGGTGCTATCTCTGCGAGCTCTTGAAGGCGCTCGTGTTCCAACGGCGAAGCTGACCAAGAACGTTCACGAGACGCTGCTCGCGATGGGCATTCGCGCCACTGTGCGTCCATCGGTCGCGCCGGGCGCGGGCGGCCAACCTGACGACTCGGCGCAAGCGGTTCTCGACATCAAGCTCGCCGGCCAGCCTAGGAGCCATGGCGCCGTCGAGAGCATCGCCATCTCCCTGCAGGCGCAGGGTCGTGAGCGACGGCTTCGCTTCTACTGTCCGCAGAACGGCTGCCAGGACCAGCTCGAGCGCAGCCTGCGCATCAACCTCGGCGTCGTCCTCGACAGCGGCGAGCTCCCGCTGGTCGCGTCCGTCGAAGTCGACCCGTCTTCGCACTGCGCCGCTCCGCTTCCGCCCGGCCCAGCCGTGGCGTCGCTCCCGCAGTCTCTCCTTCCGGCAGCGAGCACTTCCACGGCCTCGTCGGCAGATGGAAGCGGAGCTCTATCCGCTTCCGATTCAGCCAAGCCCCAGCAGACAGCATGTCCCAAGCTCGGCAGCGGGCGGGGCCTGAAGATCGCCGGCGGGCTCCTCCTCGGAGCCGGCCTGCTCGGCTTCATTCCTTCGGGATACTTCTTTGGGGTGCACGACACGCTGGCAAAGGACCACGGCTGCCTGGACCAGGGTGTGGACTCGCCGTGCCGCTGGAACAGCCAAGGAGCTGCCATCGGCGGGACCCTCGCATCAGGGGCTGCAGTATTATTAGGAGGGGGTATCCTTATCTACGCTTACCGTCCACGACCGCCCAGAGGAAACACATCATGCGCAACCGTAAAATAGCTCTCAGCGGACTCGCAGCCTGGGTTTTCGTGGGATCTTGCCAGGTCCCGTATTGTCAGGAGCATGAAACGGATCCGGAGTGCCAGATTGCCTTCGACTTAATACAAGATACATATAAGAAAGGCGTGGATAGCGAAATAAAGGTATCGGCAACACTTAAGGGAGCCGAGCCGTTAAGCGCTCAGCTCGACCAGGGTAATATTAATGAGAAGCTCACGGCCACACTAGTAAATGGCAATAATTACAAGCTCACAATCGATAACAAATTTGCCCAATTTCGATTGGGTGATCTAACCTTAAGTCTACAGCAGGGATTTCGCAGAGCGGCACCTGTCACGGCTCGCCTTATCAAACCATTATCCTACTCGGAACTTGCCCCCTTCACGTCACCGACGGTAGCCAAGAATAAGCAACCCGTCCTCCAGTTCATGGGGATCGGTAAAGGCATCTTCGGGCTGGTATCGGGTATCTCAGTCATGGCCGATACTCGCTCGGTGCGCCGATATACCTTTGGTCCTAGCGGACTCGCTGAATCGACTACCTCCGAATTCTTTTCAAGCCCAGTCTCTCCTTCTGCTCTAATCTCAGTGACCCCTGGCAGCCTCTTTCTATCTGATAATCCAGACCTTACGCCTGCTACTGCATATAAGTGCTCTACCGTCAACTCTCCGATTATGAAATCGGACTGCGCTCAGCTGGGTTTCTCCCTGCCTGCTGGCACCAAGACTATGCTCGTAAGTCCGGACGACAGCCGCATGATCTTGGCGGATGACATGGGGACGTTGAGCTGGTGCAACCTCGCGACCCAGCAAAAGCCCCCCTGTCCCAACTCCATCGCGACCACAAAAGCGGGCGTCCTGCTCGCACTCTCCGACCTCAACAATGACAAGAAGCAGGACCTGCTCGCTGCCTGGGTGGATAGTGGACAACTCAAGGTCGGCGTCTATTTGGGCTCCGAATCGGGCTTTGCGAACGCCCTCGATCCCCCCCTCTCGCAGCAGCTCAGCACGGCGCTAGGCTCCTCCGCCATCGATGCCCTGGCAGCGGCAGACCTTGACGGGGACGGCTTCGACGGCGATGTGGTGTTTGCGCGCGGACTGAAGGTCACCCTCCTGCAGAGCCAGCTGGACCGATTCGCGTCCGTCTGGTCGGCAGACCTGGATCCGGCCCAAGCTGGCCCCAAGATCAATACCCTCGCTGTCGGGCGGCTAGACGCAAGCTCCACCGCCGACAAGCCGATGGACATCCTGGCGTCCAGCAACACCCCCTATGACGCGATGAACCAGAGTACCCTTTACGTCCACGTCTTCCGCCCGCAATAGCCGCTGCCCGGGGGCACGACGCCCATAGCCGTCGCGCGCTCGCCGCTAACATGATGACCCGATGATCACTGGAACTTGATCCGATCCATCTCGGTACCCAAAAAGTCTGGCGCGAGGTGAGCGTAGATCATAGTCATCTTGACGTCGCTGTGGCCAAGAATTTTCTGCAGAGCCAAGAGGTTGCCCCCGCTCATGATGAAATGTGACGCAAAGGTGTGGCGTAGCGCATGCCAGGGATGTAGCGGCACGCGACAACCAGCGGCAGCCAGCAACCGAGGAAGGCCGAGCATCGCCTTGTGCGAGTGCTCACCACCGCTGGGAACAGGAAACACCACGCCTTCCTGCGAAGCTGGACAAAATGGCTTCCAAGCTCGCAAGGCTGGCACGCACGCTACTGGCAGACGCAAGTGCCTGGCCTTGCCGCTCTTGGGGGTCGTCTTATAACTACGTGCGACCGTAAGCCGCCGCGTATCGAGGTCCAGATCTTGCCAGCGAAGCCCCAGAAGTTCGCCCTTGCGTAAGCCAGTGTGGACAGCGAAGTGAGCACAAACGTAGAGCAGCCGGTCGGCCAGCTTGCCACTATCGGCGAGCTGCGCGCCCATCGTCAGGAGCGCGGTCACTTCATCACGGCTGAAGTATTCGACGCTGGGCTGCGAAACTGGCCGCTCGACGCCCTTCAATGGGTTTTGAGGCAAGATCGATTGTTTGACGGCCCACGAAAAGACCGTTCCGAGGAAGCCTAGCGTCACTCGAACACTAGCAGGGGAGTAGTGGCGGCCCATTGCATCACGTGCTCGCGCGAGGTCCGCCGGCCGCAAGGACTCCGCGGGTCGGTCGCCGATGAGCGGAAGGACTCGCCGCAGGCAGGTGCGAACATCGCCTCGATACTGCGTCAGGTCTTTGAGCCGGGGTCGGCTGTACTCCTGCAAGAAACGCTCACATAGCTCTGTCACCGTGAGGGCAGGCTTGTCCCGCTCTGGAACGCCGACGATACCCCGGGCCACGCGGCCTTCTATTTCCAGCAGGTAGCGTCGAGCTAGGTCCTTGGTCGGTTGATGGCTCGCTCGCTGCTTGCGTTTGCCGTCATAATCTTTATAGCGGACGTACCACCCGACAAATTTGCCTTTACGCACTACGCGAACTATGTCGCCCATTGTCAAGACCTCCGCTGGGCACTGGGCCAAAGCGTCGTCCAAATGTCGTCCATGGATGCCATGTGGGTGCTAGACGAAATATTGTTGTGTTTGCTTTCTCAGCGACGACGGAGCGCTATAAGGCCGCAATATTGTTCAGTTTGCATAAACGCTGTTTGTGAAAAACAGGTTCACTCCCGCCTGCCGGGCCTGAGCCAGGGCGCCGCTCGGCAGCTCGTGAGCCCCCGAGATCGCAAGCGGCGAGACGAGCAGGCCGGTGCGTCCGAGCGGCCGCCGCGGCGCGGCGGTGAGGGTCGGCGGCACCGGCGACCGCGGCAGCGGCGGCGGCGCCGCCGCAAGGTTCGCCAGCGCCCGCTGCTCGGACTCCGGGAGCGCTTGCAGCAGCGACTGGAGCAGCGCTTCGGGCAGGAGCAGCGCTGTCGCCCGCAGCTGCTCGCGCACAAGGGGCGGCTCGGCGGCGCCGTCGGCAGGGCTGCCCAGCGCCGCGGCGAGCAGGGCGACCGTGGCAGCATTAGGCTCGCGCAGCAGGCGGGCATACGCCGCCGCCCGCTCCGCCGCGCTCAGCCCAGGGCGCGCGAGCAGCTGGCGCAGCCGCGCCTGCTCATCGGGGAGCGCCGCCAGCCGCGCCGCCGCCGCCGCTCGCACCATCGGCTCGGAATCGCGGGACAGGCGCAGCAGGGCCTGCAGCTCGGCGTCCGCGCCCAGGTCAAGCAGCTCGCAGCCGCGGGCGCGCAGCCAGGGGTCCAGGGCACCCGCCGCCGCTTGCGCCAGCTGCGAGCGTGCCGGCGGGGCAAGCCTCTGCCGCGCCGCCAGCGCGAGCTGCAGCGCGCGGCGCCGGACCGCCGGGTCCGGGTCGGTCGTGAGCGTCTTAAGCCACGCCGCCGGCACGGCGCGCAGGACCGCTGCGCGGATCCAGGGGTCCGGATCGCTCAGGTTCGCCGCCGCGGCGGTCCCGAGCTCCCCCAGGTGCGCCAGCTCGGCCAGCGCCAGGGCGCGCGGTCGCGGGTGGGGATCCAGCATCGCCGCCGCCAGCGCCGCGCGATCGCCGCGGCGCGCCGCCGCGCTGACCCGCGCCGCCCTGACCCGGGACGACTGCTCGGCAGCTGGCATTTGCTGCAGCGCGTCCGCCGCCGCCACCTCAGCGCGCGCCGCGAGGGCCAGCGCCGCCGCGCCGCGAACACCGGCGTCCCCGTCGGCCAGCAGCATGAGCAGCACTCCCTGCTCCGCCGCCGACGCCTGCGCCAGCGCCTCTGCCACAGCGATGCGCGCCCGCGGCTCCGGGTGCTGCGCCTGGGCCGCGAGCGCCGCGAACAGCTCCTCCCAGCGCAGCCGCACCACCCAGCTGGCCGCCCAGCGCAGCGCCCCCGGGTCGGCTTCCGGGTCGGCCAGGATCGAGGCCGAAAGCTCGCGCGCCCGCTCGCCCAGGCTGTCGAGCAGGGCCCAGGTCGTCTCCAGCGCGTGCGGCGGGCCCGGCACCTCCAGGTGGCGCAGTGCCTGACGCAGCGTCGCCAGGCTGGCGTGCGCGCCCAGCCGCTCGGCTGCCAGCTCGCGCAGCGGCTGGTGCGGATCGGCCAGCAGCCCCACCAGCTCCTCGAGGTCTCCCACCTCGGAGGGCCGAGCGCGCAGGCGGGCGGTGGTCACCGCCGGGTCAGCGTTCCACAGCGGCTCATCGCCGCGCTCGGGCAGGCGGAACTTGTGCACATCGATGCTCGGGTCAAAGCGCGACCGCAGGTACCACAGCGCCGCCGCCGCCACCGGCCGGCACGCCGGCTCCTGGCGCAGGATCTGCGCCCGCTCCTCCGGGTGGGCATCGCCGATCGCCCCGAGCGCCTGCACCGCGGCGTGGCGAACGCGCCAGAACGGATCCCCCAGGGTCCGGCGGAGCGTCGGGATGGCCGCGACGCCGGTGCTCAGCGCCAGCGCCAGCAGCGCCGCGCGCCGCACCCACCACACCGGATCTTCGGTCGAAAGAGGCGCGCAGGCGGCGGCAGCTCCAGCGGCGCGATGGCGGCCAAGGGCGCGCAGGCACGCCTCGCGCACGCTCGGCAGGCAGTCTCCCAGTCCCTCGGCCAGCCAGTCTTGCACCTCGGGCCCCGCCGGACCGTCGCCGAGCGTCGCCGCCGCCTGCGCCCGGATGCGAGCATCCGGGTCACCAAGCAGCGCCGCGCGCAGAGCGTAGCGGGCGGCGGGCGTGACCGGAGCCAGCGTCTCCGCCGCGCTCAGCCGCGTCCACGGGTCGTCGGAAAGGAGATCTATCAGTGTCTGCTCCACGCAGTACCTCACCTGTCAGCCAAGCCAACCCGACCGCCGCGGCCGCGCCAGCCCGCACAAGCCCGCGTCCCCCGAGAAGCGGCACCTCGTCATCGCCCGCGTCACCGTCCCCCGATCGTACGCCAACCGCCGCGCCGCCTTCAAGCCTGCCGAGCCAGCCAGAGGGTGGCTCCCGCCGCCGCTGGCAGATAGCCGGTCGGGCTGCTTGTGCTGGCACTCTGCCTCGATACAATGGCGCTCCATCGCGCCTAAATGGGCAACTTCCCGCCACTTCGCGGACGGCTCCGGCTCACGGTCACGACGCTGGCTGCGGGCCGAGCAAGCCCTGGGCGCCCGAGTCCGGAGAAACTCATGGCTGACCGTCTTGCGCGCATCCTCTGCCTATCCCGAATCTCCCGCAGCTCCCCCACTCCCCCGCCGACCGTGAGCGAGGCCGCCCCTGGCCGGCGCCGCCCGGCCCTGCTGCTGGGAACCCTGCTCGGGGCGCTGCTGGCGAGCGCGACCCCGGCCTGCAAGCCCGCCGACCCGACCGTCAGTGAGCCGCCCGGGGGCAGTCCGCCGGTGGCGCTGGCGGATCTGGCCGGCGCGCCCGCGGATCTGGCGACCGCGGTGCCGGTGGACCCGGACCCCCAGTACAATCACTTCGTCCAGTACAAGCACGCCGCCGACTTCGCCGGCTGGACCTTTAGCGGCACCGCGGTGCGCGAGACCCCGACGGGAGTGACGATCCAGCTGGCCGCCAGCAAGGGCACCGCCCTGCCCTGCAGCGCCGACGAGATTGACGGCGGCGCCGCCAGCTACGATCCGGCCACCGGCCTGTGCGCCGGCAGCGACCCCAAGCCGAGCGGACTGCCGACCGGCGTGAACTACTACAACGGCGGCACGTTCGTCTACGGCACCCTGCGCTCGCCCGAGATCCGCCCCGGCCAGCCGATTAGCAGCGTCATCGCCTCGTGGAACGCCGCCACCCCCGGCAAGACCTGGCTCGCCGTGCACATCCGCGCCCAGCTGCCGACCGGCTGGTCGCGCTGGTACAGCCTCCCGGTCTGGGCCGCGGACTTTTCCACGATCACCCGCCACAGCGTCAAGGGCTCTTCGGACGCCGATGGCTACGTGGACACCGACACCTTCCTGCTCAAGGGCGGCAAGTCCACCGCCGCCTACCAGCTGCGGCTCACCTTGTTTGCCGCCACCGCCGCCGAGACGCCCGCGGTCCGCATGGTGGCGGCCGTCGCCTCCAAAGACCGCAAGAGCTACCCGCGCGGGGTGCCCGACGCCACGGTGTGGGGACGCGAGCTGGCGGTGCCGCAGCGCTCGCAGGAGCTCCCCGAGTATCACGGCCAGGGCTACGGCGGCGGCGGCGAGGTGTGGTGCAGCCCGACCTCGACGAGCATGGTGATGGCGTACTGGGGGGCGACGCTGGCGCAGCCGACGCTCAACCAGACGGTTCCCGACACCGCCGCCGGCTGCTACGACGCGGTCTACAAAGGCACCGGCAACTGGCCGTTCAACACGGCGCACGCCGCGACCTTCGGGCTCAGCGGCTACGTGACGCGCCTTTACTCGCTCAGCGATGCCGAGCCGTTCATCAAGGCGGGGATTCCGCTCATCCTCAGCATCGCCTTCAAGCCGGGCGAGCTGCCGGGGGCGCCGATCGCGCAGACCGCGGGACACCTGCTCGTGCTGCGCGGCTTTGACAAGCGCGGCGATCCCATCGTCAACGACCCCGCCGCCGCGAGCAACGCCGCGGTGCGCCTTGTGTACCCGCGCACCGCCCTGGAGAACGCCTGGAGCCACTCCGAGCGCACCGCCTACGTCATTCACCCCGAAGGGTACGCCGCGCCTGCCCTCACGGGGCCGTAGGCAGACTACTTGGTCTTGTATACCCAGACGCCGCGCCAGCTGTCCGGGACGGTCTCTCCCAGCTCGGCCAGCCGCTCCAGATACAAGCTCACCGCTCTGTCCTGACTGTTGCTCGCCTGAAACTCGGTAAAGGCCTGCCGGGCTTGGCTGAAGCGCCCGGCGCGGTAGGCGGCGATGCCGGCGGCCCACAGCTCGGGCGCGGCGTAGCGGGCGATCTCGGCCGCGGGGCCACCGAGCAGCTCGTAGATCGCCACCGGCTCGGCCTTGCCCTTGACCTGCACCAGATCGAGCTCGCGGAATCGATACTTGGGCTCGGCCAGACGCCGCGTCTCGTTGCCGACCAGACAGAACACGCCATAGTTCTTGGTCAGTCCCTCCAGCCGCGAGGACAGGTTCACCGCGTCGCCCATGACCGTGTAGTTGAAGTGCTCCTCGGCTCCCATGTTGCCGACCACCATCTCGCCGCTGTTGAGCCCGACGCCGATGTGTAGATCGACGCCCAGCTCGAGCAGGATCGGCCGCAGCCGCTCGACCTCGGCGTGCATGCGCAGGGCGCAGGCGCAGGCCTGGCCGGGGTGACCGGGGTTTTTCACCGGCGCCCCGAAGACCGCCATCACCGCGTCGCCGATGAACTTGTCGAGGAAGCCGCCGTGGTCGAGCACCGCGTGGGTCATCGGCGTGAGATAGGTGTTGAGCACCTTGACCAGCTGCTCGGGGGCGAGCTTCTCACTAAACGAGGTGAAGTTGCGGATGTCAGAGAACAGCACGGTCAGGTGCCGGCGCTCCCCGCCGAGCGCCAGCGCCGCCGGGTTTTCGAGCAGCTCGTCGATGATCTCGCTGGCCAGGTAGCGACCAAAGGCGTGGCGGACCCGCCGCCGCTGCAGCCCTTCGGCGGCGTAGGCGACGGTGAGGCAGGTGGCCAGGACGACGCTCGCGGTCACGATCGGGCCCATCAGCGACAGCCACAGGTTGCGCGCCGCGAACAGCTCATAGGCGGTAACGAGGAAGCCGACCAACAGGGCGAGCGCGATCCCGACCTGGGTAAGCGGCCCGAGCGCCAGCCGGCCCCAGAACAGCAGCGCGATGGCCAGCCCGAGGGCCAGGCAGCAAGCGCTATCGCCGAGGAAGCCGACCCGCCGCAGGGCGTCGCCGCGCAGGATGTTGTCGACCGCGGTGGCGTGCATCTCGACGCCGGGGAAGCCGCCGCCGAACGAGGTGCGGGTAAAGTCGTGACCCAGGTAGGTCAGGCCGATGATGGCGATCTTGCCCTGCAGGGCGCCGGGCGGCAGCCGACCGCGGACGACATCGCTGACCGAAATCGTCGAGAAGGTGCCGGCGGGGCCGCGAAAGTTGAGCAGGATTCCGTCGTCCCCGGCCAGCGCAATGGACTGGCCGCCGAGCTTCACCGTCCGGTCGGTTCCGACGTAGGCCAGGGCGCCGCGCGGCAGGTCGCGGGCGGCGGCGATGAGCTGCACCGCCAGGGCGGCGAAGAAGCTGTCGGCGTAGGTCCGCACCAGCGGCAGCTCGCGCAGCGAGTGGCTGTCGTCTTCCAGGACCGTGACGATGCCCAGGGCGTGCGCTGCTTGATTGAACCGCGGCAGCGAGGCAATCACCTCGCGGGCGGCCCGCGGCGTCCACGGCCCCCGCATGCTCTGCCCGTACTTGCCGCGGCCGAGCGAGGAGACCGGCGCCAGCTTGCCTGCATGCGAGACCCCCAGGTGAAAGCCGAGGATGACGCTGCCGGCCTCGCGGATCGCCTGCTCCAGGTGCTCGTCCCCCTGCGTCTCGTGCTGCACCCGGCGCAGCAGCTGATCGGCAGCGGGCTCCGGTCCGACTGGCGGCGCCGCTGGAGTGGCCGCAGTCGCCGGCTCACTGCCGGCGGCCGGCGGCCGCGCAGGCGCGCGGCGCAGGTACTGATTGATGTCGGTGGTGAGCGGCGCCGGCAGGATGAGCTCATCGCTGGTGAACAGGGCGTCGATGCCGATCACCTTGGCC
The DNA here is from genome assembly GCA_044222245.1 of Polyangia bacterium. Taxonomy (GTDB): domain Bacteria; phylum Myxococcota_A; class Polyangia; order Palsa-1104; family JAEUJZ01; genus CALFML01. Next base: position 50,825 of record JBGANQ010000011.1, on the reverse strand, counting down.
CCCGCCGCATGGGTGGCGCGGATGAGCTGAGCCCAGCCGTCGCGGCGCTCGTACAGCGTGGGGTCCTCGGCCAGCGTCCGATTATCGAAGGCGAGGATCACCACCTCGGAGCCCGGCGGGCGCGGACCGCGCAGCTGGAAGCGCACATCCAGCAGCCGGCGCTCAAAACCCTCAAACCCCGGCAGCTCGCGCCCGGTGCGGTGCAAGCCGACGATCCCCGACACCAGCACCGCAGCGATGACGCCGGCGGCCAGAGGGGTGGCAAGTCGCGCTCGGCTCATCAGCTTGCCGGGACGAAGGTGATGGGGATCGTGACCGTCGCGGGCCCTTTGCGCTTGGCCGGGACCGGCGGGAATCGCCAGCGCATCGCCGCGCTCACCGCGCAGCGCTCGACCGGCGCGACGAGCTTGCCGCTGGCCACCTCGGCCGTCGCGACGCTGCCGTCGGCGGCGAGCACCAGCTTGAGCACCAGGCTGCCGGCCAGGGTCGGGTTGTTCTGCAGCCCCCGCTGGTAGCAGGCCCGCAGCTGCCCCTGGTTGATGGTGACGACTCGCTTTACCGCTGCCGGCTCCAGCGGAGCCGCGACTTCCAGCGGGCCGAGCTTGATCGCTCCGCTAGGCACCACCGCTCCCGCGGCCGCGCCGCTGGGAAGACCGCCGCTCATCCCCGGAACGCTGCCCATGCCGGGGCTCGGGCCAGGGCTCGGGAACGGCGGCGCGGCGACCGGGGAGCTCGCGGCCGGGGCTGGGGCTCGATCTTGCTCTTCATCGCTGGCCGCCAGGCCGAGCCCGCGAGACAGGGCGGGGGGCCGGGCGGCGCTCTTCTTGGCCGGCTCGGGCGGCGGCGGGCTGGGAATCGCCGGCGACCGCGGCGCCGCCGGGGGGGCGGCTGGGGCAGCAGCGGACTGCGGCGCCACCGAGTCGGCCCCGGCGAGTCGCGCCTGCGTCGCGGCGATCCGCTCGGCGCGGCCGCGCTCCTCGCGGGTCAGCACCCGATCGAGCTGCGCCGCGAGGCTCTCGCTCGTCGGCGGCGCATCCAAAGAGACGATACCGGAGACCGCCAGCGTGGTGTCCTCGTCGATCTTGACCACATAGCCGTTGCGCAGCTTCACCACCACGAACTCTCCCGCCGGAACCTCCAGCACGTCGCTGCGCAAAAGCGGAGTGCCGACCTGAGCGGGGAACTGCTTGCCGGCGGCGCGAAAGCTCACGTTGGCGCCGCCGCGCAGGTGGACCCAGGCCACCGCTTCGCCGGTACCCGCCGCCGCTGGTCGCGGCACCTCGGCGCGCGCCGGCAACGCAAGGCCCAGCAAGACCACCGTCACCATCGCTGCCCTGATAAGCTTCGGAATCGACCCACCCGTCATCGTTGCTACTCCTCGCTAACCCCCGCAGCGCTGCGCTCACCCCGCGGCCGGCATGGCGAGCCCAGAGAGCTGTCAGCTTGACAATAAAGCCAATCCCGGCCGGAGCGACTAAAAAAACGCTCGCCAGCTTCCCGCTTGCCGCCGCCGGCGGGGCCGCGACCGCTCGCCGGTGGAGTAGGCCGCCCCACCCCGGGCCGGCGCGGCGCTCTCACGAACCTGCAGCGCTCTGTACTAGGCGGCGCGGCTTTTTTCGCGGAGAAAAAGGAGCAGCGCGAACAGCAGGCCGACCAGCGACAGCCCGCCGAGCAGCCACATGCCCGGCGCGTAGCCGGCAGGGTTTGTGGCGCTCGCCGCGAACAGATCATTGGCGCCGCCGATGGCCGAGGACACCACAAACACGAAGATCTGCTGCAGCAGGGTCATAAGCGAGTACGCGGTGCCCAGGCGTTTCTCTTCAATCAAGTAGGCCACCGCCGGCCACAGGATGGCCGGGATGAGCGAGAAGGCGACTCCCAAAAGCGCCACCGGCAGGTACAGCGGCACGCCGCGGCGGGCCAAAAGGAAGTAGACCGGCGCGACGAGCAGCGCCCCGAGCAAAAGTCCCAGCGAGCGGTGGCCGAAGCGGTCGACCAGCAGTCCAAACAGCGGCGTCGCCACCATCGGCACCATCGGCAGGTAGCTGAGCAGCGCTCCCGCCGCCTCGCGCGGGACGCCGTGCGCTTCAATGAAGAACTTGGTGGCAAAGGACTGAAAGGCGAAGATCGAAGCGTAGAACGTCACGCACAGTCCGGTCACCAGCCAGTACGGAGCGCCAAAGCCGAGCACCTCGCCGAGCGACAGCCGGTCCGGCGAGCCGCTGCGGCCCAGGTCCCAGCGGCGCTCGGCGACATGCTCCAGCGCGTAATAGACGACCGCTCCGGCGGTGCAGAAAAGTCCGATGAGCCCGGCCAAGAGCAGCGGTCGCCCCAGGCTGCCGCCGCGATACGCCCAGCTCGCCCACTGCGGCGAGCGATCGACGACCACCGTGCCGAGCCGGCTGATCGTCAGGTTGAGACCGAGCGCCAGCGCCAGCTCGCGCCCCTTGAACCAGCGGGTCAGCGCCGTGGTCACCGCGACGCTGAGCGGCTCGGCACCGATGCCGAGCAGGAACCTCCCGAGCAGAAGGACACTGTAGCTGGGAGAAATCGCGATGAGCACCCCGGCCGCGGCCGAGATGGCACCGAAGTAGAGCACCGAGCGCTTACTGCCGATCCGATCAATGATCGCGCCGCCTAGCAGCAGCACGACCACCGCGGCGATGCTGTAGATGCCGGACAGGAAGCCGTACTGCGCGTCGCTGATGCCGTACTCCTTCTTCAGCAGATCGGCGACCAGCCCGAGCGAGTCGTAGACATAGTAGTTGCCGAAGATGGTCAGGCTGACAAACAAAAGGACGCTCCAGCGGAATAGCAGGCCCGGCCCCGCGCCCCGCGCCCCGGCTGGCGTTTGCGTTTGCGCTTGCGTTAGTTCTGGCCTAGACACTAGGGCCGACGATACCACTTCCCGCGCCGGTCGGAACTTTTCTCGCGACGGGGCTTGGGATCCTATCTGCCCTCGCGCGGGCGCCTGACCTGCGGCAGCCGGCTGCCGGGCGGCTGGCTGGCAGCGGAGCGGGCGTCCTGGGCCTGGCCGATGAGCCGGCGCGACTCGCCCGAGACCGTCAGCGCATAGGCGATGCCGCTCTGCAGGGTGCTGCGGCTGGCGACATCGCCGAGCTCGATTCCCAGGCCGACCAGGGTCTGCGCGACCTCGGCGCGGATGCCGGTGAGCACGGTCTGCGCGCCCAGCAGGCGCAGCGCCCGCGCGGTGTTGATGAGCGTCCCGGCGACGGCGGTGTCGACCGTGCTGACGCCGGTGATGTCCAGGATGACGACGCTCGCCTGCTGCTTCTGCGCTCCCTCCAGGGCAGTGTCGAGCACCTGCTCGGCGCGCTGAGCATCGACCGTACCGATGAGCGGCATGACGACGATCCGATCGGTAATCGGGATAAGCGGCGTCGACATCTCGGCCAGGCGGGCGCTCTGGACGCGGATGATCTCGGCCTGCAGGGCGTCGCGCTCCTTCTGGGCGCGCAGGTTGTCGACCAGCTCGCTCTGCAGCTGCTCGTTAGTCTTGCGCAGCTCCTCGGTGCGCTCGGCGACCTCGCGCTCCAGGCGCTCGTTGGTGCTGCGCAGCTCGGCGGTGACTGACTGCACATGCTCGTAGAGCAGCGCGTTCTCTACCGCAATCACCGCCTGCGAAGAAAGGAGTCCCAGCAGCTCGACGCGCTCGCTGGTAAACACATTGGGCGCCACCGAGTTCTCCAGATACAGCACGCCCGACAGCCGCCCCTGGTGCAGCAGCGCCAGGCAGAGCACCGAGCGCGGCTTCTGCGCGGCGATATAGGGGTCGCTGCTGAACCGATGATCGAGGGTCGCATCGGCCAGCGCCACCGACTGCCGGGTGCGCGCGACCAGCTGCACCAGCGAGTGCGGCAGCTCTGCCACCTGCTCTAGCGGGGTGGCCATGCCGACCCGCAGCTCGTCCGGTTCGACGGTGATCACCGCCTGCAGCCGCAGCACCCCGCCCTGCTCGAGCAGCAGCGCGCCTTTCTGCGCGCCGGCATTGGCGATGACGATGCGCATCAGCTGGTCGAGCACCTTGCGCATCTCGATCTCACCCGAGATCGCCTGGGCGGCACGCAGCACCGCGGCCACATCGAGCAGGCCGCCGTACAGGTGCCCGCTCGAGCTGGTCCGGGTGACCGTCAGCCGATCCCCTGAGCGCAGCCGCGTCGGCAGCACCACGGTCTGCGGGAACAGAGCCGGGAAGCGGCTCACCAGCTGCGCCGCCTTGGCGGTCGCGCCCCAGCGCAGATAGCCGCTGTGCGCCTCGACCATGTAGTAGCGCGCCAGCTTGTCCCGCCCGAGGCGCAGGTACCACTTGGCCGCTGCCTCACCGGCCAGCGCGGCGTCGCGGATAAAGCCCTGGGCGGTGGCGGCGTCGATCGCCTGATCGAACAGCTCGGCGGCCGCGGCGCGCTGATCGGCGCGGCTCGCCCGCTCGGCTTCCAGCAGGAGCAGGCGATGGCGGAAGTTGGGCGGGCAGCTCTGGGCGGCAGCCTGCAGCTGCTTCTCGGCGCGCCCGAGGGCCGCCGCGGCGCGCTCGCTCGGCTGCCCTTCTGCGGGCAGGGCCACCGCGGCGAGCGCGAGGAAGAACGGTATCTCGCTGGCGAAGAACACGCCGCCATCGCTACCGACCCGCGCCTCGGCCTGCTCGCCGTGGTCGATGGCCGCCGCATAGTCCTCGTTCAGGTAGGCGAGCATCATCTTATACAGGTGATAGACGCAGTGCACCTGACCGAAGTTGGCGGGGTCCAGGCTCTTTATGAACACCGCCTCATCAAAGGTGGCATCGCTCAGCGCCTGGCGGCTGCTGGTCTCGCCGGTCAGGCAGCGGATCACCTGCAGCACCAGGGTCTGGAACGCCACGGAGAGAGAGGACTTGATCTGCTGCATCAGCTGCAAAAGCCGGCTCGCCTGCTCGCGCACCGCGACCAGATCTTCCCCCATGCCAAGGCGCACGGTGATGCTGTGGTTGGCGGTGTAGGACAGATACAGGAAGTCGCCGCTGCGCAGGCCGGCTTCGTAGGAAGCCTGGAAGTAGCGCAGCGCGCTCGGTAGCGGCTCGCAGAAGTGATTAAAGACGCCAAACAGGAAGTACAGCTTGCAGGCGACATCGGTGTAGCCAAAGCGCTGGTTGAGGGCGAGCGCCAGCTTGCCGAACCCATACCCCTGCTGGTGCTGACCGAACACCGCGGCCAGTACGTAGCCGTGGGTCATGTACCCCTGATCGGACAGCTCGGAGGTCCCGTAGCGCAGCGAGATGTTGACCTGCTTGGCCACCGCGAGAAGGAACAGCGGCGGGCTGATAAAGTACGCTGGCACGAACAGGTCAGCGAGCAGGCGCAGCGCCGCCTTCTGCGCCGGGTCGGTCATAAGCGGCGCGTCCACGAGCTCGGCGATCGGGCGGTCGCCGAGCTGCTGCTGCATAAGGCCCATCTCGTGGCCAATGGCGACCTTGCGCTCATCGTCACTTTCGGGAAACGTGACTCCCAGCAGCGCCAGCCCGGCGCGGCCGGCGCGCAGCGCCTCGACGAACTTGCCCTGGGTACCGTACAGGTTCATAAGCAGCGTGTGAATATGCGCCTTGTCCAGATCGGTCCGCGCCCGCCCGAGCGCCGCGTCAAACAGAGCCTCGGCCTGCTCGTGCTGCGCGCTCAGGTAGGCGCTCTCGGCGGCGGCGACCTGCAGCTGGAGGGCGAAGGAGTAGTCGGTCTCCCAGCATGACTCGGGCAGCTGCGCCCGGGCGGCCTGCAGGTACTGGCTGGCCGCCACGTAAGCTGTGGCCGACTTAGCTCGCTGGCCGGCGCGCAGGTTCAGGCGGGCTACCTGCTCGCGCTCCGCTAGGTCGGTCAGCAGGGCAGAGGCCTGATTGAGATGGTTGACGGCCTCGAACAGCTCCTCATCGGCGACCTCGCCGGCCGGGGCGCGCAGCGCCTGGCGGCCCAGCTGCAGGTGGGCGGCAAGGCGCTGGTCATCGCTCAGCTTGGCGTAGGCGACCTGGCGGACGCGGTCGTGCACGAAGCGATAGGCGAGCTGGCCGCTCGCTGTGCCCGACTCGTCCGATTCATCCTCGGCGTCCAGGGCGGTGTCGGCCCCCGAGAGCCGATAGGCGTCACCGATGGGCAGGATGAAGCCCTCGCGCAGCGCCTCCCACAGCGCCGCCGCGGTGCGCCGCGGCGGCTCGCCGCTCACCACCGCCAGGCGGTGCAGCTCGAAGCGGTGGCCGATGCAGCTGGCCAGCTGCAGCGCGCGCTGACTGGCGGCGGCCAGGCGGCTCATCTTCTCGGCCATGAACTCGACTACATTGTCGGTCACCACCTGCTGCTCGATCGCCGGCAGATCCCAGATGAACGACTGCCGCGCCGGGTCCACCCGCAGGAGCCGATGCTCGGCCAGCATGGCGAGGAACTGATTGAGGAAGAACGGATTGCCCTGGGTCTTGCGCAGCACCACCTGGGCCAGGGGCTCGACGTCGCTCGGCGAGCGCCGCAGCGTCTCGGCCAAGAGCAGGCGCAGCGGCTCTTCCCCAAGGGGCTGCAGCAGGAGCTCGGTCAGCCGGCGGCCGTTGTTGCGCAGCTGATGCAGCGTGCTGGCGAACGGATGCGTGGCGCCGATTTCCTGATCGCGGTAGGTGCCGATGATTAGAAGGTGCGATGAACCTGCATCCTCCAGCACCAGCTGCAGCAGCTTCAGCGACGCCGCGTCCGCCCACTGCAGATCGTCCAAGAACAAGATCAGCGGGTGATCGTGGGTGGCGAACACGCGCAGGAAGTTCTGCACCAGCAGGGCAAAGCGGTTCTGCGACTCGGTCGGGCCGATCTCGGCGACGCTCGGCTGCGGGCCGATGATGAGCAGCAGCTCGGGCATAAAGTCTGTAAGCAGCTTGCCGTTGCTGCCCACCGCCAGCTGCAGCGCCGTCTTCCACTGCGCCACCGTGGCTTCCCGCTGCGTGAGGATCTGCACCAGCAGGTCGCGGAGCGCGTGGACCAGCTGCGCCATCGGCGCGCTGGCGCTGAACTGATCGAACTTGCCCTCGGCGAAAAAGCCGCCCTGGGCCACCACGCGGCTGTACATCTCGTGGACGAGCGCCGTCTTGCCGACTCCGGGGTAGCCGGAGATGAGGACCAGCTCGGCGCTGCCAGCCGCGGCGCGGTGCAGCGCAGCGCTGAGTACCTGCTGCTCGGCCTGCCGACCGTAGAGCCGCTGCGGCACCCGCAGCTCGGCGGAGAAGTCCGACCTGCCGAGCGGAAAATCGCTGATTTCACCTTTGCTCTGCAGCTGCGTCAGACACTCGCGCAGGTCCGCCGCCAGCCCCGCTGCGGTCTGGTAGCGGTCTTCGGACGCCTTGGCGAGCAGCCGCATGACCACATCGGACACAATCGCCGGCACCCGTGAGTTCAGCTCCTGCGGGGTAGGAGGCCGGCGCGCAATGTGACAGTGTATGAGCGCCAGGGCATCAGTGCTGGTAAACGGCAGAGTGTAGGTCAGAAGCTCGTACAGCGTCACGCCGAGCGAGTACAGATCCGACCGGGTGTCGAGCAGGCGGTTCATGCGCCCCGTCTGCTCGGGAGACATGTAAGCCAGCGTGCCCTCGACTGCACCGGGGCCATGGCCGGGCTGCGTCTCGTGACTCAGGCAGCTGGCGATGCCGAAGTCAAGGAGGGTCACCGCCCCAGTCTGCGGATTGTAAAGAACATTATGGGGCTTGATGTCTGTTTCGGCGGCAAGGGAGGCAAGGGAGTCCGCACCGCCTCGGGCGGCAGCGGGGATGGATTGGCGGGTCCAGCCGCCCGACCCGCAGCTTCGACGCCAGAGCCGGTCAGGCCTTGAAGGCGCTGGCATCGGGCAGGCCGCTGCCCGCCAGATCGGCGCCCATGGCAGTCAGGACGCCGCTGAAGATATCCGCCTCGTTGGAGCCGACCGAGCCCGGCTGCGGCGCGCCGGTGCGGGCATCAAAGCCATAGCCGAGCGTCGTCGTCGGGTCGATGCCGCCGAGCACCGTGTTGCCCTTGACCATGGGAGAGATGAGCAGGAAGCCGTTGTTCAGATCGTGGCCCGAGCTGAACACGGTCGCATTGTCCGGTCGGGTGCGGGTGCGGCCAAAGTCGGTGGCGACATAGATCATCGTGCGGTCCCAGAAGCTCTCACCAGTGGCCGGGTCAAACGGCTCTGACTTGAGCAGCGTCGCCAGCCGATCCACGGTGGATAGGATGCGCGCCCACATGAACGCCTGCGCGCTGCGGTGATCGTTGTGGCTGAAGTCGAAGGCCAGCGGCGGGTTGACGATGCCCGAGGTGCCGCCGAGCCGCACGTTGAAGTCGGGCCCGATGGTCACCGCGGCCGAGACCTGATACTTGAGCAGCAGGAAGGCGAGCGCCGCCTGCCCCTGGAAGGGGTCGGTGAAGAACTCGGGAAACACCTGCCGCACCCGCGCCCCGTCGGGAGACGAGCCCAGGCCATACTGCGACAGCGGGATCTGCGGCGGCAGGTCGGGCAGCACGTTGAGCCGGGTGATAAGGTCCTGCGCCTCCAGCCCGGCGCTGCTGTCGCGCTGCGAGCGCCAGCGCGCCAGCGCCTGCGACTTGGCGAACGTCTGACCGAACACCGAATCGGTGTCCAGGTCATTGCGCGCCTTGCGGGCCAGAGCGATCACATCGGCCGGGGGAGCGCCGAGCACGCCCTTCTGTCCGTCCAGACCGAGCGGCCACAGCCCCGGGTTGGTCACGGTCTCGGGGTACGCCGAGGCGGGCAGCGAGACATCGGTGCCGCGCTCGCCATATCCGCCCACGGCCATGTTCACATTCGGCAGCGGCATGCCCTGGCCCCACTGCAGGGCGACGCACTCCTGCAGCGTGCGGCCCTTCCAGGCGCCATTTCCGGTGATGGCACGCTTCTGCGCGATCGTATGGTTGACCGAGGTGCCGATGGAGGTCGCCACCAGCATGTCATCCTTGTACTTCTGCACGAACGCCAGCTGGTCGGTGTTGACGGCAATGGGAATGCTGCCAAGCTTCGAGTTCATATAGCGCACGGCGCGCAGCGGACTGCCCGCCACCGACTGCACCGCGGCATCGGGAAAGGTGTTAAACTTCGCCGCGTTGGCCCCAGCTTCGGTGGCGCGCACCGCGAGGAAGCTATCGATGATGCTGGCGCCACCGGCGGCGCCGATGACGATGAGGAACTTGGGCTTGGTGGTGAGCGCGCTGCGCCGTCCGCTGATCGGCGGGCTGGACGCTGGCGTCTCGGCGCCAGCGGCGGGGTCAATTCCCTGGGCCTGCCGGCAGCCAAACAAGAACGGGGCCAGGGCAGTCGAGCCCGCCGCCGCCAGCGACAGCGCCTTGAGCGCTTCGCGCCGTGAGAGTCGTCCGTTATTCTTGAGCGACATGAGCTTGCCCCCGATTAGTAGAAGACGGCTTCGGCCGATGACAGGACTGCGAAGCAGACCGCCTGCATCCAGGCGCGTGCTGGCTCGGCGTTGCCAGTGGCTTCGATATCGCGGGCGAGCTGGATGTACCGCGTCATCTCAGCGTCCGAGGGCTCGCGCAGAAACACCCGCTGCGCCAGCTGGGTGATCGCCCCGCGCACCTCATCTCCGTCGGGGCTGGCCAGCTTGCTGCCGCTCAGCTTGATGCCGCGGAAGATGACGGCGGCCCCGAGGTCGGCGTAGTCGGCGGACACGCGCTTGATGCACGCCGACCAGGCCAGGCGCTCGACCACCAGCGGCGTGGTCGAGGCGGTGACGCCGGAGGGCTCGTAAAGTCCGGTCCCATAGGGATCGACTCCGCCGAGGGCGACGTTGTGGACGGCGCTAGTGCACTGATACATCCCAAGCTCGGTGCAGACGGCGTCGGGGGGCAGCTCGAGAGCCGCCGCGACATCGCTGTTGAGCCGCTCGGGCCCCTTGAAGCGCAGGTTGCCGCGGGCCGAGTTGGACAGCAGGGGCGGCAGATAGGCTTCCTCGTTGCTCGAGCAGGAGGCGGCCAGCCCCAAGAGGCCGGAAAGGAGCAGCAGATAGTTATGGCGCACCGTAGGCCTCCGTCTTCACGATGTCATGGAGCATCTTCTGAACGCTGTACTTATGCACCGTCTTGAAGCGCTGCCAGGTCGCGACAAACTCGGCATTCTCGGCGGGCGCGGGGACGTGGCCGATGAGCAGCTTCCAGTAGTCGCGCGCCGTCGCCACGGCGAAGGCGTCGCTGTTGGCGCCGACGCTGGCCCACTCGCGCAGATCCTTGACCGGCTGTCCGAAGATCACGCCCTGCTCGGGAATCGAGGTAATCCGCGGCGCCGCCGTGGCAAAGAAGGTCTCGATCCGGTTTGGCACATAGCGGGTCTGGAACGCCGGCGACGACAGCCCGTTGTAGTTGCGGAACGGGTAGGTGAGCGGATCGAGGGTCGCGTGACAGGCGGCGCAGGCCTGGGCGGTGACGCCCTTGGCGTCGTAGTCCTGCGGCTCGTTGGCGACGCTGAACAGGCCCTCCTGCTTGGCGATGTCAAGGCCGAGGTAGGCGCGGTACATCTGCGAGGCGGCGTTGCGCGGCAGCGCGGTGAACATGATGAAATACGCCAGGGTCCAGGCGCTGGTCATGTTGCCGGCGCGGTGCGCCTGATCGACAAACTGCGAGGCCAGACTGGCGACCTTGGTATAGCGGGTCGGGTTGACGTCACGACGGACGAAGAAGTCGCCGGTCATGACCTCGCGCGCATCATGATCATCGGTCTGAGAGTACGCAAAGAGCGCGTAGTCGTCATAATAGTCGGCCAGCGGAATCCCCCCAGAGTCTTCGCCCGCCTTCAGCGAGCCGACCGGGCGGATCTTGGGATGAGCGACCTTCCACAGCTGGCCGTTTTTGCCGCGCCAGAACTCGCCCTGGGTGCAGCGATCGAGCTCGGCGTCGATAAAGGCGCGGCGATCGTTGTCGCTCGGCAGGGCGACGAAGGACTTTACCTGGGCGTAGGTGGGCGAGGCGCCGCAGAAGTCCAGGAGCACCCGGCGATAGGCTAGCCGCAGGTCGTACTGGCAGACCGCATACTGCGGATTGGTACCGCCCTGGCAGCTTGTATCCACCGTCTTGCTGTTGGGATCCGCGGGCAGCGTCCCCTGCGATATCTCCATCAGGTTGGACACGCCGTCGCCATCCGAGTCGAGGTTCTCGACGGCGGCAAGGGCTGCGGGCAGCGCCGCCGCGAAGGCGCTGTCCGACAGCGGCCGCGCCATCCCGGGAGCAAGGTTCATCTCAATGGCGCTGCCGAACACGTTGCGCTGCGGCGGCGCGATGTGACAGAAGGTGCAGGAGGGCTGCTGGCCCAGACACTGCGGCGAATTAGGATACTTCTGGCAGAACACCCCGACGGCGGGCGGCTGCGCATGGGCGTCTCCAAGTGTGACGGTAATCGCGATGGCGATCACCGAGTGTAATGTATGTCTCGACACAAATATCTCCTCGCTCACATTCTACCAGGCAGGACGATTCTTGCGCCGCTGAAGTTCCCGCGAATCGCCACGGCAGAGGCGATTGCAGCGAGGGTCCGGAATTCATAAGGAGTTTCGACAGCGGAGTCTGTCGCGCCGCTCCGGCGATCGCGGGCGACCCGGGCGCACCGCCAAGCTGCAGCGCCGCGCCGCGCCCGCAGCCTGGCGCTGGCGGCCGCTGTCCCGCCGGGGGCTCCGCCGCGCTGGCGGCCAGCCCCAGGCTATCCGCAGCACGTCCGCAGCGCGCCAAGATGTCGGTCAACCCGACGAGTCAGAGGCGCCGAGATTTTATGGGGCTTGAGGTCCTTGTGCACGACATGGCGGTCGTGAAGCCGGGTCAGGATCTGCGCCAGCTCCAGCCCGATGCGCAGCACCAGCGCCAGATCGAGCTTGCGCGAGCGAACCAGGGCAGTGAGCGGCTCGCCCTCCACATACTCAAGGACCAGCGCCAGCGAGCTCGGGCTGCGCACCAGCTCCAGCCCCTGGACGACGCCGGGTTGGGCGTACTCGCGCAGCAGCGCGTACTCGTGCCGCAGTCGGTTCAGCACCGTCGGCAGCGGGTGATCGTCGCGCGGCATCTTGACGACGACCGGAAGGTTATCGCGACGGCGCAGACCGCTATAAACCGCGGTCTCACTACCTTCATGGAGGCACTGACTTATGGAGTAATCGGCCAGTTCAATCATTTCGCTCTCGCACGCGATCGCCCCCAGCAGCTGCGCGCAGCAGCCGGAGAGATCATGGTAGGCGGATGTTTGCCTGACATCATAACGCGAAACGCGGCCATCTTTTCTGCGCTTTCGCTGCCGCGTGTGGGTCGGGCCGCTGGCGGTGTTTGTGGTAGCTCACGAGCTATCTGCCTATGTGGGCGAGTGGGAAGATGGTCACAGGCAGTACCACTGTGGTGTGAGTCTTAATTCCTGTGTCCAAAGTCACGCTGAAACCACTACGTATGTTCGCCGCTCAGACGTAGGTTTTTCCGTCGGGAAGAGACAGATTCCCTGATAATTCCGGAAGGCGTCCATTGAGCAATATTTGTCTTGCAGACTCCTCCCAGGATAGTATGCTCAAGTCTTGATGTTGTGGTTCTGAGCGCGGAGGGAGTTCCCCAAGCTCAGATCGGCAGCGAGCCGGAACCCGCCTCTGCAAGCGATGGAGTCATCGCCGGCAGCCAAGGTTCGCCCTACGTGTATGCCACAGGAGTACCCGCATGCGCCCGCTCAACAAGACCCGCCTTGTCGTTAGCCTGGTTGCACTGGCCGGCCTGATCGGGGTCGGAACATCGGCTACCCGAGCACTGGCTGATCACCCGGTTGTCACGATCTGGGACGACTTCAGCGCGGGTTTCAAGATCGGGACGCCCGATGCGAAGTGGTTCTACTTCGGTACTCCGGACGGCTTCCAGGCCAATAACGGCGTGACGTCGGTATCAGGGCACCGGCTGACCTCACGCTCGCCGGGGACTAACCCCGCCACCGGGGAGCCCGCGTACACCCTGAGCGGCACCATCGATCATACCAAGTGGCTGGTGTACGCCAACAAGTTCAACGGCAGCTATCCCGGCTGGAAGGCGGAGCTTGGAGAAGAGCTGGTGCTCGGCGCGCGCATCGGCGGCCGCACCTTTGGGACCGATGACAACCCCTTTGGCGCCGCGGTTCCCGACGACGACGACGATCTGCGCCTGGCCTCGACGGCGATGAGCACCGCAGACTTTGAGACCTACACAATCTTCTCCTTCTTCATGACCAACAAGCGCCTGTATGTCTGGTACGAGCGGCTGCCGTTCCTGAAATCCGCCACCTATGACTATGCAGCGTTCAACTACGGCATCCCAGTCGCCAACCGCAGCCCCGGCGATTTCCACAACCTGGCGGTAGCGTTCAACAAGCAGCGCGGTACGGTGCGCTGGCTGGTGGAAGGCGTCGAGGTGTTCAAGGTCACCCAGATCGGCCGCCGGCTGCCGAGCAGCACCTATCTGTACACCGATCACGGCGGCCCGGATGAGACGGTCTCGCCCAACCAGCTCGCGCTGGGAATGGGCTCGTTCTCGCTGCTCGATGGCTATCGCCCAAACCCGACCGGCAAAGGGCTGGTGCACCTTTTCACCTACCCCTACTTCAAGCCCGGCACCACCACCCCGCTGACCTTCGTCGACGAGGCGAACCTTCTGGCCAACCGCCTGTTTGGTCAAGGCGCCGAGGTCCAGGCAGAGGTATTTGCAGTCGCCCGCGTCTCGACTCCCTAGCTCCCTTGCGCTGCCCTGCCCGCCCCGGTGCCGCAACCCCCCCCCTACTCCCCTAGGTTCGTTTAGATACGTCGCTGGGGCCCGATTGAGTTAGCATAAGACCGATGGCCGACGAAACTCCTCCTCCCCCGGCAGCTCCGGCGGCGACCCGCTCTCCGGCCGGCCTGCCGCCCATGGTCCCCGCCTTCGTGTTCGTCTTCAAGCACGCGCCGGTCGGCCTCGGGTCCGTAGCCATGGGCGGCAAGCTGGAGCGCGGCAACCAGACCCTGAGTGAGCTGCTCGGCTACCCCAGCGATCAGCTGAGCGGCCGCTCGCTGAGCAGCCTGGTTCATCCCGATGATGAAGCGGCGCTCTCCGAGGATCTGGGCCGGCTGGCCAGCGGCACCAGCGATTGCTACCAGCGCGAGGTCCGATTTCTGCGCTCCGATGGTCGCACCCTCTGGGTCATGCTGTCCGGCGTCGCCATGCGCGAGTATGAGGGCGGGCCGGCGTCGGCGATGTTCACCTATTTCATGGACGTCAGCCGCCGCCACGCCGCCGAGATTGCCGCCCGCGAGAGCGAGGAGCGGATGCGCCTGGTCGCCGACCTGTCGTCCGAGGCCCTGGTCCTCAACGACGGCGACGTGGTGAGGGAGTGCAACGCCGCCGCCACCACTTTACTGCGCGCGCGGCGCGAGCAGCTCATCGGCCGGACTCTGTTTGATTTCATTGCGCCGGAGCTCCATGCCACCGCGCGCCCGCAGCTGTTCCACGGCGCCCCCGGTCGGCCCTTCGAGCTGGAGCTCGTCCGCCTGGACGGAACGCGCTTCCCCGCCGAGTCAGCGGGCCGCGACATCCCGTACAACGGCCACACCGTGCGCGGCATCGTGCTGCGCGACCTGAGCGAGCGCCGCTCTGCCGCCGCGGCGCTGCGGCAGAGCGTCGAGCAGGAGGCCAAGCTGCGCGCCCAGGCCGAGCTGCTGCAGGAGCTGTCGGCCCCGCTCATCCCGCTGAGCGACGGCGTGATGGTCATGCCGCTCATCGGCATGCTCGATCGGCAGCGCGCCGCGCAGGTCCTTACCACCCTCCTTGAGGGTCTGTCCAGTAGCGGCGCGCACACCGTGATCCTCGATCTGACCGGTGTCCGCGCCATGGACTCGCAGATCACCGAGGCGCTGTCGCGGGCCGCGCAGGCGGTGCGGCTGCTCGGGGCGCAGGTCATCCTGACCGGCATCCGCGCCGAGGTCGCCCAGCTGCTGGTGAGCCGCGGCACCGAGCTCCCGGGGCTAATCACCCGCAGCACCCTGCAAAGCGGCATCGCCTACGCAATGCAGGCAGCGCGAAAGGTCAAGCCGGGCCTGCGCTGACAAGGCCTCGCCCCGCGGACCCGTCCGAGCAGCCTGTTTTGCGCGCGCAGTCAGTCCGGCGCACCGAGCTGACAAAAGCTGCCCGATGGCACTTGTGATCTGTGCTACGTGTGGCGCATGGATACAAGTCTGGCGGGCAAGATGCTCCTTATCGATCTGTGCTTCGGCTATCTGCTGACTTCGGCCATCTACGTCGCTGCCGAGCTGCGAATCGCCGATCACCTGGCCGCCGGTCCGCTGTCCGCGGCCGAGCTTTCGCCGCGCGTCGGCGCCGATCCGCAGTGCCTGTACCGCGTCCTGCGCGCCCTGGCTTCCAAGGGAGTCTTCGCCGAAGATCGCGACGGCCGCTTCCACCTGACGCCGCCGGCCGAGTCGCTGCGCTCGGACACCCCCGGCTCATTCCGCGATGCGGTGCTGATGTGCACCCTGGCGCCGACCATCGCCGCCGGAGCGCAGCTCCTGCACAGCGTGCGCACCGGCCAGGCCGCCTTTGCCCAGGTGCACGGCAGCACCTACTTCGAGTACCTGGCCGGACATCCTGAGCTCGGCATCGCCTTCGACAAGGGGATGGCCGCCTGGTCCGAGATGGAGAACGCCACCCTGGCGGCGAGCTACGACTTCGCCCCCAGCCGTCGGGTCGTCGATGTCGGCGGCGGTCGCGGCGGCTTCTTGCGTGAGGTCCTCAAGCGCTACTCGGCCCCGCGCGGGATCGTGCTCGATCAGCCGCATGTGATCGCCGAGATTGCCGCCGACTCGGTCGCTGCCGGGCGCTGTGAGCTGGTCGGCGGCGACTTCTTCAAAGCGGTCCCGGCCGGCGCAGACGTGTACGTAGTCAAGCGCATCCTGCACGACTGGGGCGACGAAGCTTGCGTCTCCCTGCTCCGCCGCTGCCGCGAGGCGATGGCGGCGGGCGGGCGCGTGCTGGTCATCGATGCGGTGATTCAGCCGGGCAATGACGACGATCCGGGCAAGGTGATGGATCTGGTGATGATGGCCCTGCTGGCCGGGCGCGAGCGCACCTCGGCGGAGTTCGCGGCGCTGCTCGCCGCCGCCGGCCTCAGGCTCGTGCGGGTGATCCCCACCGCCACGACGCTGTGCATCCTGGAGGCGGCAGCGGCTTAGTACAGCGCCCCGCGAGCTCGGGAACGAGGGGCGCTTATTTGCGGGGACTTGCGCTTCGGCCTAGCTCTTCGCGCTGGCGGCATCGCGGAAGTGACCGACGGCGCCGAACATCGCGGTGAGGGCGAGCAGGGCAAAGCCCATGATGAGTGGACTCATCGACTCGGACAGGCCGGTGAGCAGGGTCAGCGCCCCGTGCGGCGCCTCCAGGCTCAGCTCGGCGACCCGCCGCCCCGCCAGCGCATTGAAGGTCGCGCCGAGGGCGGCCGCCAGCGCCGCCAGGCTGGCAAACAGGGTCGCCAGCGACATCCCCATCATCAGACCCCGGACCCTGGCCTCGGGCCGCAGCGCATAGCGGACCGCCGAGGCCAGCGCCGCCAGGCCGAACGCGAGGATGAACCACATCGGAACGCCACCTTCTTGCATCAACGTCATCATGGTCGTACTCCACTTCACTTCATCTGCCGGTAAAGGCCCCTTGCGGGGAACCTGCGCGGCGGCCCTGCTGCCGCCGACATCTTGCCAGCTACAACCCGCGGGCCGAGCGCTTGTGACAGAAAATATTTCTTGTCACAGCTCGCCTGGTTGCGGGTTGATCCGGTCGTGGACGAGCAAAAGGCGCCCCACGCAGATCGGGAGCTCGTGGCCGCGCTGGCCCGGGGCGAGCCGCAGGCCTTCACCGCCGCCTATACGCGCTATCGAGTGCCCATCTATTCCTTCCTGGTACGCCTGAGCGGCCGCCGCGAAGTCGCTGACGATCTGTTCCAGGAGACCTTCTTGCAGCTGGCGCGCCATGCGGCCCGGCTGCGCCCGGACACCGAGCTTGGCGCCTGGCTGTTCACCGTGGCCCGCAACCGCTACCGCAGCCACCGGCGAACCTCGCTGCTGCGGCGGCTGCGCCTGCAGCTGGCGACCCTGGGCGGCGGCGCGCAGCCCACCGCCCCGCCCGGCCCGCTCACCCCCTTTGAGCACGCAAGCCACAGCGATCTCGGGCGCCAGCTCGAGCGAGCGCTCGGGCAGCTCGGCGAGGCGCAGCGCGAGGTGCTCCTGCTCGTCGCCGTGGAAGGCATGGAACAGGAGCGCGCCGCCACCGTCCTCGGCATAAGCCCCGCGGCGCTGCGCCAGCGCCTCGCGCGCGCCCGCGCCGAGCTGCAAGCGCTGCTGGACAAAGACCAGGGCGGTCCCGCGCTGCCCGACCGCCCGCCGCAGCGGAGCAGCCGGCCGCCGCCACCGCCCCCAGGAGATCCAGATGAGAGCTCCCAGATGCCAGATCAGATACCAAGATCAGATACCAAGATCAGATACCAAGATCAGATACCAAGATCAGATACCAAGATCAGATACCAAGATCAGATGCCAAGATCAGATACCAAGATCAGATACCAAGATCAGATGCCAAGATCAGATGCCAAGATCAGAGATCAGATTTGAGCTCAGATGAGAGACCAGATCAGACATGACAAATAAGGCTTCCAAAGTGAGGCTTCCCAAATGAGAGATAATAGATAATAAAGGACGAGGAAGTGATGGACCGCGATCCCCTGCTTGAAGAGCTCCGCCAGCTGCCAGCGATTGCCCCCGCCCGCGAGCTGAATGACCGCGTCGAAGCCGCGGCGCGCGCCGTCCTCGCAGCGGACGAGCGAGCGTCGGCACCGTCGCCGCAGAGCTTGATTCCCAGGTGGCGGGCCGGCCTGGAGTTTGCGCTCTACCGCGCCGCCATCCCGACCGCCCTCGCCGGCGCAACGGTGATCTACCTGTCCTGGGCCGTAAGCGCCGCCAGCCACCTCTATTAACGTGAAGGACTGGTCGGCGCCGCGGCGGCGGCCGCGCTTGTCGCCCTGGCTCCCTGTCGCATGCCGCTCTACACCTGCGCGCCCCTCCGACATGGACTCCTAGTGGGTCCCCCTAAAAGACTGTGGCAACGTACGAAAAAAGGCGAGAAGTGCGTACGCCCACCCGCAAACCTTGACTGTCGCTGAGATTTATCGTCTTATAAATTCGGCGTGATTTATCGGATCATGAGCACGTTGGCCCCCAAGCTGCGAAGTCGCGGGCATCGGTGCATGGCGCGGAGCCTCGCCGGATGAGCGTCACCACGACCGTCGTCAGTCGCTTCTGTCCCAACTGCCATCAGTCCTATGGCTTCAAGGAACAGCACGTCTGCCCGGTCGCTCAGACCACCGAGCAGGCGACGGTCACCGACCCACTCATCGGGGCCGTGCTCGGCGAGCGCTATAAGATCGAGAGCTACCTGTCCAGCGGTGGCATGGGCATCGTCTATAAGGCCCGCCACATAGTCCTGGACAAGCCCATCGCCATCAAGCTGCTGCGCGAGGCGCAGGACGAAGACGCCCAGCAGCGCTTCCTCCTTGAGGCCAAGAGCGCCTGCCACATCGGCCACGAGCACATCGTCGACATCACCGACTTCGGCGTGCTCGAAGACGGCCACGCCTACCTGGTCATGGAGTTTCTCCAGGGCAAGACTCTGGAGGCGGTCATCCGCAACGGGGCGCTGCCGCCGCGTCGGGTGTGCCGAATCGGCGAGCAGATTGCCCGCGGGCTGCAGGCGGTGCACGAGAAGGGCATCCTGCACCGCGACCTCAAGCCGGGGAACATCTTTCTGCTCGACCGGCAGAAGCGTGACTTCGTCAAGATCCTCGACTTTGGCATCGCCAAGGTGATGGCCGGCACCCGCGAGGCGCTGTCCGAGAAGGAGATGAAGCCGCTGGTCAACATGCGGGCGACCACCCAGGGCACGGTGCTCGGCACGCCCGAGTACCTCTCGCCCGAGCAGGCGGCCGGCGAGCCCATCGACGCGCGGGTGGATCAGTACGCGCTCGGCTGCATCCTCTACGAGATGCTGACCGGCGACGTACCGTTCCGCGGCAACGGCCCGATGTCGACGCTGATGAAGCACCTGACCGAGAAGCCGGTGCCGCCGCGCCAGCGCTGTCCGGAGCTCAACATCCCGGAGTCGCTGGAGCAGATCGTCCTCAAGGCGATGGCGAACAAGCGCGAGAACCGCTACGCCAACATGGAGGAGCTGGCCCAGGCGCTGCAGACCGAGGTCGAGGGCAACGCCTCCTACCTGGGCGAGAGCTCGGCGGTCATCCCATTGAACCCCGGCTTCAGCGGTCTGCAGCCGCAGCAGACCGGTCCCAACGGCGCAAGCTCCGCCGGTCAGCCTGGGGGACGACGGCCGAGCAGCTCGGGCATGGCGGTGACCACCCGCTCGCAGATTGACGGCGACCGGCGCAGCTCGTGGATCTGGCGCGGGCTCGGGGCGGCGGCCGGGCTCTTGGTGGTCGGCGGGGTCCTTCTGGTCATGCAGCTGCGCACGCCCAGCCCGCGCAAGGTGGATGGCGTCGGCCTCGGGAGCGGCCAGGCCACGCGGACCCTGCCGAGCCCGCCCAAAGAGACCAGCGACGGCGGTGTTCAGGCGGCCGACAGCGAGCCCAAGACCAAGCCGGGCTCCGAGCCGACCGAGACCCTCGACCCCGACGAGCGGCGCCCCAAGGCCGACAGCGCGCAGGTCAAGCTGACGTTCGCCAACGAGTCCGCAGTCCAGATCGCGCTCACCTGCAGCGGGCAGAAGCCGGTCGTCATCGCCCCGCGCAAGACCGTCCCCATCCGGCTCGCCCCGAGCGCCGCCCGCTGTGATGCGACCGCCCCCGGCTATACCACGCAGGGGTTTGTCGCCGCCGAGCTGCGCAAGTCGGCGAAAAAGGGCAAGACCAAGGTCGTCGTCAAGCTGGTGCCGGGGCAGGTTCCCAACCTGAGCATCATCAAGAAAAAGTGAGCAGCGGACCGTGTCAGTGAGCCAGTCGACCCAGCAGTCCCTCCGCGCCCTCGCCATCGGCCTGTTGCTAGCGTGCGCGGCCGGCCCGAGCCACGCGGCGCCCGGCGGCGAAAACGAGGTCGATCGCCTGCTCCGCCAGGTGGTCGAGGAGGCCAAGACCAAGGTCAACGCCGACGACTACGAAGGGGCGCTGAAGATCCTGGTCGACGCCTACGATCGCGCGCCGCACCCCGCCCTGCTGTGGCCGATCGCCGAGCTGTACCTGCAGCTGCAGCGCCCGACCGAAGGGCTGAAGATCCTCGACCGCTATGTCACGGTGGTGCCGACAAGCAAGATGCCGCCGGGGCAGCAGCTGCCGGAAGTGGGCAAGATGCGCGAGCAGTTCCGCGCCCAGTACGGCAAGCTGACGGTCACCGCCGACGAGCCGGGAGCCACGGTGGTGGTCGACGGCAAGCCGGTCGGCCAGGTGCCGCTGACGGCGCCGCTGGAGCTCGACCCCGGCCACCACCGCATCGAGCTGCAGGCCGGCCGCTCGGCCCTGCAGGAGGTCCGCCTCAAGCCGGGGGACACCGGCAAGCTACACCTGGTGCTGGCTAGCGACTGGCGGACCGATCCCGCCGCGGCCTGGGCGCAGCGGGCGCGGCCCGGGCGCACTGCCGCGATCGTCCTTGGCAGCATCGGCCTTGGCGGCATCATCGCCGGCGGCGTGCTGTGGGGCCTGGACGGGATGCAGAGCTGTCCGGCGGCGCCGCTGTGCCCGACCGCCCTGGACACCAAGACGGTGGGCGTCGGGGTGCTGGCCGGCGGCCTGGGGCTGTCGGTGGCGAGCGCGATCCTGCTCGGCATCGAGCTGCGCCGGCGGCCTTAACCGGCGCCGGCCGCTGCTACATTAAAGAGCGGAGGCCGCCGCCGGTGCGGTCCGGCCGCGCGCTGCGGTCTTGTGCGCCGCCGCCTTGCCGCCGGGGGCCACGCGCGGGCCGGGTCGCGACACCGGCATCAGCACCTTGTCGACCGCATGGACGATGCCGTTGCGGCAGGCGATGTCGGCGCGGGTGACCACACCGCCGCTCACCTTGACGCCGCTTACGTAGTCGATGGTGACAATGCCGCCCATGGTCAGGGCGTTGCGCAGCTTGTGCAGGCCGACATTGTCCACCCGCCCCTTGAGGATGTGGTAGGTGAGCACCGCCTTGAGCCGCGCCGGCTGGGCGAGCAGCTCCTCCCGCGCCCCGGAGGGCAGCTTCTTCCACGCCTCTTCTGTCGGCGCAAAGAAGGTATAGGGGCCCTTGGACCGGAGCAGCTGGGTGAGTCCGGCGGTGCGCAGCGCCTCGGCGAGGGTGGCGAAGTGCTCATCTCCGGCCAGGGTGTCGACGATGTCGCGGGTCGGCGCCGGCTTGCCGCCCGGGGTAGGCGCGGCGGCCGGGGCGGGGCTGGTCGTGGCCGGCTCGGAGGCGGCCGCCGGCTGCTCGGCAGGATCGCGGGACGCGGCGCTCGCTGTCGCCGGCGCGGCGGCCAGGCTGGCCCCCCACAGAGCCCCGACCAGCGCGAAGGTCAAAAGCCCTGCTGAAGCCAGTTTACCTAAACACTGCTGCTGCATCCTCGCCGCCTCCCCCCTTTTTATGCCTGCTTGGGGCCCTTGTGACCAGTCATTTTTTGCCGCGTCGGGACCCAGCGAGCCGCGATTTTTCACGCCTTTCGGCCGCTCGTGTGCGCCGCGACGCCGCATGCTGCCCGGGCCGCTGGGGCCGCTGGGGCCGCCGGCCCGCGGCGCAGCTGGCCGTCGCGGGCCCGCAAGTGGAATAGTGGCCCGGCCGCTAGCCGCAGCAGCCTCGCAAGCGGCAGGTCGGCCGAGCAGATGTAGGCAGTGTCCTGCGAATACTGCCTGCAATGTGCGAAAACGCGCTTATATTTTGACTTATGCCCTATGCTGCGATGCCGCCTGAGCCGATGCGCTCGGAGACCTTTCCCTACCCGGACCGCTTCGCCGCGGACGCCTCGTCGCTCGGCCCGGTGTGCTACTTCGACAGCGGCCCGCCGCCCAAGCCCCGCGGCCTGCCGCCGATCGTGCTCATCCACGCGCTCGGGACCAACCTGACGACCTGGGAGTACGTGGCCCCGGCGCTCGCCCAGCATACCCGCGTCCTTGGGCTCGATCTGCCCGGCTGCGGGCGGTCGACCAAGCCGCGCGTCGCCTACCGGGTGTCGCTCATGCACGAGGCGGTGATCGGTCTGCTTGACCATGTGCGCGAGCCGCAGGCGGTGCTGTTCGGGCACTCATTCGGCGGTCGCATCGCCATGGATCTGGCGCTCGCCCACCGGCAGCGGGTGGTAGGTCTTGTGCTGATGAACAGCGCCGGCCTGTTTCCCTACCCGCGCTGGATGCATGTGCTAGGGCCCTACCTGCTGCGCGAGCAGCTGGTGGCGCCGGCGATCGTGGTGGCGGTCAAGCTGCTGTTGCGGCGGATCTTTGCGCAGCCGACGGCGCGCACCCAGCGCTTCGTCAGCCAGGTGCTCGACCGCTACGATCCGCGCTACGCCTGGGAGTTTGCCCGCTACGCCTGTCCGATGCTGCCCGACCTGATGGGCGACCTCGGGCCGCGGCTGCGCGAGCTCGACCTGCCGGTGCAGGTGATCTGGGGCGAGGAAGATCATCTGCTCAGCCTGCGCTCGGTCACCCCGGCGCTCGCCACCCTGCCGCGAGCCCGGGTGCGCACCCTGGCGCGCTGCGGTCACATGCCTAACTTTGAACAACCCGAGGCAGTCATCGAGACGGCGCTGCAGTTCCTGCGCGAGCTGGGAGCGAGCCACTCCCACGCCGCTAGCTTGATCGCTTCGGCTTAGAGGTTAGATGAAATAGGAGGACCCCATCAGCGCTCAAGGCAGCCTGCAGCAGCAACCGACCAGCGCCTCGCCGTAGCCGCTCCCCGGATCGGGCTACCGCGAAGAAAGGAGACCGCGATGTGCCCCTTGATTCAGAAGAGCGACTCGGGTCAGTCGGACCCAACAAGCAACCTGCAGTCGTCCCTGTCGCCCGGGGCGGCTCCGGACCCGACTGCGGCGACGACTACAACCGATTGGAAGGCCCCGCCACCGATCCGCATGCGCGATCCCTTCAAGTTCGATGCGGCGTTTACGCGCCGGCTGGTCCGCTATCTCGATCCGCTGATGCGGACCTACTTCCGCGCCGAGCTGCGCGGCAGCGAGAACTTCCTCAGCGAGCAGGCCATCCTGGTCGCCAACCACGACGGCGGCATGCTGCCCCTGGACGGCATCGTCATCGGCACCGGCTGGCATCAGCGGCATGACTACCAGAAGCCGCTGCATGTGCTGTGTCACGACATCGTGCTGCGCTTTGCCCCGTGGCTGCGGCGCGCCGGGGCGGTGCTCGCCGATCGCCAGAACCTCGAGGCGGTGATGGACGCGGGCCACTCGGTGCTGGTCTACCCCGGCGCCTCGCGCGAGACCTTCCGTACGTTCTGGGAGCGCAAGCAGATCACGCTCGGCAACCGCACCGGTTTTGTGAAGCACGCGCTGCACCGCGGGGTGCCGATAACGCCTGTGGTCTCGGCCGGCGTGCACGAGACGTTCCTGGTCCTGTGGCGCGGCACCTGGCTGGCCAACCGCCTGGGCTTTACCCGCCTGTTCCGCGCCGATGTGTTCCCCATCGTCGCCGGCCTGCCGTTTGGGATCTGGCTCGGGGCGTGCCTGCCGCAGCTGCCGCTGCCGGCCAAGATCACCGTGCAGGTGCTGCCGCCGATTGACGTCCGCGCCCAGGCGCAGAGCTTCCTCGGCCGGCCGTTCACCGAGCAGGATCTTGACAACCCAGCGCTGGTCGATTTCTGCTTCCACCGGGTCCGCGACACGATGCAGCGCGCCTTGGACGCCCTGTACGCCGAGCGCCGCTATCCCGTGATCGGCTGACCGCTGGAAGGCACCATGACGACCTTGGCACTTGTCTACTTCTACTTCGCCTGCTCGGTCCTGCTCCTGCTAAACACGGTGGGAGTGGTCAAGCCGCGCCTGTTTCCGCCGTCGCTGATGCTGCTCGGCTCGGTCTCGTTCATCGTGGTGGCGCTGTTCGCCCCGCAGCTTATGATCCTCGGGCTCGGCTTGACGGTGGCGCTGTGGTGGAAGGGCGGGCTGCACTATACGCTCGGGCAGCTCGGGCTGGTCCTGCATGTGGCGGCGTGGACGCTGCTCGGGCTGCACTTTGTGCGCATGCGCACGGTGCTGCCGATCCTGGACGGCCGCCCGGTGCCCGATAACGAGGAGCCCTTCCCGGTCAAAGAGGCCAACCGCGCCCGCGTGCTGCCGCCGATGCGCATCACCTACGCGCCGCTCCTGTTCCAGCGCACCGCGGCGATGCGGGATATCAAGGTCACCCGCGGCGTCGTCTACCGCGTCATCGATGGCAAGAAGCTGCGCCTGGACATCTACAGGCCGCGCACGCGGCCGCCGGGCAGCGGTCCGCAGCCGTCGGTGGTCTACCTGCACGGCGGGGCCTGGCTGTCCGGCACGCGCCGCCAGTCGCCCTTTCTCATGTACGAGCTGGCGGCGGCCGGATACGTCGTGTTTTCCATCGATTACCGGCTGGCGCCGCGCTATCCGATGCCGGCCGGCCTCTACGACTGCAAGGCCGCCGTCGCCTGGGTGGCCGAGCACGCCGCCGAGTACAACACGACCCCCGAGGCGATCGTCATGGGCGGCTCGGCCGGCGGACACCTGGCGGCGATGCTCGCGGTCTCGGACGGCACCGCCCACCTGCAGCCGGGCTTCGAAGACAAGAGCACGCGCGTGCGCGGCGCGGTGGTGCTGTACGGCATCGCCAACCTGGTGGGCCTGGTCGAGGAGCCGGTCTATCCGATGGCCTCGTGGCTGCTCGAGCGGGTGGTCTTCCGGCGCCGCTTCCGCGACGAGCCCGATCTGTTTCACCGCGCGCAGCCGCTGACCTATCTGTCCGATAAGGCGCCGCCGATCCTGCTCGTCCACGGCGAAAACGACAGCCTGATCCCGATCGAAGAGGCGCGCCAGTTCTTCGCGAAGCTTGGCCACGCGGGGGCCACCCGGGTCCACCTGTGCGAGATCCCGCTGGCCGTGCACGCCTTCGAGATCGTCCCAAGCCCGCTGCACCAGCGCGCCGTGCGCATCATCCGCAGCTTCATGGACTCGCTGTAAGCGCGCGACGCCCGCGACTGTGGTAGGGTGCCGCCCAGCTTGATGTCCAGCGCTACAATCGATCCCCTTGCCACTGGCGGCGTCGCGCCCGAGACCCTCACGGTCATCTTTGATCTCGACGGCACGCTGGTCGACTCGGGCGGCGACATCCATGCGGCGCTGCGGGTGGCGCTGAGCGAGGTCGCAGACGGGCGGCACAGCCAGGACGCGGACGAAGAAGCGCTGCGCCTGGGGGCGCATGGGCTGGCCCTGGACGGGTTTTTTCGCCGCGTCCGACCGGGCGCCAGCGAAGCCGGCCTGCGCGCCTTTATCGCCGCCTACCGGCAGCACTATCACAGCCACTTGCTCGACAACACGCGGCCCTTCCCGGGCGTCGTCCAGGGTCTGGAGCGCCTGGGACAGCTGCGAGCGCGCAGCCGCGCTCGCGACGGCACCCCACGCCTGCGCCTGGCGGTCGCGACGACCAAGCTGACCGCGACCGCCCGCCGCATGGTGACCGAGCTCGGGCTGGGCGAGTTCTTCGACTGGGTGCAAGGCTCGGACGGGCTGCGCGTAAAGCCCGATCCGCAGGTGCTGCACGTCACGCTGGAGGCGCTGGAACGCGCCGCCGCCGCGCCCGGTGCGGTGCCGGCCAGCGCGCCCCCGGCGCCCGACAGCTCACGCTTCTGCCTGATGGTCGGCGACACCGAGTTCGACATCCTCGCCGGCCGCGCCGCCGGCATGCGCACCTGCGCGGTCGCCTGGAGCGAGATTCCCCGGGCGCGCCTGCTAGAGGCCGAGCCCGATCATTTCGCCGACAGCTTTGCCCACATCGTGGAGCTGGTGATGGCCGCCCACGGCCCCTGAGCCGCGCGGCGCCGCCCCTAAAAAACGAGGTCCCTCATGCGTACCCCCTGGATTCTGCTCGCCCTGTGCCTGGCCGGCTCCGGCTGCGTCGTCGGTCGCGCGACCGGCTCGCTTTACGAGGTCCCGCGCGAGCGGGCCACCGAGTGTCAGGACATCTGCACCAAGCTCGATCTGCAGATGTCGGCGGTCGTCATCATCCTGAACACGACCGGCTGCGTCTGTGAGCCCAAGGGCGCTCGCGCCGCCGCCCCGCCCGCCGCCGGCGTCTCCAGCCTCTCGGGCGCGGCTCCCGCGGCCGCTGCCTCGCGTCCGGCAAGCGGTGGCGCCGCAGTCGCCGCGGCGCAGGTCATCGCCGCTCGCGCGGTCCAGCAGGGGCGCCTGGGTCAGTAGCGGCCGTCGGCCCACGCTGTCCAGCCCGCAGTCGATCCGCGAAAAGATCGCCGAGCGCCGCCTGCTGAGCATCCCCTACGCCGAGCGCTGCGCCGAGTGCCAGCAGCTGGCCGACCAGCGCAGCGGCAGCGAGCACCACCCAACCCTATAAGCGGCTGCCGCGCCGTGGTGAGCGGGGCTGCAGATCTCGCCACCACCCTGCCCTACCCGTTCAGCTTGGCCACAGGCAAGTGAGCGACCGGGGTACGCTGCCCGCGCTCTGCGGCTCGCTGTGCGCGCTCAGCTCAGGTGGCGGTGGGTGGTGCCAGCGATGGCGCGCTCGATGACCTGGATGAGCACATCCAGATCGATCGGCTTGGTGACGTAGCCGGCGGTCCGCGCGCACACCTGCGGGTCGGAGAGCTTCCTGCGATCCAGGGAGCTCATGACCACGATCACCCGCTCGGGGTCCTGCTCGTAGACCTTGCGGATAAGACCAAAGCCGTCTAGTCCCGGCATCTGCAAGTCGGTGAGGATGAGGTCCGGAGAGAACTCACCCAGCTTGGGCAGCGCCTTGAGTCCGTTGGCGGCGGTTTCGACCAGGTAGCCGCGATAGCTCAGAAACTCGGCAAGAGCATCGCGGGCATTCTCTTCATCTTCTACGACCAGGATACGACTGCGAGGCAGCATGGGATTCCTCCTGCGAAAAAGAAGCAGAAGCAATGCCCATGCCGCTCTGTCAAAGTCTGCCGGCCCCTCGTTCCGGGGCTTTCTTCCCGTCAGTAAGTCTGCCCGAAAAGCTCGTCGCGCGCTGTCGCCCCGCGGCATCGGGCCGGAATCTGAACAGAATCTCCGAGCAGACTCGGAGCGGGCGCGGCCCGAGCGGAGCGCTCAGCCGCCGCGCGCCGCGTTGAGGGCAGAGCCGCTGCGGAACCACTGCAGCTGGGCCGCGCTATAGGAGTGATGCAGCTGCAAGATCTCTTGGCTGCCATCGGCGTGCTGCAAGGTGCAGCGGACCGCCGCGCCGGGCTGAAGTGCGCCGAGCTCGGTGAGGCTCACCCGGTCGCCCGGCCTGATTCGCTCATAGTCCGCCGGGTCGGCAAAGGTAAGCGCCAACAGGCCCTGCTTCTTCAGGTTCGACTCGTGGATGCGAGCGAAGCTGCGGGCAATCACCGCGGCGCCGTTTAGCAGGCGCGGCGACAGCGCGGCGTGCTCCCGACTGCTCCCTTCGCCATAGTTCCAGTCGCCGATGACGACCCACTTCAGGTTGCGCGCCCGGTAGTCGCGCGCAACCTTGGCAATCGGCTGCCCGCTCTCGCCGGTCAGCAGGTTGGTCGTGCAGCCGGTCGCACCGGTCCAGGCGTTGACCGCGCCCAAAAGGAGGTTGTCGCTGAAGCGCTCCAGGTGGCCGCGGTAGCGCAGCCAGGGCCCAGCAGGAGATATCTGATCCGTGGTGGTCTTGCCGCGCGTCTTGATGAGGACCGGCAGCGCCAGCAGATCCTCGCCGTTCCAGGCGGGCCACGGCTCAAGGCGCTGCAGTCGCTCGCTGCCCGCTGGCAGCTGGACCGCTTCGCGCGGCGCGGCGGTCGCCGACCAGGGCAGCGGCGGCACGTACAGCGCATCGCCGGGCAGAAGCGGCGTCGGCGGCACCTCGGGCGCCGGCTGCGGCGGCGTCAGCATGAAGGGCTGGCCATCGCTGCCGGTCAGCGGGTCTGTAAGCGGGTTGAAGGCGAGAGTCCCAGCCAGCGCCAGCGCGGTCACGATCTCAGGGCTGGCGATGAAGCCTAGGGTCGTCAGCTGGCCATCGTTGCGGCCGGGAAAGTTGCGGTTGTACGAGGTGACGATGCTGCTCGGCTTGCCGCCCAGGACCACCGGCCGCTGCCACTGCCCGATACACGGTCCGCAGGCGCTGGCCAGCACCACGCCGCCCAGCTCGCGCAGCGCCGCCAGCTGCCCGTCGCGCTCGGTGGTCGCGCGCACCCGCTCCGAGCCGGGCGAGATGAGCAGCGGCACCGCCGCGGCGACGCCGTGGGCGCGCGCCTGGCGCGCCACATCGGCGGCGCGGCTCAGGTCTTCATAGGAAGAGTTGGTGCAGCTGCCGAGCAGCGCCGCCGACAGCGGGGCCGTGGTGCCGGCCGCAGCCGCCCGCAGCTCGGCCGCCAGCTGGGACAGCGGCCGCGCCCGATCCGGCGAGTGCGGCCCGACGATGTACGGCTCAAGCTGCGACAGATCGAGCCGCAGGACCTGATCGTAGTGCTGCTCGGGGTCTGCGGTCACTTCGGGGTCCGGCGCCAGCAGCTCGCGGTGGGCCGCGATGAGCGGGAGAAGCTCGCCGCGCCCGGTCGCCTGCAGGTAGCGCAGCATGCGCTCGTCGGCTGCCCACAGCGAGGTGGTCGCCCCGAGCTCCGCGCCCATGTTGGCGATGGTCGCCTTGCCGGTGGCGCTGATGGTCTGCGCCCCCGGTCCGATATACTCGATGATGGCATTGGTGGCGCCGGCGACTCCCAGCACGCCGGCGATGTACATGATGACGTCCTTGGGCGCCGCCCAGCCGCTGAGCGCCCCGGTCAAGTAGACCGCGATCGCCCGCGGGTAGCGCAGCTCCCACGGCAGGCCGGCGATGACCTCCACCGCGTCGGCGCCGCCCACCCCCACCGCGCACGCCCCCAGGCCGCCGGCGTTGGGCGTGTGCGAGTCGGTGCCGAGGATCATGACTCCGGGCGCGGCGTAGTTCTCCAGCACCACCTGGTGCACGATGCCCGCCCCCGGCCCCCAAAACCCCGCTCCGTAGCGCGCCGCCGCCGAGCGCAGGAAATCATAGACCTCCTGGTTCTCGGCGATCGAAGCGCGCAGGTCGGCCCCGCCCTCGGTCCGCGCCTGGATCAGGTGATCGCAGTGGATGGTCGTCGGCACCGCGACCTGCTCGCGCCCGGTCTGCATGAACTGCAGCATGCCGGTCTGGCCGAGCACGTCCTGAAAGACGACGCGGTCGGGCTGCAGCGCCAGATAGCTCTCCCCGCGCCGCAGCTCCTGATTCTGCGGGTTTGTCAGGTGGCCAAGCAGGATCTTGTCCGCCAGGGTCAGGGGTCGCTGCAGCCGCTGGCGAACTACCTGCAGTGACTGATTCATGGTCTTGTAAATTTGTTCCATGAAAAGAAGGTAGCCGGCGCCCGATTATAAAAAACGCGAATAGTCGGAATACAATGTAGTAGCATCTGGAATATGTTAGAATCGATCGATGCCCTGGTCGCGCTTGCGACTTTTGGCACCGTCAGCGAGGCGGCAACCCGCCTGCGCCTGACGCAGTCGGCGGTCAGCAAGCGCCTGCAGTCCCTGCAGTCGGCGGTGGGCTTCCGTCTGCTCGAGCCCGAGGGCCGGCGCCTGCGACTGACCGCGCCGGCGGTCGAGTTTCTCGCCCGCGCCCGCCCGCTGGTCGCCGAGCTGCGCGGTCTCATCCAGCAGCCCGGGCCGCGCGAGGCCAAGGTGAGCTTCTCGCTCGCGCTGGCCGACTCGATCGCCTCGTCCTGGGGGCCGGCGGTGATCCGCCAGGCGCTGCGGGCGCTGCCCGGCAGCCAGGTCGATCTGCACGCCCACCGCAGTATCCTGGTCATCGAGAGCGTGCGGCTCGGCCGCTACGACATCGGTCTGTGCACCGAGTCGCCCACCGCCCGCGATCTGGTGCAGCAGCCGCTCATCGCCGAGCCGCTGGCGCTGGTCAACTCTGAGCTCGCCCCGCGGCGGGCGCGCGGCGCGCCGCTCATCACGATCGAGCCGACCTCGGCGACCTGGCGCGCCATCCACCCGCAGCTGCGCGCCCACCACCCCGACCTGCTGGCCGCCCCGGCGATGCCGGTCGAGTCGTTCGGCGCCGTTGCCCAGATGGTGCGCGCTGGCTTTGGCAACGGGCTGCTGCCGCTCGGGCTCGCGTTCGATCTGAAGCTGCCGCGCCCGAGCTATCGCCAGCTGCCCGGGGTGGCGCGGCGGATCGTGCTGCTCACCCGCAAGACCGTGCACGAGCTGCCGGGCTTCGCCGCCCTGCACCGGGAGCTGGCGCAGGCCATCGGCCTCCATCTCAGCTGGCACAAGTAGCGCATGCGGGCGGTCGCGGCGCCCGCTACTTGGTCTTGGGCGCGGAGAGGCTCTTGTAGACGATCTCGATGAGCAAGTCGGGCTTGATGAAGGCCTGGCCCGAGACCGCGTCGAACTCGCCGCTCGGCTTGGCCGCCTTGAGCTGGGCGAGCGTCTGCTTCTTGGCGACTCCGGCGGCCTAGCCGCTACCAATTCTAGTAGCCATCGGCTATCCTCGGCCCGCCCGGCGGCGCAGCGCCTGTGCTGCTGCCGCAGCGAGGGGCGTTTGTTTGTCTGTCTTGACTTGAGTACGAAAGTTCTGCCATGCGCGTGTCCTCTCTCTTTATCTGCATCATGTGCATCACTGGGGCGACGGGCGCTGCCGGCGCCGCGCCGGGCCAACGCGCGCCAGCCCCCGTGGTGGCCGCGCCGACGGCAGCAAGCGACTACGTGCTGGACTTTGAGCAGCTCTGGAAGGAGCTGCGCGAAGGGTACGCCTACGCGGAGGAGAAGCAGATCGACTGGGACCGCGCGCAAAAGCGCCTGGCGCCGCGCGCTCGGCAGATCGCTGGGCGCGAGGCGTTCATCGGCTTGCTGGAGGAGGCGATGGACACGCTATACGACGCCCATGCCGGCCTGCGGACCAACACCGCGCACTCCTTCCGCCTGGTTCCCACCGGCGCCGATCTGTGGGCCGACTTCACCGCCGAGCGGGCGTTTGTGACCGCGGTCCGGCCGGGCAGCGCGGCGGCGCGCGCGGGCCTGCGGGCCGGGCAAGAGCTCCTGGCGATCGCCGGGGTTCCCGTAGGGCGCGCGGTCGCTGAGCAGCTGCCTGCTGCGGCCACCGCGGCGGCGCGCGGGTGGGCGCTGCGCCGCCTGCTCGCCGGGCGACACGACGAGCGCCGCCGCCTGACGATCGCCGCGGCGGCCGGCCCGCGCGAGGTGACTATTGCCGATGCGGAGCATGCTGCGCCAGCGCCGCTGCTGAGCAGCCGTCGCCTCTCCCCGCAGGCCGGCTACATCCGCATCCAGAACAGCCTGGGCGAGGACGGCCTGGTGGCGGCCTTTGACGCCGCCCTGGCCGAGCTGGCGAATAGTCCGGCGCTCATCCTCGATCTGCGCGATACGCCAAGCGGCGGCAACAGCTCGATCGCCGAGGCGATCCTCGGCCGCTTTGTCAGCGAGCCGCGCCTGTACCAGCGCCACGAGCTGCCGGGAGCGGGCTATAAGGGGCGCAGCCGCCTGTGGGCGCAGTACGTAACCTCGCGCGGCCCCTTTACTTATCAAGGCCGCCTGGTCGTGCTGGTCGATCACTGGACGGGCAGCATGGGCGAAGGGATGGCGATCGGCGTGGACGGCATGGGCCGCGGCGTCGTCGTCGGCACCGCCATGGCCGGACTGAACGGGGCGGTCTACTCGCAGACGCTGCAAAAGACCGGCATCGGCTTCTCCTACCCGGCCGAGCGCCTGTTCCACGTAAACGGCACGCCGCGCCACCTGTGGCTGCCGCCGGTGCGCGTGGAGCTCCGCGGTCAGGATGACCCGGGGCGCGACGCGATCCTCGAGCGCGCCCTCTTGCTGCTCCACACGCCAGGCTAGGCGCGGGCCTGGGCGGAGACCGCGCCCCGCGGGCGAGCGCCGGCTCCTGCGAGATCGCTTTAGAACATTCCGTTCTTATGCGCCATCTGGGTAGGAAGGCGCTGCAGCACATCCCAGTGCTCGACGATCTTGCCGTGATCGTCAAAGCGGAAGATGTCGATGCCGGCATATTCGCCTTCGCCGCCGGGCCAGCTCTGGTAGCAGTGCAGGACCACCAGGTTGCCCTCGGCGATCGCGCGCTTGAACTCGACCCGCTTGCCCGGGTACTCGCGGGCCATGCGCTCGAAGAACTCGATGAACGACTCTTTGCCGTCGGCGACGTCGGGGTTGTGCTGGATGTAGACGTCGCCCACGTAGCGCGCAATGGCTTCCCGCGGCCGCCCCAGGTTGAACATCAGATCGTAAAATTCCATGGCGTTGCGCTTGTTATCTTCACAGGACATCGCACCATGCTAGCAGGAAGCTCGGCCGCTGGGCGGGTGACAACTTCTTTCAGCGGAGCGCGACAGCTACTTGCCACCGCTGCGGAAGGGATTGGAAAACGCCGGGTCCTGGGTCAGCGGCTGATCGGTCAGGGTCCCGAGGAAGGCGACCAGCGCGGCGCTGTCGGCCGGGGTCAGGTTCAGCTTGCGCGGCGTCATGGTGCCGGGCACGCGCAGGCGCGGGTCGAGGTTCGGATGGGCGAGCACGCCGGTGTTGTAGTGCTCGATGACCTCGGCCAAGGTGGCGATGCTGCCATCGTGCATGTAGGGCGCGGTCAGGGCGACGTTGCGCAGCTCGGGCGCCTTGAAGCGGCCCTGATCCATGGCGAGGCCGGTGACATCGCCGACTCCGTTATCGGTGGTCAGGCCCGCGGTCAGCCCGTTGTTGGTCGCGATGTTGATGAAGAACGCCGCCTGGTTGCCCAGCGTCATCGAGGGCGGCCCGGCCGGGGGCGGGTTGACCAGGTGGCAGCCGGCGCAGCCCGCCGGTCCCAGGAACAGCGCCTTGCCGCGGTTTTCCTGGTCGGTGAAGTTGGCGAAGCTGGCCCCGATGGCGCCGGTCGCGGCCACGCCTTCGTCATAGCGCGAGCGGTAGGACACGATCGAGCGAACAAACTGCGCCAGCGCCTTGGAGACGCGATCGGTCGTCACTTCCGCGGTGCCAAAGGCGCGCGTGAACAGCTCTGGATAGTAGGCCTGGGCCGCCACGCGCGGGACGATCTCAGCCAGGGTCAGGCCCATCTCGACCGTGCTCTGGATGGGCAGCAGCACCTGCGCCTCCAGCGTCGCCGCCCGCTCATCCCAGAAGAACTTGCCGCTGCGATAGTAGCGGGCGTTGGACAGGGGCATCGAGTTGCGCGCGGTGGGCGCCCCGGCAAAGCCCGGGCTGAACTTCACGGTGTCCGAGAACCCATGGCTCTGGTCGTGGCAGGAGGCACAGGCGACGCTGCGATTGGCCGACAGGTTCTTGTCGTAGAAAAGGACGCGCCCGAGCGTCGCCCCATCCTTGGTGATCGGGTTGTTTGCCGGGGTGTTGTCCTGGGCCATCACCAAGGGGGTGCGGAAGTGGGCGGGCAGCGCCGGGCTGTCATAGGCATACGGAGTGTCGGGCAGGTTGAGGACCGAGGTGACCGCGACCGGCAGCGGGTTTGGCGCAACCGGAGTCGGGCTCTGGTCGCTGCTGGGCATCTCGAGCCCGCAGGCAGGCAGTGAGATAAGGGTCATAGTGGTAAAGAATTTTGAAAATTGGCCGTCCATCGGTGCCCCCAGGTTAATTCGGCCTCCGTAGGAGACCTGTGTCTTTTAAGACCCGCGAGCCGCCGCCTTGTGCAAGGAGTCCGCGAGATTTCGGACTCCCTGTCCACCTACTCTAACCTACGCCGGGCCCGGGGTGACCCACTGGCTGGAGCTTGCCGATGCTTGACTACCTTGGAGGCCGCGCCGCGCTGCTTCACGTCGTCGGAGCGCCGCTACGTACCCAGTTGTACATGGTGCAGAAATCGGCATCGCTAAGCGGCGGCAGGCCGCGCGGCATCTGCATCCCGCCGCCGTTTTTCACATTCAGCTGGAGATTGCGCAGCTTATAAAGGAGATAGCTGCGATCCGGGTTGCCGGGGACTACATACTTGTAGACCGAGGTCGAGTTCACGTTGATCGTCGAAGCCATGAAAGTTGGCTGATCTTTGAACCGGGGAATCGTCACATTGTTGTGGCAGCTCCCACCCATGCAGCGGCCGCCGGCGCTGAGCGTCGCGTAGGCGGTGGTGCCGCTGACGGCGGTGGTCGTGTTGCAGCTCGCCGGCACCGGGAGGATGTAGCTCATGTCTGGGGGCAGCGGTCCAAAGTCTTCGGGCATGTCGGTCGCGCCCATGTCTGAAGGCATACTGGCCAGATCCAGCTTGGTCGTGGGAGCACTGCCCCCGCAACCAGCCGCCAGCACCACCATACCCACCGTTAGTCCATAGATCATGCGTCGCATAGGGTTCTCCTAAAGAGGGGAGCATCCAGAATATCGTGTTCCGATCGGCAATAGACAATTAGAGGACGAGCCGAATTTTCCGAGGCTGGCTTGACTGGTTGGGCCTCGGCCGCGGCGGCCTCTGCCCGGCGCCGCGAGCCGCGCGCTGCGAGCCGCGCGCTGCGAGCCGTGATCGGTCAACCCATTGACGCCGCAGGGCAGATCCCCCAAGGTTGCGAGCTGAGTCTGGCCAAGCGATAACATTGCCCCGCAGAAAGGAAAAATCCCATGAAAGCCTATGAGCTAAAGCCCGGCGCGCAGACCGATCCGCTGGTGCTGGTCGAGCGCCCCTCCCTGCCCCTTGGACCTGACGAGGTGCGGGTGCGCGTGCGGGCGGTGTCGCTAAACTTTCGCGATTTGACGATGGCCCGCGGCGCCCGCCACCGGACGGTGCCGCTGGTGCCGGTCTCTGACGGAGCGGGTGAGGTGATCGAGGTCGGGTCGCAGGTGACCGCGCCCAAGCTTGGCGCGCGGGTGGCCGCCGCGTTCTTCCCCACCTGGCACGCGGGCGAGCTCTCGGACGCCCACCATGCCAACGCGCTCGGCGGCGGGCGGGACGGCATGCTGGCCGAGGAAGTGGTCCTGCCGGCGAGCGCCTGGGTGCCGATCCCCGAGTATCTGTCCTTTGCGGAAGCGGCGACGCTGCCGTGCGCCGGGGTGACCGCCTACAACGCGCTGTTCGAGGCCGCCCGCCTGCGCGCCGGCGATACGGTGCTGCTGCAGGGGACCGGCGGCGTGTCGATCTTCGCCCTGCAGCTCGCGCGGGCCGCTGGGGCGCGGGTCGTTCTGACCTCGCAGAGCGCCGAGAAGCGGACGCGCGCCCTGAGCCTCGGCGCCGAGCACACGGTCGACTACAAGGCCCATCCCAAGTGGGGCGAGGCGGTCAAGGACTGGACGCGCGACCGCGGGGTCGACCTGGCGGTCGAGGTCGGCGGGCCGGGCACCTTTGATCAGTCGGTGGTCGCCCTGCGCTACGGCGGCACGATGAGCCTGCTCGGCGTGCTCACTGGCCTCAAGGGCGAGATCAACACCTACGGCGTGTTCCACAAGGGGCTGCACATCGCCGGGGTCTACGTCGGCTCCACCGCAATGTTCGAGTCATTCAACCGCGCGATGGAGGCGACCCAGCTGCATCCGGTGATCGACAGCGTCTTCCCCTTCGCCCGCGCCAAGGAGGCCTACGCCCACCTGGCAAGCGCCGCCCACTTCGGGAAGGTGGTCATTACGCTCGACTAGAGTGATATGGTCCGGCGCATGCGCGACCGACCTCGGCTCTGTCTTTTGTCCTGCCTGCTGTTCACCTGGGCCTGCGCCCCGCCTGATGCAGTTCCTGACGACCCGGAGCCGATGAAGCCCCCCGAGCCGTCGTGCCGCTCGGGCAAGGTCACGCCGCTTGGCCAGGGCTTCTTCACCGATATCTCCGACCAGAGCGGCATCCGCGCCGGCAACTACACGCCGATGCCGCCCACCGCGATCCCGATAAACGATCACAGCCGCCTCGGCTTCGTCGATCTGAACGGCGACGGCTACGACGACATCGTCATGCACAGCCTGTTCCCCAACCCGCTAAAGGGGATCCCCTTTGAGCACCTGGTCTTTCTGAACAACCGCGACGGCACCTTCCGCGACTTCAGCGATGAGTCCGGGCTGCGCCACCTGCAGGCAGGCTTTTTCGCCTTCGGTGACATCGACAACGATGGCGACGAGGACGCCTTCGCCGGGCTCGACATCCCCCTGGCCGGGCAGACCCACCAGATCCTCCTAAACGACGGCCAGGGTCACTTCACCGCCAAGGTCGGCGCGGGCGTCGAGACCGCCATGGGGCAGGACACGGTCACCGGCAACGCGCTGTTCGCCGATTTCAACCGCGACGGCCGGCTCGACCTTTACCTCGGCAACGGGCAGACCGGCTACGCCGCCGCCGATCAGCTGTTCTTCGGCAACGGCGACGGCACCTTCAGCGAGGTGACCGCGACCCGGCTTGTGGGAAAAAATCCCGAGCGGCCGACCAATGGCCTGGTCGCCTGCGACTATGACGACGACGGCGACCTCGACATCTTCGTCGCCACCTATGGGGTGAGTGTCGAGCTCGGGCACGACCTCCTATGGGAAAACGACGGCAGCGGGACGTTCAAAAATGTCGCCCTGGAGCGCGGCTTCGCGGCCCAGGCGGGCGGCAACTACTACCTGGACTCGACGGCGCACGGCGCGCAGGCCGAGCCGGGCAAGACCGCCGACAGCTTCGTCGGCGGCAACGGCTTCGGCCTCGACTGCCAGGATATAAACGGCGACGGCTATCCCGATCTGTTCGAGACCAATATCTCGCACCCGGTGGACGCTGACTACTCGCGCAAGTGGAGCGATCCGAGCCTGCTGCTCATCAACCAGGGCCCGGCCGGCAGCCATGCCTTCATAAACGAGTTTCTGCGCCGCCGGCTGCCGTTCAACGAGGGCGATGTGGACGGCTCGACGGTCGACTTCGACAACGATGGCCGCTTCGACCTGGCGATGTCGCGCGACACCAAATATGAGGGCGCTTATATGACGGCGGATCAGAAGTCGTGGTTTGGCCTCATGCACCAGCTGCCCGACGGGACCTTCGAGAGCGTCGGCCTGGCGAGCGGCATCAACGATGAGTCGGCGATGCAGCCGTGGAAGCGCATGAAGGGAGCGCAGAACCACGCCTGGAGCGACATCGATCACGACGGGGCGCCCGATCTGCTGGTGGGCGGCCGCGATCAGGGCGGCGGCCGGCCGAACTTCCTTTTCCACAACCGCCTCGCCCCGCGCAACGCCTGGCTGGCGCTGCGCCTGCGCGGCGATGGCCACAAGGTCAACCGCGACGCCATCGGCGCCAAGGTGACCGTCGAGGTGGCCGGTCAGAAGCTGGTGCGCGAGGTCAAGGCGAGCCGCGGGACCTATAACTCGCTCGACACCCGTACGCTGCTGTTCGGGCTGGGCGACGCGACGTGCCCGGCGACGGTCACGGTGCGCTGGCCGGACGGCAGCACGGAAGAGCGCAAGCAGGTCCCGCTCAGCCGCTACCTGACCCTGGAGATGGGCAAGGGTTTGCAGGCGGACTAGCGGCGCAGGCGGCGCGGAGCAGCTCGTAGACCGCCGGGTGGTTCTGCAGCTGGTGGTGCATGACGCCGCCAAAGCGGCGGGTCTCGATGGTGAAGGTGCCGGCGCGGGTCTGCGGCCCCGCGCTGCTCGGCAGCCTGACCAGCAGGTCGCCGACCAGCTGGCCCAGCGGATGGTCGGGGTCGGCGGTCACGGTGGCCGAGACGAAATAGTAGGCGACCTCGGGCAGCAGCGCGACGGCGGCGGGCTCGGGGTCGGAGATCGCGTCGGGATCGCGGCCGGCCCAGTCGGCATCCAGCAAGGCGCCGTGGCGCAGATCCTTGATGCCGGCGCTGCGCCCGGCCAGAAGGCGCCCCGGGATGCGCGTCCCCGGCAGATCAATGGCCTTGAGCACCGAGGCCAGCACCTGGCCGAGCTTGGCCAGCGGCGCCCCGCGGTGCGGCGAGCCGAGACAGAACACCCGGCGCAAGAAGGCTAGCCAGCCCAGGCCCTGCTCGCTGGCGTAGTGACAGGCGCTGCGCACCACCAGCCCGCCCATGCTGTGGCCGACCAGCACAAGCTCCTCGATCGGCACCGGATAGGCGGCGACCAGGCGTTCAAGCTCGACCGCCAGCTGGCGCCCGTTTTCCGAGATGTGGCGGCCGGTGTTGTAGCGCAGCCACAGCGGCGTGTAGCCCAGGTCGCGCTCGAGCAGGGTGCCGAAGCTCGTCGCCGGGTCGCCGTGGTAGGCAGCGGCGGCCAGGCACCACGACCACTCGGTCGTGCCCAGCCCGTGCACAAACAGCACGACCTTGGGACCGGCTGCCGGCTGCACCCGCGAGAGCGCTGCCGGCGTGAGCGGCACATAGTGATCGCGCAGGCGAAATCGCATCTGCAGCCCGAGTCCGTTGTCGCGCTGGTGCAGGTGATCGCCAACCGCCGCGTTGACTAGGCCGAGCGCCGCGTCGCCCATCCAGGCGGCGCTGTCCAGCGCGTCGGAGCGCATGGGCAGCGCCGGCTCGCCCAGGTCCGCCGCCTCGGCACCGGCAGGCTCCGGGGCCGGGTTAAGCCGCTCTGCCAGGTCAAGCCCGAGGTCGCTCACCACCTGGACCGTGCGGTTGACCGCCCGGACCGTGCCCAGCACGCCAGCGGTCGAGGCCTGACGCAGGACATCTAGCGCCTGCACCGGGCCGGCCAGCGGCTCGATCCGGTCTGTCACCCGCTTGACGTTCCGCGCCGTGGACTCAAAGCCGTCCGCGACCAGCTCGGTGGTCAGCTCGACCGCGTCGTGGACCAGGGCCTTGAGGCCGCGCAGTCGCTGTTGACGGCTCTGAGCGCGGTGTGTCAAAAGCGCTCGCTGTAACCGGCAAGCACAGACGCCACGCCCCTACATGCGCGCGCCGATCCCGCGCCCGGCTCCGCCGGACCGCGCTCGCTCCGTCGCCCGCCCGAGAGGAAAAAGCGCGGCCCGGACTGCGGCGCGGCGGATGCAGTCAGCATGGCATGTCCTTTGCGAAGAAACGGATGTAAACCACGCCTCTCAGGATAAGCCCATGGACACTCAACAGGCTGTAAAAAATAACCGCACTGACCTCGAGCTCGTCGAGACTAGTGACAACCGGACGCTGCGCAGCGGTCCCGTCCTGGCGCAGCTTGCGCAGTTCCTTTTTCTCTGCGACCGCCCCTCCGCGAGCGTCCAGAAGGCCGGTCCTAGATCATGGCAGTGAGCGGCCCCCAGCACCGCGATGAGCTGACGGCGCTGGCCTGCCGCGCCATGCGCGCTCACGGTCTGTTTGCCGAGTTCTCCAAGGTGGTGCTGCGGGAAGTAGACGATATCCCGCATGCAGCGGCGGCGCGCGAGCGCGGCGTGCGCGACCTGCGCGACCTTTTGTGGATCTCGATTGATAATGATGACTCGCGCGATCTCGATCAGCTGACCGTGGCCGAGGAGCTGCCCGCCGGGCAGGTGAAGATCCTGGTGGCGATTGCCGATGTCGATGCGCTGGTCGATAAAAGCTCTGCCATCGATCAGTACGCCCAGCACAACACCACGTCGGTCTACACGGCGGCGGCAGTGTTTCCCATGCTGCCCGAGCGGCTGTCGACGGATCTCACCTCGCTCGCCCAGGACGCTGACCGGCTGGCGATCGTCATCGAGATGCTCGTCGGTGCGCAGGGCACGCTGCTCGGCTCCGAGGTCTACCGGGCGTGGGTGCGCAATCGCGCCAAGCTCGCCTATAACTCAGTGGCCGCCTGGCTCGATGGCGCTGCGGCGCCCCCCGAGCCGGTTCGGGCGCTGGCGGGAGTCGCCGAGCAGCTGCGCCCCCAGGACCGGGTGGCGCAGGCGATGCGCACCCAGCGTCACCAGCACGGCGCCTTGGGCCTGGAGACCCTCGAGCCGCGCGTGGTATTCGCCGGCGATGAGCTGGCCGGGCTGCGGATCGAGACCAAGAACCGCGCCAAGGAGCTTATCGAAGACTTCATGATTGCCGCCAACGGCGTGACCGCGCGCTACCTGGATGAGCACTCCTTTCCATCGCTGCGCCGCGTCCTGCGGGCGCCGGCACGCTGGCCCCGGATCGTCGAGCTGGCGGCCAAGTATGGCGAGCCGCTGCCGGCGCAGCCGGACTCTGGGGCGCTGGCGCAGTTCCTGCTCCATCAGCGCCAGCGCGACGCCCGCAGCTTCCCCGAGCTGTCGCTGACGGTGGTAAAGCTCCTGGGTGCCGGCGAGTACGTGCTCGAGCGACCGGGAGAAGGCGCGCCGGGTCACTTCGGTCTGGCGGTGCGCGACTATACGCACGCGACGGCGCCCAACCGGCGCTTCCCCGACCTTCTGACCCAGCGCCTGCTCAAGGCGGCGCTAACCGGTCAGGGAGTGCCCTACGGCGAGGCGCAGCTGAGCGCGCTGGCCGCGCACTGCACCCAGATGGAAGATGCGGCGAACAAGGTCGAGCGCCAGGTGCGCAAGTCGGCGGCAGCGCTGCTGTTGCAGGACCGAGTCGGCCAGCGCTTCTCTGCCATCGTTACCGGCGCCTCTGCCAAGGGCACCTGGGTGCGCATCCTGGAGCCTCCGGTGGAGGGCAAGGTCAACCAGGGCTTTGTCGGTCTCGACGTCGGCGATCGGGTGCAGGTCGAGCTGCACAGCACCGATGTCGAGCGCGGCTTCATCGACTTTTCCCGCGTGCGGTAATCGTCCGTATTCCCACTCCACCCCGCGCCAAACAGGTTGCCCGGGATGCAAAACGTGATTAGGTTCCCAGCATGAAAATCCTTCGACCAATAGGAATCTCTCTAATCGTCGTGCTTGCGGCCATCGCCACTGGCTGCGGCTACAACTCCCTGGTGGGCGCTGATGAGGAGACCAAGGCAGCCTGGGGCCAGGTAGAGAATGTCTACCAGCGGCGGGCAGACCTTATTCCCAACCTGGTCGCCACAGTCAAGGGGTCGGCTGCGCACGAGCAGAACACCCTGTCGGCAGTGACCCAGGCGCGCGCCGAGGCGACCCAGGTGAAGCTCACCACTTCCGATCTGTCCGATCCGGCCAAGCTACGGGCCTTCGAGCAGGCGCAGGGCCAGCTCTCGCAGAGTCTGGGCCGGCTGCTGGCGGTCGCCGAGAACTACCCGGATCTAAAGGCCAACGCCAGCTTCCGCGACCTGCAGTCGCAGCTGGAGGGCACCGAGAACCGCATCGCGGTCGAGCGGCGGCGCTACAATGAAGCCGTGCAGCACTACAATACGCTGGTGCGGGCGTTCCCGAGCCTGATCTCGGCCAAGCTGTTCGGCTTCCACACCAAAGAGCCGTTCCACGCCACCAGCACCGCGGCCGATCGGGCACCGGAGGTCAAGTTTTGAAGCGCTTTATCCCCATTGCCGCCCTGCTCGCCCTGATAACGGCGATCAGCCTACCGGCCCAGGCCGCAGAGCGAGTCGAGATCCCGGCCAGCCCGCAAGGGCGGGTCAGCGACTACGCCGGTGTGCTCGATGCGCGCGGGCGGGCGCTGTTAGAAGCGCAGCTCTTGCGCTACGAGCGGGCCGGAGGGAGCGATGGGGATAAGGCGGGCGCGGGCGATCGGGCCGGGGCCCCGCAGATCGCCGTAGTGGTGCTGCCGTCTCTGGAAGGCGAGCCGATTGAAGATGTAGCCATCCGGTTCGCCGAGCGCTGGAAGATCGGCTCCAAAGCGGACGACGGAGTCCTTCTGGTCGTCGGGGTCGGTGAGCGCAAGCTCCGCATCGAGACTGGCTATGGCGTCGAGGGGCGGCTGACCGACGCGCTGTCGGC
This sequence comes from Polyangia bacterium, assembly GCA_044222245.1. Taxonomy (GTDB): domain Bacteria; phylum Myxococcota_A; class Polyangia; order Palsa-1104; family JAEUJZ01; genus CALFML01. The sequence continues at coordinate 8,939 of JBGANQ010000011.1, read as the reverse complement.
GCGCATCATCCGCGAGATCATCTCCCCGCGCCTTCACACGGGTGACTACGCCACCGGACTGCGCGCCGGCTGCGCGGCGATTCATCAGGCGCTCACCGGACAGCCGGTGACCGGAGTCGATCCCCAGGCGGAGGTCGAGCCGCTGCGCGGGCAGCGACGGGCGAGTAAGGGCTGGGGTCTGGGTGGGGGCCTGCTCTTGTTCCTTATCTTCCTCCTTCTGCGCTTTGGGACGCGTGGGGGCGGTGGCGGCGGCGGCTTCTGGTCGGGAATGCTGCTCGGCTCCCTGCTGGGCGGACGTCAGGGTGGCAGCAGCTTTGGCGGTTTCTCCGGTGGGGACAGCGGAGGCGGCGGTGGGTTCTCCGGCGGCGGCGGGAGCTTCGGCGGCGGCGGCGCCAGCGGCAGCTACTGACGCGATGGCGCGGCCGGCCCCGGCGACTGCTCCTTCACCCGCCGGCGGGAGGGGGACCCCCCTCCCGGGGTCGGGTGAGCCGGGCTCCCGGGACAAGCGGACGGAGTATGGCCGCGGTCAGGCTGCCACGCCCGCCAGCTCGGCCAGCTTCAGCACAGATCGCCAGTTGCGCGCGGTGACCGGAGAGCCGACCAGCCGATCGATGACTGCTGGGGAGAGCTTAGAGCGGGCGACACCCCCACCTGCGTAGTGAATCCACAGCGCCTCGCCTGCCGCCTCGATGCGCTCGCCCTGGGTGGCCCGCTCGCGCAGCGCCGCCACGGCGCCCGGCAGCGGTGGCCGCTTGGCGAGCGCCATCATGACCAGCTGAGGCTCTGTAGCGCAGGCGGCGCGGAAGGGATTGTGGCGCAGCAGCGCCGGCCAGTCCGCGGCGGCTCGGACCAGGACTTCAACGGAGAAGCCGAAGCGGGCAGCGATCGCCTGCTCCAGCGCCACCTCGACCGCCGCGGCGGTGTCCGAGCTGCTGAAGATCAGGTTGCCGCTCTGAATGTAGCTCTGCACGCCTGCGTAGCCGAGCTCGCCCGCCAGGGCCCGCAGCGCCGCCATCTCGATCTTCTTATGTCCACCGACATTGATGCCGCGCAGGAGCGCGATGAAGGTCGTCATGCCGCCATCGTGCCGATTTACCAGGCGATGCGCCAGCCTGGCAGCGGGCTCGCGCCGCGCCTGCCACAGTCGCTGGTCCGATCATTTTCGATGCGCGCCGAGCCGCCCGCAGCAGCCGGGTGCCTGCCGCAGAGCGAGGGCGACAGGGCAGCGCGTCCGTGCCATGATAAGCGACAATGGCTTGTTCTAACACCCGGGGGGAACCATGAACCTGAGACTTGCCTTGTGCTGGGGACTGTTAGGGGCCGCACCTGCCCTGGGAGGGTGCTCGACCACAGGTCTTGGTAGCACGAACGGCGCTGACATCTGTCAGCCCGGCCAGCGCCGCTGCAACGGCAGCGAGCTGCAGACCTGTGACGGCAACGGCACGTTCGCCGCCACCATGACCTGCGCCGCCGCGCAGTCTTGCGACACGACGCTCGGCTGCATCGACTGCTCGCCGGGCACCAGCGTCTGCGCCAACAACAACCTCGAGGTGCACAGCTGCACCGAGAGCGGGCAGGTCGGTCCGCTCACCTCCATGTGCTCGTTCGGGCAGACCTGTCAGAACGGCTCGTGCGTCGACTCGTGCGAGGTCGCGGCCAGCGAGTTTGTCTATGTCGTCGACGTCAACTACAACTTCCTCAGCTTCGAGCCGCGCATCGACACCGACCCGAAGGCGCTCAAGGTCATCGGCAAGCTCAACTGCTCGACGAGCGGCGCCACCCCGTTCTCGATGGCCGTGGATCGCAAGGCGCGGGCCTGGGTCCTTTACAACGACGGCAACATCTACTACGTAAGCCCCAAGGACGCCTCGTGCACGCCCTCGGGCTACACCGCCGGCCAGATGGGCTTTACCCGCTTTGGCATGGGCTTTGTCTCGGACGCCGCCGGCTCGCGGTCGGAGACGCTCTACGTCGGCAGCTACGGCGTCGGCGGCAGCAACGGGCTGGCCAAGATCAATCCGCTCACCCTGATGCTGGCCAAGTTCGCCGACTTCCCCGGCAACGTCGCCAGCTCACCCGAGATGACCGGGACCGGCGCCTCCGAGCTGTTCGGGTACTTCCCGAGCAACCAGATGGATCAGCACCTCATCGTGCGCATCAACAAGACCAGCGGCGCGTTCGACACGACGTACAAGCTGGCGCCGCTGCCCGGGGCGCCCAACGACTGGGCGTTCGCGCACTGGGGCGGGCGCTTTTATCAGTTCGTGACCAGCAACGGCAAAAACCAGATCCGCCGCTTCAACCCGGCGACCCAGGCCAATGACGTCGTCCAGGACAACACGGCCTACCCGATCGTCGGCGCCGGCGTGTCCACCTGCGCCCCCCTCATCCTCGGCTGAGCAGAGCGCGGCCTCAAGTCGGCGGGCTGCCGATGCGGGCCTCCAGCGCCGCCGCCATCGCGGCGCGCGGCGCCTTGTGCCCGGTGTACAGCTCGAACTGACGGAAGGCCTGGTTTAGCAGCATGCGCCCGCCGTGCACGGTCGGCGCCCCGAGCCGCTGCGCCGCGGCGAGGAGCGCGGTGTGCACGGGCTTGTAGACGATGTCCATGACCACCAGGTCGGAACGCAGCGCCGACTCTGGCACCAGCACGCCCGGCGAGTCGGCCATGCCCACCGCCGTGCAGTGGACCAGGATGTCGTAGGGCAGCGGCTGCTCTAGCTCGCTCAGGTCGCCGGCGGTGGCGTCGATCGCCTGGGCCAGCGCCTGGGCCGCCGCGCGGTCGCGGTTTATCACATGCAGCCGCGCGCCGCGGTCGTGCAGCGCGTGCGCCACCGCCCGCGCCGCCCCGCCGCCGCCGCGCCCTCGGCGTCGGCGTTGTAGCCGGTCAGGCGCCCGTCGTCATTGACCACCGTGTTGACGGCGCCGATGCGCGCCGCCAGCGGCTCGATGGCGTCCAGGTACTGCATCACCTCGCGCTTGAACGGCATCGACACCCCGAAGCCGCGAATCCCGAGCGCGCGCATGCCGGCGATGGCGCCCTTTAGGTCGGTGACGCCAAAGGGAACATAGGTGAAGTCGAGCCCGAGCGCCTTATAGCCGGCGTTGTGCATCGCCGCGCCGAGCGGCGCCGGGTGATGCGAGATCGAGCCGCACAGGGTGATCGGCGAGCGCGCGAGCTTAGTCATGCGAGCATCTTATCACCGCCGCCGGGTCGCCGGCAGCCCGGCGCACCGGGTCACTCGGCCAGCGCGGTGACCCGCTCGACCGGGAACGGCGCCCCGAGCCGCAGCTCTTCGAGCAGCCCGGCCGCCAGCAGCCCGTCGTCGCTGCGCGGCTCGCACAAGTAGGTCGCGATCGCCCCGAGCGGCTGCTCGGTGGCGACCAGCAGCGAGCCGGCGGGCAGCTGCCGCTCGCTCGCTCGCCACGACACCTGAAGCTGCTGCTCGCCCAGCGAGGACTCCAAGATGCTGCGGCTGCCCTCGCGCTCGATCCCTTCGATCGTCGCCCGGTGCAGCTGGGCCCCGGTCGCCCGCTCCAGCGTGCGCAGCGTCAGGCCGTGGCCGCGCAGCAGCGCCGCCACCGGCGCCGGCACCAGATAGGCCAGCGGGCGCGTCACCAGCTCGCTGCCGACAAAGCGGCAGCGGTGCGGCAGCTGGACGATCGTCGGCTCACCCGACAGCACGCGCGGCTCGCGGGTGAGGATCGGCACCGGGTGGGGCTCGTCATGCAGCTCGTAGCGCACCGCGACCTCGCGCGGCGGCAGCGCGCAGCGGGCGACCAGCTGGCTGAGCTCCTCGGCGCGCTCGGCGACAAACTGCAGCGTCTCGCGCAGGAACTGGTAGGTGGTGTACACCCGCTGCTCAAAGGGAATGTACGCGTAGGTCTCCAGCAGCAGGTCGCAGCGGTTGGTGAGGCCGCGGTAGTTGCTGCCAAAGCGCGGGTGATGGGTGTAGGTGGTCCAACCGGCGCCGTGGCCACCCTCGTCGGTGAGGAAGTTGCCGTAGAAGAAGGTCTCAAGGCCGGTGTGCGAGCGCATGCGGCGCGTCACCTCGGGCAGCAGCTGCTGCCGCATCCAGGCGATCGGCTCGGCGCGGCCGCTCATGCAGGTGTGCGGGGTGTCGTAGGTGAGCGCGTAGCGGTGCACCGAGCCGTTGGTGGCGTGGCAGTCGATGGTCAGCTCGGCCGCCCACGGCTGGCAGACCCGCGTCTGCAGGCGCTGCATCTCCAGGCTCTCCTGGCGCATGTAGTCGCGGTTGAGGTTGATGCCGGCGGCGTTGGTGCGCGTGCCGACGCCCGAGTGGGGACCGAGCTGCCCCTCCAGCTTGGGCAGGTTGAGCCGGCGGTGGCCGGCGTCGATGCGGTCGTTGCCATCGGGGTTGAACAGCGGCACCACGACCAGGGTCAGGCGCTCCAGCAGCTCGGCGGCGTGCCCGTCCAGCAGGTCGCGCACCAGCATCAGGCTCGCCTCCTTGCCCTCCACCTCGCCGGCGTGGATGCCGCAGATGATGAGCACCACCGGCCGCCCCAGGGCGCGCGCCGCCGCCGGCGTGTGCACGCCTTCACTGGACAGCACGAGCAGCGGCAGCCGGCGGCCTTCGGGGCTCTCGCCGAAGTCGGTGATGTGCAGCCGCGGATCGTTGCGGGTGCCCAGGGCGCTTACAAACGCCATCACCTCGGCGTGGCGGGAGGTCTGGGTGTAGCGGGAGGACTCGGCGCGGGTCAGCGGCTTGAGCATGGCTTGGCTTCCTTTTACGGCACCGCGCGCAGGTTGGCACGAGTCGGCGCCCGAGGAAAAGGGGGTCCGCGGCCGACCGCGCGGCGCGGGGCCCGCTACCGACGAGGGGAGCCGCGGTGGGTCGGGGCCGCGGCCCGGCCCCCGGGCCGCGCCGGCGCCGATTCCGAACCGCCGATTCCACATTGCGGCTTGACTCCAGTACCGGGAAGCGATGAAGTGCCGGCACCGCCATGCCTAACGCCTACATCTCCGGGACCGGTTTTTTTGCTCCTCCTCGCACCGTAACCAACGATAACCTCGTCAAGGACTACGGGATCGACACCACGCACGAGTGGATTGTGCAGCGGACCGGCATCGAAGAGCGCCGCTTCGCCGAGGACGGCGTCGGCTCTGCCGACCTGGGGCTGGAGGCCGCGCGCATGGCGCTCAACAACGCCGGCCTCGAAGCGCACGACCTGGACATGATCATCTTCGCCACCCTGTCGCCCGAGAACTGCTTCCCCGGCTCGGGGGTCTACCTGCAGCAGAAGCTCGGCCTGTGCGATGGACCCAAGGCGAAGTTTGTGCCCGCCCTGGACGTGCGCAACCAGTGCTCGGGATTCCTTTACGGGCTGTCCACGGCGACGTCGATGGTGAAGTCGGGCGCCTGCAAGCATGTGCTGGTGGTCGGCGGCGAGGTGCACTCGCACGCCCTGGATCTGTCCACCGCCGGCCGCCAGGTCGCCTGCCTGTTCGGCGACGCCGCCGGGGCCGTCGTGCTCAGCGCCACCGATGAGTCGCGCGGGGTCCGCGCCTGGAAGCTCGGCGCCGATGGCCGCTACGCCGACAAGCTGGCGCAGCGGGTCTGGGACATCCGCAAGATGCCCTTCATCCCGCGCAACGAGCAGGGAATCGGCCAGGTCGCCCCGGAGATGATGTGGGCGCAGATGGACGGCAAGCTGGTGTTCCGCCACGCCGTAGAGCGCATGGTGAGCGTCCTTATGGAGTCGTGCATCGAGGCCGGCATCACCGGCGCCGACGTCGACCTGTTCGTCTTCCACCAGGCCAACCTGCGCATCAACCAGTACATCCAGAACGAGATCCTGCAGCTGCCCGACAGCCGCTTTATCCACAACATCCAGCGCTACGGCAACACCACCGCCGCGACGATCCCTAGCCTGTTGCACGAGGCGGTCACGACCGGCCGGCTGCAGCGCGGCATGAAGGTCGCCTGCGTCGCCTTTGGCAGCGGCTTCACCTGGGGCTCGGTGATCATCGACTGGTAGCCGGGCTCGCAGTACTTGTACTAAGCGGTACTGAGCGCAGCGCTGCCGCTTCCCTCTGCGGGTTTCTTGCGATACAAGGGGGCGGTGAACGATAAACTCCTGTTTACTCCCGGTCCGCTGACGACCAGTGCCGCGGTCAAGGCGGCGATGCTCCACGACCTCGGCTCGCGCGATGGCGATTTCCTGCAGCGCGTCCGGTCGGTGCGCGAGCGCCTGCTCACCCTCGCTGGCGTCGCCGAGCCCGAGTACACCGCGATCCCCATGCAGGGCAGCGGCACCTTCGGCATCGAGGCGACCCTGGGCTCGGCCATCCCGCGCGGCGGCAAGCTGCTGGTGGGCGTCAACGGCGCCTACGGAGCGCGCATCGCCCACATCGCGCGCGTGCTCGGCATCGCCTGCGAGGTGATCGAGGTCGCCGAGAGTGAGCGCCTGCCGCCGGCCCAGCTGGCGGCGGCGCTGGCCCGCGACCCGCAGCTGACCCACCTGGCGGTCGTCCACTGCGAGACCTCGACCGGCCTGCTCAACGATGTCTCCGCCATCGGGCAGGTGGCGCGGCAGCACGGCCGCCGGTTCATCGTCGATGCCATGTCGAGCTTCGCCGGCGTCGCGCTGGATGTCGCGGCGACCGGCATCGATCTGCTGATCACCTCGGCCAACAAGTGCATCGAAGGCGTGCCCGGCTTCGCCGTCATCCTGGCCCGCCGCGCGGCGCTGGCCGAGGCGCAGGGCAGCGCCCGCTCGGTCAGCCTGGACCTGACGGCGCAGCTGCGCGGCCTGGACGCCGACGGGCAGTTCCGCTTCACGCCGCCCACCCACGCGCTGCTCGCCTGCGACCGCGCGCTCACCGAGCTCTTGGAGGAAGGCGGCGTCGCCGCGCGGGCGGCGCGCTACCGTGAAAACCACGCCACGCTGGCCGCCGGGATGCGCGAGCTCGGCTTCTGCACCTTCCTGCCCGCTGCCGACCAGAGCCACATCATCACCGCCTATTACGCGCCGCCGCACCCGCTGTTCTCCTTCCCGCGCTTTTACCAGGCGCTGGCCGAGCGCGGCTTTGTCATCTACCCCGGCAAGGTCAGCCGCGCCGACTGCTTTCGCATCGGCACCATCGGTCGCATCGGACCCGAGCAGGTGCGGGCGCTGCTCACCGCCATCGCCCAGGTGCTGGCCGAGATGGGGCTGCCGCTGCCGCTGCCGGCGGTGGAGGCGGGAAAGTGAGCGGCGGTCCCTATCGCGGCGGCCTGCAGGCGGCGATCTTCGACTGGGCCGGCACGACGGTCGACTTCGGCTGCCTGGCGCCGGTGCAGGCGTTCATCGCCGTGTTCGCGAGCCGCGGCCTGACGATTACCGCGGCGCAGGCGCGGCTGCCCATGGGCCTGCACAAGCGCGATCACATCCGCGCCATCACCCGCATGGCGGAAGTGGCGAGCGCCTGGGAGCAGCGCCTGGGCAAGCCGTGCGATGAGGCCGACATCGACGCGCTCTACCGCGACTTTGTGCCGGCGCAGCTCGGCTGCCTCGCCGCCCACACCGACCTGATTCCCGGCGCGCTCGAGCTGGTGGACGAGCTGCGCCGCCGCGGCCTGCGCATCGGCAGCACGACCGGCTACGCGGCCGAGATGATGGAGGTGGTGGCGCCGGCGGCCAAGGCCCGCGGCTATGCGCCCGACTGCGTGATCTGCGCCTCGGATGTGCAGGTGGGGCGGCCGGCCCCTTTCATGTGCTTTGCCAACGCCGAGCGCCTGCGCGTCTATCCCATGGCGGCGGTGGTGAAGATCGGCGACACGGTGGCCGATGTGGAAGAGGGCCTCAACGCCGGCACCTGGACGATCGCGCTGGCCGCCTGCGGCAACGAGGTGGGCCTGTCCGAGCGCGAGCTGGCCGCCCTCCCCGCGGCAGAGCGCCTGGCGCGCCTGGGCGCCGCGCGCGCGCGGCTGGGCGCAGCGGGCGCGCACTACGTGGTCGACCTCCCCGCCGACTGCCTGCCGGTCATCGCCGACATCGAGCGCCGTCTGCGCAGCGGCGAGCGCCCCTAGTCAAAATATCACCGGCTCGGCTCGGCCCGTCGCGCCGGGAAAGCGCGTGCTACCATGGCCAGTTAACCATGCCGAACTGGGAGAGCCAAGGCAGTCACCGCTACTACCGCGACATGGACATCCTGTTCTTCGAGGTCCACGAGGTGTTCGCCCTGCCGGACATCCAGTGGATGTATGACCTCTGCGATGCGGCAGAGGCGCAGTACGGCTACATCCTGGCCGTGTTCGACGGCCGCCATGCCAGCGGCATGACCGCGGAAGCCCGTCGCTACGTCGCCAAGCGGTCGCGCGCCCACGTCGCCCCCGGAGCCACCGCGATCATCGGTGCCAGCCTGGGGCTGCGCACCGTGGTGCACCTGCTGCGCAACGCGATCCGACTCTTTGGTCAGGTCGCGGCGCCGATCCACTTCTGCAGCACGGCCGAGGAAGCGACCGAGTGGCTGGCCAGCCAGCGCCCGCTGTTCGTGAAGCACCACCAGCCAGCGGAGCCGCGCCGCTAGACCGGTGCGAGAGACGGCAAGCCCGCGCGGTGCAGCAGGCGCCAGTGAGCCGTCAGCGGAGTCTGGGGAGCCGCGCCGCCAGGGCGGCATCGCCGGCCGCATCGAGCTTCTGCACATGCGCCTTGAGCGTCGTCCCGCTGGCGATAAGGTGCGCCTCCAGGTGCGGCTGCAGGGCCCGCCAGCGCCGCGTCCACGCAGCCTCCGGGCTGACGTCGCGCTCGGGCCGGGCGCACAGCAGCGCGCCCAGGCGCAGGGTCAGCTCGGGATCGTCCCGCACCTCCAGCTGCCGCGCCAGCCCCCCGCCCGCCGGCGGCCCCGCCGGCTGCTTCTGCCACAGCGCCAGGGCGCGGCTGAACGCCGCGGTGGACAGCTCCAGCAAAAGCGGCATCGCCAGCCGCAGCGGCAG
>JBGANQ010000090.1:0-35681 GCA_044222245.1 Polyangia bacterium | reverse complement strand
CCCCAATACGCCCCCGCGCCGGCGCCGCAGTACCCTGGCCCGGCGCCGCAGTACCCTGGCCCGGCGCCGCAGTATCCTGGCGCCGCCCCGCAGTATCCCGCCCCGGCGCCGCCGTATCCCGGCGCCGCGCCGCAGTACCCGCCGCAGTATCCGCAGTACCCTGCGGCCCCCCAGGCAGCGCCCCCAGCGGCCGCGCCCGGCCCGCAGTACGCGCCGCCGGCCGCGCCCGGCCCGCAGTATCCACCGCCGTCCTATCAGACCGCGATGAGCGATGCCGACTTGCGCGGCCTGCTCCAGCAGATCACCAGCGCGTCCTCCAATGACAAGCTGAACGTGCTCCGCCAGGCGAGCGTCGGCCACAACTTCCTGGTCGATCAGGTCGCGCGCATCCTGCCGCTGTACATCTACACGGCCGATCGCGTGGTCGCGCTGCAGATCCTCGCCCCGCAGCTTGTGGACCGGCCAAACTCCTTCAAGCTGCTGGCGCTATTTACCTATAGTGATGATCGCGAGCAGGCGCAGCAGATCCTCCAGCTGACCGGAGCCCCGCCGCCGCCGCCCCGCTGAAGCGCCGGGCGCCGCGCGCCGAGCGCTGCCCCGGCGCGCCGCTACATCGTCAGCTTGAACAGCTCGTTTAGCAGGCTGTCGAGCGCTTCCGACTTCACCAGCGGCTTGTCCTTGATGGCGCAGGCATAGAAGCTGTCGCCGTAGACCTGCTGTCCGGCCGGCGTGCTGATCGTCACCTGCAGGGTGGGCTTGTCGGCGCCGCAGCTGTTGTCGTTAGGCACGACCGTCAGATTTTCAAGGTAGGGCGTCAGTTCTTTGAACTGCCCCTCGGTCAGCACCCGCATGTCCATCACCTGCACGTTGGGTCCGGTGCCGTTGGCGGTGCAGCGCGTCCAGCTCACCAGCTTGGTCGCCACCGTCAGCGTGTACTTGGCGGCGCCGACCTGGCAGGGCGAGCCCGGCGGCGGAGGCGGGACAAAGCCGCCGCCCTGGTTCTCGGCGATGACGGTCTGGACGTCTGCGGTGTAGATGCTCTGGCCCACAGCGGTGACGGGCCCGGTGCTCTGGCCGCAGCCGAGCAGTGCGACGGTAAGACCTGAGATAAGTAAGTTACGCATAGTAAGTCCTCCTGGGCAGACACCTATGCAGATCTTGGGCCAACCAGTCCGCTGGCACGCGACGCCGCTGCCGCCGGCCGCTGCGCCTGCATGCTGCTTCGCATTCACCCGGTGCGGGCCGGTTTGGCACAGTGGGGCGATTGTGGAACAAGCAGCAGCGCTCCCCAGGCCGATAGCGCTGCGCTCACCGCTAGATCGGCGCCCCCGTTGCCCCCCTCGGGGAGCGATGACATGATGGAGCGCGGCGGAGTCTTATTTCCGCGACCGCCAGGAGCAGGGGGCATGTCCAGAGTGCAGTCGAGCAGCACAGTCCGGAGTCTTGGGTTTGGCGCAGTCTTTGTCATGGCGCTCTGTCTGCTTGCCTGCCAGGGCGGCGGCTCTGCAACCAGCCTGGTCGCGCTGACCGTGACGCCCGAGCAGTCGAGCATCGCCAAGGGAACCCGGCAGCAGTTCACCGCCACGGGCAGCTTCGCTGACGGCTCGACCCAGGACCTGACCCAGCAGGTGAGCTGGCGGTCGCTGGAGGTCAAGCTCAACATGGGCGCCGCCACCATCGACGCCACCGGGCTGGCCTTGGGCAACGAGGTCGGGCAGTCGATGATCGCCGCGACGTACATGAACGTCACCGGCACCACGCTGCTGACCGTGACCCCGGCGGTCCCGGTCAGCATGAATCTGACGCCGAGTAACCCCGCCATCGCCAACGGGACCTCGACGCAGTTTGTCGCCAAGGTGACCCTGACCGATGGCACCACCCAGGACGTCACCAAGACCGCGACCTGGACCCTCACCTCGACCACTGGCGCAAGCGTCGGGACCATCAGCGCCGCCGGCCTGGCCACCGGCACCGGCGTCGGCCAGGCCGCCGTCACCGCCACCTTCATGCAGGTCAGCGCGACTGTGAACCTGACGGTGACCAGCGCCGTCATCACCAGCCTCAACATCACCCCCAGCAACCCCGCGATCGCCAAGGGAACGATGCAGCAGTTCACTGCCACCGCCACCTTCACCGATTCCACCACCCAGGACGTCACCCAGAGCGCGACCTGGATGGCGGTGGATCTGGCCCCGGCCGCCAACGTCACCACGGTCAGTGCGACCGGCCTCGCGCTGGGCAAGAGCCTCGGCAGCGCGACCCTCACCGCGAGCTTTGCCGGCAAGAGCAGCACCGCCCGCCTGACCGTCACCCCCGCCGTGCTGGCTTCGATCACCGTGTCCCCGAGCGCGCCCTCGATTGCCAAGGGGACGATGCAGCAGCTCACCGCCACCGCCACCTTCACCGATGCCACGACCCAGGACATCACCAGCACCGCGGCCTGGACCGCGGCCGATATCGCCCCGGCCGCCAACGTGGCCGCCGTCACCGCCAGCGGGCTGGCGATCGGCAGGAACCTCGGCAGCGCGACCCTCACCGCCTCCTCCGGCGGCAAGAGCGGCAGCGCCACCCTGACCGTCACCCCCGCCGTGGTCATCGCGGTCAGCGTCTCGCCTAGCGGTCCCTCGATCGCCAAGGGGACGGCGGAGCAGTTTACCGCCACCGCGACCCTCTCGGACAGCACCACCCAGGACGTCACCGGCGGCGCCGCCTGGACCGCCAGCGATGTCACCGGCACCGGCGTCGCCTCCATCGATGCCGCTGGCCTGGCCACCGGCACCGGCGTCGGCACCGCCGCCATCAAGGCCACCTACCTGGGCCTGAGCGGCAGCGCCACCCTCGCGGTGACCGCCGCCGTGGTCACCCAGGTCACGGTCTCGCCGTCGGCGCCCTCGATCGCCAAGGGGACGGCGCAGCAGTTTACCGCCACCGCGACCCTCTCGGACAAGACCACCCAGGACGCCACCAGCCTCGCCACCTGGACGGCGGTGGACGTCACCGGCACCGGCGTCGCCTCGATCGACATGACCGGCCTTGCCACCGGCACCGGCGTCGGCACTGCGACCGTCCGCGCCACCTACCTCGGGCTCAGCGGCGCGGTGACCCTGACCGTGACCGCGGCGGTGGTCACCAAGCTCACCGTGGCGCCCGCCTTCGTCTCGATCGCCAAGGGGACGGCGCAGCAGTTCACCGCTACCGCCACGCTCTCGGACACCACTACCCAGGACGCCACCAACCTCGCTGTCTGGACCACCAGCGATGTGACCGGCACTGGTGTCGCCTCGGTCGGCATGACTGGCCTGGCCACCGGTAGCACCGTCGGCACAGCGACCATCACCGCGACCTACCGCGGGCAGAGCGGCAGCGCCGCCCTCACCGTGACCGCCGCCGTCGTCACCAGCATCGCCGTGACGCCGGCGACGCCGGCCATTGGCATGAACACCGCGCAGCAGTTCACCGCCATCGCCACGCTGTCGGACGCCACTACCCAGAACGTCACCAGCCTCGCCAACTGGTCGACAGTGGACGTGACCGGCACGGGCGTCGCCTCGGTCGACATGAGCGGCCTGGCCACCGGCACCGCAGTCGGCACCGCGACCATCACCGCGACCTACCGCGGGGTAAGCGGCAGCGCCACCCTCACTGTGACCTCGGCGGTGGTCACCAGCATCACGGTCACCCCGGCGACCCCGTCGATCGCCAAGGGGGTGACGCAGCAGTTTACCGCCATCGCCACGCTGTCGGACGCCACCACCCAGGACGTCACCCGCTTTGCCGTCTGGACCACTGCCGATGTGACCGGGACCGGCGTCGCCTCCATCGATGCAAATGGCCTCGCCACCGGCACCGTGGTCGGCACCGCCACCGTCAAGGCCACCTATCTTGGGTACAGCGGTAGCGCGACCCTCATGGTGACCGCGGCGGTGCCGGTCTCGATCGTCATCACCCCGGCGCCGCTGAACATTCCCCTCAACATGGTCGTTCAGCTCACCGCGACGCTCATCTACAGCGATGCCACGACCCTGGACGTCACCGCGACCGGCGTCTGGGACTCGGCGACCTCCACCGTCGCCACGGTCACCGCGACCGGCAGCACGGGCGGGCGGGCGCGCGGCGTCTCCCCCGGCACCTCCATGATCAGCATCACCGCCAAGGGAGTGACCGGCCAGCTCACCGCGACCGTGTCCAGCTGCCACGTCACCATCAACGAGGTGCAGACCGCCGGCGCCGGCGGCGCCGCCGACGAGTTCGTCGAGCTCTATAACGGCTGCCCCTTCACCGTCGATCTCAACAACGCCCGCCTCCTTTACCGCGCTGCCACCGGCACCTCGGACTCCAGCCTGGTCATCTTCAGCACCCCCACGCCGATTGCCGCTGGCGGCTTCCTCCTGTACGTCGGCTCGCAGTATCCCGCCGCCGCGCCGCGCGACGGTGCGCTGAGCGCGCCCATGGCCGCCTCGGCCGGCCTCGGGGTAGTCTATCCGCTGGCCTATACTGGCGGTGCCAGCAACCTCATCGTCGACTCGGTCGGCTTCGGTGCCACCACCACCAATATCTACGTCGAAGGCACCGTGGCCACTGCCGCCGGCAGCGGCAGCTCGATCCGCCGCCGCCCCGACGGCGCCGACAGCAACAACAACAGCGTCGACTTCGCCGTCACCGCCACGCCCACCCCGCGCGCCACCAACGGCTAAAGCCCAATCACGCTTCTAAGCGGCGGCCGGCGGCGTCGGCTCGGGCGTCGGGGCCGGGCTGTGGCGCGGGCGCAGCACGCGGGTGGCCAGGGCCGGTACGTGCTCGTTGACCGCCTCGCCGAACAGCACAAAGCCCGCCTTGCGCAGCTCGGCGTGGCCCTGGGCGAGCAGGGTGTAGAGGCGATCGCGCAGGCGGCTGGCGTCGCTCTGCGCCTCGGTGGGCTGGCGACCGCCGCTCGGGGTGATGGCGCGGACCAGGTAGTTGCCAAGCTCCGCCACCTCGGTGAGGTCGGCTTCGCTGAAGGGGTGCTTGTTGCGCAGCGCCGCGGCGTATTCGCGGTACAGGCCCTCTAGCGCGATGCCGTCGCGCGCCGAGTCGATGGCGCCCTTGCCCTGGCGGATCGCGGTCACCCGCTCGGCCGGCAGCAGCTCTAGCAGCGCCAGCGCTTCGGCGACGAGCAGCATCGGCTCGCGCAGCCGGCGCAGGCGCAGCAGCTTGTCAGCGACCTCGGTTTTGCTGGGGGGCCCGGTCAGCCGATCGGCTGCGTACAGCAGTCCGGCGGCGAGATCCGGCAGCCGGCGCAGCTCGGCCAGCTTGAGGTTCGGCAGCTCCTTGCGCAGGCGCGCGGCGTGCGGGAGCACGCTGGCCACCCCAAGCTGTACGTTGTGCAGGGCCAAGGGCAGATCAATGCGGCAGGCCAGGACCTGCGCTTCCGGAATTGCTTGCGCATCACCCAGAAAGTACTCATAGGCCGCCGCCGGGGACAGACCCCCGGCAGCCTCCTTGGCAGACAAGCGCGGACGGGGGGAAGCAGACTTTTTGCCACTGGTTTTCATATGGAGGCTCCTTTCATGTTGAAAAGCAGCGAAAGGATGCCTAGATGAATCCTTGGCGCAAGCCAGCGCGGGCGCCGCCTGGGCGAATCGGCGACGGAAGATCCGATTGTGAAAAATACTTACGCGGCCCTTTTCAGGGACTCCGCCGCGCCTTAGGTAATGGGCAGATAGGCAAACTTTGCCTGCACTCCGGCTTCAAGCCCACATCTTGCTTGGAACTCACCCCGGAGCGGAGTCCGGAGTCAAGACTTGCTTGGAACTCACCCCGACCCGCAGCGGGAGGTCAAAGTCTGCTTGGAACGGACCCCCACCCCGCAGTTGGAGGTCAAAATTTGCTTGGAACTGACCCCTGACCCGCAGTTGGAGGTCAAAACTTGCTTGGCGCTGACCCCTGACCCGCAGTTAGAGGTCGAACTTTGCTTGGAATTGACCCGGGACAAGAGGGGGCAGACCCCGCTTGCCTGGGCCTGACCCCGCGGCGGGAGTGCTGCCTCCCCGCAAGGGGCAGAAATCGGCTAAGATGCAGGTCGAGCCTCCCCTTGCTCCCCCGGAGCGCACCGACCCATGGATCGCTTAAAGACCAACGCCCCGGATGCCGACGCCGTCGCGCTCCTGGACGCGCCGAGCCCGGTTCTCTTACTGGCAGACTGGCTGCAGCACCTGCAGGCGGCGCAGCTTGCCCGCGTCCTGCATGCGGCGGTGGCGCTGCTCAAGAGCCGCGGGCCGAGCGAGCAGCTCCGGTACTTTCCCATCGACCTGCGGCATGGGGGCGCGGTGCATGAGGGCGCCGCCCCCGAGAGCCCGCTGCACGGCGGCCGCGCGGTGCACCTGGATCTGCTGCTGTTGCCGTCGATCTTTGCCCCCGAGGTCTGGAGCTACACGTTCCTGGAGGGGCTATTGCAGAAGCCCTTGCACGAGTACGCCGGCAAGCGGCTCATCGAGCTCGGCACCGGGTCGGGCTGGGTCTCGCTGGCGCTCCTGCGGCTGACCCGCAGCGAGCATATCCTCGGCCTGGATCTGAACCCTGAAGCGGTGGTGATGGCGCGCGTCAACGCGCTGCTCAACAGCTTTGACGCCGCGGGGCGACCGGATGCGGATCGCCTGTACGAGCGCTTCTCAGCGCAGGAGTCGGATCTGCTGGCGGCGCCGCGGGCGCGGCACTGGACTGCCGACTTCGTGCTCGGCTGCATCCCGCAGGTGATCGCGACCGCGGGCGAGGCGAGCGACTCGGCGCGGCTCTATGATCTCAGCAACTACTTCGCCGCGCAGGGCCTGGTCGAGGACAAGTTCGGGCTGGGACTTAACGCCCGCGCCCTGCGCGAGGCGCTGTCGAGCCTGCGGCCGGGGGGCAGCGTGATCCTCAACCTCGCCGGGCGCCCCGGGCCGGCGGTGGTCGCGCACATGTTCGAGCGCCGCGGCTACCGGCCGCGCGTGCTGTGGCAGGCGCGGGTCGAGCAGGCCGCCGACACCAACATCGCCCCCCTGGTCGAGCTGGAAGAGCAGTCGGGGAAGCTGTTCGCCTATCACCTGCACCGCAGCTCCCTGGAGAGCATCTCGGCGCGCCTGGCGCTGGCGGCGCAGCAGTCGGGCCTTCTAATCTACCACGAGCTGCAGGTGATCGAAGGGAAGCCCTGCTCGGAGATTCTGTACGACCTGGCGCGCAGCCTGGATGGGCTGGCGCTGCAGAGCCTATGGGAAGAGGTCGACCTCAGCCGCGCCTCGGATGAGCAGCTGCGCTTTGTCACCCGGCTGGCGCAGACCTTCGAGCGCGAGGCCCGCGCCCCCTACCCGCATGAGGCGGGCGATCCGAGCTTCCGGCTGCGCGTCGGCAGCTTCCTGCACAAGTTCCATGATCTGACGGTGGATCCCGAGGAGATCTTTGTCGCTCCCTCGCGGGCGCAGCTCTTCTATGGGCTGCTGCTGGCGCTGGTCGAGCCGGCGCAGCCGGTGGCGGTGTCGGCCAGCCTGCGCGCGGTCTACGAGCGGCCGCTGGCCCGCTACGGGGTGCGGCCGCTGTGGGTTCACGGCGACGCCAGCGAGCTGGCCGAGCTGCTGCCGATCGTAAGGCCGCGCATCCTTCTGCTGGCCGCCCCATCGCCGCTGCGCCAGAGCCGCCCGGCGCTCGAGCTCTTGCTGGCCGGCTGCGAGAGGGCAGGGTGCCTCTTGGTGCTGGACGAGTCCGAGCACTTTGCCATCTCGTGTCAGGTGGTGAAAAACCCGGTGCTCAGCTTCCTGGGGGCGCACCTTGGCTCGCCCAACCTCGCGGTGCTCATAGGTCTAGTGCACAGCCAGGCCTTCCCCGATGTCGAGCTGGCCCTGGGACTGCTGCGCCACCCGGCGCTGATGGAGGCGCTGGGGGTGGCGGCGGAGGTCACCTACTCGCGCCTGTCGTGGTTCCATCAGGACTACTACGCCTCGCTGTTCGATGAGCTGTTGAGCTTCCAGGTGCAGGGGGCGGCGGCGCACTCGCCGGTCCGGGCCCAGCCGCGCGCCCAGGGCCGGCCGGCCCTGCAGCCGCAGATCAAAAAGTGGCTGCAGATCCCCGCCTTCGCGCGGCCGGCGCCGGCCGCCGACGTCATCCGCCTGGACTACGGCGAAAATGAGCTGCCGCTGCCCGCTAGCGTCGTTACCGGAATCCTGATGGGGTTCCTCGACTCGCCCGAGCCGGGCGAGCCGGGCGGCGCAGAGCTAGGCCGCGACGCTCGCCGCGCGGCGCTCGGCTACCTGCGGGCGACCCGCCTGCCGGCGCTGGAGGAAGACGAGCTGTGCCTGGGGCAGGGGGCGATGCCGCTCCTGTTTGACGCGCTGGCGGCAGAGAAGCTGCGGCGCGGCGGTACGCCCAGGGTGCTGCTGCCGCAGGGCTGCTACGGCATGACGCCGCCCCTTATCGAGGCCGCCGGCTGTGCGGTCGTGCAGCTGCCGACCCAGGGGCCAGAGTTTATCGCCGATCCCGACCGCATCGCCGACTCGCTGCAGTTCGAGGTGCTGCTCCTGACCAACCCGGCCAACCCCTCGGGCGCCGCCTACTCGCCGGCGCGGCTGCGCGCCCTCATCGAGGCGGCGGCGGCGCGCGGGGCGCGGGTCATCCTCGATGAGGTCTTCGGGCTCTTGGCCAACCTCGACAGCCCCCCGCCCTGGGGCGAGGATCGCCTGCAAGGGCTCAGCGAGGCGGTCGCCCGCCAGGTCCTGCTTCTCTGCAGCGCGTCCAAGGAGGTCGCCGCCGGCGGCCTGCGCCTGGGCGTGGCGGCGACCACCGACAAGCAGTGGCTGCAGCTGCTGCAGCGGCTGGCCTTCGCGCCGCTGCCGCGCAGCGCCGAGGTCGCGGCGCGGTTCCTGTTTGCCGCCCTGCCGAGCCGCCGGGCGGAGATCGAGGCGATGCGGGCGCAGCTCCTGGCGCGGCGGCGCCGCCTGGAACAAGGGCTGACCGAGCTCGGCTTCCGGGTCGATACCGCGGGCCGCGGCGGCCTGTTCGTGCTCGCCGACGTCTCGCCGCTGGCCGCCGGCGATCCCGAGCGCTTCGTGCTGGAGCTGGAAGCGCGGGCGCGGGTGCGGCTGAACACGCCCTCCTGGTGCGGCCTGCAGGATCACGCGCGGGCCTGCTTTGCCATCGCCCCGGACAAGCTGGAAGAAGCCCTGCGCCGCCTCAAGCGCCACCTGCGGGGTTAGGGGCGCAATACCACCGGCCGCCGGCTGGGGGGATAGTGGCCAGGGTGAGGCGACAGTCCCCAGCAAGGCTGGCGCGCGGCCCCTGGGTCAGGCAGCGGCAGTGGCGGCCGCGCGGGCTCCGTCGTCGCGGGTGCCAGCGGCAGGACGGTTCCGCAGTCGCGGCACGCTGGTTGCTTATGCTTCTGCGCTTGCGCAAAAGTCTGCAACAAGCACATGACTTACGGAGGTTTCGCGATGAAGGTTGCTCTGCCTGCTCCTTGGGCCCTGGGTCTGACGGCACTCCTTTTTGGTCCGGGGTCCGGCGCGGGCTGCGGCGATGGCCTGCTCGAGCCGCCAGGCCTTGGCCCCGCGGTGGCGGTGCGGGCGGCAGCGGGAGTGCCGCTGGGCGCGTATAACGCCGACCTCCACCAGACGTCGGTCTCGGGGATTTCCTCTGGCGGCTACATGGCGGTGCAGCTGCACATCGCCTTCTCGAGCATCATGAAGGGAGTGGGGGTGTTCGCCGGGGGGCCCTACCACTGCGCCGGCAGCTCGGGCAAGAGCACCCAGGCGCAGAGCTCGTGCCAGTACGCCTCGCCGCTGCCCGATGTGAACGCCTCCATCGCCTACACCGATCACGAGTCCGGTGCCGGCACCATCGACGCCACCAGCAACCTGGCCGGACAGAAGGTCTGGCTGTTCAGCGGCACCAACGACAGCACGGTAAAGCCCGTGGTGATGAACGTGCTGCAGAAGTACTACCAGCACTACGTAGCCGCGGCCGATATCTTCTACAAGAACGACCTCGCCGCCGGCCACGCCCACATCACGGACAACTACGGTAGCAGCTGCTCGGTCACCCAGAGTCCGTACATCAACAACTGCGGCTACGATGGGCCGGGCCTGCTGCTGGCGCAGATCTACGGCCCCCTCAACCCGCGCAACACCGGCACGCTGAGCGGCAAGCTCGTCCAGTTCGATCAGTCGCAGTTTGTCAGTAACCCCGGCCAAAAGAGCCTGGACAGCACCGGCTGGGTCTATGTCCCCGCGGCGTGCGCCAGCAGCGAGCCGTGCCGCGTTCACATCGCCCTGCACGGCTGCCAGCAGGGGCAGGCGGTGCTGGGCGACAAGTACTACGCCCACGCGGGCTACAACGAGTGGGCGGACACCAACCACCTCATCGTCCTTTATCCGCAGGTAGTCGCTTCGTTCTCGGCGCCGACCAACCCGCTCGGGTGCTGGGACTTCTGGGGCTACAACAACGCCAGCAACTACGCCACCCGGGAGGGTGACCAGATGGCGGCGATCAAGAAGATGGTCGATCGGCTGACCAGCGGGCACCCGGCGCTGCCGGCGCCCACCGGTCTTGCCGCCAGCATGGTGGACGATCATGGGCTCACGCTGTCCTGGGGCAGCGTGGCGGGCGCTGCGGGGTACAACATCTACCGCGGCAGCGGCGGCGCGCAGCCGACGACCCGGCTCAACGCCACCCCGCAGAGCGGCACGAGCTACGCGGACTCGGGTCTCAGCGCGGGCACTGCGTACTCCTATCTGGTCCGGGCCACGGACGGCGGGGGCAGCGAAGGCGCGAGCTCTGCGGTGCTCAGCGTGACCACCACCGGCGTGCCGCCGGCCATCCCGGCGCCGACCGGGCTTGCGGTCACCGCCACCACCGCCAGCACCATCGCCCTTAAGTGGAGCGCGGTCGCCGGCGTCAGCGGCTACAACGTCTACCGCGGGCCGAGCGCCGGCAGCGAGAACACGCGGGTGAACTCGGGTCTTGTCACCGGCACTACCTTCACCGATAGCGGGCTTATGGCGGCGACGACCTACTCCTATGTCGTAAAGGCCCAGGGCGGCGCCGGTAGCGAGGGCCCGGCCTCGGCGTCGGTCAGCGGTACCACGGCCGCGGCCGCGGTGTGCTGGAAGGACAACAACTGGAATCACTACCGCGCCGGGCGGGCAACCCTGTGCGGCGGCAGCGCCTGCGCGGTGGGCTCGGGCCAGAACCTCGGGCTGCTAAACGTGTTGACGGTGACGACGCTGAAGCAGACCGGGCCGAGCTACTATGTGCTCGGCACCTGCCCCTAGCGGCTCGGGGCACCGTGCTATTCTGAAGCTCATGCAGGCATGGCTGAGTAGCGGCTCGCACCGCTACTACACCGAGGGCGATGTGGTGTTCTGGCGCATGGTGGACGTCATGGACGAGGTCCACCTCAAGCAGCTGCTGGCGGCGGTGGATGGGGTCCTTCTGGCGTTTCGCCGCTTGGTGCTGCTCGTCGACTGCGCGCAGGCCCGCAGCCTGACTCCCGAGGCCCGCCGCTGCTACGGCGACTGGCTCAAGAACTGTCCCCAGCCAGACCGCGCCAGCATCTTTTTTTCCGCCAGCGGAGAGATGCGTACCTTCTTGCTGCTGGCGCAGCGCAGCGGCCAGCTCCTCTCGGGTCAGCGCTCGGCGATCGAGATTGTCGAGGATGAGGCGGCGGCGCGGCAGCGCGCCGCGGTGCTGCGCGCGCAGTGGAGCGCCGGCCGGCAAGAGCTCAAGGGCTAATCGGGAAGGAGTAGTTGCGGCCGTAGTCGGAGTCCCAGTCGGTGCACGGTCCGTCGTTGCTGCCGAGGAACCACAGCTCGACGCTGCGGGCCCCCGGCGGCGGGGTCAGGGTGGGGGCGAGCTGCAGCTGCCCCGGCTGGCCGTCCACCTCGCCGGGCACACCGGGCGGCAGGCCGAGCATCGGCTCGGCTTGGACGGCGCCGCCATCGAAGCGATAAAACAAGGTCGCGCTCCCCGACAGGGTGTCGTATTGGGTGACGCCCACGCAGAACGGCAGCCGCCACAGATCGTAGTCCACGGTGAACGGCACCCCGGCCTGCAGCGGACCGTCTACGCGGCTCTGGTAGTCGCGGGTGAAGTGGATGACGCGGTCGGGATTGCTTGGTGCGACCTGGAAGTTGCGCCCGAAGTCAGAGTCCCAGGCGCGGCAGCCGCTGCCGTCCGAGCCCTCAAACCACAGGGACATCTGCGGACCAAACGGCACAGCGAAGAACAGCTCGACGGCGCCGGTGCGGCTGGTCCCGGGGATGGACAGGTCGTGGCGGTGGATGGTGGGGGTGGTGAACGAGCCGGCGATGTTCCAGCCCGGACCGCGGCAGCTTGTAAGGCGCGCCAGCTCGTAGTGAAGCACTGCGGGCTGGCCGGCCACGAGCGGCGCCGACTGGGTGACCGACCAGTCGGCCCTGAACGAGAGGACCGGATAGCTGCCAAGCGGTGCGCGGTGCTGGCCGACGACCGGCGTCGCCGCTGGCGGCGGGCTGCCGCAGGCGCCGAGCAGCGTCGCCGCGAGCACGCCGGCGCCGCCCAGGTAGCGCAGCAGGAGGGGCGGACAGCGGTGGTAGTAATTGAGCATGAGGCGGACGGTAATGAAGGCCGATAGGCCCGTCAATTAACGCGGCTCGTGCGAGCTGCGCCGGGCCGCCCAGGGCGGGGCTCAGAGTGCGTGTCTGCCCAGGGAGCCCTTGCGCGCTACTACAGGAGCGGAAGCGGTTCCTACTGCGGCGGCTGCGGGGGGCTTGGCAGCTGGACTAGCTCGACGCGGCGGTTGCGGGCGCGGCCCTCCGGGGTGCGGTTACTGGCCACGGGTCGGGACTCACCCAGTCCCTGGGCGACCAGCCGCGCGGCAGGGATGCCGTGGGTGATCAGCCAGCGCATGAGCTGTTGGGCGCGGTTGCGCGAGGGGCTGCGGCCCCAGACGTTGCGGAAGCTGTCATCGGTGTGCACCTGGATCTCCAGCTTGAGATCGGGGCTTGTCTGCAAGAGCAGGAGGATCTGGCGCAGGACGGGCTCGGCCTCGGGGAGGCGCAGGTAGTCTTTGTTGATCTCAAAGGGAATCCCGTACAGGGTGACCCGGCCGGTCTGGGCAAGCGCCGCGCGCAGGGCGGCAGCCTGGAAGTGGGCGGCGGGCTCAGAGAGACCAAGGTGCAGCCCCTGCGCGTCCGCGTGCAGCTTGAGCCAGAGGGCGCGACCGTGCCCGGTATAGCGGGCGACCGCATCAGCGGGAGCGCCGGGCACCGCGTCAAGCTGCCAGCCGGCCAGGGTCAGGGCGCGGCGGTAGACCTCCAGCAGCTGGCGCGGGGCGCGGCGGACCCGCCCGGCGTAACCATAGTCGAGGCGGAGCAGCGGCGGCCCGATGCAGGCCAGGCGTACCGCCGCCGGCATCGGCTCGAGCGCATCGGCGTCAAGGCGCCAGTGATCGATGCGCAGCTCGGGCAGAAGGGGTAGATAGGGAGGCGGCTCGCCAGCGGTCAGCGGCTCGATGACCTCTCCGGGGATGGGAAAGGAGGGGATGGAGTGCGGCGGCGGCGGCTCCGCCCGCACGGCGGTCGGCAGCGGACCAAGGAGCAGCCAGAAAAGGAGCGCGGCCAGAGCGTGCGGGCATCGCATAAGTCAGGAGCCTTTACCGGGGGAGGTAAGAGATGCTGCGGCCCGAGCGGGGCGGGCCGCGCAGAGCGCGAAACAGGGCGCTAGTAGCGGTAGCCGAAGCGGCCGTGCTCGCGCTGCCACTGGTGCCGGCGCCAGTCGACACCGCGGTACAGCGGGCGGTACACCGGGGGCGCTACGTAGACCGGGCCGCCATAGACCGGGCCGCGGTGGAAGCCGCCGCCATAGACCGGGCCGCGGTGGAAGCCGCCGCCGTAGACCGGGCCGCGGTGGAAGCCGCCGCCGCCCCAGCCGCGGGCCTCCGCGGGAGCTGCGATTCCGAGCAGCAGGGCACCAGCAAGGCCGACGGCAGCGAGCAGCTTCTTGGTCAACATGGGAGCCTCCTTCCGTTTCCTCTTGTTCCTGTCTATTCAGACGGACGGAGCGGCGCTTCATTCAGCAGCGCGAAAGCCATAAGTATCAGCCAGTAGGAGCCGCCGGCGAGGGCCGATCGCCAAGGCGATCACTGCACCACGAACTCGAAGTTCTGGGCAAAGCAGACCGGAATCAGCTGCTCTTTGTAGGTCCAGTCGCGCACCGTCTGGACGACCTCGTCGTCGGCGCCGGGGATGCTGGTGAGCACGGTCACGCTGCTTACCCGGCCGCTCTTGTCGATGCACACAAGATAGGCTCCGGTCAGGGTCTGGCCGCGGTGCTGCAGCTTGACGTGCGCCGGCAGGTGGGGGTCGGCGCCGCTGAGCTGCTGCTTGCGGATAAGGAACACCGGCACCTTACGCGGAGCTGGAGGAGGGGGCGGCGGCGGCGGCGGCGGCGCGACCGGCACTACCGGCCCTTGCGGCGGCTCGCCGATTGGTCCAGGCGGACCTGTATTGCCCCGGTCGAGGGCGTCGTCCTGAGTCTGCTCCGCGGGCGCGGTCGGCGCCGCGAGCAGGCGCTCCGGCCGCGGCTGGGTGAGCGGCGTGGCGCGCTGCCGGCTGGGCGCGGTCGCCTTGCGCGGCTCGGGCCGCGGCCGCGTCGCCACCACTGGGGCCGGCGGCAGGTAGGTCGGCCGCACGAGCAGCGCGACCAGCGGCGGCGGCTCGATCTCCTCTACGTGCAGCAGCGAAGCGATGAACAAGGCGCCCACCGCGACGCCTTCGCCCAGCGTCGCCAGCACCAGCAGCGCCGTGAGCAGCGGGCGGCGGCGCCGCTTGTCTTGCATGTATCGTTCGAACATTGCTCCCTCCGCGCGGCCAGAGCGGGCCGCGGTAAGGAGATCCTCGCCGGGAAGCGCGCGCGGCGAATCCGCCCTCAAGGCGCAATCGACAGCCTGTCCGGTGGAGGAAGACATCCTCCATCTGGAGGATGCGCAGGCTCCCTACAGGGCCAGCAGGCCGCGCTGCAGCGCCACCGTCACCGCTGCGGTGCGATCGTCCACCCCGAGCTTGTCGAAGATGTGCAAAAGGTGGGTCTTTACCGTGGTCTCGCCGATGCGCAGCTCGGCGGCGATCTGCTTGTTGCTCTGGCCGCGGGCGACCCGCCCCAGGACCTCGCGCTCGCGGGCGGTCAGGGACTCGCGCTCGACGGCGGCGGCGCCCACCCGGCGCATGAGGCGAGCGGCGACCGCGGGGGCCAGCAGCGACTCACCGCGCGCGGTGGCGGCGATGGCGCGGAACAGGTCCTCGCGCGGCGAGTCCTTGAGCAGGTAGCCGGTCGCCCCGGCGCCCACCGCCCGCTCGATATCGAGCTCTCCATCAAAGGTTGTCAGGATGAGCACCCGCGTGCGCGGGCAGGCGCTGCGCAGCCGCTCGGTGGCCGCCACCCCATCGGTGCGCGGCATGCGCAGATCCATCAGCACCACGTCCGGCTGCAGCTCGCGGCAGCGCTGCACCGCCTCCTCGCCATCGCTGGCTTCGCCGACCACCAGCACCTCGGGGCGCCCGGCGAGCATGCCCTGCAGCCCGGCGCGCACCACCGGATGATCATCGGCGATGACGACCCGGATCGGCGCTGTCACAGCCCGACCTCGCCGCGCACCGGCAGCCACAGCGCGACCTCGGCGCCGCCGTGCGGCCCGGGCGCAAAGCGCAGCTCACCGGCCAGCTGGGCGACGCGCTCGCGCATCGCTACCAGGCCGTAGCCGCCGGGGCTCGCCGGGGCCGGCGGCGCGCCCCCGGGAAAGCCGATGCCGTCATCGGTGACTGTCAGCGCCACTCGCTCCTCGCTGCGCTGCAGCACGATGTGGACGGTCCTGGCCTGGGAGTGCTTGTGGACGTTGGCCAGCGCCTCTTGCACCGCGCGCAGGATCGTCACCTCGACCTCGGGGTGCAGCCGGCCCAGGGTCCCAAGCTCGAGCACCGCGGTGCGGCCGCTCGCTGCCTGCTCGTCATTCCACTTCTGCACGAGCTCGCGCACCACCGCAGACAGCGAGGAGTGCTCCAGCAGGCCAGGCCGCAGCGCCCACAGCAGGCGCCGCACCTCCTGCAGGCTGGCCCGCGCCGAGGCCCGCGCCTGATCGATGTGCAGCTGGGCGGTGGGCGTCTGCGGCGGCAGCGCCTGCTCGGCCGCCTCCAGGTGAAGGACGATGCCGGTAAAGCTCTGGGCCAGGGTGTCGTGCAGGTCGCGGGCGAGGCGGTGGCGCTCCATGAGGACGCCGGCCCGCCGCTCCTCTTCGGCGAGATCGCGGCGGGTGGAGTCCAGCTGCTCAATGAGGCGCTGCCGCTTCTGGCTCTCCTGCAACAGGGCGTCGGTGTACAAGGCGCGCGTCACCCCAAAGCCCACCCACAGCGCGCAGACCGTCAGCATGAAGCGGTTGCCCGGCAGCGGCCAGTGCAGGAGCCAGCTGCCGAGCCCGAGCCCCACGAGCAGCGCGAGCAGGGAAAGCGGCACCGCCCAGCGCACAAGGCGCGCCCAGTCGAATCGCGCCGCCGGCGGCTGGACTTGCGGCAGGGTTTCCGCAGACACCCGGTGATCCTACTACACCTGCAGGTCCAGCCGGACCATGCCAGCATGCGCGCGGCCAGTCCTCATCGTTTCCGGGACCGCTCCCGCTGGCCGCGGCAGCCAGCAGGCTGGCGCTTGCGGACGATGAGGGTGAGGTCGGCCTCTCCGGGAACGATCTGATCCGGCTTATCCGGAGGCTGGACGACCCCCTTGAGCGCTTCGGTACCCGTCCGGGGTCGTGCCGGTCCAGCGCTTAAAGGCGCGGAAGAACGAGTTCGGGTCGGCAAAGCCCAGCAGGTAAGAGATCTCCATCAGGCTCGCCAGGCCGCCGCGAAGATGCTGCAGGGCCAGCTCGTGCCGCGCCTCGTCCAGTAGCTCACGGAAGCTCAGCTCGGCTTCGCCCAGGCGGCGCTGCAGGGTCCGGGTGCTCAGGTGTAGCTCCGACGCTACTGCTGCCAGGGTGGGCTCGTCCCCGCGCAGCATGCCACGGAGCGCGGCGCGCACGCGGCTGGCGAGGTCCACCTCGTGCAGCTGCGAGAGCCCCAGCTCGGCGCAGTGCTCGAACTGGCCGGCCACCGCGGCGTTGGCGCTGATCAGCCGGCGCTCGGTATCACGCTCGGCAAAGCAGATGCTGTGATGTGACTGATTGAACCGCACCGGGCAGTCAAACAGCTCGGTGTAGTGCGCTGCATAGGCGGGGGCCGGCCCGCGGACGGCAATCCACAAGGGCCGCAGCGCCTCCCCGGTGAACAGCCGGCCGAAGGTCAGCAGCGACGCCAGCTCATAATCGAGCTTGCCCTGGCTGTAGGGCCGCTCGGGCCCGCCGAGCAGCCGCACCGTGATCTCCGACCCCTGCCGCTGCAGCTCGTGGGGATCGCCCCACACGAGCCGGATGTAGCGCACCATGCGCGCGAGCGCGACCCCGAAGGTGGGGCTGGTCATGGCGGCGAAGCCGACGACACCGAAGCGCTCGGGGCGCTTTTGGCCGCCCGCCTTCAGGCCAAAGGCCGGGTCCCCGATCGCCGTCCAGGCCGCGCAGCCAAAGCGGTCCACCGCATCGAAGGACAGCCGGGTCTCCAGCTGCTCGGGGGCCAGGCCGAGCTTCAGCGCCAGCGCCGCAGTATCGAGGCCGGCGGCCTGCATCGCGTCCAGCAAGTTGCGCGGCAAAAGGGCCAGGGCAAAGCCGCGGGTTCCAGACAGTTGGGGCATTGGCGTCTTGGGCAAGTCCTTTGGCGGGTCCAGAGACTGTCGCCCGAGCATGAGTCCGCTACATTCAATTGTGCCAGCAGTCACCGAGGGAGACAACCAAGGCCCCATCTATCGGTTTGGCCAGCGCTATCGCCCTTGGCCGAGCCGGGCTGCTCCGGGCGCCGCCGCCGTGGCGGCCGCTGGGGACTGCTCAACGCCTGCAACCGAGCGCGACTTGCGCCAGAGAGAGGCTGCCATGTCATGGACCCGCGAGGATGAGAAGCGATCAAAACAGCTGACTATCAACTTGATGGACCTCCTGGTCGAAAAAGACGGAGAGAACATCAAGGCCGCGAGCAAGCACCTGCGGGAGACGATAAAGCATCGGCTCACCACGCAGTTCAAGGACGCGCTCAAGGACACCGCGCTGTCCCTGGTGACGCCCCCCGGGCTCGCGCTCGGCAAGGCCATGGGTGAGCAGACTACCAAGATGCTGACCAAGGCCTACGCCAGAGCCCTTATGGCGACCCAGAAGATGCAGGAGGGCAAGGACCAGGATGAGTCAAAGCCCTATAACTATCTTGCCACGCTGTTTTCTCATGTCCTTGCCGGAGAGGCCAAGGATGAGGAGCGGTCGCTCTTTATCAAGTGGTACGTAAATCTTGGCTTCATGGTGGCCTCTACTGCCACGGCCGGGATCACGATCGCGCCGGTGGCGGATGGGACCTCCAATGCGGTCGCCAAGGTGGTCGACGTGGTCAGCTCCAAGGGCGTGGACCTGGTAGTGGACAAGATCGAGCAGTTTGTCGAGACCGTCTCCGCTGAGACGTTGAAGCACCTTGCCGCCAAGGACAAAGAGGCGATAAAGGACGCCACCAAGTATGGTCCCCTGGCGTGGGCGATCTACCTGGCCGGTCAGCCGCGAGGAGCGCCCAGCGAGAAGGAGAACTGGCGGCTGGCGCTGCGCATCTCGCTCGGCTATGCGATAGATGATGTTAACGGTGGCAAAGATCCGGTGCGGTTCCGCTGGAAACCCCTGAACTCGCACAAGCCGCCGACCCCGAAGGATGTTGCCGACCTGTTTGAGAGCGTGCTCAATCCCAAGATCAAGCCGGCGGACAACTACAAGAAGCTTCAGGCATTTAACGACCGTCCCTTCGGGCACATCTCCTACTTGTCCTGCTTCCTGAGCGCAGAGGATAAAAAAGGGGCGCTCAATGAGCGGCCCTTCAAGCTCCACGGCTAGCTCCGGATAGCCAGCCCCTGAACACGCTGCGCTGGCTGCCCGTCATCGGCGACTGGCTGTTTGGGCGGAGGCCCGCAGGCGCTCTAGATTCCGCCCGCATCCCGGGCACAGCCCATCCGCCTCGCCGCCTCGCCGCCTCGCCGACGAGCGACGCGCCCGTCGACCCCACCGGTGGCAAGGTCGCGGACGTAGGCAGCGCGGCTCCAATCGATGCCGCTTGCTCCGGGCGGTCGGCGCGCTCGCCCCTCACCTGCGGCCTGCCCCAGAGGCCCTGTGCACGGTCTGCGCGGGCGGCCCGCCGCGTGGTACAGTCGAGGGGCACGGCGTGGCAGCTGGGCGAAGGGAGGCACCATGGCCCACCGCGGGCCCCGAGATCGAGACAGCAACAGCAACCTCGACGCTCCCCTGGGTGAGCAGGCCCGCCCCGCTGAGCCCTTACAGAGCCCGCTTGGCGATCTGCTGGTCAGCGTGGGCTTCCTGGCCCTGGTGCTGCCGCTGTTTTTTCACCTGACGGTGGAAAAGACCGCCATCGCCGACGGCGCCACCACCACCCGAGTCGTCGACTACGTAGCGATCTGCGGCGGCGTGCTGGCCGACCTGTGCGGCTCGCTGCTGCTGGTCAAGGCGCT
The DNA here is from genome assembly GCA_044222245.1 of Polyangia bacterium. Classification (GTDB taxonomy): domain Bacteria; phylum Myxococcota_A; class Polyangia; order Palsa-1104; family JAEUJZ01; genus CALFML01. Next base: position 16,085 of record JBGANQ010000090.1, on the reverse strand, counting down.
GACCGGTCGCAATGCCCCGGGCGGCGCGAGCAAGGCGCAGGTGCGGGGGGCGATGGCCCTGCTCATCAGCGCGCTGGGCCTTATGCACCTTTTGCGCGGCCTGGGTCTCATCAAGCTCGGCCTCCTCGGCTAGCCCTCGCAGCTGATAATAGACCCGACCAATTAAGGCAGACTGAACCGTCGGATTTCTGCTCAGCACGCTATATAGTGCCCGCTTGTTGACCCGTCCGCACCGGCGATCCCTCGTCGGTGTTGGACTAAATTCCATGCGGGAGGCAGCCATGTTAGCAAGTGCAGAGACAACCGAGGTCCCCTGGGAGCAGCAGGCGCTCAACCTGGTGATCCAGACGGTCCAAGAGGCGCTGCACGAGAAGCCCCCCGGCGAGCAGCAGCCGCTGCAGATGGCGCTCATGACGCTGCGCGGGTTCCTCGCCGCCTCGCGCCTCACCGCTGAAGAGGGCGGGACCAGCCTGGAGCCGTTCCTGGCCCCCATCGCCCCTTCGGACGTCGGGCGCATCCAGAGCTGGTGCACCCTGCTGCGCGAGCGCCGCGAGGCGGCCGGCATGTCGCGGGCGCGCCTGGGCGAGCTGTCCGGGGTGCCCGAGAACGCCCTGCAGATCCTCGAGGGCGGCACCTATGCCCCCAGCCAGATGACGCTGCTGCACCTTCTGTCGGTGCCGCAGCTGAAGCTTGAGACCTTCGATCTGCCCTGGGAGGCCAGCGCCATCGACCCCAACCTGGCGCTCAACTGCTGGCTCGCCCCCGGGTTTGACCCGGTCAAGATGGTCAAGGAGCTGGCCCTGCAGGTCAACGGCCACGGCGGCCACATCGAGCAGAGCTACCTGTATATGGATCATATGAGCGCCGCCCACTGGTGCGTCATCGCCGAGCAGAAGGACTACGACGCGATGCAGTCGAGCATGCCGCTGGAGCGCTGCGCCGCGCGGGTGCTGCGCTCGACGGGCAAGGTCGGCCTCGACGTGGTGTCCCTGGGGCCGGGCAGCGGGCGCAATGAGGTCCGGCTGGTCAAGCAGCTGCTCACCCAGGCCGGGCACGCCGACCTGCGGCTGTACCTTCTGGACATCAGCCAGCCGCTGTTGTCGGTCGCCTACCGCCACGCCGCCGAGGTGCTGGCGGATCACGGCGGCGCCGTGTTCGCCATCCAGGGCAACTTCCACCACCTGCCGCGCTACGGCCAGCTCCTGTACTCGCCGCGCCGCGCCCACCGCCGGCGCATCATCACCATGCTCGGCCACACCTTCAGTAACCTCGAAAACGAGCTGCGCTTCATGCGCAACAGCCTGGTCGGCTTCGCTGCCGGCGACCTGCTCCTTATCGACTTCCGCCTCGCCTACGCCACCGCCGAGCACCCCGCCGAGATCATGGCCAAGGACCCGACTCTGTCGGGCCGCCGCAACCAGGAGCTGCGCCAGCGCTGGGACGAGTTCCTCTCCGGCCCGTTCAAGCGCTACGGCTCCGACCAGGTTGAGATCGAGTTCCAGCCGACCCTGGACCTCAGCTGCGCCGTGCCCGGCAGCTACGGCGTCGACCTGCGCGCCCTGGTCCGCTCGACCGAGGGCACGCGCGAGTTCTCTGCCTACTACAGCCGCCGCTACGATGCCGACCACCTGGCGCAGGCGCTGCGCCGCGAGGGCTGGGACCCCATCGAGCGCTGGACCTACGGCGGCGACGCCAGCCCCTGCGTCCTTATGCTGCTGCGCAAGGCGAGCCTGTAGCTGCAGCCCGCCGGCCGGCTCAGGCCGGGCGGCGGCGCAGGCGGCGGATGAGCAGCGCCACACCGCCTACGACCAGCGCGACCCCGGCGAGGTCGACGGCCAGCAGGGCAGGGGAGTGCTCGGGGGCGCTGAGGGTGCTCGGCGGGTCGCGCAGGTAGTCGGCCAGGCGCGCGTCGACTTCGTCGAGCATCTTGAGCTGGCGGGTGACCAGGCGACTGAGGATCTGCTTGCGCAGCTCGGCGCGCGCCTCGGGGCTCGGGGCGCCGGCCAGCGCCTTCTGGGTGAGCGCGACGACCCTGCGCTCGGCGGTGCCGACGCGGCGGAAGGCGCGCTCCTGCAGCGCCCAGAAGTCCTGATAGGCGGCGGCGGTGGCCGGGGTCTCGGCGATGACGAAGGCCTCGGGGTCGTCGGTCTCGTCGTTAAAGACCTTGTGGCGGGTGCTAAGCTCCGGGTCGGCGATGGCGCGGGTGGCGCGGTACAGCGCCTGCCCCTCTTGCGAGGAGACCTCGATGAGCTCGCGGGTGATGACCAGCGCGAACTCGCCCTTCTCCGGGTTTGGGCCCAGCGGCGCCAGCGCGGCGTCGAGCTTGGCGGCGAAATCGGGGTCGTCCACAGTCGGCGCGGCGCGCAGGCGCTGACCGACCGGCGTGGCGGCGGCGGCCTTGCCGAGCATGCGCTTGCGCGTCAGCTCCTCGGCCAGCACATGGTGGCTGGAGAGGATGTCCAGGCCAATGGAGCCCAGGCTGCGCATGTGGCCCAGGTAGCCGCCGCCGGTGAGCAGGCCGAGCTTGAGCCGCTCGATGCCGGCGCTGAGGAAGAAGTCGTAGAGGCCCACTTGCACGGTGTGGGCCTGGTTGCCGACGTCCTGCAGGTAGTGGAAGCCCTGGCCGAGATACTCCCAGCCGAGCTCGCGGCTGGTCGGCGCCTCACTGAGCTCGGCGATGAGCGCCAGATCAAGGTGGATCTGCGCCATCTGCGCGGCCAGGGTGATGACCGGGGCGCGCTCGTAGCCGACGCGCCTGGCGAAGCGGCGCGGGTCGTTTTTGAGCACCTCGGCATCAGGGGACTGCTCGACCTGGGCCAGGCCATAGTGGGCGTGCGCCTGACTCGACAGCGCGCCGAGCTTGCCCATGTTGAGCAGCGCCGGATCGGCGGGCACGAGCTGACCGTCGGGGGTCTTGCGCGGCTGGCGCTTGTCGTCGTAGGCGTAGCGCTCGCGGTTGCGGTAGTCCTCGTCCGGGTGGCTGCTGCCGCGCGCCAGGGTATCGAGCAGGGTGCCATCCTTGGGGATGGTGGGATCGGTGCGATCGATGCCAACGACGGTGGCACCGCCGGCGAACAGCAGGAGCTGCTTCTCGGCGAAGGCGTCGAAGTCGGCGGGCGTCGGGTAGCGCTTGAGCCACGCCTCGCGCAGCCCCGGGGTGGCGCGGGCGAAGTCATCCATCGCGGTGCGCACCGCCGTCATCGCCGCCGGCTCGATCGGGGCCGCCTTGTCGGCCAGGCCGCTGCTCGCCAGCGAGAGCCGCGACAGCTCGGCGTGGACGTCGATGGCGTAGCCCGAGGCGCGCTGCGGACCGAGCGCCGCGCAGGCGCACAGAAGGGGGATGGCGAGCCGGAGTCGCCGCGGGCGGGCAGAGCGCGCACCGGCTTGCGGCGGGAGCGGCGCCGCCCGCCCAGGGCCCAGAAGAGTGCTTTTCATCGGTCTATTTTAACTGAATATGGGAAAGCTGGCGGGACAGCCGCCTGCGAGCGCGCTGTTTGGGGACTTTCAGGCCGCGGCGAGAGCGGACGGCGCCGGGCTGGGGGCCCGGCTGGCGGCTACTTCTCTTTGGCGGCTTCGGCCTTGCAGGCCTCGAGCTGCTGCTTCTCCGCCGGGGTGACGATCCCGGTCAGGATGTCGGCGGCGAGCTCGCAGAGCTTGAGCCCCATATAGCGGCCGGCGCGATCGTGGCGGTCGGCGACCTGCTTGTGCTTCTCTTTGAAGTTGCACTCGTCCTGCAGCACGCTCAGGCGGTTGTCGACGAGCTCGACGTCCTGCGACAGGACGCCCTTGCCGTACAGGCCGGCGCGGTAGAAAAACGCCGCGTCGTCACAAATCGCCATGCGGTCGTAGATGACGGCCATGTCATACAGCCAGCGCGCGTTCTTGTCCGTCCGGTAGGCCTGACGGAACAGCTTGAGCGCTTCCTCGTAATTATCCTTCTGGGCAGCGGCGATGGCGCGCTGGGCCAGCTCGTTGGTCACCGGGTTGACCGGCGTGGCTGGCTTGGCGGCGCCGGCGGCCGGCGTCGGCTTGGGAGCGGCCGGCGCAGGCTGGCTCGCCGCGATGCCCGGCAGGAACATGGCAGCTAGGAGCACGGAGACAACGTGGCGCTTCACTACTTCACCTCTTGTGCCCGATCGGGCTGGGCCTGGGGAAGGCTCGGCCCGGGGCTTCCTGTAAGTTGCTGGTTGGTCGCGGCGGGCGGAGTCGGCGTCGCGGCGGCGGGCCCGGGCGTGCCGGGTGACGCTGCGGGTGCGGCGGGCTGACCCGCGGCCTTGGGGCCCGGGGCGCCCGGAGCGGAGGGAGCGCTGGCCGGCGCGGCAGGCATCGGGTCCAGCGTCCGCAGAGGAGGAATCTTGGGTCCGCTGCGCTTTGGCCACACTGGGGCCGGCGCGGCGGTCGCGGCGTCCGGCGGCGGAGCTGGCGCGGCATCGCGGGAGGCGGCAGAGGCACCCGCTCCGAGATCGGCGCTGCCCCCTTCGGCGAGATCGACCGGCGCGGCGGCCGCCTGATCGACTGCGGCCGGCGGCGTCGGTGTCGGCTCCTGGGTGTACATCCAGTAACCGACCGCCGAGCCCCCGAGCAGGGCCAGGACGCCGGCCCAGGCCAGGCTCCAGCTGCGGGCCGGTCGGGGCATGGTGGCGCGGCCGTCCTCGGACCACGCGGCCAGGCTGGGCAGCGCGTCGCCAGTCCCGAGCAGCTCGGCGACTAGCGCCGCCACCGACTCGATGCGCGCTCCCTTCTCGGCGCTCGCGCCATCGCTGAGCGCCTGGCGCAGCACGGCGTCGATGCGCGCCGGGACCTTGCGGTTGCGCCAGCGCAGCGGCAGCACCGCGTTCTGTCCGGCGGCGACCGAGTCGGGCACCCCACCCAGCATGTCGCGGACCAGCTGCGCCAGCCCCCGCACATCGTTTAGCGGCTTGGGCGCCTTGCCCGGCTTGGGGCTGTCCTTGCCCGACTCGGTGGGCACCAGCGCGACGCCAAGGTCCAGCAGGTAGACGTGGTCCTCAGACTCGGGATCGGCCCGGCGCTCCTCTTCCGTCGGCGGCACCAGGAACACCGAGCCCAGGCCGACCTGGCGGTGCGCCCCGCCGGCGCGCTGGATGGCCTGCAGCGCCCCGCCGACGTCGCTTGTGATCTGCAGCGCGACGTGCAGCGGCAGGGTGTGGCCGGGCTGCCCGAGCAGCCGCGTCTTGAGCGGCTCGCCGTACAGGCGCTCCATGGCGATATATAGGTAGCGCTTGCCCTTGTGCTCGACCGCGCCGACTTCCAGCACCGGGCACAGGTTGCGGTGCTTGACCGCGGTGGCCCGCTGCACCTCGGCGATGAGCTTGGTCGCCGCGTTCTTGTCGCGCGCAAGGTCATAGCCAAGGACCTTGACCGCCGCCGCCGGACCGCCGGCCGTGGGCTCTGCCGCATAGACGGTGCTGGTGCTGCCGCGGACCAGGATCTCGCCCAGCCGGAAGCTGCCCGCCGTCTTGCCTGCGAGGTCGCGCGACATTTAGGTCACTCCCCCAAGTCGGGACCCGGGACGCGCGCGGCGCCGCATGCGGACGCAGCCCTCCCGGCGCCCGCCGCACCTACCGTATGGCACACTCGAGTGCCCGACAGAGGGCTTCTTTATCATCGCAATCAGACTACCAAATGTGCGGCCTGATCGTGAAGGCTTTTTCTCGCGTTCGTATAGGAGAGCTGGCTTACATAGGTAAGCGGGGTAGCTGCGGAATTCGCGAAAGCAGGAGGGCGGAGCCAAGCGTGATCCCGCGCACAGCGCGAGCGGTTTTCAGGCCGCGCTAGCTGCAGCTCTGCGGGCCGCTGAAGCCGGCGCGCGGCGACATCTTGATGCGCGCATCGACCTGCGGCCCGAAGATGCCGTCCTCGGTGATGCGGTCGCGCGGGTTGTTCCTGTTCCACAGACGCTGGAACGCCAGCACGCCGCGCGCGTCGACCCCGCCGCTGCGATCGAAGTGGACCACGTCCGAGCTGCCAAACCAGTGAAAGCCGTTGGCCTCCAGGGTCGAGCGCCAGCTGGAGTAGTCGGGCGTGTCCAGGGCCATCCCGTCCTCATGGTTTGACAGGCCGGGCTTGGCGGCCAGGGCGATGCCGCACTGGTGGCTCTGGTACCAGTGGTACAGTAGCCACTGCTGGGCGACGCTGCGCAGGGCCGAGTTGAGGTGCAGTCCGCTGCGCCCGGTGGTGGCCGCCTTGAGGCTCGCGGCGGCCGGCGCCTGCAGGTAGGGCAGCGCCGCGCTGCTCGTCAGCGTGACGTTATAGCCGTCGATGCGGGTCATAAGGCCGGGCTTTATGCAGTTCATCTCGGCGACGATCTGATCTGACAGGCCGCGCACCGGCGCGGTCGAGCACGCCCCCGAGGAGGCGACTCCGCCGACGGTGTCCATGGCGGCGGTTGCCATGTACTCGGCCCACATGACCCGGTCGGCGTAGGGGCCGAGGTCTTCCACCTCGGCCGGCTCCAGCTGACCTCCGCAGCGGGCAGACAGGGCGACACAGCCGATGGTAAACAGCTTGAGGGAGCGGGTCAGGCGCATCGTGAACCTCACAGGGCAGGGGGAGCTGAGAAAGATCTGCCGCCTGTGGACCGGCGGCTACTGCCAGGGCAAAGCACTACCTGTGCCAGGCGGGCGGCGGCCCGCGGCGCCGACCGAGCAAGTCTGACTCGTCGGAGGCCACGGCGGCCGGCGCGACCGCGGGCGGCCAGGCTGGGGGCCAAGACCCCACGGTTGCAAACAAAACCCCGCAGTCGCACCATGAGACCATGCGAGTCGCGCTGTTCGGCGGCAGCTTCGATCCGCCGCATGTGGGTCATCAGCTCGCCTGCCTGTACGTCCTTCTGACGTATCCTGTCGACGAGGTGTGGATGATCCCGGTGTTCCGCCACGCCTTTGACAAGCGCTCGGCTCCCTACGCCCACCGGGTCGCGATGTGCGAGCGCGCGGCGGCGGCGATCGGCACCGCGGTACGGGTCTCGACGATCGAGCAGGAGCTGGCCGGGCCGAGCTATACGCTGCTGACGGTGCGGGCGCTCAAGGAGCGTCACCCGGGGCACGACTTCGCGCTGGTCATCGGCGCCGACCTGATCAAAGAGCGCGAGCGCTGGTACGGCTGGCCCGAGCTGTCCCAGCTGGTGCCGTTTCTGGTGCTGTCGCGCGGCGGGGTGCCGCGCGAGCCGGGCGCGCCGCCAGTCGCCGGCGACCAGTTTCACCAGGAGGGGATCGAGCTGCCCGAGGTCTGCTCGACCGCGGTGCGGGCGCGGCTGCGCGCCGGCAAGCTGCCGCACGGCTGGGTTGCCCGCGAGGTGCTATCGTACATTCGCGAGCAAGGTCTTTATCGCGCCGCTGAGACCAGCGAGGCCCCCGGCGGCGAGTCGGCGCCGGCGGGCCAGTCTCTTCATCGGCCACAGCATCACCCGGCAGCCGCCGGAGACGATGAGCGGGGGAATAAGTAGATGAGCATCCTGTCGTCGCTGTTTGCGCCCACCCAGCTGGCCCCCGAGGGGGCCCCGCCCACCGAGCTGCCCAAGGTCCGCCGCGAGCGCGTGCTGGTGGTCGGCGCCGGCCCGGTCGGCCACGCCCTGGCCAGCTGCCTGGAGCGGGTCGGCTATCCGCTGCGCCACTGGTCGCGCTCGCAGGGCCCGCTGTGGCAGGAGTCGGCGACGCGCGAGCCGGCCGACATCGTGGTGTTCGCGGTGCGCGACGAGGCGATCGCCCAAGCGGCGCAGTTCATCGTCGAGCACGGCGCCGCCGGGCCGACCTCGGTGCTGCTGCACTGCGCCGGCGCCCTGGCCCCGGAAGAGGCCTTCGCCGGGCAGCGGGAGCGGGTGGCGGGGATCGGGCTCCTGCACCCGCTGCGCTCGTTTGCGCCGCTGGTGCCCAGCCCCGGCTCGGCGGTCCCCGGGGCCGCGGCCGTCGATCTGACCGGCACGGTGCTGGCGGTCGGCGGCGATGAGCCGGGCCTGCGCACCGCCGAGGCGCTGGCCCAGGCGGTGGGCGGCATCGTCCTGCGGCTGCCCGCCGAGCGGCTGCCGGCCTACCACGCCGCCGCGGTGCTGGCCGCCGGTCACGTCGCGGCCCTGCTCGAGACCGCGGTGCACCTTCTGCGCCGCATCGGCCTGGAGCAGCGGGTGGCCGAGCGGGCGCTCGCCTCGCTGACCCGCTCGGTCGTCGACAACATCGCCGAGGTCGGCCTGCCGCAGGCGCTCACCGGACCGTTCGCCCGCGGCGATGCGGCGACCGTGGGCAAGCACCTGGAGGCGCTGGCGCGGATCAGCTGCGAGGTGACGACGATCTACCGCACGCTCGGCTATACAGCGATCGACATGGCCCACCACAAGGGCACCGCCAGCCCCGAGTCCCTGGACCGCATTCGCGAGCTCCTGGACGCCAGCGAGGCCACCGGCCAGCCGCCCCGCTGAGCCGCAGCGCCGCGGACGGCGACCGGCTAGGGCCAGTCGTCGTCGCGCTCTTCGTAGACGTGCGAGTACAGGTTGAAGGCGCTGCCGGCGATGCGCAGCTCGTTGATCGGGCAGGGCGACTGCAGCAGGCAGCGGGCCCGCAGCGCACCCAGGCGCTGGGTGTCGTGGGCGTAGACGTTCCAGCCGCCCAGCTTGGGCTCGACGATGTCGAACAGCCAGTCGAGCTGCGAGCTCGGTCCATCGAGCGGACCGACGGTGCCGGCGAAGTCGACGAAGCCTGACTGCATGTACTCCAGGTCGGTCTCGGACAGCACCCCCTGCTGCAGGTCGCCGTCGGGGTGGGTGTGGTAGGTGCCGATGAACTGCTCGTCCTTGTCGAGCGGACCCAGGTTGGCCGGCTGAAAGGTGACCGTGTCGCCGGTGAAGCGGAACGGCGGCACGACGATGCGCGTCACGTCCACGTCCGCCCCGCCGGCCAGCCGCCGCCCGAGGATGAACGCCGCCACCTCGGCCAGACCGCGCTCGCCGTAGCCGGGCTGCGCCGCCGAGATGTGCTTGAGCAGCATGAGCTGGCACACCGAGCGCGCCGCGAACCGCACCCGCGACAGCTGCCCACCAAGCAGCACCGCGAACGTCCGCGCCCGCGCGCTGCAGCTGCCCGCCTGCGGCCCGAGCCCCGGGTTGGGGACCGCTTGCAGCGCGTCGTTGAGCACGGCGGCGTTGGCCATCGCGTCGTCGCCGTCCAGGCGCGGGACCTGCGGCGCGACCTCGCCGCGGTGCAGCGCCCGCGCCAGCGCCGAGATCGGCGCTCCCGCCGGCCGCCCGCGCACCGCCAGCGCCATCCCGAGGATCAGCAGCCCCAGCCCATAGAGGACGCACGCCGTATACAGCGGCGCCGCCGTGGCCTTGCGCCGCCGCCGCGCGTTCTGATCCTTATCCCCCGCCATCTGATCGTCGGTGAGAGCCGACTTTTCAGTATGGCTTTATTGTTTTCTGGCTTAACTAAAAAATTCTAAGTCACGCGAATCGCTGGGTTTTTGCCGGCGCCCTTGGGCGGTCAGGGCGATTCGCTGGGGGTGGTCGCGGCGTCCAAGACCTCGATCAGGCTGTGGATCTGGGTGTCGCTGTCCCGGCTCAGCTGGTGCTGGCAGGCCGGGCAGGCGCTGACGATCGGGGTGGCGGCGGCGCTGCGGTCGCGCCGGCGCTCGGCGGCCATCGCGTCGGCGAGCGGGCGGTTGGTGAGCGGCAGCAGGCCGCCGCTGCCGCAGCAGGCTGACTCGTCGTGGTGGTGGTCGAACTCATCGAGCTGCAGGGCGGCGCGGGCCAGCAGCTGGCGCGGCGGCTCGTAGCAGCCGAGCCGGCGGCCCAGGTGGCAGGGATCATGATAGGTGAGGCGCGGCAGCGGGCGGGTCACCAGCAGCGCTGCCGCGTGCGGGGCGAGCAGCTCACTGACGTGGCGGATCGCCGGCTGCAGCGGCACGCCGTGCTCGGGATACTGGGTGCGCAGCAGCCAGGTGCAGGCCGAGCAGCTCAGCACCAGCGTATCGAAGGCCTCGACCTCGCGCGCCAGCGACTCGGCGTACAGGCGGAACGACTCGGTGAAGCCGCTGGCGTAAAGGGCGTAGCCGCCGCAGGCGTGCGGCAGCATGGCGACGCCCACCGGGGGCAGCTCGACGCCCGAGGCGCGCAGCCGGTCGAGGATGCGCAGGGTCGCGTGCGCCTCGGGGGCCGGTCCGCCGTGGGCGGGCTGGGTGGCGGTCGCCGGCTGGCCCGCCAGGCAGGTCGGCAAGAGGGCGACCTGACCGGCGGTCGCGCGCCGGTGGTGCAGCTCGGGGTCGGACTGCAGCTCGTGCGCCGCGGCGCGCGACCGTCGCCGCTGGCGCGCCGGCAGGTCGGCCAGCTCGGCCGCGCCGGCCTCGCTGCGTACCGCCAGGGCCCGGCCGCGCATGAGCACCGAGCCCGGCTCTATCTGGTGCAGGCAGGCGGTGGTGCAGGCGCCGCAGCCGGTGCAGCCGTACAGCGGCGGCGCCAGCTCGGCGGCGCGCGGCTCGTCCGCGGTCCGGGCGAGGAGCCCCAGGCTCGCCATCTTGGCCTGGGGGGTCAGCGCCTCGCGCGCCGAGACCAGCGACACCGGGCAGGCCTGGCTGCACAGCCGCGGGCAGAAGGTGCACAGGTCGGTCGCGGTGGCCAGCGCGCCGGCTGCCGGAGCAGCTACTGGAGGATGCGGAGTATGCATGGGCTCACCCTGGGGGGTCTAGATCGCCAACGAGCGCCGCGCGCAGCGGCGGCCACAGCAAGGTCTGGGCGTCGGCCAGCGCGGCCGGCTCGACGGCGCCGACCCCCGCCTCGGCCGTCGTGCAGACGAGCGTCGCCCCGTGCAGGTGGACGCCGGCCACGAGGTAGGGCCCCGCCTGCGCCCGCAGGAGCGCCGCCTGCTCGCCCAGCGGTCCGTGCAGCGGGCGCTGGTGCTGCGGCCAGCCGCTGCCAAGGCGCGCCGCATCGGCCAGGCTCGCCCCCGCGGAAAAGAGCCGCTCGGAGCCGTACAGCTCACGGCACAGCGCCTCGGGCAGAGCGTCCCGCTGACTGAAGATGCGCGCGCTGAGCAGCCGCAGCGCGGCGCTCGCCAGCGCTCCTGGGGCGGTGCTGGCGACCAGCAGCGCCAGCCGCCCCGGTGGCAAGGTCGCTGGATCGACCGCCCGCTCCAGCAGCTCGCGGTGGCACAGCACGACCTCGGACAGCACCGTGCCGCCGTGCAGCGAGCGGGCGAGCTCCAGGGCCCGCAGCGCCTCCAGCTCATCATCGAGCAGCCAGCCGAGCCAGTGCTCTGTCGCCGGCCGCCGCGCCACCCGCAGCATTGCCGCGGTGATCACCCCGAGCGCAGCGCCGCTGCCGAGCAGCGCCTGCGCCAGCTCGGGCCCGGCGGCCCGCCGCGGCGCCGGGGTCGGCGGCGCCGTCAGCTCGCGGCCGGTCAGCAGCACTGTCGTCACCCGCACCCGCCGGTCGCGCAGGCGGCCGGCGCCCAGGCTTGCTTCGGCAGGCTGCGGCGCCGCCAGCGCTGCCCCCAGCGTGCGCGTCCAGGTCCACGGCGGCAGCGGCCCCAGCGTCAGCCCCTGAGCGCGCAGTCCCTGCTCAAGCTGCCACAGGGGGATGCCAGCCTGCGCCTCCACCAGCAGCGCCTCGGTGCGCACCGGCGCCACCTGCGCCATCCCGCTGAGGTCGAGCTGCACCCCGGACGCCTGCTGCGAGCTCGCCCGACGCGCGCAGCTCACCGGCACGCCATGGGCGCGGGCAAGCCGCACGACCGCCTGCACCTCGGCCGTGCTGCGCACCGCACAGCGCAGCGCGCCCGGCTCCACCCGCTCGGGGCCGAGCAGCGCGCGCAGCGGCTCGCGCAGACCGGCGGGGTCGGCCGTCGGCGCCTTCCCAGACCCGGCCGCCGACGGCGCCACCGGCGCGGCGAGCAGCTTGCCCGGGTTGCATAGCCAGTCCGGATCATAGACCCGCTTGAGTGCCCGCAGCACGCCCAGGCTCGGTCCGTGCTCGGTGGCCATAAAGGGCGTGCGCAGCTTGCCGATGCCGTGGTGGTGGCTGATCGTCGCCCCCACCCGCAGCGCCGCCTGCACCGCCCCCTGCCACAGCGCATCGTAGCAGCGCTGGTCGGCGGCCAGGCGCGCCTGCATCACTGCCGCGTGCTCCGCCCCCGGCGCGGCCCGGTGCTCACCTCGGTGTTCTGTCCGGTGCTCTGTCCGGTGCTCTGTCCGGTGCTCGGGAGGCCCGCTGGTCGACAGGGCGCGGCCGATGAAGCTGAAGTAGATCGAGCAGCCGTCCGGGTAGGCGTGGCTGAAGTGCGCCATCACCAGCGCCTGCTGGCCCAGCGCCGCCCGTACCTCGCGGTACAGCGCTCCCAGCCGGTCCCAGGTCGTCGCGACCTCCAGGGTATCGGCGAAGGCGCCGGCGGCGAACGCCTTGGGCAGCTTGAAGCTGACGTCGTAGCGGTGGCGCAGCCAGTGCTGCCCCGGCTCCTCGCCCAGGTCGCGTGCGCCGAGCCGCAGCAGCTCGCTGCGGGCAAGCTCGTCCTCGGCGGTGGCCAGCTCGGGCTCGCCCTCGAAGCCGAGGATGAGCAGGCAGCCGACCGCCAGGCGCGGCATCAGCGCCTCGATGAGGCGGTTTATCGGCTGCGCCTGCGACAGCACCGCCTGCACCAGCCAGCGCTCCAGGCGACTGCGGGCGCGCTGGGCATCGGGCTTGAGCAGCTTGAGCAGGTCCTCCAGCTCCAGCGGTGGGTGGTTGGGGCTGCCCAGGTCCAGCTTGCCGACGCGGCTGCCCAGCTGCTGAAGCAGGAAGCTGGCGGCGCCCTCCCCCTCGCGCGGGCGCGGCGCCGCCGGCGCGCGGTGGCGGCCGGCGCCCGAGATCAGGGTGTCCAGCTCGTCGTAAAGGCGCACCACCGCCGGACGCAGGCCGAGCTGCAGGAGGTGGCGGATGGCGCCGCAGCCGCTGGCGACGTCGGCAAACCAGTAGCCGCGCAGCCGCCGCGCCGCCGGCAGCGGCCGCACGAGGAAGGTCGCCCGGGTGATGATGCCCAGCGTCCCTTCGCTGCCGATGAACAGCTGCAGCAGATCGGGGCCGCCGTGGTCACCGCTGTCCAGGTGCAGGTGCTCGCCGGTGCCGGTCACGACCTCCAGGCTCTGCACCAGGTCCTCGACCTTGCCGTACTTGGTCGACATCTGGCCGGCGCCGCGGGTGGCCAGCCAGCCGCCGACCGTCGAGCACATGATCGAAGAGGGGAAGTGGCCCAGGGTGAGGCCGCGGCGGTTCAGCCGGTCCTCCAGGTGCGAGCCGAGGAGCCCCGGCTCGCAGGTGATCAGGCTGCGCTCGGCGTCGATGTGCAGCGCCCGCATGCGCTTCATGTCGAGCACCAGGCCCCCCGCGGTCGGCACCGCCGCCCCGGTCACCCCCGAGCCGGCGCCGAACGGGACCAGCGGCACGCCGTGGCTGCGGGCGATGCGGACGATCGCCTGGACCTCGGCCGTGGTCTCCGGCCAGACGATCACGCCGGGGGTCTGACCGGGCGGCTGGCCGGCGGCAATCGCCAGCAGGCCGCGCGTCCACATGTCGCGCGCGTAGACGGCGCGGTCGTCGGGCCGGGTCGAGACCCGGTGCGGTCCCAGCACGGCGCGCAGCTCGGCCAGGAGGGAGGCGGAGGCCGCGGCGGCTACCGCCGGCTGGGACATCGGACCCGCAGGGTTTTCCGTTGACACGCCCGCAAGATAACACACCTTCCGGCCCGCCAAGCGGCCGGTGGCGGCTTACAGCTCGTCGGCGGTGAAGGCCAGCACGTCGCGAATGTGGGCGGCGTCAAGGAGCAGCATCAGCAGGCGGTCGACCCCCAGCGCCACCCCGCCCGCCGGCGGCATCCCCTCGGCCAGAGCCCAGAGGAAGCGCTCGTCCTGCGGGTAGACCGGCAGGCCGCGGCGGGCCCGCTCGGCGGCGTCGTGCTCGAGCCGGCGGCGCTGCTCGACCTCATCGCACAGCTCACCAAAGCCGTTGCACAGCTCCAGGCCAGCGAGGTAGGCCTCGAACCGCTCCACCACCTCGGGAGCACCGGGCTTAGGCCGGGCCAGCGCGCACAGCGGCGCCGGCCAGTCGATGAGCACCACCGGGCGCACCGGCTGACCGGGCGCCGCCCGCGCCAGCGCCGGCTCGACGTGGTCGAGAAAGACGCTGAAGAACACGTCATCCCAGCTCCAGGCGTCGGCGCCGCCCGCGCGGCCGGCGACCGGCGGCGGATCGGGAAAGCCGCCGGCGCGTACTTTGGCACGCAGCTCGGCGGTCGACTCGTCGCCGCGGATGCGCAGGCCGCTGTGGCGCTGCATGGCCTCGGCGACGGTCAGGGTCGGCCAGGGCGGCGTCAGATCCAGCTCCTGCCCGCGGTAGCGCAGCTGCGGGCGGCCGTGGACGGCGGTGGCCAGCTCGGCGCACAGCTCGGCCACGTCATCGGCGACCGCTGACCAGGGGGCATAGGCGCGGTACCACTCGAGCATGGTGAACTCGGGGTTGTGGTGCGGTCCAAGCTCGCCGTGGCGGAAGACCTTGCCCAGGCTGTAGATGCGGCGCAGGCCGCCGGTGAGCAGGCGCTTGAGCTGGTACTCGGGCGAGGTGATGAGGTAGCGCTCACCCGGGGCGACCGCCATCGCCGCGAGGTGCAGCTCCAGGCCAGGGGAGGGGACGACCAGGGGGGCCTCGATCTCGACAAACTCGCGGCGGGAAAAGAAGCTGCGGATGCAGCCAAGCAGGTGGCTGCGGCGCTCGAGGTTGCGGGCGCGCTGGCGGCTGTCCCGCTGCAGCCGGAACCAGTCGCCGGTCGGCGCCGGAAACTCGCCGCCGCGACCTTTTGGCCGCGCCAGCCGCTGCACCTGCTGCGGGGTGACGACCGCCGCTGCGGCTCGCTCCCCCGCCGCTTCTGCCACGGTGACGGCGGCAAAGTCTCCGGCCACAAGGTCGGGCGCGCCCGGCGGCAGCCGGCACCACAGCGCCGCGCTGCCGTCATCCAGCAGGAAGCGCTCGCCGGCCGCCACGTACACGACCCGACCGCACAGCACCGCAGGGTGCGGCTCGGGCCCAGGGGCCGCCGCCCGCGCTTCCCAATCTCGGATCGAGCAGGTGGCGAGCTCGCCGGCGGCGCGGGTCGGCATCAGCCGCGGACGCGCTCCATGTACTCGCCGCTGCGGGTGTCGATGCGGATGAACTCGTTCTCTCCGATGAACAGCGGCACGCCGATGACCGCGCCGGTCTCCAGGGTGGCGGGCTTGTTGACGTTGTTGGCGGTGTCGCCGCGCACCCCGGGCTCGGTGGCGGTGATCTTGAGCTCGACGAAGTTGGGCAGCGTCACCGAGATCACGCGGTCGTTGTAGAAGGTCAGCGTGCAGTCGAGGTTCTCTTTGAGGAACTTCCAGGCGTCGTCGACGATGTCCGAGGGGACGCTGATCTGCTCGTAGTTCTTTTTGTCCATGAACACGAACGTGCCGTCGGGCTCTTTGTAGAGGAAGGTGAACTCGCGGTCCTCGACGTTGGCCCCCTCCATCTTCTCGCCCGAGCGGATGTTGCGCTCGATGACCCCGCCGGTGAGCAGGTTCTTCATCTTGGTGCGGGTAAACGCCGCGCCCTTGCCGGGCTTGACAAACTGCGCCTCGACGACGATGTAGGGAGCGCCGTCGATCATGATCTTTACGCCCTTGCGCAGATCGGAGGTGTCATACGTAATAGCCATGGTTGCCTCAACGTCGATGCGGGGCGACAGCGTCCGGCGCTGCCGCCGTTAGTAAGGTGGCAACTTGTACAGCGTTTTTTGGGACCCTGTCAATCTCGCCGCGCAGTCGGTCGGAGTCGGCAAGGGCCCGGCCCTAGGCTCAGCCCCCCGGGCGGTCTTGGCTCACACGAGCGCCAGGCCGCGCTCGAGCAGGGCCTGCCAGACCGGCGAGTGCAAGAAGTCCTTGAACGGCAGCTGTTCATTTAGCACCGGTAGCACCGGTAGCACCGGTAGCACCGGTAGCACCGGCGACGCCGCCGGCGCCGGCGGGCGGGCGACCTGGGTGGTGAAGGAGCGCTGCAGCTCGGCCAGGTCAACGGTCTGCGCCGCGTCCGGCTGGCTGCGCTG
>JBGANQ010000177.1:0-4892 GCA_044222245.1 Polyangia bacterium | reverse complement strand
CGCCGCTCTTGTCGCCGCCCTTCACCGGAGCCGGCTTGGCCGCCGGAGCCGCCGGCTTGGCCGCCGGAGTCGGCTTGCCCGGCGCCGCCAGCGGAGCCGGGGCCGCGCCCGGGGCCTTGGGAGCCGCGCCCGGGGGGGTCGCGCCCGGAGCCTTGGGAGCCGCGCCCGGAGGAGTCGCGCCCGGGGCCTTGGGAGCCGCGCCCGGGGGGGTCGCGCCCGGCGCCGGGGGGGCCGGCGGGGTCGCGCCCGGTCCGTGCCCGGGCGGCACGGCCACCCGCGGCTCGCCGCCGGGGTTGGTGGCCAGGGTCTTGCTGCGCGTCTTGACCGTCACCCAGGCGTACGGCTCGCCATCGCTGCCCGAGCGCCTTTCGACGGTGACTGTGCGGTTTTCGTCCTCGTACTGCAGGCCGGTTACATCGCGCTTGTTCAGATCGAGCGCCACCACCGAGTCATTGACGATGACCGTGCGGTCGCGCGTCCACGTCAGGTACGCGAAGACCAGCGCCAGTCCCGCCAGGATGGCGTGAATGGTGACCGATGCCGACCCGTGCTGCCTTGTTGTCTTCATGCCGCCCTCCGACGCCGCACCCAGCGCAGGTAGAGAAACCCTACAAGCAGCACAAGCAGGGGCGCGGCAATGATGGTCGAGTAGAACCAGAGCTTGTCTTGATCTTTAGTATGCATAATCGGCAGATCGGTCTCCTGGACCGTATCGCCGACGAACGCCTCGTCATTCATCAGCCACTTGACGGTGTCCTGGGCGAGCGCCGCGTTGGCGCGGTTATATAGCCCGAGGTCGCTCACCGCATCGACCGTGCCGACCATCGCCAGGCGCAGCTCGCGCTTGGCCTTGTCCTTGCCGCCATCTAGGGTCTTCTGGACGACCGCGGCGACCTCGAAGATCTGCTGCTTCTCGCTCGGGTCGAAGGTGAAGTTGTTGTTGGCGTCGGCGTAGGTCTTGGGCATCGAGCGCAGCGGGAAGTCCAGCTGCATGCCGGCGGGGGCGGCGGGGTCGCGCTCGAACCAGCCGCTCTTGGGCAGGATGACCCCGGCGCGCCCGGAGTTCTGCGACAGCGTCGTCACCGAGACGTGCGAGGAGAAGCTGCTCGACACGATGTTGGCCTTGTCCGCGTCCTTGTGGGTGCGGATGGCGTAGACCTCGTCGTGGCACAGGATCTGCGGGTGGAACTTCACCCCCACCGACTTGAGGACGTCGGACAGGTCATTGGCCGCAAGCTCGCTGGCCCCATCGAACATCAGGAACACATGGCCGCCTTCGGCCAGGTACTGCTTGATGGCCGCCGCCTCCTCGGGCAGGAAGTGCTCGGTCGGTCCGGCGATAAGGACCATCGCGGCGTCGGTCGGCACCTTGGTCGCCAGGCCGTTGCCGATGTTGAGCTGCCGCACTTCATGCCCCAGGTTGAGGATCATGCTGCGCAGAAAGCCCACCGGCGCCCGCAGGTCATCCTTCTGCAGGTCGAGCGAGCCGGAGTCAAAGGGCCGCTCGCCGTGGCCGGAGGTGAAGTAGGCGACGCGGCCGGTGCGCGACAGCATCAGCAGCTTCTTTTGCACCTGCGAGTCCAGGGTGGCGATGCCGCTGTGCGCCAGCTCTGGCGTGAGGCCCAGGTTCACCGTCTCGCGCTGCGTCGAGACGCCCTTGTCATCGACGACGCTGATGACCACCAGGCCGTTGCCGGTCGCCGCCAGCTCGCGCGCCCGGCTCGGCTCCATCACCTGATCGATGACCTCGTACTTGAAGCGCTCGGACTGCGCGGCGAGCTCGTCGAAGTACGGCTGGATCTGCTCGCGAACCTCGTTTCCGGTGGGGAAAAACAGGGTCGCGCGGATGGGCTTGGACAGGTTCTGGATGATCTTGCGGGTGGTCTCGCTCGGCTTGGTCGAGCGGAAGCGGGCGTAGTCGAACTTGACGTTGCGCTCACTGGCGACGTAGTTGACGGCGCCGACCAGGACGACCACCAGGGCCAGCGACAGCCCGCTCTGCGTCGAGTAGCGGATGCGGTGCGGCTCGATCGCCTCGGCCCGGCCCTGGCCATCGGTCATCGACAAGAGCGCCTGCTGGATGAAGGCGATCGGAATCGCCCCCAAAAGCAGCAGCGCCGGCCACGCCACCGCGACCAGCGAGCTGACCTTGTCCTGGTTCTTGCCGAGCGCATCGTGCAGGCCCTGGGTGATGGAGCTCGTCTTGGCAGCAAACAGGAGGTACAGGCAGACGCCGAAGGTCGAGCAGAGGCCGCTTAGCAGCAGCAGGCCCTGGGCCCGCCGCTCGGCCGGGTCCTGGGCGATGCTGCGGCGCGAGCCGAAGCCGACTACGCTGCCGAGCAGCAGGAGCAGCGCGAAGCCGTCCAGCCCGCGCTGCAGGCCCTCCTGGGTAACCATGCGCTCGGCGACAAACAGGGCGAACAGGCCAGCGAAGAACAGGCTGGTCGGCCACAGCACGAGCTCGACGCCGCGACCTTCTGTCTTGCGCTTTGCCGGGCTCTGGCCCGGGCTCTTAGAGGTTGTCATGGCGGCTCCTCGCTAGCTGCTCCACCGGCGCGACTCGAGCACGCGGGTGGTGGAGAAGAGGAAAAAGTAGGTCATCGACAGGTAGTAGACGACGTCCTGGCTGTTGATCGTCCCGCGCATAAACGGCGGGAAGTGCTTGCTCCACATCGCCAGCCAGGCAAAGATCTCCGAGAACGGCCGGTCGGTGACCGACGACAGCATCCAGCACACCACCAGGCACACGGTGATGCCGGCGCCGCCGAGGATGGCGATGAGCTGGCTGCGCGTCAGCGCCGAGGCGAAAAGACCAATCGACAGCGCCATCGCGCCGATGAGCAAGAGGCCCAGGTAGCCGGCGATGATCTGCCCGCGGGTGATCTTGCCGTGCACCATGATCAGCATCGGCATGTACGCGGTGAGCAGCAGCATGAGCGCCAGAAACAGCAGCGAGGCGATGAACTTGCCGAGCACGATCTGGTAGTCGCGCACCGGCGAGCCGAACAGCAGCGTCAGGGTCCCATTCTGGCGCTCCTCGGCGAGCAGGCGCATCGACAGGAACAGCGCCGCGGTCACCGAGATGCCGCTGGAGTACTCAAAGAAGTTGGCCAGGACCTCGGCCGACAGTCGCTTGGTGTCGCTGCCCATGGCGCGGGCGTTAAATAGGAGGCCGTCTATGAGCAGTAGGACGGCGATCACCACGTAACCCAAGGGGGATCGGAGATAGGCTCCGATCTCGCGACGGATGATAAGTGCGATCGATTTCACGGTGAATCCCTCACTTCTTAAACCGGTCTCGCGTTGGTTGGTTATTAGCGTGAATATGGGCTGCGGCCGGCATCAGGCGGCGCGGCGCGAGCTGGCACCGCCGGGACCGGGGGCGACCAGGCGCTGGAAGATCGACTCCAGCTCCAGCGCCTTGCGCTCCAGCCGGACCAGGCCAATGCCGGCCTCGACGATGGCCTTGGCCACGGCGGCGCGGCGATCATCGCTGGCCTCGACCTCGAGCTCGGCCCGCCCATCGCTGGCGTTCTTGACGCGGGCGGTGAGGACGCCGGGGACCTTGCCGATCACCTGCGCCGCCCGCTCGCCGAGCGTGCCGCCGCCAGAGACCGTGCCCTCGACGGTGATCTCGACCACGCGGGCGGCGCCGCCGGCCCCCTGCGAGATCGACTCTTCGGTGCCATCGGCGGCGACCCGGCCTTCGTTTATGACCAGCAGCCGATCGCAGGTGTGGCTGATCTCCGACAGGTTGTGGCTGGACAGGAGCACCGTGTGGTTGCCGCCCAGGCGCTTTATCAGCTCGCGCATCTCGACGATCTGCACCGGATCGAGGCCGCCGGTCGGCTCGTCCAGGATGAGCAGCGACGGCTTGTGCACCAGCGCCTGCGCCAGGCCGGCGCGCTGGCGGTAGCCGTGCGACAGGGTGCCGATAAGCTGGTTGGCGGTCTGGTTCAGGTTGCAGGTGTCCAGCGCCTCGCTTACCCGCCGGGTGACATCCTTGGCCGCCACTCCCTTGAGCTCGGCGACAAACCGCAGGTAGTCGCGCACCGTCATCTCGTCATATAGCGGCGGCGTGTCGGGGAGAAATCCGAGTCGGCTGCGGATCTCGTGGGCGTCGGCCGCCCCGTCCAGCCCGTCCACTCGCAGTCGTCCCGACGAAGGCAGGATCAGGCACGCCAGGATGCGCAGCGTGGTGGTCTTGCCAGCGCCGTTGAGCCCCAGAAAGCCGACGATCTCGCCCTTTTCGATGCGGAAGGTCAGGCCGCTGATGGCTCGTTTGCCTCCGTAGTACTTGGTCAGGTCCTCTACTTCAATCATCGAGCGTCTCTCCGCGCTATCCAAAGTAGCCCTGTGGGGGGGGTCGTAAGCCGCTCCACCCGTGCGAATGGGGAACCCCCAAAGAGGGCTTTTTATTCGGCGAACATACTCAGGCCAGGGCACATTTTCAACCTGCTTGTGGCAGGCTTGTGGGTGGCCGGAGGTTGGCTTTGCTGAAGCGGCGTACATTTCCCTCCTTTCCCTTCCTTATATGGGCCGCTATGGGTTGGCGCGGGCGCGGTGCCGGCCGCCAGGCGGGGCCGGGGCTTGCAAGCCTGGCAACCTGGTTCTGTCTGCTTGGCGGCGGGGTCCTACTATCTGCGGCCAGCGCTGCAGAGGTCGGCAGCGCCAGCCGGAGTCCCGAGCCGCCGCGCAATAAGCCGCCGGTGCGGCTGCTCGAGCAGACCCTGCGGCTTGGCGGGGTGCCGCCGCGCGACTCGCTTGGCGGGGCCGGCAGCTGGTCCGATGTGCGGGCGGGCATCGTCGCCGAGTTCCAGCCGACCGCGGAGCTTATTACCAGCGACAGCAAGCCCCTGGCGGTGGCCAAGCAGCTTACCCGCGGCACGCCG
>JBGANQ010000089.1:0-36699 GCA_044222245.1 Polyangia bacterium | reverse complement strand
GGGGGGGGGGGGGCCCCACGTAGAGCACCGGGACCCGCTTGGCGGTGGCCTCGCGCTGGTGGCAGCCGGCGGTCAGGGATAGCCCGAGTGCCCCGAGCACCCCCAGGAGCAGGCCCAAGCCCCTGGCGGCGGACCCGCTCGCCGGCCCCGGGGAGCCGCTGCCGGCAAGGCGGGCGCCTGCCTCCGCGCGCTCCTGCGAGCGCTCCCATGCACCCCTGCCGGGGTCTAAAGCACAGCCCAGACCTATTTTCATTTATCTCAATAAAAACCCCACGCTGCGGGCGCCGTCAACCCCATAGGCAGCTCGCACGAGATTCCGCGCAGGTACGGCGTTCTGGCCAGCGCCAAGCCCCTTGGCGGCAAGCTCCTTTCAGCCAGCGCCGCAGCCTGGATGGCGCGCCCAAGTGGCTCTGGGCTCTGGCCTCTGGCCTCTAGCCTCCAGGGCACCTCGGCTCGTTACAGCGAGATCGGCACCCCACCGTCGGGCAGGAGCTCCGCGAGCAGCTCATCCAGGGTGACGGCGCGCAGCTGTCGGGCGGCCAGCTCGGCGGTGATCTCCAGGACGGCCGGCGCGATCGGCGGCCGCGGTCGCGCGGGGCCGGGCCGCGGCTCGGCGGCGTCGTGGAGCAGCAGGATGGCGCCCGGGGAGAGGCCGGCGCGCAGCCGGGTCAGCGCCGCCGCCACCGAGGTCCCTGCCAGGCCGTCCCGCGCCTTGCACGACCAGGCGCACAGGCGCAGTCCGACCAGCCGCGCCGCGGCGACGACTTCGGGCGACAGGATCCCGATAGGGGGCCGCAGCCAGCGCGGCGCGCGACCGCTGGCCGCCGCGATGACCGCCTGCGCCGCCTGGCTCGGCCGCCAGGCGCCGCCGCGGCGTAAACGCCGTCCACCACGAGTGGCGGTGCGAGTGACTCTCGATCTGATGCCCGGCGCGGGCGATGGCGGCGATGACCTCGGGGTGGCGCGCCGCGCGCTCGCCGATGACAAAGAACGTCGCGCGGGCGCCGTGCCGCGAAAGGACCTCCAGCACCCGGGGCGTCGCTTCCGGGTCCGGACCGTCATCAAAGGTCAGGGCGACGAGCGGCCGGCGGCCCGGACCGCGCAGCAGCGTCGGACCAAAGATACCCGACGGCGCATAGAAGCTGCCCAGGCGCCGGCGCCAACCACGGCCGAGGAGGCCCAACTGCAGGCTCCCGACTTGCCCGGCCAGCCACAGCACCGCCGTCAGCGGCACCGCGGCGCTGGCCGCGACAAACCCCCAGCGGCCAAGCCGCGGCGGCCACTGCCGACGGAGCGGGCCCGGCTCGGCGGTGGCGCTGGCGGGCTCTGGCGGTTGCGGGTGCATGCTCGGCCCAGCTTGCCACGGATTGGCCGCCGCTTCGCCCCGTTTCATTGGGGTAGCGGTAGCGCAGCCAGGCGGCGCCGGCCTCGATTGCCCCTTGAGAAGCGGGCGCCCGGGCGCTTAAGATGCCCCCCTCATGCGACGTGCGCTCGTCACAGGTGGGAGTCGTGGCATCGGGCTGGCCATTGCCAAAAAGCTCGCACGCAGCGGTTTCTCGGTGGTCGTGACCTATGCCCATGACCCGGCGGGGGCAGAGGCGGCGGTGCAGGCGGCGCAGGCCGAGGGGCTCGTGCTGTCCGCGGTGCGCTGCGACGTCAACAGCCCGCAAGACTGGCAGGCGCTGCTGGCCCGCGGCACCCCACTTTACGAGGAGGGAGTGGCGGTGCTGTGCCACGCCGCCGGGTTTACCCGCGACAAGCTGCTCATGATGATGCCGACGACGGATTTCGATGACGTGCTGGGGGTGCACCTGCGCGGCGGCTTCCTGGCCGCCCAGGCGGTGATGCGCGGCATGATCGCGGCGCGCTGGGGGCGGATGGTGTTTATCACCTCGCCGACCGCGACGCTCGGCCGGCGTGGCCAGACCAGCTACGGCGCCGCCAAGGCGGGCCTTGAGGGGCTTATGCGGAGCCTGGTGTGCGAGGTGTCGCGGTTTCAGATCACCGTCAACTGCGTCTGCGCGGGGCTTGTCGACACCGCGCTGACCAGCGAGCTGCCCGAGTCGGTGCAGGCCGAGCTGTTGGCCGGCATCCCGCAGGGCCGCGCCGGTCGCCCGGAAGAGATTGCCGCCGCAGTGGATTTCCTCGCCTCGGAGCGCGCCGGCTACATCACCGGCCAGACGCTCGCTGCCGACGGCGGGCTATCTGCTGTGAGCGCTGACCTCTTCTAAAAGCATCTAAATTTGTGCGACCGGATCACGTCTTTATCAACTAACAGGAAGATCATGGCCAATCCGAACCTCACCGAAGACGTAAAGAAGCTCATCATCAGCAGCCTCAAGCTGGACAAGACACCGGCCGACATCGCCGATGACGATCCGCTGTTTGGCGGCGGCCTGGGGCTTGACTCTATCGACGCGCTGGAGCTGGCGGTGGCGATCGAGCGCACCTACCGCGTGACGATTCCCGACGAGACAGTCGGCAAGCAGGTGTTCGCCTCGGTCTCGTCGCTGGCCAAGTACGTGGGAGACAATCTTGCCTAGCCGCGCCGCGCTGCTGCTGGGCCTCTTGCTGGGGCTGGCCGTGAGCCTTGGGGGCGCGTCCCCGGCCCGCGCTGCCGCCCCGGCCCCCGAGGAGCTGATGCGGCGCATCGATGCGGCGCAGGCCGACCTGCGGTCGCTGTCGGCCGAGTTCGTTCAGAACAGCCGCAGCAAGCTCTTCAAGCAGCAGCTCAGCTCGCAGGGCCGGCTGTACTACCAGCGGGGCGCGCCGACCCGGCTGCGCTGGGAGTACACGCGGCCGGACGCCTCGACGATGCTGCTCATCGGCGAGCGCGCCACGCTGCGCATCGGCTCGCGACAGCCGCAGGTGTTCGACAGCTCGCGCGATCCCACCCTCAATGCCATCTTCACCCAGCTGCAGCTGTGGCTGGGCAATGGCTCACTGGCCAGCGCGCAGGCGGACTATGAGGTGAGCAGCAGCGGCACCGCGGAGCGCCCGGCGCTCATCCTCGCGCCGCGCCCGGCCTCGCCGCTGAGCCGGGCGTTTTCGCGCATCGAGCTGCACGTCGATGGCCGCACCCTGCAGCTCGGGCGGCTCCTGCTCGTCGAAAATAGCGGCGATGAGAAGGAAGTGGTGTTCAGCCGCATGCAGCGCAACGCCGCGCTGCCGCAAAACGCGTTTCAATAACGCCGCGCTCCCGCCCAAGGCAGGCTTGACTTCGCGCCTGCCCTCAGGCCAAGTTCCTGGCCGCCATGCCACTGTCTTCCGCCGCCGAGCACCTGCCTGCCGATCGAGCGCCCGAGCCCGCCACCCATGACTATGCAGCTGCGAGCTCGCGGGCGGCGGCGGCCGGCCGCCTTCCGGTGCTGATCATCGACGATGAGGCCTCGATCGTGCAGCTCCTGCGCACCCTCATCCAGCCGCACAACGCGCATGTGCTGTGCGCGCGCAGCGGCGCCCAGGCGCTGCAGCTGCTCGGGCGGGAGCGGCCGGCGCTCATCACCCTGGATCTGGTGCTGCCGGATCTGGACGGGTTCACGGTGCTGCAGCAGATCCGCGCTCGCCGCGAGCTTGATGATGTGCCGGTGCTGATGATCTCGGCCCAGGCCGAGCCGGCGGCGCAGCGACGCGCCTATCAGGGCGGCATCAGCGACTTCATCGCCAAGCCGTTCCATGTCGATCTGCTCGACGCCAAGCTGCGCGCCTGGCTGCGGCTAGCGCAGCGGGCCAGCCGGCTGTCCACCCTGCGCGACTTCGCCCACGAGGTGCGAAATCCCCTCACCGCGATCGGCACCGCGGCGCACCGCCTGACCCACGGCGACCTCGGCCTGGAGCAGCGGCAGCGCCTGGGGCGGGCGATCGTCGGCGAGGCCGAGCGGCTGAGCCGCATGGTGACAAGCTACCTCGACGACGGCCGGGGCGGCTCCGGCCTGCTCATCGGCGAGACCGCGCTGACCCCGGATCCGCTCGCGGTGTTCCACGAGCTGCTCGACCTGAACCTGGCCGAGACGACCCGCGCCCGCGTCCACCTGCGCGACGAGCTGGTCCCCGCCCTGCGCATCGATCCGGATCACCTGCGCCAGATGGTGCTAAACCTCGTCGAAAACGCGCTCGCCGCGACCACCGCTGGCGGCGAGGTGCACCTCTCGGCCTGCAGCTCGGACAGCGCGGTGACCATCACCGTCGCTGACACCGGCTGCGGCATCCCCGCCGAGCACCTGCCGCACATCTTCGAAGACGGCTTTACCACCCGCAGCGACAAGCAGCGCGGGCTCGGTCTGGGCATCACCCAGCGCCTGTGCAGCCGCGCCGGCGGCACCCTGCGGGTCGAGAGCAGCAGCGACCGCGGCACCGTCTTCTCGCTCGAGCTGCCGCGGGCCTGAGCCGCTAGCAGCCTGCTAGGGCGCCGCCTTGGGTTTCTTCGCCGGGCGCATGGCGCGGAACACGGTCTTTACCTGCTCGCGCGGCAGCGCGGTGTACTCGCTGAACTCGCCGGCCCCCGACAGCCAGCTGCCGCCGTCGATGGTCACGCAGTCGCCGTTCTGGTAGGGCGAGGCGTCGCTCATCAGGAACACCCCGAGGTTGGCGAGCTCGCTGTGCTCGCCGACGCGTCCATGGGAATCCGCCGCTGCACCATGCCCGCGATGAGCGACGGCTCGGGCACCAGCCTCTGCCAGGCGCCGTCGGTAGGAAACGGTCCGGGGGCGATCGCGTTGAAGCGGATTCCGTACTGCCCCCACTCGACGGCGAGCGAGCGGGTCATCGCCAGCACGCCGGCCTTGGCGCAGGCGCTGGGCAGCACGAACGCCGAGCCGGTCCAGGCGTACGGGGTCAGGATGCTGAGCACGCTGCCCGGCGCCCCGCGGGCGATGAGGTGGCGGCCGACCTCCAGGGTGCAGTTCACCGTGCCGTAGAGCATGCGCACCACGGCGTCAAGCCCCCGGGGGTCAGGTCCTCGGCCGCGACCAGGAAGTTGCCGGCGGCGTTGTTGATGAGGCCATCTATGCGCCCGCAGTGCTCGATGCCTTTTTGCACCGCCTCGGCGACCTGCGCCGGCTCGCGCACGTCGCAGACCAGCGGCTGCACCTTGATCCCCTGGCTGCGCAGCCGCACTGCCGCGCGGCCCAGGCGCTCGGCGCTGCGGCCGGTGATGATGAGCTGCGCGGCGACCGCCCCCAGGCCCTCCGCCATGCTCAGCCCGAGGCCGGAGCCGCCGCCGGTGATGAGGATGACTCGATCTTTTAGCAGGTCGCGGGCAAACACTGGCGTGCGCAGCGGCTGCGCGCTCGGGCGGCGGGACTCGTTGGGGTCGGCAGCGGACATGGCTTCTCCTAAGTCGAGGCCTTTGCCACCGGCGGGGACCCGGCCGGTTGGTGAGACGCGGCCAGCGCCGCGGCGTAGACACGCTTTACCGGGACATTGTGCGCGCGGGCCTGGTCGCAGCAGGACTCATACTCGGGCGCGACGTTCCACAGCTCGGAAGAGGTCGGATCCCGCCCGAGCTTGACCGCGACCGGCCCGAACTCGGTGGCCACCGCGACGATCTCCCGGGTGAGCATGGTGCGCTTGACCGCGTGCGCCCGCACACCGAGGAGGTGGACTCGCGCAGCAGGCGATCGCTCAGCAGGTCGCGCCGCGCCGGGTCGCACAGCACGCTGACCACGATCCCCGGCCGGCCCTTCTTCATCTGCACCGGCGTCAGCCACACATCGCGCGCTCCGTCGGCCAAGAGCCCAGCGAGCAGCGGCTCGTAGAGCTGCGGGTTCATGTCGTCGATGTTGGTCTCCAGCACCACGCAGTGCTCGCCGCCGTCGCCCGCCTCGGCGAGCTCCACCGGCGCGCGGTGGACGGTCGCGCGCTCGGTCCCCGCCACCACCCGCAACAGGTTCGGGCGGTCGCTCAGCTCGCGGGTGCCGGCGCCGTGGCCGACGCCGAGGATGCGCATGGCCGGCAGCGGCCCGTACTCGCTGACGTTGGCGGCGAGGATCGCGGCGCCGGTGGGGGTGGTGAGCTCGCAGGCCGGTCCGCCGTGCTCCACCTTGGCCCCTACGAGCAGCGCCAGAGTGGCCGGCGCCGGCACCGGCAGCAGCCCGTGCGCCGTCCGCACCATGCCGCTGCCGAGCGGCACCGTCCGCGCCACCACCCGCCGGGGCTGCAGCCACGACAGCGCCGCCGCCACCCCTACGATGTCGATGATCGAGTCGATGGCCCCGAGCTCGTGGAAGGTCACCTCGGCCACCGAGACGCCGTGCAGCGCCGCCTCGACCTCGGCAATCCGATCGAAGATCGCCAGCGCCCGCGCCGCCACGTCGGCATCCAGGTCCGAGCGCTGGATGAGCGTCGATCTCGCCGTAGTGGGTGTGGCCGTGACCGCCGTGGCCGGCCTGGTGCACATCGGGGCCGGGCGCGGCGCGGTGGGCGTGCGGCGCGGCGGCCGGGTGCGGGTGCGGATGGTCGTGGGCGGCATGCAGGGAGTGCGACCCCTGCGGCGAGTGGAGGTGGGAGTCGGTCGGCCGCCGCTCAGGCGAGCGGGCAGGGCCCGGCTGGCCAGCGTCTCGCTCGTGCAGGTGCGGCGGGCGCACCGCGATCTCGTGCAGGGACGGCGACTCGGCAAGCTCCAGCACATCCACCTTGGTCGCCGCCATCGCCCCTTTGCGCGTCGGGTAGACCCGCAGCTCCCACCCCGGCAGGGCGAGGCGCGAGAGGGCGTCGCGCACCGCCTGCTCGGGCACGCCGAGGTCGATGAGCGCGGCCAGCGTCATGTCCCCCGCGATGCCGGCGTAGCAGTCAAAGTAAAGCGTGGCCCCGCGCAGCGGCTGGGGCATCCCGATCGGTCATCTACGCCTCCTGCGGCAGGCCACGGTTGATGAGGGCCGCCGAGTACCCCGCCCCGAACCCGTTGTCGATGTTCACCACCGTCACTCCCGAGGCGCAAGACGACAGCATGGCCAAAAGCGCCGCGACGCCGCCAAAGCTCGCCCCATAGCCGGTCGAGGTCGGCACCGCAATCACCGGCCGCACCGACAAGCCGCACAGCACGCTCGGCAGCGCGCCTTCCATGCCCGCCACCGCGACCACCACCGCCGCCCGGCGCAGCTGATCGTAGGCGGCCAGAGTCCGGTGCAGTCCCGCCACCCCGACGTCGTAGAGCCGCTCGACCCGGCTGCCGAAGAACGTCGCGGTGAGCGCCGCCTCCTCGGCGATCGCCAGGTCGGACGTACCGGCGCAGGCGACGAGCACTGTCCCCTGCCCGGTGATTGTCACCGGCTGCTGCTCGACCAGGAGCAGGCGCGACAGCGGCTCGTAGCGGGCCCGCGGCACCGCCGCGCACACCGCCTGCGCTTGCTCGGCCGAGGCGCGCGTGCCAAGGACGTTGCCGCCGGTGGTCGCCAGCTCGACCATGATCGGCACCAGGTGCTCGATGCGCTTGCCGGCGCACAACACGACCTCGGGGAAGCCGGTGCGCAGGGTCCGGTGGTGATCGACGCGGGCAAAGCCCAGGTCGACAAAGGGCAGGCGGGTCAGCCGCTTGTGCGCCTCGGCGACGGCGGTCTGCCCGCTGGCGACCGAGGCGAGGAGTTCGCGGAGGGTGTCGGCATCCACGCGCGCACCTTAACCGAGGGCCCGCCGCGCGACAACAAACCCGCCCGATTTTTCGCGCTCCCGCCCGGCGCCCGCGACATTGACCGCTCTGCCGGCGGCTCGCTATGCTCGCCCGGCACGCTCGAGTTAAGGAGCGCGGAGGCCCTATGACCCAGCTCTCGTATGCCTGCGGCTCGCGCGCGGTGCCGCTGCTCACCCAGACCATTGGTGAGAACCTGCGCCGCACCCGCGAGCGCTTTCCCGACCACCCGGCGCTCATCTGCGAGCCGCAGGGCTACCGCGCGACCTACAGCGAGCTGTGGGCGCAGACCGGCGAGCTCGCGCGGGCGCTGCTCGCCCTGGGCGTCCGGCGCGGCGATCGGGTCGGCATCTGGGCGCCCAACCGCTACGAGTGGGTCCTTTTGCAGTATGCGACGGCGCGAGTCGGGGCGATCTTGGTCACCATCAACCCCGCCTACCGCACCACCGAGCTCGCCTACGCCTGCAACCAGTCGGCGATCAGCCTGCTGTTCCTGGCCGCGGGCTTTCGCCAGAGCGACTACGTGGCCATGCTCGCCGAGGTGCGGCCGCAGTGCCCGGCCCTCGTGCAGGCGGTGGTGCTGGAGCGCGACTTCCAGGCGCTGCTCGGGCGGGCGACGGCGGTCTCGGCGGACGAGCTGGCGGCGCGCGAGAGCACGCTGCAGCCGGGCGAGGCGATCAACATCCAGTACACCTCGGGGACGACCGGCTTCCCCAAAGGCGCCATGCTGTCGCACGCGAGCATCCTCAACAACGGCTTCTTCGTCGGTGAGACCCTGGGCTACAGCGCCGCCGACCGCATCTGCGTGCCGGTGCCCTTCTACCACTGCTTCGGCATGGTGATGGGCAACCTGGCGGCGACCAGCCACGGCGCCTGCATCGTCATTCCCGGCGAGGCGTTCGAGCCGCTGGCGGTGCTGCGCGCGGTCAGCGGCCAGCGCTGCACGTCGCTATACGGCGTGCCGACGATGTTCATCGCGCTGCTCGAGGCCCTGCAGGCGGGCGGGGCGGCGCCGGGCGCCATCGAGCTGTCCAGCCTGCGCACCGGCATCATGGCCGGCTCGCCCTGCCCCGTCGAGGTCATGCGGCGCGTCCGCACCGACCTGCACATGCCCGAGGTCTCGATCTGCTACGGCATGACCGAGACCGCCCCGGTGTCGACGCAGACGGCGCTCGACGACCCGCTGGAGCGGCGGGTCGGCTCGGTCGGCCGCGTCCACCCGCACGTCGAGATCAAGATCATCGACCCCGCCACCGCCGCCACCGTGCCGCGCGGCGTCGCCGGTGAGCTGTGCACCCGCGGCTACTCGGTGATGCTCGGCTACTACCAGAACCCCGCCGCCACCGCCCAGGCCATCGACCCCGAGGGCTGGATGCACACCGGCGATCTGGCGACCCTGGACGCGCAGGGCTACGTCAACATCGTCGGCCGCATCAAAGACATGATCATCCGCGGCGGCGAGAACATCTACCCCCGCGAGGTCGAGGAGTTCCTCCACACCCACCCGGCGCTCGCCGACGCCCACGTCATCGGCGTGCCGAGCTCGCGCTACGGCGAGGAGGTGATGGCCTGGGTCAAGCTGCGCCCCGGCGCCAGCGTCACCGCCGATGAGCTCAGCCAGTTCTGCCGCGGCCGCATCGCCACCTACAAGATCCCCCGCTACTGGAAGTTCGTCGACAGCTTCCCGATGACGGTGACCGGCAAGATCCAGAAGTTCCGCATGCGCGAGCTGGCCATCGCCGAGCTCGGCCTGGACGCCGCCGCCCGCATCCAGACCGCCTGAAGCCAGCGGCTGGCCGGCCGCCCCAATCCCGGCCGAGCCCAGCCCGGCCGCCTACCCCACCGCGGCAGCCGGCCGTACGGGCGCTCCTGCCTAGAAGTCGCTTACAGGTCGCCTACAAGCCGCCTACAAGTCGCCTACAAGTCGCCTACAAGTCGCCTACAAGTCGATGATCACGACGCCGCGGTCGCTCGGCGGCGTGTTGTCGTCGCGCTCGTCGTAGTCGCCCCGCCCGTGCGGCGCCCGGTAAGGCATCTCGACCTCGGGGCGCGGCTGACGGCGGCTTCGCTCGTCTTCTTCCCGCTTTCGGATCTGTTCAATAATCCATGGGTCGAGCATGGTCTGTCTCCGAACGCTGGCCCCGCCACGACACTTCTTATAGTTTGTGGCCCAGGGGCTGTCCCCGTCAAGCAATGCGCGGCGGTCGGCAGCGGTCTGACCATCGGCGAGCCGGCAACAGTGCCCGCTCGGCGGCCGCTTCGGCGACGGCGTCAGCCCCGACCTGTTACTTGGACGCACCATCGGGCTTGTTCGTTACAGGCCTTGGTAAAGGTTCTGCAGGAAAGTTCTTCAGGCCAAGTGGTCTAGAGGCAAGGTCTAGAGGCAAGGTCTAGAGGCAAGGTGCAGACTCCGGTCCAGACTTCGGGTTCAGGCCCTGGCTTTCGCCCCGGGTTCATCTTGCCGGCCGCCGCGGGCGGCTTTTCTTGCCACCGGGCCCTAGTCGCCATTTGACACACGGTCGGCGGCTAAGTACGCTCCGGCCTCCATATAGCGATGCCCGGGTCCCACGTCGAGATACAAGCCCTTCGAAAGTCATTCGCCTTTGGCGGACGTCCGGTGGACGTGCTGCAGGGGGTGAACCTGACCGTCGCCGCCGGCGAGATGGTGGCCATCGTCGGGGCCTCGGGGGCCGGCAAGTCGACGTTCCTGCACGTGCTCGGCACCCTGGACGCGCCGAGCAGCGGCCGCATCTGCATAGACGGCCAGGACCTGACGCAGATGAACGCGGTGGAGCTGGCCGCGTTTCGCAACCGCACCATCGGCTTCGTGTTTCAGTTCCATCACCTGTTGCCCGAGTTTACCGCCGTGGAGAACGTGGCGATGCCCGGCCTCAT
This sequence comes from Polyangia bacterium, assembly GCA_044222245.1. Classification (GTDB taxonomy): domain Bacteria; phylum Myxococcota_A; class Polyangia; order Palsa-1104; family JAEUJZ01; genus CALFML01. The sequence goes on along the minus strand of JBGANQ010000089.1, from coordinate 26,180 downwards.
CGCCGGCCTGCTGCGTCCCGAGGCGGAGAAGCGCGCCCGCGGCCTGCTGGGCGCGGTGGGCCTCGGGCACCGCCTGGAGCACCGCCCGGGCGAGCTGTCGGGCGGCGAGCAGCAGCGGGTGGCGCTCGCCCGCGCCCTGGTGATGGAGCCGCGGCTACTTCTCGCCGACGAACCCACGGGAAACCTTGACGCCCGCACCGGCGCAGCTATCCATGAGCTCTTGGTGGACCTCAACCGCGAGCGCGGTATGACGATGATCGTGGTGACCCATAACGAAGACTTGGCGGCGCGGATGCCGCGGCGGCTGCACATGGTCCGGGGCGAGATAGGCGACGGCTTGCCCGCGCCAGAGCGGGAGCACGCGTGAGGCAGCAGGCGACACGCTGGTGGGCGATATCGGCGGTGGTGATGGCCGCCGCCCTGGCGCTTGCGGCCCCGGCGCGCGCCGAGGGCGACATTCCGCTTGGCCGCTCGGTCGAGAAGATCAACTTCCGCGGCAACGTCAAAGTCGAGTCGGCCGCCATCCAGCGCGCCCTGTCCACCGAGGAGCGCCCCGGCCAAAAGCCGATCGAGGTCGGCCAGCCGCTAGAGCTGCACCAGATCCAGGAGGACATCAAGGCCATCTGGAAGATGAACTCGTTCGACGACGTGCGGGTGGAGACCGACGAGGGCAGCGAGGGCGGCATCGTCGTCACCTACGTCGTGCGCGAGAAGCGCAGCATCCGCAAGATCTACGTCTCGGGCAACAGCGAGGTCGGCCTCGACAAGATAAATGAAGTCCTCGATCTGAAGAAGGACACGATCTACGACCCCGCCAAGGTCAAGCGCAACGCCGAGAAGATCCACGACCTGTACGTCGAGAAGGGCTACTACCTGGCCGACGTGCGCACCGAGGTCAAGATCCACTCGCCGACCCAGCTTGACATCTACTTCATCGCCGACGAGCACGCCAAGGTCGAGGTGCGCAAGGTCAGCTTCCTCGGCAACAAGCACGCCACCGACGCCGAGCTGCGCGGCGTCATGGGCACCCAGGAGGGCAACTGGCTGTCGTTTATCACCTCCTCGGGGACCTACCGCGAGGAGGCGTTCGAGCGCGACGTGCTGCTCATCACCGCCTTCTACTACGATCGCGGCTACGTCACGGTGAAGGTCGGCAAGCCGTCGATCGAGATGTCGGCCGACAAGCGGTTTTTGTACATCTCGATCCCGATCGAAGAGGGCGAGATCTATCGAATCGGCAAGCTCGACTTCAAGGGCGAGCTGCTCTTGCCGCGCGAGGAGATGATCCGCAGCCTGCGGGTCAAAGAAGGCGAGACCTTCAACCGCACCAAGCTCAGCAACGACATCATCGCGATCAACGACTATTACAAAAACCGCGGCTACGCGAACGTGAACGTCTCGCCGCTCACCTCGGTGGACGCCGACAACCGGACGGTGGCGCTGACCTTTGACCTGCAGCAGGGCAAAAAGGTCTACATCGAGCGCATCAACATCCGCGGCAACACCAAGACGCGCGACAAGGTCATCCGCCGCGAGCTCAAGGTCGTCGAGGGCGAGCTGTTCAGCCAGGCGCTGCTCGACTACTCCAAGAACCGCACCCAGGCGCTCGGCTTCTTCGAGAAGGTCGAGGTCTCGACCAAGCGCGGCTCCAGCGACGAGCGGCTCATCGTCAACGTCGAGGTTACCGAGCGCCCGACCGGCACCTTCCAGGTCGGCGCCGGCTTCTCCTCGGTCGAGAACTTCATCGGCCAGGCCCAGGTGGCGCAGAATAACCTCTTCGGGCGCGGCACGACGCTGCGGCTGTCGGCGCAGATCTCGTCGCTGAGGCAGCTGTTCTCGGTCAACTACATCGACCCCTACTTCCTTGATACCAAGCTGACGTTCGCCTTCAGCGGCTATAACCAGCTGCTCTACTACCCGAACTTCAACCGCACCACGCGCGGCGGCGATCTCACCTGGGGCTACCAGTTTGGCGACTATGTGCGCCTGCTCGGCACCTACAAGCTGGAGTGGGTGCAGGTCGGCCAGAACACAAGTGGCCTGAGCATCGCCGGCTTTGGCCAGGTGCAGTCGATCGCCGGCGGGACGCTCGCGAACCTGTATCGCCGCGGCTGGACCTCGTCGGTGCGCCTGTGGATGCAGTTTGACTCGCGCAACGACCGCATGTTCCCCACCCGCGGCATGTTCCACCTGCTGTCGGTGGAGGTCGCCGACCAGTACATCGCCTCGGAGATCGACTACGTCCGGGTGTCGGGGTATGCGCGCTTCTACCGGCCGATCTGGGGCCCGTTCATCTTCCGCCTCAACGCCGAGTCGGGCCTGGTGCTGTCGCGGCGCGCCGATGGCGTGCCGATCTACGAGCGCTACTTCCTCGGCGGCATCCAGAGCATCCGCGGCTTCCGCCTGTTCTCGCTGGGACCGCGGATTCAGATTCAGAGCGCGCTCGATCCGAACTCGTTCCTCATCCCGTTCTCGGTCGGCTCCAACTGGCAGATTATCGTCAACAGCGAGATCGAGTTCCTGATCATCCCGGCGGTGCAGATTAAGGGCGTGGTCTTCTTCGACATGGGCAATGGCTACAACCTCGAGGCCAAGTACTGCACCTCGCAGACCGCGACCTCGACGCTGCCCGAGGTGTTCAACCCCTGCAGCCGCTATCCGACGTTCCAGAACCTGCGCTACTCGGTGGGCTTCGGCTTCCGCTGGTTCTCGCCCATCGGTCCGCTACGCTTTGAGTGGGGCATTCCGCTAAACCGGGTGGTCGCCCCCGGCGTCTCCGAGGATCCGATCGTCTTTGAGTTCACCATCGGCAACTTCTTCTAGGCCCGGTGAACCCCGGACCTGGAAGCGCCGGCTCCTCGACCCATCACGACAGTACGCAAGAAAGAAGGAGTTTCAGACGATGTCTCACCGTGGAATTAGACTGGTGTTCAGGTTGTGCACAGGCCTTTTTGCCCTTCTGGCCTTCCTGGGTCTGGGCCTTGAGCGGACCGCACAGGCGCAGAAGATCGCCATCGTGAACATCCAGCGAGCGATCGAAGAGTCGGTCGAGGGTAAGGCGGCGATCGGCTCGCTCAAGGGCGAGGTCGAGCGCAAGCAGAAGGAGCTCGAGGCCAAAAAGGACGAGCTCAAGAAGCTCGACGACGACCTCGCCAAGCAGGAGGCGGTGCTCAAGCCCGACGCGCTGCAGAAGAAGAAGCAGGAGCTGCAGGCCAAGTTCCAGGCCCTGCAGGAGACCGCGGTGCGGGCCCAGCGCGAGCTGCAGGATAAGGAGCTGAAGGTCACCGGACCGATCCAGGAGAAGGTGCTGCGGGCGATCGCCCAGATTGCCGACCGCGACAAGTTCAACCTGGTCTTGCGCGCCGACATGGTGCTGTGGCCGCAGCAGAGCGAGATGGACATCACCAATGAGGTGATCCGCAAGGCCAACTCGATGAAGGCGGGCCCGACAGCGCCGGCACCGGGCGGCGGTGCAGGCGGGGGTGGTCCGAAGTGACGGCAGCCGGCGGCCAGGCCGCAGCAGTCAAGCTGCCGCTTGACGTGACAGCGATCCAGCGGATGCTGCCGCACCGCTACCCGTTCCTCCTGGTGGACCGGGTCGTGGAGTACAGCGGCGACGGCTGCATCGCCCTCAAGAACGTGACGATCAACGAGCCGTTCTTCGTCGGGCACTTCCCCGGTCATCCGGTGATGCCCGGCGTGCTGCTGCTGGAGGCGATGGCGCAGACCTCGGCCCTGCACGCCTGCCTGCGGCTCGGCGCGCAGGCCGGGGAGCAGGCGATCTACCTGGTCACGATCGACAAGGCCAAGTTCCGCCGCCCGGTGGTGCCGGGGGATCAGCTGCAGCTGTGCTCGACTCTGATTCGCGGCCGCGGCAAGATCTGGAAGTTCCAGGGTGAGGTCAAGGTCGAAGGGCAGGTGGTCGCCGAGGCCGAGTACATGGCCACCCTGCCGCCCGTGCTGGTGCCCGGCGGCGAGGCGGCCGGCGGCGAGGGCAGCGCCGACAGCAGCCCGGCGCGCTAGCCCCCGAGCCCGACCCTCAAAAGCAGCGCAGGCGGAGCGAACAGGCCCATGCAAGCCACAACCAGGGGTTTCATCGCTGCTTCGCTTGTCGGCCTGGCTGCGCTCGCTGCCTGCAACCTGCGCAAGCCGCTGCCGCGCCGCGTCGATGGCGGGCCGGTGGTCGAGCTGGTCGAAGCCAAGCCGCCGGTGCCGGGCGGCCCGGCCAGAAGTCCCGGGCCGACGCCGCCGCTGGGTGAAGAGCACGAGCCCAACGACGATCTCGAGCACGCCCAGCCCCTTGTGGCCGGGCAAGGCATCGCCGGCTCGCTGGCGGCGCCGACCGCGCTCGGGGCCGGCAAAGGGGATGATGACTACTTTGCCTATCGCACCGCGGCAGCGCTGCAGCAGGTGCGCATCGCCGTCGCTGGCAGCCCGCTCGCCGATCTCCAGCTGGAGCTGCTGACCGGCCAGGGGCAGCGGATGGCGCTCGTGGACGAGCGCGGCCGCGGCGAGCCCGAGGTGCTGCAGAGCCTGGTGCTGGCGGCGAACCAGACCTTTTACCTGCGGGTCCGCGGCACGGTCGCCGCCACTGCCAAGGGGGCCGCTGACTACGGGTATCAGCTGACCGTGGAAGCGGTGCCGGCCCCGCCGGGTAGTGAGCAGGAGCCCAACGACACGCCCGTTGCCGCCAGCCCCGCGGTGGGGGTCGATCTGACCGGCGCCCTGTCGCACCGGCGCGACGAGGACTACTGGGTGGTCTCGCTGCCCGAGGCAGTGGGCCGCCGGGTCACCGATTCGGCGGGGGCGACTGAGGGCCTGCGGGCACCGGTGGTGCTGCGGGTCGAGCTCTCGACTCCCTATGTGGTGCCGAGCGTGCGCGTGCTGGTCGAGGCGGCGCCGCGCCCGGCCGCGGAACTGGACGCTGGCCTGGCGCCACCACCCGATGGCGGCGCGCCGGTGGCCCCGCTGCTCACTCCGCTTGTGGAGGTGGCCGCAAGCCGCGGCGTGCAGGAGCTGCGGCTGCGCAACCTGACGCTGCCGGCGGGCAGCGCGCGCGCCTTTATTGCCGTGCGCGGCACTTCTTTCATCCGGCCGCCCGGCGAGTCGCGCTACCACCTGCGGCTCACGGTCGAGCCCGAGCTCGAAGACGCCGAGGTCGAGCCCAACGATGACTGCGCCCAGGCCAGCCTGCTCAAGCTGACGGCGGTGGGCGGCGGACGCAGCGAAGGCGAGCTCGCCGGCTTCCTCTGGCCCGGCGACCTCGACTGCTTCCGCCTGCGACCGCCGAGCCCCGGCCCCGCCGAGTGGCAGCTCAAGCTGTCGCTGCCGGGCGGCGACTGTCAGGCCGCGCTCGAGCTTGGACGCGGCAGCGACCCCACGGTCAAGGGCACCCCGGACGGCGCCGGCGGACTCAACGTGCGGGCGCGCGGCGAGCTGCTGGTCCGCGTCAGCAGCCGCGACCGCAAGACCTGCTTTGACGCGCCCTACAAGCTGTCCGCGCGCCAGACACCCGACGCCGGCGGAGCGCGACCATGAGGCGGCCTGGCGCGGCATCGCCAGGCCGCCTCGCGCCGACGAGCCGCTGGCGCGCCGGGGCCGGTTGGCTCGGGCTTGTCCTGGTCGGCTGCGTGACGACCCACGCCCCGACGCCGCTGCCGGCGGCCCAGCGCTACCTCGAGCTGACCGCCGGCGAGCATCCGGAGGCCGCCTACACCCTGCTGGATGAGTCGTTTCGCCGCCGCTGCGATCGCGCCTGCTTCACCCGCCTGGCGGCGGCACAGCGCGAGGACGCCCGCCGGGCGCTGAGCGAGCTGCGCACCGGCACCGCCCCGCACGTCGAGCAGCTCGTCGAGCTGACGCTGGCCGACGGCAGCGCGCTGCGCCTGAGCCAGGCCGCGGCGCCCGCGAGCGACGAGGCGGCCGGCGCCGCGGGCGGCGCCTATCTGTTCAGCCAGAACCCGCTGGATTTCTACCCGCAGTCTACCCCCGAAGAGACGGTGCGCTCGTTCGCCCGCGCCCTGCACGCGGGGCGCTATCAGGCGCTGCTGCGCTTTGTGCCGCGCGCGCTGGCCGAGCAGCTGACCCCCGAGCAGCTGCGCGCCCGGTTCGAGGGCTCGGCGCGCGCCGGCCTGCAGGCGCAGCTGACCGCGCTGCAGAAGCACTGGAACGAGCCCTTCCAGGTCGACGGCACGACGGCGCGGCTGCCGCTCGGCGAGGGGCAGCAAGTACGACTGGTGCTCGAGCAGGGACGCTGGCGCGTCGCCCAGCTGCAGTGACAGGCGACTTGGAGAGAAAAGACCATGGCTGCTTTGGTTGCGAATTCGGCCTCTGATATTCCCCTGGAGTTTCGCTTCGGACTGCACCGGGTGCGCGAACCGCAGCATGTGCTGCCGCAGGCGGCGTGGAAGCTCGACAACACGCCGGACCCATCGCCGCGCGGCGCCGCCTACGAGCTGCTCATCGACGTCGAGCGACTGAACATCGACGCCGCCAGCTGCCGGCAGATGGAAGAGGCGGCGCGCACCGCCGGGGAAGAGCCGCACCAGGGGGTGGCACGGCTCATCCGCGAGACCGTCGCGACGCGCGGCAAGATGCACAACCCGGTGACCGGCTCGGGCGGGATGCTGCTCGGGCGGGTGCACAGCGTCGGCGACCGGCTGCCCGAGCCGCACCGCGGCCTGCGTCCCGGCGAGCGCATCGCCACCCTGGTGTCGCTGTCTCTGACGCCGCTGCACCTGGAGGAGATAAAGAGCGTCCACCTGCACGCCCACCAGGTCGACGTCCGCGGTCGCGCCGTGCTGTTCGCCTCGGGGGCGTGGGCGCGGCTGCCCGACTTCGTCCCCGAAAACGTCGCGCTGGCGGCGCTGGATGTCGCCGGCGCGGGGCCGCAGGTGAGCCGGCTGTGCGCCCGCCCGGCCCCCGGCAAGGAGGTGCGGCGGCTGCTCGTGCTCGGCTGCGGCGGCAAGTCGGGCCTGATCGTTGCCGCCGCCGCGCGGCATGCCGGCGTGCCGCTGATCGTCGGGGTCGAGAACCAGCCGGGCGCGGCCGCCGACGCCGAGTCGCTGGGGCTGTTCGACCGGGTGCTGAGCGCCGACGCCACCGACGCCCTGAGCCTGGCCGAGAAGGTGACCGCCGCCGGCGGTGGCGAGTTCGATCTGGTGGTGAGCTGCGTCAGCGTGGCGCGCTCGGAGATGGCCGCCATCCTGCCCACCCGCACCGGCGGCACCGTCTACTTCTTCTCGATGGCGACCAGCTTCACCGCCGCCGCGCTCGGCGCCGAGGGGGTCAGCAAGGACATCGACATGCTGGTCGGCAACGGCTACTGCACCGGCCACGCCGACGAGACGTTGGACCTCTTGCGCGAGCACAAGGGCCTGCGCGAGCTGTTCATCAAGCGCTACGCCTAAGCTAGCCCCCCCAGCCGGCCCCTCGGCCGCCCAGGCGGCTACGGGATCTGCATGCCGCCCGAGACGTTGATCGTCTGCCCGGTGATGTAGTCCGACAGCGGCGAGGCGAAGAACAGCACCGCGTTGGCGATGTCCTGCGGCAGCCCGAACCGCCCCATCGGGATGCGCTGCAGGGTCGCCTGCCGCTGCTCCTCGGGGACGCCCAGCACGTCGCCCGGCTTCTTGGCCGCGGTCATGCGCGTCTCGGTAAAGCCGGGGGCCACCGCGTTGACGTTGATGCCAAAGCGCGCCCACTCCTGGGCGACGACGCGAGTGATGCCGACGTTGCCCATCTTGGCGGCGACGTAGTTGATCTGGCCGGGGTTGCCGCGGATCGCCGCGGTCGAGAAGAAGTTCACGATCTTGCGGTGGTAGCGCGGCTGGCCGTGCTCTTCCATCTCGCGCTTGGCGACCTCGCGCAGATACGGCGCGGCGGAGCGGATGCAGTTGAAGGTCCCGGTCAGGTTGACATCGATCACCAGGTCCCACATCTCGTCGGTCATCTGGTGGCACATGCGATCGCGGGACAGGCCGGCGTTATTGACCAGGATGTCGAGGTGGCCAAAGGCGGTCACCGCCGCCTTCATGAGCTGGTCGGTATAGGCGGGCTCGGTCACCGAGCCGACCGAGGCGACGGCGTGGCCGGGGAAGCGGGCGTTGCACTCGCTGACCGCCTCGCTCGCGGGCCCACTCTCGAGATCGTTTATGACCACCCGCGCCCCCGCCTGGGCCAGGGTGAGCGCGCAGACCCGACCGATGCCGCGACCGGCCCCGGTGACGACGGCCACTCGCCCTTCCAGCATTCCCTTCAAATACTGCCCTGCTGACTGCTCCATGAGTCGCTATCCTCCGTTTGTCGTTACCGCTAACCAAGCCGCGCTGCTCACCAGGACAGCGGCCCACACCTCGCCGCTGCGAGCCACCGCGCCGCCAGCGCTTCTGCCGCAGGTCCCTGCGCAGCTAACTGCACAATTTGCCAGTGTGGCGGGGTAGGCGCTAGCCCTTCCTTTGCAGTGTGACCATGATAGACTGGGCGGCATGAGCTTCCCCTCCGTCCTGGCTCGTCTATCGCTTGTTGGGGCCATTATAGGAGCGGCGCCGGTAGCGCTTGCTGCGCGGGTCGCGGTGCTGCCTCCGAGTATCGACTCGCACTCGCCGTTTTCCGATGGCAAGCGCAATAAGTTCCACGACACCCTGACCAAGGGGCTGCAGGACGAGGCGGGCGTGTCGACCACGGTCGTCCCCGCCGATGAGGTCCGGCAGCGGCTGCGCGGCAACGCCGAGCTCCTCAGCTGCCAGTCGGGGCCGTGCCTCGGCCAGGTCGCCGCCCAGCTGTCCGCCGACCGCCTGGTGGTCGCCCGCATCGCCGTCAAAGGCGCCGTCGGTGGCAGCGCCTATACGATTGAGCTTTCGACCTTCGATCAGACGGGCGCCGCCCTGCCGATGACCGGCACCGAGCGCTGCGGCGACGACAGCGACGGCTGCAACCTCTCCCGCGCCTACGAGGCGCTGCGCCGCGCCAGCGCCGGACTCGCCGCCCAGCTGGTGGCCGAGAAGACCGCCCCCAAGGTCGCGGACAAGCCGCCCGAGCCGCAGCTCAAAGATCCGAGCGCCCCCGAGCCGGGCGCCGCCTTGACCCCGCCGCCCGAGCCGGTCGCGCCGCCGCCGCCTCCTCCTCCTCCGGCCAGCGCCACCCCATATAACCACGGCTACCGCTACGGGTGGATCGCCGCGGCCGTGGTCGGCGGCGCCTTCGTCGTCAGCTCGATCCCGTTTCTCTACTTCGCGAGCCTCGAAGGACAGACCAACTGCGGGGCCAATGTGCCGCGCAACCAGTGCCCGCAGGTCTACCAGGGCAACCTGGGCCCCGGGCTCGGCCTGCTGCTCGGCGGCGGGCTGGCGAGCGCTGGCGCCTTCGCTGTGCTCTTCTATCTGGACAAGCGCGAGCAGCGCCGGCACAAGACCGCCCTTTTGCCGGTTCCCATCGCCGGCGGTGCGGCCCTGCAGCTGGCCGGTCAGTTCTAGCCCATCTGGCTGACCCGGCGGGGCCTTGCGACGAGGTGTTTCAATGAAGCCAGGACACACGGTGCGCGGACTCTTGTTGGTGCTGGGCATCTGGACAAGCTCGGTCTTGGGCTGCACCTCCACTAACCCCGAATATCCAAACCCTGTAAGCTGCAACCTCGGCGACCGGCAGTGCGGCGACCCGACGCGCAGCCCGCAGGTGGCCATGGTGTGCGGGCGCGACGCCAGCGATGCCCTGGGCTTTATCGAGGAGCCGTGCCCGACCGCGACCCTGTGTGACAGCGGGCTGTGCACGCCGGCCGCCGACACCACGGGCTGCCAGAGCCAGACCGACTGCGACGCTGGCCAGGTCTGCGTGCCGCTGGTCAGCTCGGCGGCAAGTCCGACGCTTTCGACCTACTGCGTGCCCGCCGCCAGCGCCGCCGCCGCCCCCGGCGCCGCCTGCAGCAAGGACAGCGACTGCCAGTCCTATCGCTGCCTGCAGTATCCGCGCGGCCGCTACTGCCTGCAGACCTGCGCAGCCCAGCCCAGCTGCGCGCCGAGCTCGCCCTGCCGCGCGCTCAGCGTCACCGTCAATGGCGTGCAGGGATCCATCCTGTCATGCAGCCCGCAGTGAGGCCGCAGCCAAGCTCGGCGCGCTCACGGTTCAGCGCTCTACTTTCGCGGCGACCGCGCTTTTTGCTAACTTCCACGGCGCGAAGCACCCTCGCAATCTCTACTCAGACTCCCGCCGCGGCATGGGCGCGGGTGGTCGCCTTTCACCATGCCTTTGAGGGGACTTGATGGCCACCGTCGAATGCCCGAGCTGCCGCACCGAAAACCCGAGCGAGGCCCTGTACTGCTCTGCCTGCGGCGCGGCGACCCACCACTCCGACGGCGATGAGCTGATCGGCATGACCGTTGGGGGCCGCTACCACCTGGTCGAGAAGATCGGCCAGGGCAGCGCCGGGACGCTGTATCGGGCCGAGCACGTCACCCTGCGCCGGCGCATGGCGGTCAAGCTGCTGCACAAGCAGCTGGCCCTCAGCGAAGAGGCCATCGAGCGCTTCCGCCGCGAGGCGATCACCGTCTGCGAGATCGACAACGACCACATCCCGCAGGTCCACGACTTCGGCCGCACCGATGACGATCGGCTGTTCTTCGCGATGGAGTTCCTCGATGGCGAGACCCTGTCTTCGGTGCTCAGCCGCGAGGGCCGGATCTCGCCCGAGCGCACCGCCGACATCCTGGGCCAGATCGCCGACGGCTTGATGGAGGCGCACACCCTGGGCTACGTCCACCGCGACCTGCGCCCGCGGAGCATCTTTCTCACCCGGCGGCGCGGCCGGCAGGACTTCGTCAAGATCCTCGACTTCGGCCTGGCCAAGCTGGTGCAGCCCGAGGTCGATGCTCAGCGCACGGCGATGGGCATGACCTACGGCGATCCGCGCTACATGGCCCCCGAGCAGGCGCGCGGCGAGGCCGCCGACCGCCGCGCCGACATCTACTCGCTGGGGGTGCTCGGCTTTGAGATGCTGGTCGGGGAGCCGCCGTTTAAGGGCGGCGGGACGTTCGAGGTCCTGCAGAAGGTCCTGGATGCGCCGGTGCCGCGCGTGCGCGAGCGCCGCCCCGACAGCCCGCCGTGGCTGGAGTCGGTGGTGCGCACCGCCCTGGCCAAGCGGCCGGGCGAGCGCTTTCAGACGGTGGCGCAGCTGCTCGATGCGCTCGGGCGCAAGCAGGTGCTGGCCAATCAGCCGCCGATGCCGATGCAGCTGACCAACCAGCAGGCGAGCAAGCTGGCCGGGGCCAAGGAAGCCGCCGCCGCACCGGCGCGGGCCAACCCGTTCATGCAGGTCTTTGTGAGCTCGCCGTCGCTGAAGCCGATCCCGGTCGAAGACGGGGAGGCGCCGCCGCACCCGACCCAGGTGATGCCGACCGTGGCGCCGGGAAACCGCGCCCTGGCGCAGGGTGCAGGGGACAAGAAAGCGCCGGCCGCGGCCCCCGCGCCAGCGGCGCCGCTGCGCACCACGCTGTCGTACCCGGCGGTCAAGTCGACCCGCCCGGGCTCAGCGCCCGGCCCGAGCGAGGGCAAGGCCGGGCCGGCGGCAGAGCCGGCGGCGATCGCCTCCCAGGCCAAGAGCAGCGTCTCGGGCGAGCTGCAGCTGCTCGGGGCACGCCTGCCGGCGGTCGAGTCCAAGAGCGTGCCCCCGGCGCGCGCTCCCGCGGCCGAGCCAGCGCGACCGGCGACACCCGGCAAAGAGCCCGCGGCCAAGCCCAGCCTGCTGGTCGCCGCGACGAGCCCGCCGCGCAACGATCCGACGCCGCGCACCGCCCGCGCCCTGCTCGAGCAGGAGGCTTCGGCCTGGGAAGAGGCGGCGCTGCCGGCGCTGCACGCCACCGACCTCACCGAGTCGGCGAGCATGAGCGAGCCGGCGGGCCACGCGCCCTCGGCCGACACCCCGGTCGAGGAGATGAAGTTCGGTCCGGGCGCCGCCTCGGCGGGCAGCCCACCGACCGCCACCGGTGGGGCGGCCCCGCGGCCGATCTCGGCCCCGGCGATCGCGGCGATGCGCTCGCTGTTCCCGGGCCCTGGGGGACCCAAGGCGAGCGAACCCAATAAGGCCCTGCCGACGGCCGCCGCGGCTCCGGCGCCCGCACCCGCCGCCCGGACCGCGGCGGGTGGGGCGGCCAAGGCGCTCGCCACCACTGCCGCTGGCCTCGGCCCGAGCACGCCCTCTACCGCCGGCAGGCTCGGCGACAAGCCGCTTGTGACCACTGCCTCCGGACTCGGTCCGAGTACGCTCGGCACGGCCAGCAAGACCAGCGATCGCGTCGCCGCCACCAAGCCGCCGTCCTCGATATCGCGACCGAGCGAGAGTCGCAGCGAGCCCGCCCGCCCGGCGCCCGCCCCGCGCAGCGACCCGGACCCCGGCCGCGAGACCATTCCCTTTGAGCGCCTGGCAGCCCCGCCGGCCGCGGTCGAGCCGCCGCGACCGGCGCCCGGCAAGGCAGCCGCAGCGCCACCCGCCGCAGCGCCCGTCATCACCGAGCCATCCCCGGTGATCGCCGGACTCGGGCCCGCGGAGGGCGAAGAGGACGCCGACACCGGCGACGCCACGATCCCGCAGATTCGCGTCGCCGCGCGCGAAGACGAGACGCCGCTCATCGGCCACCTGGCGAGCAGCCGCAGCCCGACGCCCGGCGGGACCAGCGCGGCCGCGCCAGAGGCCGCCGCGGCCGACACGGCCGCCGCGGCGAGCCAGGAGAGTCCGTCTCGCGACACGCCCAAAGACGGGGCAGCGGCGCCGCGCTCGCCTGGGGCCGAGGCAAACTGGTTCTCGACCCCGGCGGCGAGCGCCACCGAGGGCTTTGCCGCCGACGAAGGCGACATACCGCTCGCCCGCCCGCCGCTGCCCAAGTGGCTGGTGCCCGCGGCGGCGGCGGGTCTTTTGCTGCTGCTGCTGGTGTACATCGCCACGCGTCCCGCCACGCCCCGCCCGAGTCCCACAGTCACGGCGGTGACCAGCCCCGCGCTGCCAGCCCCGACCCCGGAGCCTAGCTCCGCCGCGAACACCCAGCCGGCCGCCCCCCCGCAACCCGCGACGCCGCCAGCGGCCACCCCAGAGCCCGGGGCAGCCAAGCCGGGGCCGGAGGTGACCCCGCTCCCGGTGGCCACCGCGCTGCCGGCAACCTCGCCGGCGGGCGATCGGACGGCGCCGGCCAAGGGACCCGAGGCTGCCGCGGCTGGACCTGGCGACCGGACCGCAACCGAGCAGCCGACTGCTTCACCGATCGCTGCGGCGCCGGCCGCCGAGCAGCCCGCCAGGGAAGCGCCCCGCCCCGCTGCCGAACCGGCAGGGCCGCCGGCCAAGGCCAAGGCTGGTTCGGCCAAAGAGCGTCGCGCCGCGGCAGCCGAAGACAAAGCCAGCGAAGGCAAGACCAAGGTGGCGCCTGGGACCAAGAAGGCCGATGCCGATCGCAAAGAGGCCGCCACGCAGCCGCCCGACAAGTCGGCGCCCGAGTCGGCACCGGCCAAAGCCGACAAGCCCGACAAGAAGCCCGGCGACGCCGCCGCCCTTTTGCAGAGCGGCCGCAAGAAGCTCGATGACGGTGAGCCTGAGGCCGCCGCCGCCCTGTTCGCTCGCGCCGTCGAGCTGGACCCGCGCAGCGCCGAGGCCGTGGGGGGCCTGGGCGAGGCCGCCTTCGAGCAGGGCAACTTCGAGGTCGCCGCGCGGCAGCTGGGCAAGGCCGCCAAGCTGGCGCCGCGACGCACTTCCTACCAGGAGCTGCTGGTCCAGGCGCTCTATAAGATCGGCAAGTTCAAGGAGTGCGCTGACGCTTCACGCAAGCTGCTCAAGCAAGCGCCGGGCTCGGCCAAGGCCAAGCAGACCCTGGAGCTGGCCGAGAAAAAGCTCAACCCTTAAAGGCTGGTGGTGGGCGGGCCGCCGGCTCACTCAAACTGAGTCGCGGCCACGCCGGGCCGGCACAGGTCCGACTCTGATACCGCGCACTTATCGCGCCGCCGAGTGCGCAAGGAAACCAAACTTTTGTAGTCTTGTGGTACCCTAATTACGTGGCCAAAGACGACCGCGATATGGAGTGGCGACTCGTCGCTACCAAAGGACGCGAAAGCTGTCGATGGCAGGCGGCTGACAACAGCTGGGTAGCGCTCTCGCTGGGCTCGCAGGGGGACATCACCAAGGTGGTGGTCACCGCCTCGGACGGGCGCTCCGAGATCGTCGATGGCTATGAGCAGGGGCTAAACCTCGCCCGCAAGTGGCGCAGCGACTGGATCCAGAGCGACACCCACGCCTCGCCGTCTCACACCTCGGGCCCGTGGCTGCCGCCCCTGCCCGGGCGCGGCGCCGAGGCCTCGGACGAGAGCAACCTGCCGCTGCAGCCCAACGATCCGCCGTCGGCCAATCGCGGCTCGGTGCCCCCCGGTCCAAGCCGCCAGCGCACCTCGCCGCCGGCTCAGGGCTCGTTCCCACCCGGCTCGCCGACCTCACCGCTGTCGACCGTCAGCCGGGTGACGCAGCCCAAGCCGCTGAGCCGCACCAGCCAGTTCCCCGTCCCTTCTTCCTCGCCCGGCATCGAAGATCGGTCGGCCACCGAGAGCCGCGATCGCTGGTCGCCGGCGCCGCGCTCGACCGGCGGCGGCTCTTCGCGGTCGATGGGCAAGGTCCTGACCGACACGCTCGATCCGGATCACGATCCGGTCGGACGCGGCGGCAGCGGTCGCAAGTAGCCCGCCCCTGCAGCCGCGCTAGAACGCCACCTGCGCCTGCAGCTTGACGACGTCGGTGTCGGGCAGGGTCTCCAGGGCCACCTGACCGGGACGCAGGCGCACCCGCTCGCCGTAGTCGTAGTGCGAGTACTGTAGGAAGATCTGCGCCCCGACCAGCCAGTTGATCGTCAGGCCGATGCGCGGCGTCAGCACCCGGAACGCCGCCGCGTCGTCCTGCACATCGATGATCACTCGATCGTAGCGCAGCGACGCAAACAGGAACGACAGCGGCTGCCACAAGAGCTCGGCGCCCCACTTGAATGACAGGCGGCCATCGCGGTTCACCGCCGGATCGGGATCGGCCTGCTTGCTCTGGGTGTAGGCGAGCAGCCCGAACCACTTGAGGGTGACCTCGCCGCGCTTCATCATGCCGCGGGCGTCCTTGGCCTCGCGACCGTCGTGCACGTCGGCATCGGCGGCGCGGCTGAAGTGGCGCAGGATGCGCTGCAGGCTGACGGTGTACTCCGCGGCCAGGTTCCAGACCGAGCCGACTCCGTCGCTCTTTTCGGTGCCGAGGTAGTTCTCGACCAGGCCGCGGCCGCCAAGGACGTGCATCACTTCAAGGACCGGGCTTAAGTACTGCGCCTGGCTGGCGGTGATCAACGAGCCGCCCAGGTACAAGCTGCCCACCCATGGCGAGATGCGGGCGTCCAGGCCAATGACTTGCATGCTGGCGTCCTGGATCTCCTTGAGCTGCTGGCGATCGCGGGACTGGGTGTCGAGAAAGTAGAAGCCGACCTGGGCAAAGCGCCGCACATCGAGCCCGGCGTGCAGGTAGTTGAGCAGGGTGAGGCCCTGGTTGGCGTCGAGCGCCTCCTGGTGGGCGCCGACCCCCTGGACCAGCCACAGGGTGACGTCGCGCAGCCCGAACTCCAGCCGGACCTGGCCGCCCAGCTGGTGGGTGCGGCCGAAAAGGTAGGTGTCGTAGTTCTCCAGCCAGCCGAAGCGATCCCAGAACGAGCCGGCGCGCACATGCATGCGAAAGCGCAGCCGCGGCCCGAGCGACTCCCAGCGGAAGGTCAGAAACCCCTGAGCGATGCCCCACTGGCGATCGAGCAGCGGCCGCGCCCAGTCGGAGTAGAGCGAGCCCATGAGCGCGACATCGCCGGACAGATACTTGTTGCCGGCGGAGAAGTAGATCTCCGACCAGTCGGACTCCTGGGTGCGCAGGTACTGGAAGCCGGAGCGGAAATAGTCGTCGTCGACGAGCCAGGGGCTGTGGATGTTGTAGCCGGAGTCGCCCCCCTGGCCGCCGCCGTTGCGGCTGCGGAACGAGACCCGCAGGGGAGCGCGAAAGTAGCCGCGCACGCGCAGATCCACCGGGCCGATCGACACCCCGACGCCCGGCTGGGCCTGGCGCCCCTGGACCGAGTCGGCGGTCGCCGCCGTGCTCGCCACGGCCGGCTTGTCACTGGTCGCCGGCTGCGCGACCGTCGGCTGCGCGGTCGCCGGCTGCTCAGCGCCGGTCGGCTCGGTGGGGGGGGGGTTGGGTCCGTTTGCCAGGCTCGTGCTCGGGTCAGGCTGGGCCTTGCCCGCGGCGTCGGGCGGCTGGCTCGCAGCTTCAGCGGCAGAGCCGGGAGTGGCACTCGGGTCGGTCTGGGCGGGGCGCGCCGCGGCCGACCGCGCATGCAGGAGCGCGCAGACCACCAGCGGAAGCAGACCCTGGCCTCGCCTTGGGCCAGCGCACCGATGGCCGCCCCCCGCGTGCCGCGCGGACCTGCAGCCCTGCCTGCCCCCGACCTGGACGATTCGCTCGCTCATTGGGCCCGCCGCAAGCGCCGCGCCACAAGGCCAAGGCCGAGCAAGACCAGCCCACCCAGCGCCAGGCCGGGCGGGCCGCCGGCCGTGTCCGCGCGACGGCCGATCGTGCACAGGCAGGCGCCGACATAGGGGACTGCATCGGCATTGGGCGCCGGCGGGTTGGTCACGTTGCCGCCATCGGGAGTGCTGGGGTTGTCGACCCCGCACTTATAGGCGCGACCGCTGGTCTTGTTGCCAACGCCATCGCCGCAGTCGTTGGGCTCGACCAGCCCGGAGCGATCGAGCATGGTCAGGATGTAGGCCCCGCCGCCGTAGCCGACCATCGGGATGCTGCCTGCATACTTGCCGACGGCGCCGTCGGCCCGTACCGCGTTGTACAGCTCGGGCAGGAGGAAGAAGTTGGCGCTCGCCTTGTCGATGACCGGCTGCAGGATACCGCTGGCGTCGGGCTCGCGGCCGGCCCGCCACAGGGCGTCGGCCATGCGCAGGTCGATGAGGATCCACTCGTTGTTGTCGTAGGAGGACTTGCCGTCGTCGTTGCGCTTGAAGCCGCCGCTCTCGACGCGCAGCTGGTTGATGAGGCTCAGCGTCGCCTTGGCGGTCTGGCCCGCGTACTCGGCCTGGGTGAAGATGTTGAAGGTGAAGGCCTCGACCACCGCGCCGTCGTGGTACTGGTTCATCGCCAGCCCCTCCAGCGAGCCGGCCAGCGCCCCCTGCGGGTCGACGAAGGCGGCCAGCAAGCCGGTGCGCGCCTTCTTGGACAAGGCCCGGTAGGTCGTCGCGTCGCCGCCCTGCCCTGCCTTCTGGGCGATCTGCGCCATGTCGCAGAAGCCGCGGATCGCCGCCAGGGTGGTGTAGGCGTAGTGCTTCTTGTTGGCGTCGTGGGCCTCCCAGATCGACGAGTCGGCCTTGGCGATGCCGGTGGACTCGGTGTTGGCGGCCAGCGGCTGTGCCACCCCGCGCAGCAGCGCCTCGTACACTGTCGGACCCAGGCGCGTGCTGGTCGCCAGCCAGGCGGTGTCGCCGGAGGCGTCAAGGTACTGGCGAGCAGCCCACATCATCAGGCCCCAGCCGTCAATCTCGACGTTGGGGGTCTGCTGGCCGGAGTAGTCGGCCTCCTCCTCGCCGTTGCCGAAGTAGCGGCACACCGAGACGCGGTAGGTCTGGCCGCCCACGTAGGAGCTGAACTTGCTCGACGGCTCGGCGTTGAGGAAAAACTCCAGCGCCATCTTGGCCTCGGCGTGGTGGCCCATGCGGGCGAGCGCGACGATCGCGTACATGCCGTCGCGCACCCAGCCGGTGTGCCACTCGCCCGGGGGCAGGCTCGCCAGCATCATGCCGTAGTTTTTGCGGGTGGCGGTGACCGGCTCGCGCACCTGGCCCATGCGCAGCACCGCTTCACTCTGCCGCCACAGCTTCTTCTCGTTGTCGGTGCACAGGGCGACCGCGGCCGGCGGCGGCTTGCGCCAGCGGTCCCACTCGGAGCGGGCGTCGGCGAGCAGCTGCTCGGGTCCGCGCCCGTTCACCCAGGTCTTAAACTGCGCCAAGGTGGCGTCGGCGGCGGCGCTGTCGGCGACAAACAAGATGGCGACGCCGAGCCAGCCGTTCTGCGCCCCCTGCAGCGACCCCTGGAAGGCAGGCACGATGTCGGTGCCCTTGCAGGTCTTGTTGTCGCCCAGGCTCTGGCCGGCCTTCACCTTGGAGTAGACGTTGTCGCAGTCGATGTGCGCGGTCGGGGACAGCGGGACGTAGATCATCGCGCCGCCGCCGGCGCCGGTCTCGATGAGCGAGGCGCCATCGGCAGCGACTCGCAGCGACTCGCCGTTGGCGTTGGGGGTGTCGGGAGTGCCGTCGCCGAGGTGGAAGTTGAAGAGGGTAAACCCATCGCTGGCGGCGGGCGCGTTGAGCAGCGCGATCATCGCGTTGCCTTCGTAGCCGAACGGGGCGTAGTAGTACGTCTGGGCGCTCGTACCGGCGAGCGAGAGCGGCACCTGGATGATGTTGGTCTCATCGAGGTAGCCCGGCTCGCCGGCCGTGCCCTCGTTCAGCCAGCCGCCGCCGCCGCCGCCCCGGATGCCGAAGTAGAAGTCATAGGCGAGCTGGCGGCGCCCGATCCCATCGGACTTGGGATCGCCCGGGCGCGGGGCCAGGTAGCGGTACGGGTGCTCGAGGAAGTGGGTGATCTTGTTGCGCGCCGTGTCATAGAACTGGAAGCCGTGGCCGTTGCCGGTCGTCAGGTAGGTCCACGTCCGCTGCGGCTTCTCGGCCCGCCCGGGGGCGGCCCAGGCGATGCCGAGCCCCGCGCAGAGCGTCGCCAGCAGCGCGGCTCGCGTGCGGTGCCCGGCGGAGCTAACGATGAGATGGGCAACCGAGCCCGCAGAGCGAGCGCCCCCGCCTTTACCCGATCGCCGCGCGGTGCTGCAAGTCCGTAAAGGATGCATGCGGCGCACCCTAGCCCGCGCCAAATTGAGGTGTCAACCGCGCAGCACAGCCGCCCGGCAGGCGGCCGGCTCAGTAGGTAGCGCTGCTCTCGATCGCGCCGATGCTGTGCTGATCCTTGGAGGCCAGCACCAGATCCGGGATGCCGCGCCCGCTGACGCTGACATCGCCGATGGCCAGCGCCGTCACCGGAGCCAGCCCCGCCGGCGCCGTCGGTCCGGCGCTGCCGCTGAAGTGGCCGTCCCCCTGGTTCAGCAGCGTCACGACCTGGGCATTGCTGGCCACCACCAGATCGTCCAGCCCATCCCCATCGAGATCGCCGACCCCCAAGGCGCTAGGAGCGGCGATGCCGAGCGCGCTCAGGCCCTGCTGGACGGCCGCAGTCAGGGAGTCGCTGGCGACCAGCGGACCCAGCCCGCCGACCCAGATCGTCACCGCCCCCGCGGGCGTCAAGGCGATGAGATCCGGCTGGTCATCGTCGTTGAGCTTTCCCGCGCCGAGCATCGTCTCGTGCGGGAGCGCCGTGCTTGCCCCCATGAGGTCGACCGCAGCACCGAGCGTGCCGTCGCGAAATACCTTCAACCCAGCCGGCGCGCCGCTGGCAGTGATGATGGCGGCGAAGAGGGTGCCATCCAGAGCGGCACACATAGATGTTATTCGGCTAAAGGGACGAGCAGTGAGCATTCCATTGCAACCCGCATCTAGCGGGCAGTTGACGAAGGCAGCCTGTGGTCCTGTCGCATCGTATTCCGCCAAATAGAAGCTACTTCTCGTCAGACTTATACCTGTTGAGGTATATTGGAATTTGCTACCTTCATCAGAATAATTTCCTGGAAAAGTCGGACTCGAATAGCTCTTGTAATTTTGTACCAGAGATACAACCAACATCGCACTTTTATCAAATAAGTACTCGCCAACAGATTGTCTTATCAAACCAGTTCCTGTAGCATCTCTTAGGTTCAATGTAAGAATTTTCTTTTGTGCAATTCCAACCCAGACAGGCGTGGGACCAGCTTTACTCACCGGCCCTACTGCAAATGGTGCCGGCGCATTATCCAGTCTAGGTTCGATGAAGAACCGCACCACGGCCTGCCCGCCAGCGCCGTCGGTTACCTGAGCCGGGCCCAGCGCCAGCGTGGTCAGCTCGGCGCTGCTCAGGGTCCGCTGCAGGTGCCCCTGCCCGTCCAGCACCCCCAGGGTCACCTCCAGCGCTCCCTGCTTGAGCTTTACGCTCTGACCGGCGCGCCCGGGGCCGCCGTCCAGCTGCAGGACGGCGCCGGCGGTGACCGAGATTCGCGTCGGGGTGACTTGCAGGGTGGCGCCCATATCGGCGCCCATATCGGAGGCGCTCGGGCTGAAGTTTGCAACACAGCCGCCGCCCGCGTCGTAGCGCGAGAACATCGCCAGCGCACCGAGGGTCAGAATCTTCAGCGTCTGCATACAGTTCACTGGACCTTCTCGGCCGGGGGGGCCGCCTGCGGACTCGCTGCCGGGACCGGGAGAAACAAGGTGAGCAGCAGACCGCCGGTGAGCGCCGCCGTAACCGCATACCCGACCCCGTAGAGAGCCTTATTATCGTATCGACAGTCCTGCGCGACAAGCGGGCTGTCGGCGCACGGCGGCGGCGCCGGCTGGCCATCTTTGACCGACCAGAAGATCGACGGGATGAGCATCCCGAGGGCCGCGGCCCCAAGCACCCCAGCAATGATCTTGCGCTGCCGCGACAGCGGCTGACGACCCTCCCGGGGCGATGGCGGCACCCCCACCGCGGTCGCCGCGCCCGGCGCCAGCGCCAAGCTCTCGCCTGCGGGCTGAGCCCGGGGCGGCGAGCCTTGCTGCAGGCGCTCCCGGTACAGGCGGAAGGTCTTGTCGCTCAGGTCGTTCAGCTTGGTCGCGAGCTCGTCGGGCCCGCAGGCGTCGCAGACCGACTCGGCCTGCACGGGCAGCCGGCGCTGCACGTCAAACAGGGCCAGCGTCACAAAGTAGCTCTGCGGGCCGCTATCGCGCAGGCTGACGGTCACCGCCAGCCCAGCGTGCTCGCGGCGGGCGAGTCGCTCCAGGCACTCGCCATCGCTGCACAGGCGCTCCGCCGCCGTCAGGCGGGTGCTCGCGACCACAGGCTCACCGGTCAGTCGCAGGTGCTCCTCAAGGCCCCGGCCAAGCCGCACCTCGCTGCGCGGTCCATGCGTGACACCGACGAGAAGGACGGTCTCCTCGGCCGGCCCGCCTTGCGCCTTGGTCGCCCGCGGGAGCAGAGCCAAAAGACCCATCAGGCTGGCCAGGAAGACCTGTTTCGAAGCGGCAGACATGCGACTTGCTCCAAGGCGGGCCACCGGCCCACGAACCTGCGTAGGCTAGCGATGGCGGCGCCTTACGGCAACCCTTACGGCGACCCTGGTGACCGCTCGGCTGGCTATAAACGAGCTCTTCATTGTGAGGTAGCGATCCCGACCGGGGCGTTGACCGCAGCGAGACGGCGGCGTAGTGTCGATTTCTTTGACCAAAGGCCCAGGTGAACGTTTATGAAGACCCGGCCAAAGCTTGTCGAGATCATCGGCGCCCCGCTCGATCTGGGGTGCAACCTACGCGGCGCCAACATCGCTCCGGCGACGGTGCGCATCGCCGGCCTGCAGGAGAAGCTGGCGGCGCTCGGCGTCAAGTCGATCGACGGCGGCGACGTCGCCGTGCCGCTGCGTGAGACCCTGGGGGAAGCGGCGGCCAAGGAGCGCTACCTGACGGTGATTGCCGGGGTCTGCGATGAGCTGTTCGCCCGCGTGACGGCGTCGCTGCAGGCGGAGCGATTTCCGCTGATCATCGGCGGCGATCACAGCATCGCGGTCGGGACGATCAAGGGCGCCGGCGATTTCTTCCACCGCCAGGGGGGCCAGCTCGGCCTGGTGTGGATCGACGCCCACGCCGACATGAACACGCCCGCGACCTCGCCGTCGGGGAACCTGCACGGCATGCCGCTGTCGGCGGTGCTGGGACTGGGCCATGACCGCTTCGTCCACGTCGGCGGCTGCGGGGTCCGGGTGCGGCCCGAGAACGTCGCGCTCATCGGCATCCGCAACCTCGACGAGGGCGAGAAGGAGTTCGTGCGCCAGACCGGCATCCGCTACTACACGATGACCGACATCGACCAGCGCGGCATGTACGCCTGCATCAGCGAGGCGATGGACGATCTGGCGCAGCGCTGCAGCGCCGTCCATCTGTCCTTTGACATGGACGGCGTCGATCCGCTGTACGCCCCGGGCGTCAGCACGCCGGTGACCGGCGGACTGACCTACCGCGAGGCCCACCTGGCGCTCGAGGTCGTGGCGGCGCGCGGCATCCTCCGCTCGATGGAGTTTGTCGAGATTAACCCGATGTACGACAGCAACCATCAGACCTCGCGCCTGTGCATCGAGCTGGCGATGTCGGCCCTCGGCAAGGCCATTGTCTGAGCGCGGCCGGCGGCGCGGCCTGGCCGCATCTGCCGCCTCCGCGACGACGAACTGGACAGAGCGATGAGGCTGCCCCGCTACCTAGTTGCCGATGTCGACGACACCTTCACGGTCGGCGGGCAGATTCATCCCGCGGTGCTGGCGGCGGCGGCGCAGGCGGCCGCCGCGGGTATCGAGCTCATCCTTAATACCGGGCGCCCGGCCGGGTACGGCGCGGCGCTGCTCAGCTACCTGCCGAGCATCAGCGCCGTCATCGTCGAAAACGGCGGCGCCTGGCTCGACCGGCGGGGCGCGGTGGCGCAGGTCAGCGCCGATCACGGCGAGCTGCCCCTGCAGTTCGCCGTGGCCCCCCCAAGCGACCTGCGCGCGCGGCTGGGGGCGCTGCGGCAGCAGGTAGCCCGGCGCATGGGCCTGGTACTCACGCCGACCGCGGACAGCGCCTACCGGGTCACCGACCATACGGCGGTGCGCACCCTGCCAGCGGGACCTGCCGGGGCGGCAATCCTGGCCGAGATGAGCGCTGTCGTCGCCGAGGAGAGCGCAGGCGCCGGCCGCATCCTCGCGAGCTCGATTCACATCCACTTCATGCTCGATGGGGAGCAGCCGCGCAGCAAGGCCCGCGGGGCGGTGGCGCTGCTCGCCGGCCGCGGCATCGCCGATCCGGTCGGCGAGCTGGCCCGCTGGGCGGTGGCGGTGGGCGACAGCGCCAACGACGCCAGCCTGTTTGAACCTGGGCGCTTCGCCCTCTCGGTCGGGGTGGCCAATATCGCCCGCTATCTGCCCGAGCTCGGCGAGCTGCGGCCGACTCACCTCACCAGGGCCGCCGAGGGCTTTGGCCTGTGTGAGCTGATAAGTGATCTGCTGGCCGGCGCGCTGCCCCTGCCCCTGCCCCAGGCAGCTGCCGCGCAGCCTGAGTGAGTCTCAGTAAGTCCTGGTAAGGTCTGGTAAGCCCGGCAGCCCGGCCCAAGCGCCGCGCGCAAGAGGTGCACCCGCGCGACGGCCGCTGCTGGCAAGCAATCTTGCCAAACAGCGCTAAATTCAGAGCCAGCCGGGGATTTACTTGCCGTCG
Organism: Polyangia bacterium; assembly: GCA_044222245.1. GTDB lineage: Bacteria > Myxococcota_A > Polyangia > Palsa-1104 > JAEUJZ01 > CALFML01. Next base: position 2,729 of record JBGANQ010000089.1, on the reverse strand, counting down.
ACTAACTGTCGGCTGCAAAATCAACCTACGCCGGTTATAACCGACCTGAACAAGTGGACCCTACCGGCGAGTCCCCGGTAAGCCGGTGCGTGAACCGGTGAATGAGAAACAGCCATGCCCATGGATCGCTCCGAACCCAAAAGCGCCTCGCCCTCTTCAGCGGGCGCGCTCCCCAAGGCACCCTCTACCGGCCATGGCGCCGCACCGAGCGCGGCAGCCGCAAGTCCCTCCGCGTCGCTGCCAAGACCGTGGCTGGTCCGCAAGCGCGGCTCGGCAGAGGTGCTGCGCTGCCCGGATCTGACCACCCTGCGGCAGTGGATCGTCGAGCGGCGGATCGCTCGCGATGACGAGATCTCCCGCACCGGGCAGCGCTTCCGGCGGCTGGGCAGCGTCGTCGAGTTTGAGTCGCTGTTTTACAGCGCCGAGCAGGAGCGGACGCGGCGGCGGACCACCGGCCAGTTCGCGCCGACTCCGGCGCCGTCCGCGCCGAGCGGCGCAGCCTCGGCGCCGCGCCTGACGCCCGTGCCGGCGCCGGTCGCCACCACTCCGGGCGCGGGGGCCCCCAGCCCGCGGCCGACTCCGGTGCCGTCCGCCCAGGGCGCCACGAGCGAGACCAAGAAGCCAGAGCCCGTCGAGTCCAAGAAGCCAGAGCCCGTCGAGTCCAAGAAGCCAGAGCCCGCGGTGCCGGCGGCGGCCAGCGCCGCGCCGGAGAAAAAGCCGGCCGAGCCCGCTGCCGTGGGCACCGTGAAGGTCACCCCGCCGACGGGACTCGCTGCCTCCTCCGGGGGTCTGAGCCCGATGCGGCTCGCGCGCAAGGATCCAAACCGCGGCAAGCCGCAGGCGATGCCCGGCATGGCCGGCAGCGTGCAGGCGGCGATGCGGGCCGCCGGGACCGCGCCTGCCAAGGCGGCCCCCGCCGCCAGCAGCGAGGCCAAGCGGCCCGAGCCCGCCGCGGCGCCGAGTCGCCCGGCGAGCGCCGCGCAGCCGCGCCCCGCCCCAGCCGCCGCCCCTGGCAAGCCGGTCTCCGGCGGCAGTGCGGCGGCCGCCAGCAGCAAGGGCGCTTCGGCGACCTCCGGGGCCCAGACCGCGCTGTTTTCGCGCCAGGAAAAAGAGGATGAAGACGACGCGGACGTCACGCGCAAGCTGCCGCCCGCGGACTCCCGGGCCACCGAGCGCCAGCCCGCCCGCCCCCGCGACGCCGTCGAGGATGCGATCCTGCGCAACGACCCGGTGCCGCGCCACCTCAAAGAGGCGGCAGAGGGCGGCGACACCATCCGCAAGGCTCCCGCGGACGCCGACTCGGCCGACTCGATGGGTCGCCCCGAGGGCGGGCCGCGCGGGCGCAGCGCGGCGCTGCTCGTGCTCGCCGTGGCCATCATCGGCGGCGGCATCTGGTATTACTCACAGCGCAGCGAGACCGCCGACACGCCGAGCGGACAGCAGACAGCACCCGCCGGCGACTCGACAGCGGCGGGAGCGAGCGGCACCACCGCCGAGCCGGGCAGCGCCACCACCGCGCCCACCCCGACCCCGCCCAAGGTTGTGGTCGAGCCGCTGCCCTTCCCCCGGGACGAAGCGGCGCCGACCGGCTGCGACGCCACCGCCGAGCCCCGCCGCCAGCCCGACCCCGCCCGAGCCGACTCGGGCGGTCAAGCCCGAGCCCGCGAAGCCCGAGCCGACTCAGGCAGTCAAGCCCGAGCCCGCAAAGCCCGAGCCCGCAAAGCCCGCCGCGGTCAAGCCCGAGCCCGCAAAGCCCGAGCCCGCAAAGCCCGCCCCCGCAGCGACGCCGCCGAGCGGCACCGCAGCGAGACCCGCCGGCCGCCAAGCGACGCTCTCGCTGGATGAGCTGCGCAAAAGATTGGCCCGAGGACATCCCCCGCGGCTTCGACGACCAGATGGAGCTCGCCCAGCGCCTCGTCGAGCGTTACAAGTACGACTCGGCGCAGGCGCTCTACGAGTACATGCTGAACTACGCCAGCGCCGTGCCGGCCATCCACAACGGCCTCGGCACCTGCGCGTTCGAGAAGAACCGCGGCGACGAGGCCATCCAGCACTACCGCGACGCGCTGGAGCGCCGACCTAACTACTCCGCCGCGGTGTTCGGCCTGGCCAAGAGCTACCACCGGCTCAAAAACGACAAGGAGCAGGCGCTGACCTATTACAAGAAGTACCTGGAGCTAAACCCGAAGGGCTCGGCGGCGGCGATTGCTCGCGAAGCCATCGCCAAGCTCGAGGGCCAGCCGCCCGCTCCCGCCGCCCCGCCGCCCCCTGCGCCTTAGTCCGCGCCGACGCGCCGCAAGTTGTGCTAGAACTCCCGAAAAACTTCTCCGGAGCCTCCGGAGGGGACTGCAGCGCCCCGCGCGCCAGAAGGAGCGAGCCCCCATGAGCCTGAACAAGCCGTCGGAAGCAGAAGAGGAATATTTCGCTCGCGAAGAAGCTGCCCGTCGCCAGCGCGCTGCGCTCGAGCACAACCAGCAGCTCGCCGCGGCCGAGCGCGAGCGGCTCAAGCAGCTGCACTTCATGAAGTGCCCCAAGTGCGGCATGGACCTCGTAGAGACCAGCTTCCGCGGCGTCACCATCGACAAGTGCTACAGCTGCGGCTACCTCGGCTTCGACGACAAAGAGCTTGAGCTGCTCCTCGGCCACGAACACCCGAACCTGTTTCAGAACATCGCCAATATCTTCAGGAACCGCAGCACCTAGCAGGCTGCGGCAAAACGTAGCGAGCG
>JBGANQ010000010.1:0-157658 GCA_044222245.1 Polyangia bacterium | reverse complement strand
CTTCGTCGGCTACGATATCGATGAGCTTAATCCCGTTAGTCTTGCAGTAAAGGCGGAGCCTATCGCGTTGTGCGTCAAGGCTGACACCCTCCGAGGCTTGCTCAAAGGTACTTACTCTGACGTAGCCGATGGCCGTTTTGCTGACGTTGGCATGCGATGTATGTGTTTGCATGCGAACTGTCGTAAAGGATTTTGGCGTACGTTTCCCGTCGCTCCAGTCACTAAAACTCGCCTTGCCATACAGTTCTCCTTGTTGCTGGCTCGCCGCAGCTCAGCCGGCGTTCCAGGGAGCGAAAGAGGTCACGCGTTGCCCGGCCCGAGTCCGTGCCTCAGCTTCGCTGCCAGTCTATCAGAGGTGCAGCTCACTGGACCAAGGCTCCGTCCAGCGGCGCTGCCGGCCGCAGTCACCAACGCTGCGACGGCACGGGTGCTCGACCGACTGGATGGCAGCCGCGGGTCCTCGAAGCTCAGCACCGAGGCACTGCCAAAAGGTCTCGACGAGAAGTCGCTGACCAGGCTCGCCGAGCTGCTGGAGGCACAGCGGGGCGCAAGTGCTAGCAGAAAAGGCACTTGCGAGCGGATCGATAAGGTGCGCCGCGTGCCCACGCGACTCGCCCGGGCGCTCTAGTGGGCTCCGGTCGCCTGCCCGGTGGCGTAGGGGAGCGGCCGCAGTCCCCGGGTCGCGTAAAGGCGCCACTCGGCTGCCTGCACCACCAGGGGGGCCTTGGTCGGGCTCATGTTGAGGAACTCGCCCGTCCAGTGCTCGTTGCGGGTGAGCACATAGTCATAATATTGACCGTGCTCGAGCTGCGAAAAAGGCACCGCGCCGCTCCACGGCGGCGCCGGCAGCGCCCGCCCGGGAATCTCGCGATAGGGAAAGCCGGTCTTTAGCGCATACGGGTTATAGCCACCGCGGAAGAGCTGCACATAGGAATAGAAGCCAGCGTAGGGAACATACTGCGGATCAATGGCCGGGTCGCTCATGTCCCCGGTGAGCAAGGTCAGGGTCGCGGCGCCGCGCGGGATGTGCTGCAGTACCGTCCAGAAGGGGTGCGCATGGACGTTGAACTCCACAAAGCGCGCCGCCAGGGCCAAGGGGTAGGCAAGGCTCGCCAGCACCGCCGGCACCAGCAGCCAGCGGCGCCGCCCCGCGATCTCACCCCGGATGAGCAGGGCGGCAAACAGCGCCACCGGCGCCGCGAAGCGCAAGCTAATGTAGAACCAGTCGATCGGGCGATACAGGCGATAGGGGAGCGCCAGATAAAGCAGCAGCGCGACCAGGAACAAGACCCCCGGCGCCTGCAGCCGCCGCGACGGGGCGCGCGGCGCGGTCAGCATCAGCGCGGTCCACGACAGAAGCAGCGCCCCCACGGTCAGATAGAGCGCCGGGCTGCCGGGCAGGGTGATGGCGAGCAGCTTGGGAAACTGCCCCAGTGCATGCCACGGACTGTTCCACAGCCCGACCACCCGCAGCCCCGGCCTGAAGACAGGGCTGTCGGCCGGCAGCGAGTGTGAGTAGTAATAATAGTTCGCGAAGATGCCCGCCGCCGATAACGCGATGGTCGCTGCGACGACCTTGACCTGCGCCAGCGGCCGCGGCGAGCTTGCGGACAGAAGTCGCCAGCCGATTAGTCCCACCGCCCCTGCGGCAAACAGGACCCAGGACAAGATGTGCGTGAAGTAGACGAGCACCGACGCGGTGAGAAGGCCCAGCGCGCTGCGCGCCGCGATCCGGCTCTGCGCGAGCAGCGAGCAGAGATAGGCCAGCGCCAGCAGCGCCGCCGGCAGGCCGGCGCAGAACGATACGAAGCCCCAGCCAAAGGTGTTGTTGAACACCAGCGGCCAGCACAGCAGCGCCACCGCCGGGCTGCGTCCGAAACGCCGCGCCAGCAGGGCGACCGACGCTGGAAGCAGGAAGGCGTAGACCGACAGGTAGATCTTGTTGGCGGTCTCGATGGAGAACGCGGCGGCGAGGACGCGGGTCGGGAAGTAGTGGCCCCAGTACGGGACCGGCAGCGTCCGCAGGGTGTAAAACTGACCGTAGCCCCAGGACGGATCGTCGATGTTCTTCCAGATTCCGATCGCCGCCAGGTGAGTCGACAGATCGCACAGTGGCAGCAAGCGGGGCAGCCAGATCGGCACCAGGGCGCAGGCGTAGCAGAGCAGAAAGGTCGCCCAGAATAGCCAGGAGTCGCGGCGGTCTGCCGCTGGTGCCGCCTCAGGCATGTGGGCCGCAGCTTAGCGCGCCTGCCTCAGCAGGTGCAACGAATCCGCGCCGCCAAAGCCAGGTCGGCGGCGCCCGGCGCGAGCTGCGGCGCAAGATAAGGCCCGCCGCTACTTCGGCTGAAACCGCAGGGTGTGCTGCGCTGCACCGGGCAGCATCGGCGTCGCTTCCCCCTTGACCCACGAGGCGTGGCCGGCGAGAAAGTAGGGGCTCAAGGGGTGGCCGCTCTGGCCTCCGGGCATGTTCAGGATGCCGCGCTCTTCGTGACCGGGGGACACCGTCATGCGCTCGGACTGTCCGCCTGAAGGCGCCGCCACGTGCGGCATGTTCTCATCTCCCGCCTGCGGGTCGGCCGGCGCCGCCAGCAGCCGCTTGCCGTAGGGAATCAGCGCCGCGAAGGGATGCTCGATGCGGGCGGTGTTGTACTTTCCCCAGGTGGCGGCGGACAGCGGCTTGCCGCCTTGGGTCAGCCTGGCGATGGTGGCGTCGATGGCGGCCAGCTCGACCTCGCGCCAGCTCGCGCGGCCCGCGGGCAGCCAGCCGGCGGGGGCTTCGTCGAGCAGGCGGGCAATGACCATCGGCCAGCGCGGGCTCACCGTGTCAAAGTCCAGGCCGCGCGCCAGCTCGGCAAGCTGCGCATTGACCCCGCCGAACAGCAGATCATAAAGCGCGTACAGGTAGCCGCGCGCCAGGCGATAGCCGACTGAGCCGACGCTGGCGTGGCCATCCCAGCTAGTCTCTAGCAGCTGGCGAAACTCGCTGCGCGTGGGGCTTCCCTGGCAGGCCGCGGCGTCCAGCGTCTTGAGTGCGCGCGCCCGCCACGTCGCCAGGAACAGCGCTCGATCGTCCAGGGCAATCTTGTACACCTCGCCTTCGGAGGTCTTGGCCGAGGCGCCGCCCGCGCCGCCGAGCTGCGCCAGATCATCGCGGATCTGCTGCGCCCGTGCGCCCAGATCGGCGCCGCCATCTCCCAAGGTGCGGTAGCCCTCGCCGGCCAGCTGGCGGGCGTTGGCGGTCCACAGCTGACCAGCCGGCGGGTCGATAACCCGCGGATAGTCGGCGGGCGGGCGCAGGCTGGTCCAGCCGAGGGTCCCGTCGCCAACGGGCAGGGGGAAGGTCGCCCCGGCCGTCGCGCTGCGTCCCGGCAGCGGTCCGGCGAGGGTCCAGCCGATGTGCCCCTTTTGATCGCCCGCCACCATGTTTTGCGCCGGCATGCCGGCGCGGTTTCCCACCGCCTGGGCCGCCTCAAGATCGTCGGCGTCCTCCAGGTGCAGCAGGTTCATGTTGACCGCCCCCGGATCGTGCGCGATCCAGTGCACTGCATAGGCGCGCCCGGCGACCTGCCAGATGGGTCCAAGTGAGGTCTCCAGGACCGTCAGCGTCTCTTCTGCGCTGCCGTGCACGGCGATGCGCTCATCGTACGCCTGCGCCGTCTCCCAGCCCGCCGGCGTGCGCCAGCGCCGGGCCTCTTGCGGATCGCGCTCCAGCTCGATGAGGTCCAGGTAGTCGCCGTAGCTGTTGGTGAAGCCCCAGGCGACCCGACCGTTGCTGCCGACCACGACCGCGGGGGCGCCGGGCAGCATCACGCCCGCGATGCGTCGCGGCGCGCCGTCCGCGGCGGTGTACTGCAGCACGCCGCGATACCAGATGTGCGGCAGGCGCAGGCCCAGGTGCATGTCGTTGGCGACGATCGCCGCGCCGGTCTCGCTGCGGCTGCCGGCCACCGCCCAGTTGTTGCTGCCTACCGAAGCGCGCAGCTCGGCCGGGACTGCGGGCACAAGCGCCCTTGCCCCCACCAGCGTGCCTCCCAGCCAGGCCGGGGCGCGCGCCGGCAGCGGGGCGGCGACCTCGGTCACCGCGCTGGCGTCAAGCGGCGCATCCCACACGCTGCCCGTCGGCAGCAGCACCGCCAGCTGCTCCGCCGTGGCGTGCTCGCGCAGCCAGCCGCGCCCAAGCTCGCGGTCCTGGAGGTTGCCTTGCAGGTCGAAGTACATGGCCCACACGACCAGCAGGCTATCGGCCGGCTGCCAGGGCTGCGGCTGTGTGCGCAGCAGCGCATACTCAAAGGGCCGCGTGGTCAGTGCGCCCAGACCGTCGTTGACGCCGGCCACGTAGCGGTCGATAAGCTCCCGCTCCGCTGCGGGGACGCGCTGTAGCGCCGCCTGGGCGCGGGCGCGAAAGCGATGGAGGCGGTGCTGACGGTCGAGGCGCAGCGCCGCCGGGCCGATGAGCGCTGACAGCTCACCGGCGGCCACGCGGCGCAGCAGGTCCATCTGGAAAAACCGGTCCTGGCCGTGCAGATAGCCGGTGGCATAGGCGACATCGTCGCGCTGGCGTCCGCTGATGGTGGCAATGCCCAGCGCATCGCGGGTCACCGTGACCTCGGCGCGGAGGCCGGCCACTGCGACCTTGCCGTCGAGCTGGGCCAGGCTGCCGCGCAAAAAGAGCCACCCCGACAGGGGCAACAGGGCCAACAGCAGAAGCAGGGCTGCCACGCCGCGGCGAAGCCAGCGCCAGGCCTTTGGGCGATTGCTCATGGGGTTATCTCCGGTGCCCCCAGTATCTGCGATTTTCGCATCCATGGAGAACTCCTGTGCCTGCGCGCGACACCGCTGTGCGGCAGCTGCAGCGCCGTGGCCTCGCCGCCCGGCGGTGGGTGTCGACGCCTGGCGCGTAGCGATCCGCAGCTGCTCCGCAGCCCCCAGCGCTGCGGCTTCACCAAGGGGAGCCGGCAGGGACGACCTCCAGCCAGGAACTGACGCGCCCCACCCAGGCTGCTGAGCGCCAGTTCCGCTGCCGACCCAACCGGCGGCCGCGGCTTGACTTTGCGCGGAACGAAAGGGGGGCGCGGCGCCGGGCTGGGGGGCCTGCTGCGGCCGCGCGGAGTGCCGAAGCGAGTGGAGCGGGCGGAGCGGGCAGCGGCGCCACGGGGCAGGGCGTCAGTTTACCAGGAACCACTTTACGCCGGCGGTGACCTCGAGGTGGAAGTGATTCTTGTGCGGCGGGTTGTAGTTAGGGGTCAGCACGACGTTGAACAGCCGGCGGCCGACGATCTCGCACAGCACAGCGCGCAGCTTCTTTGCCTCGGCGGTCGCGGGACGGGGTCCGGCACCGGGGCCGCAGGTGCGGGCGCCGATCGCGCCGTGGAAGTGGCGATCGACATCGAGCACGCTGCCATTTTTGGTGACGAACCGGCCGGCGTCGATTGCCACCGCTCCCATGTGGTGCAGCGCGGTCTGGTTGCGGCGCCACGAGCTCGGGGGCGGTCGATACATCGAGTAGAATCAAGGTCCGTCGTCAAGTCCTGGCGTCGCGTTCCGCAGAGGCGGCGCGGCGGCAGCAAGATCAAGGACTTGGGACACGGAACGGTGTTGACAGTGAAGCAGGCTCACGGCAGGCTTGCCCCCGCTGCGGCTGCTACCACAGGACGTCACCGGATGCTGCTAAAACAGAAACACTTTATCGATTCTCATAAGGGAGCGACACCCCTATTTGTGCTGGCGCTGATCGCTGCGTACGGCCGCTGGGACAATCCCACTGCCTGGGCCTATCTGGCGACGCATGGGACTTATGGAGTCCTGTGGGTGCTCAAGAGCCGGATCTTCCCTGATCGCAGCTGGGAGAAGCCGTGCTCCATCCTGGAGGGGCTGGGAGTATGGGCAGCCCTGTCGCTGTACTGGGTTGCGCCGGTGCTGATCGTGACGCGCGACCTGCAAGCTCCCGCCTGGTATCTGGGAATGTGTGTAGCCACCTTCGCGTTCGGGGTCTTTTTTCACTTCACCGCCGACATGCAGAAGCACATCGCGCTTGGGCTGCGCCCCGGGCTTATCACCACGGGGATGTTTGCCCTCTGTCGCAACCCCAACTACTTTGGCGAGCTGCTTATCTACCTTGGCTTCAGCCTGCTGGCGATGCACTGGATGCCGCTGGGCGCCCTGGCCCTGTTTGTGCTCGTGGCCTGGTTCCCCCTGATGCGCAAAAAGGACCAGTCGCTGTCGCGCTATCCGGAGTTTGTCGCCTACCGGCAGCAGAGCACGCTGTTCATTCCCTTTTTGCTCTGAGCGAGCGAGCGCTAAGCTCCCCGCCGTTGATGTCGGGCCAGCAGCTCCTGGAGCTTGTCCTGCAGATACCTGACCTCAAAGGGCTTGTCGATAATCAGGTTCGGCACTACGTGCAGGAACTCGGCCACCTTGGGGGTCAGGGCGCCACCGCTCAGAAAGATGACCCGCTGCGCCAGCTCCGGCTGGCGGGCCAGCAGAATCTCGTAAAACTCCATGCCGGTCATGCTCGGCATCACCAGGTCCGAGAGGATGAGGTCAAAGCGCTGGTGGCGTATGAGCTCCAGGGCCTCCTGGGCGCTGCCCGTGCAGTGGATCTCGTGTCCAGCGAGGATGCGAGCAAGGACCCCGCGTACGATCTCCTCGTCGTCAACCACCAGGATCCTGCCCCGGAGCATCGCCGGCGACCTGGCAGGGCCCAGGTCGGGCGTGAACGCGGGCAGGACCACGCGAAACGCGGCGCCTTCCCCCGGCTTGCTGGTCACTGAGATCTCGCCACCAAACGAGCGGACGACGCCATGGCAGATCGACAGTCCCAGGCCGGCGCCGATGCCCACGTCCTTGGTGGTGAAGAAGGGCTCGAAGATCCGCGCTTGCAGCTCGGCGGGGATGCCGGGCCCGCTGTCGGCCACCTCCAGCACGGCGCGGCCCTGGGCATCGCTGCCGGTGCTCAGGCGGACCTGGTTTCGCTCCAGGTTTCCGGGCGCGATAGCATGGGCGGCGTTGAGGAGCAGGTTGAGGATGACCTGGCCGAGCTTGGCCTCATCGGCCTTGGCCAGCGGGGCGTCGCCGAACTGCGTAATCACCCGCGCCCGATGGCGGAACTCGCGCGCCGTGGCGCACAGCGCCCACTCGGCGCAGCGTCGCAGGTTGGCGCAGCCGGGCACCTCGGACACGGGGGGCCGGGAAAATACCTGCAGGTCGGCGATAATGCGCGTGATGCGGCTGGCCGCCGACTGCAGACTCTGTAGCGTCTCGGTCATCGACTCCAGGCTGCGCTGCTGGGTCTCCAGCGGTCCGCCGGTCTGCAGCCACTGCTGCTGCTCCGCCAGCTCTCCAGCGAGCAGCTCGCCGCAGGCGACGACCACGGCGAGGGGGTTGTTGACCTCGTGCGCCACGCCGGCGGCCATGGTGCCGAGCGAGGCCAGGCGGTCGGAGAGCTCTACCTGCCGCTGCAGCCGCTTCTGCTCGGTCACGTCGCGAAAGACCATGACCGCGCCGAACACCTCCTTCTCATCGGCGACCGGCGCCGCCCGGTCGTCGATCAGGTGCTGGCTGCCGGTGCGCTGGTTGCGCAGGCTGACCTCGGTCACCTCCACCGGCTGGCCGGTGCGCAGCGCCGTGGCCAGAGGCGTGCGGTCGGTCCCGCGGTCCCAGCCGGCGAGCTCCAACACCTCGTGGGCGTGGCGACCCACTACCTCCTCGGCCTTTACGCCGACCAGGGACTCGGCCGCGGGGTTGAGGAAGGTGATCCGGCTGTCGCAGTCCACCGCCACCACCGCGTCGGCGATCGAGCGCAGCGTGGTGGAGAACCAGCGCTCCCGCTGGCGCAGGCGCTGCTCCATTTCGTGGCGGAACAGGGTCACCTCGATGGCGCTACGCAGCTCCGCATCCTTCACCGGCTTGAGCAGGTAGCCATAAGGCTCAGTCTTCGTGGCGCGGTCCACCGTATCGTCATCCCCGTGCGCGGTCAGGTAGATGATGGGCACGCCGAACTTCTGTCGCAGCAGACCCGCCGTCTCAATACCGTCGCGGCGCCCCTTGATCCGGATGTCCATGAGCACCAGGTCCGGACACTTCTCTGCGGAGCGCGCCAAGGCCTCGCTGGCCGATGAGGCGACGGCGAACGCGTCGTAGCCTAGCCCGGCCAGGGTCTGCTGCAGATCCTTGGCGACAATGCGCTCGTCCTCCACAATCAGGATGGCAGGCTTTGCAGACTGAGTCATGGCTGCTCCTCTAGCGGAAATAGGATGCTGCAGAGGGTTCCGTTTTGTCGCTGCACGTCCAGGTGGCCGCCCAGCTGCTCGGCCAGCGTGCTTACCAGCTGCAGTCCCAGCGACTCCGTCTTCTGCGGATCCAGCCCGGCGGGCATCCCGATTCCGTCGTCGGCGACAGCGAGCAGCAGCTGCTGCGCGCCGCTGCGGCGCAGCCCCACCGAGACCGAGCCGTGACGGCCCTGCGGAAAGGCGTGCTTGAGCGCGTTGGAGATAAGCTCGTTGAGGATAAGGCCGCAGGGAATGGCCTTGTCCAGACTCAAGGTCAGGTCTTCGACATCGAGAGCCAGCCGGATGGCCTGGGGCGGGACGCCCGCGGCATGGAAGATGTTCTTCGCCAGGCTCTTTGTGTAATCGGAGAAGGCGATCTCGGCGCAGTCCTTGGACTGATAGAGCTTCTGATGAATAAGGGCGATGGCCTGGACCCGCTGCTGACACTCTTCCAGCGCTCGGCGGCCGGCGTCGTCGGACAGCTGGCGGGCCTGCAGGTTTATCAGGCTAGAGATGACCTGCAGGTTGTTTTTCACCCGGTGATGGATCTCTTGCAAAAGAACGCTCCGCTCTTTTAGCGCGCTGCTTAGCTCGCGGGTCCGCGCCTGCACCCGGTTTTCTAGCTCGCTGTTGAGGGACTGGAGCTGGGCCAACAGGCGCACGCGCTCCTGCTCGGCGTGTTTGCGCTCGGTGAGATCGACGATGGAGTTGAGGACGAACAGCCCATCCGGGGTCTCAAACGGGTTAAGACCGATCTCGATGGGGACCTCGCTGCCATCCTTGCGCAGGCCAAACAGGGCGCGGCCGCTGGCCATCGGTCGCGCCTTGGGGTCCTGCATGAAGTCAGCGCGGTAATGGGGGTGCTCGCCGCGAAAGCGCTCGGCAATGAGCATCTCCACCGTCTTGCCGGTCAGGCTGTCGCGACTGTGGCCAAACAGGCGCTCGATCTGAGCATTGACAAGGACGATCTTGCCCGCCTGGTCCACCATCAGCATGCCCGTGGGAGCCGCCTCGATGGCCATGCGGATCTGCTCGGCCGAGCTGTGCTGGGCCTTGAGGCTGCGTGCCTGCTCCACCCACAGCCAGACGCGCTCGGCGGTCGCCTGCAGCAGCACAGCTTCCTTGGGCGACCAATCTCGCGGCTCCAGGGTGGACACGCTAAGCCCGGCCGCCCACTGACCGCCGCGGAAAAGGGGTACGGCGATGAGCGAGCGCAGCGCCATCGCGCAGCCCGCCCCGCAGCCAGCGGCGGTGTGGGGGTCGGCGCTGAGGTCGCGGACGATCACCGTCCTGCCGGCGCGCAGCTCCCTTTGCAGGGGTCCGCTCAAGCTGCTCAGGGGGACCGTATTGGGGCTCGGGGCCAGCGAGTCATGGAAGCCCGGATGGATGAGCAGCTGGCGGTCGCTGGATTCCAGCTCGAAGAAGAAGCACTGCTCGGCGCCCACAAGCTCGGCCAGCCGCCGGGTCGCCTCCAGAAAGAGCTTGTTTCCATCGGGTTCGCTGCGCAGAAGCTCGCTCAGCTCAAGCAGGAAGCGCTCGTGTCGCTCGGTCGCACTCCGCTCTTCCACCGCCTGCCCTTGGACCTTGGCGTTCCACAAGGCGATGCCGGTCAGGATGGAGGTAGTCACAGTGACGATCAAGGCCAGACCGAACTCGATGCCATAAAGGCCCAGGCGCTCGCCCTGCAGCTGCAGCCAGCCCAGGAGAAAGGGAGTCAGCACCAGCGCCGGCAGGATCGAGCGTACCGCGGTACCCGCTGTGTTGTCTTGAAGGATGACCGCGGCCAACCCTTGCGAAGGACGCACCGCCAGCATGCCGAGCGCCAACAGCAAAAGCCCGATCGCCGTGTGGATCGCTGCAGAGGCAAACAGGGCTACCCCGATGAGGGCGTCGACCCGATAGGCGTAGCCGCAGATGGCGACGAAGGAAAAAAGGAGCACCGCCACCACCAGCGCCTGGCTCAGGCGGCGCAGGGGGGCGCTCTTGGCGTCGACCAGGGGCAGGGCGAGCCCGATGAACAGAAAGCAGATCGCCGCCATCGGCGACATGCGGCCCGGGTTGGCGGTCTGGCGGTCCGCGCGCGGCACGCGCCACAGCGCCTCGTCGATGCCAAGATCCACGCCGGTCAGCATCTCGAACAGGGTGAGGGCGCCCAGCATCGCGACGAGAAGGGACAGCAGGTGCGACGCCCGCCGGTGGGGTCGGCCGGGTGACGCACTGCTCAGCAGGCGCAGCGCCAGCCCTTCCACCACCAGGCCCAGGGCGGTGTTCACCTTCATGGTGCTCAAGCCCGGCAGGACGCTCTTGAACGCGACGACCTCGAAGACCCAGCCGAGCAGGCCGACAAGGCCGAGCCCCAAGGCGACGACGCTGGCCTTGCGGGCGAAGGCGATTCCGGCTTCCCTGTTCATGGCGGCATGCGGAGGAACTGATCGGATTGACTGCTGACCGTAGGTAATTGATGCCAGTCCCTCTCTTTAGGATACCAGCGCGGGAAGATTTTGCGCGACCCGGCATCGACCTGGCCCATTGGCTCAGCAACACCGACTCCGGCGAATCGAGCCCCGGTGTGGGCGAGCGGGCAGAGTTTCAGGACATAGCCGCAGGCGCCGCGGCACGCTCGCCCCTTGCCGTTATGCCGCCAAGTGGGTCCGCGACCGTTCCGCACCGCGTCGGAGCAGCCGGAACTACTGGCCCCAGGGGCGCGCTGACCTTACATCGAGTATAGTCGGTTCAATCTCACCGACGGAGATTTGCGCTAGTTGGGTTCCTCGGAACGGTCATGGAACAGTGCAACGGTGACCCGATCGGTGTCGGCCGCATGCACCGCGCTCGCCTGCGCACAGTGGCGAGCGGTGACGGCGGCTGTCCCCAGAGGGTCAATCAGCGGAAGAAGCTATTTTCTGAGGCCGACGGGGATTTGGTGATGGTGAATCGCTCGCTGACCTGAGCCCTTGGTCAGATGCCAGCCTTGACCGTATTGACATGCGTAGGTACGGAAGCGGCCGGCTTTTGGAGCCAGCGCACTCTAGCCGAGCTTGGCGGTCAGCCACTTCTGAAAGCCGGGCTCGCGGCGCGGACGGGGCTGCGGGCGGGGGCGCGGGGTGCTGGCGCGGTGCTCGAAGTGCAGCACGTCGCCATCAGCGGGGACGTGGACGCGAGCGGTCAGTCCTTCGGCGGCGAGCCGGCGGCGCAGCTCGGTGCGGGTTGTCGGACAGTGGTCGAGCGCCTCCAGGTGGTTGAGGACGACTTCCCCGGACGTGTGGCGCGCCAGCGTCAACAGCTCCTCGACCGAGAACAGGATGTCGGGCCCGGCGCCGAAGTTGGCCGCTCCGGCCGGCGCGAGGACGACCTCGGGCTGCAGCCGCGCCAGCACCTGCAGCACTTCGCTGGTGAGCACCGAGTCGCTGGTCAGGTACACGCTCGGCTCCTGCGGATGCGCCAGGTAGAACCCGGAGACCTGTCCCATCAGCCAGCCGACAAGGCCCCGCCCATGGCGGGTCGGAATGACCTCCACCGCAAGGCCCAGGTCGCCATCGCCTAGCTCGCGGGCGTCCAGCCCCTTGCGGCGCAGGCTCGGCACATCGATGCTGCTCGCCCACACCGGCAGGCCGCGGGCGCGGGTCCACTCGATGCCCGCGGGGTCGAAGTGGTCCGGGTGCTCGTGCGTGATGAGTACGTCGGTGACCTTCTGCAAGGCCGCTTCCGCGGCGGCCGGCAGCGCCACCAGCGGGTTGCGACGCCGGCCGCCGCCCAGCATTTTGAAGCCGGGAAGGGCGCCGGGCGCGGCGAGCATGGGGTCGACCAGCAGTCGGCGCTCCCCGAGGGTCAGGATCACAGTTGCGTTGCGGAGGTGGTGGATCTGCATCGGGCGCTCCCTGAGACGACGATTTTCCGTCGGTGTTTTCTATTGGTAAGCGATGCAGAAGTGCATGACAATGCGCAGGACCGAAACCCTGTCATCCGGATTTGCATCGAGGGAAACATGGACTGGGACCTGCTCCGCACGTTCGCCGCGGTCGCCCGGCTCGGCAGCCTGACCGCGGCGGCCAAGGCGCTCGGCACAAGTCAATCGACGGTCAGCCGGCAGCTCGGCAAGCTCGAACAGGACGCCGGCTCGCCCCTTCTGCTGCGCGAGACGCCGGTGCGCCTGACCGAGCGCGGCGAGGCCCTTCTGGCCGCGGTGCGGCCGATGGTCGATGCGGCGCTGGCAGCGCGCGCAGCGCTGGAAGAGCAGCCGCGGCTGGCGGGCGAGGTGACCCTGACGACGGTTGGCGAGATCCTGCGCTGGGTGCTGGCCGCCAAGCTGCCCGGGTTCTACCGCGCCTATCCGAGCCTGCGGCTGCGCATCCTGGCCGACAACCGGGTGAGCAGCCTGGCCGATGGGGAGGCAGATGTAGCGCTGCGCATGGCGCGGCCCGAGCGCGGCGAGCTGGTCGCCAGCCGGCTGCACACCGAGCGCTATGGCTTCTTCATCTCGACGGCTGTGGCTGCGGAGGCGCAGACGCCCTGGCTCGGCCTGACCGGCTCGCTCGCTCACATCCCCGAGCAGCTCCACGCCGACCGCGCCTTCGCCGACCGCGCCCCGCGCCTGCTCGTCGAAGACGTGGAGTCGCTGGCGCTGGCGGTGGCGGCCGGGCTGGGGGCGGCGATCCTGCCGCGCCAGCTGGCCGCCCGCCTGCAAGCAGTGGTCGAGATCGAGCCGAGCCGGATCGGCGCGCGCGAGCTGGGGCCGATTCCGTCTCGCGAATTCTGGATGGTGGTGCACCGCTCCAAGCAGCGAGTTCCCAAGGTGCGGGCGGTCCTGCAGTGGCTGCGCGAAATCGACGCTTTTCAGGGTGAACGCGGTGCCTGACACCCATGGGTTGAAATCGCGCGTCCGCCGCGTGCAGCTGCTTCAATGTCAGCGGGTTGCGCGATGTCCACGTCGGCCCGAACTGCCGGCAGACAAGTGCTTGACTGGCGAGCCCTGGGATCGTACCGTTCCGGACCAATCAAGGCGACCGTTCACATGTTCTAAGTGTCAGCGGGCAGTATCTGGATCGAGCGAACATGAGTATTCAAACCCGGCTAGGATTTTGGCGGGAGGCGTTTGGCCTCCGCGGGTCAATCACTCCCAAGGTGATGGCCTCCGTGATGGTCTTCGGCCTCATCGCCAGCGCCATCTATGGTTGTGCTTGGGTTGCAGAAAGACAGTTTCAACAGCAGCTGGGATTAGAAGTCACCCCCTATGAATTTGCTGGTGTCGGACTGGGGCTACTCCTTGTCCTGCGGACGAATGCGGGTTATGAGCGATGGTGGGAGGCTCGCAAGCTCTGGGGAGGAATCGTAAACCAATCACGCAATCTCGCCATCAGTGCGATGTCCTACGGCCCGAATAATCCGGAATGGTGGAACGAGGTTGTTCGGTGGGCTGCGGTTTTTCCGCATGTGGCACGTCTCAGCCTACGAGGTGAACAGCCCTCATCTGAGGTTGCCAAATTGCTCGATCCAGAAGATGTCGATCAACTGGCGAAGGCGGATCACATGCCGAGTTTCGTTGCCATGAAGGTCGCTGCGCTGCTTCGTGAGGGGTATGAACGATTGGAGATGGACAGGTTCGCCTTCCTCCAAATAGACCGAGAACGGGCGTTGCTTATCGACCATATCGGAGGGTGTGAGCGAATATTGAAAACTCCTCTACCACGAGTATATTCAATCAAGATTCGGCGCTTTATATTTCTGTTCCTCCTAACGCTGCCGTTTGCCCTCGTTCATCGACTGAATAACGATTGGCTCGTCCCCTTCATTACTATGTTCGTTGCCTACCCTCTATTATCTCTCGACCAAATCGGGATCGAACTGGAGAACCCATTCGCGTCACAAGCCCTTAGTCACTTACCCCTCGATGATATCTCGGCAACCATCGAACGAAACTTGCTCGCCGTTTTGAAGATGAAGCAGATCGCATCCTCGTCACGATAGGACCTTTGAACCATGACACCCGATGAAGCACTAGACCGCCTGAGGCAGGGTAACCTCAACTTTCTCAACGACACTCCGATCCGTCCGCCACTGGACCGTGCGAGCCGCCTGCAGCTGGCGGCGGGGCAGCAGCCTTTTGCCGCTTACGTCAGTTGTTCGGACTCTCGCGTCCCACCGGAACTCCTGTTCGGGAGAGGGCTGGGCGAGCTGTTCATCATCCGTAACGCCGGCAACACGGTGGACACAGCGGCGATGGGCAGCCTCGAATTCGCGGTCGGGGTACTAAAGGTGCCGTTGATCGTCGTGATGGGGCACGAAGGCTGTGGCGCAGTGAAGGCGGCAGTATCCGTGGTGCGCGACAATGCGCGTTTTCCCGGCAACATTGGCAAGATGATCCAGCCGATTCTTCCCGCTGTGCTGGAGGCTTCCCACGGAGGACAAACTTCCATGGAAGCGGCGGTCCGACAGAACGTCCGCAGGGTGGTTCGCGAACTGTGCGAAGAGGCCTCGCCCATCCTCCTTCAACCGCAGGCCCTCGGCACACTGAAGATAGTCGGCGCCTACTATCACCTCGGCAGCGGCGAAGTCGACTTCTTCGATACGTGATCTTGCAGGCAGCCCGCGAGAAATTCCCCGCAGCGCGCCAGCGCATCATCAGCGACAACGGCCCTCTGTTTATCGCCCAGTATATCTGCCTCCCTACAGCCCGGACCTGCTGCCGGTGGAAAGGCTGTGGCAGTGGCTGACCTCACTGCTGCGCCACCAAAGTGCTTGATTTACAGGGACTGCGCAGCGGTTGCGGAACGGTGTTTTGCGCCTCAGCGACGGAGGGACTCAATACATCGAGTAGTGGCGGACCTCGACGATGTCGTGGCGGCGCAGGATGTCGGCACAGTCGTCGAGCGCGAGCACCAGCCGGCAGTCGGCGATCTCGTGGGGGCTTGTGGCGCGCTCGCTCTCGGATAGCTCGGTGCGGAACAGGACGCCGTGCAGCCGGCCGCTGAGCCGCACCGGAGCCAAGACGCCGAGCGCCCTCTCGCGCCTGAACCCGATCTGGCGCATGTGCAGCTCGGCCTCGCAGGCGGCCTGGGAGAGCTGACCGTAGCGGTACGCCGGAGTCTTTGTGACATCGCTTGGAGTCTGCAGGCGCGAGGCGACCGGTGTGCGCGCGCGCGCTTTGAGCGGTACCCGCAGCCCCTGACCCGGCCGGGGACGCGGGGCGGCAGTCGCCAGGCTGAAGGCGCACAGAAGGAAGGGCAGGGCACCGATAAAGCGAAGCATGCCTTTTAATTAGTAGCAAAGGACGCGCCAAGAACAAGCACCAAGCGCCGCTGCCAAAGGCAGCCCAAGGCCAGCCAAGACGCGCTCAATTGGCCGCTCGGCGGGTCGGAGTGCCGCGACTCTGGGCGCCCGGGACGAGCCGCAGCGTTGCCAAAAAGTCGCTCGTTCGGGATACTGGAACTCTTTGGTCTCCGTCGGCCCGACCGACGAGGGGGCGCTTGCTGACCGCTGCCCTGGGCCAGCGGCGCCAGCCGAGTGAACCTAATGAGAAACTAACCTACCAGGAGCTATCTTCATGAATACTTCCGTATATTCATCCTTTTTGCTTTCCCTATTTTCCAGCGCCGCGCTGGCGCTGACCGGCTGCGATAACACGCCGGGCAGCGGCCAAGATGTCGATATGGGGGTGGCAGAGGATCTGTCGGCAGCCTCGCCGGACCTCGCCTCGCCGTCCGACCTCGCGCCGCCAGCGGTGAATAAGACCATCGGCCAGTTCGCGCGGCCCGAGAGCGTGCACTGGGACCCGGTGACGCAGCTGTGGTACATCGGCAACCAGGCCGCCGCCGCCGCCGGCGACGGCTACATTACTCGCGTGCCCTTCGATCTGGACGACACCAAGATCGAGCGCACCTGGGTCACCGGTCTAAACGATCCAAAGGGGCTGCGGGTGCGCGCCGGCAAGCTGTATGTCGCCGACAACAATGTCCTGGCCTCGGTCAACATCGCCACCAAGGCGATCACGCGCAGCGCCGCCGTGGCGCCGGCGATGGCGGGCGGCAACATCCTGCTCAACGACGTCGATGTCGGCGCGGACGGCTCGGCCTATGTCAGCGACACCCAGGGCAACCGCATCCTGAAGTTCAGCACCCCGGACACCGCCAACAATACCGCCACGGTCCTTGCTGCCCCGGTCGGAGCCAACGCGCTCAACGGCCCCAACGGGGTGCTCATCGACGGCACGACCCTGCTCAACGTGGAGGTCGGCAACAACGGTCGCGTGCGCCGGTTGAACCTGGCTGACGGCGCCAACATGGCGACCCTGGGCACGCAGAGCGGTCGCTGGGATGGCATCGAGAAGGACGGCACCAGCTACCTGGTCAGCGACGTCGTCAACGCGCTCCTGTTCCGGTTCGACATGGCCACCGGGAACGCGGTGATGCTGCGCGACTTCAAAAACGACGGCCTGGCCGGCGCCGCCGACATCGGCTGGGACCCGGTCGCCCGCCGGCTGGGCGTGCCCGACACGAACGGCAACAAGGTATTCTTCATTACCCTGCCGTAGTGTCTAGCGGCCGCCCATCCCACTCTGGCCTGCCATCCCCTGCCGGAGGGCGTAATCGATGCTGGCGCGGCCGGCGCCGGCCACCGCGAGCCAGCCCAGAATGAGCAGCAGGAGCAGCTCGGGCAGGTACAGAAAGTCGAGCAGTCCCTTCCAGTCCGCGTGAATCTTGTGCTCGGGAATGGCCGCGGTGGCGAGCGCCACGACCATCGTGCCGGCGAGCATCACCGCCGCCGGCCGGGTCACAAGTCCCAGCATGAGCGCAAGTCCGCCAAAGAACTCGACTCCCACCACAAACGGCGCCTGAATGGACGCGGCGGGAATGTGCAGGCTCTCGAAATACATGACAAAGTCACTGAGGTTGCCCGCCTTGTGCAGCGCGCCGCCCAGGAACATAAGTCCCACGCACAGGCGAGCAACAAGGCGGGGCACAAACTCGAGCTGCTCAACGGTTTGATAGACGCGCAGGATCTGGGCGGCAAGCTTGTTCATGACAAAGACTCCTTGGGCAAGCGCAATCATACTACAAGGAATCAATCCTGATGGAAGTAGCTCGCTGGCCGTGGTACGTTGCTTCGGGTCACCCATGAGCGACCGCCACTTGTCCGAGCCGGCCCTGGCCCCGGCGGGTAATATAGTTCCCACCCCGGGCAGCTTCTCACTGCGTCGGCTGGGCGCCGCGGCGCTGGTCCTCGGGCTTGTCCAGGGTCTGGGCGGGATCGTGCGCGACTGCGCGCTTACCTGCAACGTCGGCTACCGGCAGGCCCCGATTGCCTTTCTTATCGTCGCCGGCCTGAGTCTGCCGCTGGTCGCGCTGCAGCTGCGCATGCAGCGGAGCCTTGGGCAGGAGCTGTGGCGGGTCTATTCGACGCTGTTTATCGCCATTACGCTGCTCACCTTCCGGCTCGTGCTCGGCGTCCTGCGCCCTGACAGCGGGGCGACGGGCCTGCTCTCCAAGCTCACCTACCTCGGCTTCTTTGTCTGGGTCGATCTCGCGTTCATGATTCTTGGGGCGCAGCTGTTCTCGCTGCTGCAAGGCGATGAGAGCTCTACCGATCGCGGGCTGACCGTCTTTGCCACCGCCATGTACGGTGGCGGGCTGGTCGGCGGCATCGTCGCAAGCTCCATCAACACCTGGCTGGTCGAGCACCTGCACCTGCCCTTTGACGTCGCCCGCGACCACCTGATGATCGCGATGGCGGCGGTGCTGCTGCTGCTCATCCCGGTGGGTCGCAGCAGCGCAGCCGCGCCCGCTGCGCCCGCTGCGCCCGCCGCCGGCCCCGAGGGGAGCTCGCTCGCGCTGACGCTGCGCATCCTCACTGGCGATCCGCACGCGCGGCTTGTCTCGATGGCGTTTGCGTTCGCCGCCGCCTCCGCGATCTGTCTAGAATCCCTGTTCTACTGGATCCTCTCCGAGCAGTCCACCGGCGGCGGCGGGTTTGTCCGCCTGCTGGCTACGCTGGCGATCTGGATGAACGGCGTCGGCCTGGTGCTCGCTGCCGGCGGCGCCTCGCGGATCATCCGCCACCTCGGCCTGGGGGTCGTGGTCCTGGCGGTGCCGGCGTGTCTGCTCATCGGCAGCGGCTATCTGCTGCTGGCGACCGCGCTGTTTGTGATGCTGGCGATGCGGGTGCTTAAGGACAGCCTGTCGGGCGGCTTGTACGAGCCGGCTTCCGAGCGGCTGCTGGTCCGCCTGCACGGGGCCGGCTATGGCAAGCACCGGCCGGTGTTCGACGTCGCTTCGCGCCTGGGCACCGGCCTTGGGGCGCTGCTTGTGCTGATGTTGACGCTGCTGCTGCATGTCCCGCTGCGGGTGCTGATTGCGGTCGTGGTGGTCCTGCACCTGGCCTGGCTGGCGGCGCTGGTGCCGCTGGCCCGCTGGGCGCGCCGACCGGCCGCGGCGACGCTGCCCGCCAAGCTGTAGGAATCACACTCCTTTTGCTGGCCCGGCGCGGCGGCGCGCAGCGCCTCGTGTCCGGCGGCAGCGATGGCTGCGGCGCGCCGTGGCCGCGGCGCCCATTTAGAGGCTCCCTTATGCTAATTTGGCTAAAAGGAGAACCATATGCTGCGAGCTACTTCTTACTGGTCCTTCATTTTGATGCTGCCCCTATGGGCCTGTAATGGCAACAGCGTGACTGGCGGCGATCCCGATGCCGGCACCGGCGACCTGGCCGTCCCGTGCACCAACCTGCAGTGCCGGGTCGTCGACTGCCAGGCGCAGGGACGGCCTTCTACCACGCTCAAGGGACAGGTCAATATTCCCGCCGGGAACCTGCCGCTTTATAACGCCACGGTCTATGTGCCAAACCGCCAGGTCGCGCCGATCGTCAGCGGCGCCTCGTGCGACCGCTGCACCGACGCCTCTTCCGGCGAGCCGATCGTCACCACGACCACCGATGCCAGCGGTCGCTTCACGCTCAAGGACGTGCCGACCGGCAGCAACGTGCCGCTGGTCATCCAGCTTGGCAAGTGGCGGCGGCAGATCACCGTGTCCACGGTCGCCGAGTGCACCGACAACCAGGTCGAGCCGACGCTGACCCGCCTGCCGCGCAACCAGAGCGAGGGTGACATCCCCAAGATCGCGCTCGCCACCGGTGGCTTTGACGCCATCGAGTGTCTGCTGCGCAAGATCGGCATCGATGACTCGGAGTTTACGCCCGAGAGCGGCAATGGCCGCATCAACCTATTTGCCGGTCACGGCGGCACCAACTCGTACTGCACCCAGGGCGTGGGCAAGTGCCAGAAGACGCTCAACGGCGGCGCCGCCTTTACCGTGGCTTCCGATATCGGCGCCACCGCCGGCTGGTGGTCGAGCCTCAACAACCTGAAGAAGTACGACACGGTCCTTTTTTCATGCGAGGGTAACACCTACCCGGCCGAGAAGAGCGCCGCCGCCCACCAGGCGCTGCTCGACTACATCAACATGGGCGGCAGGGTGTTTGCTTCCCACTGGCACAACATCTGGATCTCGGGCGGACCGGCGCCGCTCAACAGCATCGCGACGTTCTCCACCGTGGCGGCCGGCTTTGAATACAAGACTCCGATCACGGCCAGCATCTACACCACGACGCCCAAGGGCAACGCGCTGGCCGACTGGCTGGTCAATGTCGGCGGCTCGCCGTCGCGCGGCAGCCTGCAGATCGTCAACGCCCGCGACAGCGTCCTTAGCATCGACACCACCCGCACCGAGCGCTTTGTCTACTACAACGACACGACGCGCGGCAAGGTGGCCGAGCAGTACTTCTCGTTCTTCGCGCCGATCAACGTACCGGCAGCCAGCCAGTGCGGGCGCATGGTGTTTACCGACATGCACATCAGCGGCAACGATGCGATGAGTCCCAACCCCGCGCTCGATCTATCGGCGACCAACCTCCCATTCCCAAGCGGCTGCGTGACCAGTACGCTTTCCGCGCAAGAGACCGCGCTCCTATTTCTTCTGTTCGATCTCACAAACTGCGTCCAGCCGGTCATCGGCTAGGCCCCCCCGACAAGCAAGCCCACCTGCTAGCGGGCAGTACGGCGCCGCGCCTGCCACTTCCAGGCAGCGCGCGGTGTACCAAATGGTACACCTCCGCGTACCAGCTGGTACACGCGCCGGGAGTGACCATACTCGGTCCGAGCTCACTTCCTGTCTAAGTCCGCGCGCCGGCTTCGCTTCTTGTTCACGCTGCCGCGCCGGCTCGATTAGTCGGTTGCCCATTCCTTTACCGGGCAGGATCGCCTAACATCAGAGATCCATGCGCACGGCGTTGTCCCAAGACCACTTCCTTTCCCGTGGGATTGCCTGGCTGCTGGCAGCCATGCTCTGGGTCGGCCTGGGCGGAGCCGCCCGCGCCACCACAGCCACCATCGTCGAGTCGCCCCCCGAGAGCGGGCTGCCGCCGGCAGAGCATACCAAGCTGCGCGGCGCGGTCGAGAAGGCGCTGCAAGGGATGCAGATAGGGCTCATCGCCCAGCGCGATATAGAGTCCGTGATCGCCGGCGAGACGCAGCTGCAGGGCTGCTACTCCGAGCTATGCTTCGAGCGCCTGGGCCGCCTGCTGGACAGCCAGCTCGTCGTTCACTTCCAGGCCAAGCCGGTGACTGCGGCGGGAAAGACGCCGGGCCTGCAGCTGAGCGTCGCCCTATTCGACGGCCAGGTCGGAGCGCTGGGCGCCCGCCTGGAGCAGGACTGCCCCGAGTGCACAGGCAGCCAGGCGGCGGACAAGCTGGCCGAGCTGACCCGGCGGGTGGTGCTGCAGAGCGCCGGCCGGCCGCGCGGCGTGCTGGAGGTCTCCTCGCAGCCGCCCGGTGCCGCGGTGTTTGTCGATGGCACCGAGCTCGGCATCACTCCCTACAAGCGCGCTGCCTTCGCCGGCAAGCACAAGCTGGTGCTGGGCCATATTGGCTACCGCTCCGAGCAGCGCGAGACCGAGGTCATCGAGGCCAAGCCGACGCATGTCGAGGTGACCCTGGTGCTCGGCAGCGAGCCGACTGCGGTAGCGGTCGAGAAGACGCCGGTCTACAAAAAGTGGAGTTTCAAAGAATAATCGCGCGGCGACGGTAGCAGCTGTTTATACAGCGCGGCGATGCTCGCCATCGCGAGCGGATGATGCGCCCTTTGGCCCGGCGGCGCCGGATGAGTCTGCAGGGGTATCCGGCGATGTTCCTGTGAGCGTCCTCACTGGTGAAGGAAACGGTTCCTACCGCGACCGATTGCCGCATCAGATGACTCTGCGAAACTGCAGGCGAATTTCTGGCAGGCAAATTCACCCGAGCGGCCTGCAGCAAAATAACTATACTGTATTGCTGGTTCAGCGCCACGACGACCGGGGGATGGCCGTGATTGAGATTGGGCCTTATGTACTATCGACTACGGTAAGCCAGAGTGCCACCAACCTGCTCTATCGAGGCTACCGGGCGGCGGGTCGGCTGCCGATCATCGCCAAGATTCCGCGGGGCGATCATCCAAGTCCCAAGGATCTGGCGAAGCTCCGTCACGAAAATGCAATCCTTAGGGAGCTGAATCACGCCGGCGTACCCAAGTCGTACGATCTCCTTCCGTACCGCAACGGCTCCGCGCTCATCATCGAGGACAAGGGATACGTCGCACTGACCGAGGTGATGAGCGAGCGCCGGCTGCCGATACTGACGGTGCTCAATATTGCCATCGAGCTGGCCGAGATCCTCGACTATCTGCACCGCAGCAACATCATCCACAAGGACATCAAGCCCCAGAACATCGTGGTTCATCCGCAGCTCTACAAGACCCAGCTCATCGACTTCGGCATTGCCGCACGCCTGGCGCGGGAGAGTCAAAACAGCACCAGAATTGAGTCGCTGGAAGGCACGCTGACCCACATCTCGCCCGAGCAGACCGGTCGGACGCACCGGATGATCGACGCCCGCACCGACTTCTATTCGCTCGGGGTCACGCTCTACGAGATGCTCACGGGCACCCTGCCGTTTGCGTCAACCGACGCCCTCCAGCTGGTGCATAGCCACATCGCCCGCACCCCAGTCCCTCCGCACGAGGTCGTGCGCGAAGTGCCCCCGGTGCTCTCGGGGATCGTGATGAAGCTGATGGCCAAAAATGCCGAGGACCGCTACCAGAGCGCCGCGGGCCTGCAGGCCGACCTGGTAACCTGTCGGACGCAGTGGGAGGCCACTCGGCAGATCAAGAACTTTCCGCTCGACTGCGAGGTTCCCAGCACCGAGCTGCGGATCCCGCAGAAGCTTTACGGCCGCGAGAAGGAGCTGGCCACCCTCCTTGGCAACTTTGAGCGGGTCCGCAACGGCAGTGCCGAGCTGCTGCTTATCTCCGGCTACTCCGGAATCGGCAAGTCGGCACTGGTTCAGGAGGTGCACGGACCGATTGCCCGCGAGGGTGGCTATTTCATCTCGGGCAAGTTCGATCAGCTCAGCCGCAGTGTCCCCTACGCCCCGGTGATGCAGGCGCTGCGCACGCTTATTCGTCAGCTTCTGGCCGAGCCGACGGCGGTCTTGGAGCAGTGGAAGCAGAGCTTGCACAGCGC
The DNA here is from genome assembly GCA_044222245.1 of Polyangia bacterium. Lineage (GTDB taxonomy): Bacteria > Myxococcota_A > Polyangia > Palsa-1104 > JAEUJZ01 > CALFML01. The sequence continues at coordinate 134,853 of JBGANQ010000010.1, read as the reverse complement.
GCTGTATCCCAATGCCCAGATCATCGTTGAGCTGCTCCCCGAGCTCGGTCTGCTGCTGGGACCGCAGCCGAGCGTGCCAGAGCTTGGCCCGGCGGAGTCGCAGAACCGCTTCATCGCCCTGTTTCAGAGCTTCCTGCGCGTGTTCGCCCAGCCGAGCCACCCGCTGGTGATGTTCCTTGATGACCTGCAGTGGGCCGATCCAGCGACGCTGCGCCTGATTCAGCACCTGCTCATGGCTCCAGACTGCCGGTACCTGCTCGTCATCGGCTCCTATCGCGACAATGAGGTTAACGCCAGCAGCCCGCTGACGCTTGCGCTAAACGACCTGCGGCGCGAGGGCGCCACGATCAGCGAGATCAAGCTGGAGCCGCTCGATCGGGCGACGATCGAGCAGATCCTCTGCGATACGCTGAATCAGTCGGCCGCCGAGCTGGCGCCGCTTGTCGCGCTGCTCCATGAGCGGACGCAAGGGAATCCGTTCTTCCTCAGTCAGTTCCTGTCGACGATTCACAAAGATGGCCTCTTGTGGATCGATGTCGCGAGCCGGACGTGGCAGTGGGATATGAAGCGAATCCGCGCCACCCTCGCCACCGACAACGTGGTCGATCTGATGCTCAAGAAGCTGCGCCAGCTGTCTGTGCGCGCGCAAGAGGCGCTGCAGCTGGCGGCCTGCGTGGGTCATCAGTTTGATCTCCAGACTCTCTCCAACATCCGTGAGAAGTCCCTGGCCGAGTGCGCGGCGGAGCTGTGGGAGTCGCTGCAGGCCGGTCTGCTGCTACCCCTGGATGACAACTATCGCTATCTCTTTTCCACCATGGGCCAGGACGGCGCCTCCGAGGGTCTGGCCGAGGCGGCGGCCCTGCGCTTCCGGTTCTTGCACGACCGCGTGCAGCAGGCGGCTTACGCCCTGATTGGGGTGGCGCAGCGCTCGCAGCTGCACCTGCGGATTGGTCGCCTGATGCGGGCCCGCTGGCAGAGTGAGGCGGACCACGAGACCCTGTTTGCCACGGTCGATCAGCTCAACCGCGGCGTCGAGCTGATCGAGTCGCCGGCGGAGCGCATTGATCTGGCGCGCCGCAACCTTCTGGCCGGCAAGCACGCCAAGGCCGCGACCGCGTATCAGATTGCCGCCAGCTATCTCCAGCGCGGCATGGAGCTCCTCGGCGACACCCACTGGGACAGCGACTATGAGCTGTGCTTCGGCATCTGGGTAGAGCGCGCCGAGAGCGAGTACCTGAGCGGCTCGCTGGCCGAGGCCGATGCGCTCTTTGGCACGCTGCGGCAGCGGGCGCGCTCGCGCCTGCACTCCGAGCACCTGTGCAGCCTGCATATGAAGCTACTCATGGCGCTCGGCAAGTTCGCCGAGGCGATGCACGAGGGGCTAGAGACCCTGGCGCTGTTTGGCGTCGACCTGCGCGGCAGCACTGAGGAGCAGCAGCGCGCCATCGACTGGGAGACGCAAGAGCTCAAGCGCAACATGGCCGATCTGCAGCTGGAGGATCTGGTCAACGCGCCTCTTACCACCGATCCGGATCACCTGGCCCGGGCGCGCCTGATGACCAACGTGGTGCTGGACGCCTACTTCGTGAGCCCGGTGATGTTTGCCCGCTTCTCGATGCGGCAGATCAACCTGGGGCTGCAGTTTGGTTTTACTGAGTATTCGAGCTTCAGCTATATCTGTTGGGCGTACACCCTGGCCAGCTTTGGCGACTATGCCGGCAGCTACCGGAACTCCTGTCTGGCGCTGGCGTTCAATGAGAAGGCCAGAAATGCAGCGCTCAGCTGCAAGATCAACCTCAACTTTGGTTGCCTGCTGCACTTCTCCCGACCGATCCGGGAAGCGATCCCTTACTACGATACGGCCATTCGCGATGGCATCCATACGGGCGACCTGACCTTTACATCCTGGGCGGCCGTGTATCGGGCGCTCGACAAGTACACGATGGGGCAGGACCTGCCGACGCTCCACGAGGAGATCCGGGTCGGTCTAAACATAGTAAAGCGCAACAAGGATCTGCTGCAGACCCTGATCCTGACATTTACGCAGCAGCGGGTCCTGCGCATCATCCACGGCCCGGTCGTTCCGCCGGGTCCAGCGGGTGAAGCCTTCGACGAAGCGGAGTTTGTTCGCACCCTACAAGACCCGCAGCTGGCGATGCCTGCTTGCTACTATCACGTCGCCAAGCTCGAGCTGGCCGTGATCTTTGGCGACTACCACCTGGCGCTAGAGATGGCCAAGCAGGCCGAGCCGGTCATTCCGTTTCTGACGGCAATGAACATCTGGACCGAGTACACGTTCTTCAAGGCGCTGGCGCTGGCGGCGCTGGCCGGCGACTCGGGATCGGACGACGCCGCCGAGCGACGAGCGGGCTTGACCGAGCTGCACGCCAAGCTGCAGCAGTGGGCCGCAAGCTGCCCGGCCAACTATCGCCAGATGGAGCAGATTGTCGCCGCCGAGATGGCCCGCTTGAGCGGCAAGCGCGACGAAGCGATGCAGCTCTACGATCAAGCGATCACCCACGCGCAGGAGCAGGGCTTCCTGCACCATGAAGGGCTGGCCAACGAGCTCTGCGCCAAGTTCTACATGTCCCTGGGTCGGCAGCGAACGGCCCGGGCCTACTTGCAGGACGCCTATCACTGCTATAACCGCTGGGGGGCGCGCGCCAAGGCGGCGGCGATGGTGCGGGCCTACCCCGAGCTCCTGCAGAGCGTGGGATTAAGCGACGACGAAGCGGCCGGCGGCATGACCCGCACCGAGACCCTCAGCATCTCCACCTCGACCAGCAACCGCCCGGTCGAGACCCTGGACATCGCCTCGCTGATGCGCGCCAGCCACGCCATCTCCGGCGAGATTGAGCCGGAAAAGGTCCTGGCGCAGATCATGCAAATCATGGTCACCAACGCTGGCGCGCAGCGGGGATTTCTGCTGCTGCAAGACGACGGGCGGCTGATCATCAAGGCCAAGTTCACCGTGGATCCAGATGAGGTGAACGCCAACCTCTCGCTGCCGCTCGATGACCGAGCCGAGCTGTCGCGCGGCATCGCCTACTACGTGGCGCGCTCTCGCGAGGTCGTGGTGCTGGGCAATGCCGCGGTGGATGGGCAGTTTGTCTCCGATCCCTTCGTCATGAGCCGGCGGCTCAAGTCCGTCCTGGCGCTGCCGATGATTCATCGGGGGCACCTGGTGGGCGTGCTATACTTTGAAAACAGCCTCTCGGATCGCGCCTTTACTCCATCGCGAACCGAGATCCTGACCATGCTCGGCGCGCAGGCCGCGGTCGCGCTGGAAAACTCCCGCCTGCTCAGCAGCTTGCGCCTGGCCAACGAGACCATTGTTCGCGCCAACGACACCCTCGAGCAGCAGGTCGCTCAGCGGACCCAGGAGCTGCAGCGGGCGCTCTCGGAGATCTGGAGCGAGATGGATCTTGCGCGCAAGATCCAGACCGTGCTGCTGCCGAGCAACCTGGCCATTCCCGGCTATGACATCGCCGCGGTGATGCGCCCGTGTCAGCAGGTGGGCGGGGACTACTATGATGTCTTCATCGCCGGCGGCGTCCCCTGGATCTTCATCGGCGATGTCTCGGGGCATGGGGTCAGGGCCGGCTTGAGCATGATGATGATCCAGACCGCGATCCGCACTGCCGTGCATACCCGCTATGACACTGGCGGCTCTCCGACCCCATCGGAGATTATCGCCCAGGTCAACCTCGCCATCCGCGGCAACCTTGCCAGCATCGACGAGGGCCACTACATGACGATCACCGGCTTCCGCGTCGATGGGCCCAAGCTCGTCTACGCTGGCTTGCATGAGGACCTGCTGGTCTACCGCGCGGCGCGGCAGGCGGTCGAGCGGATCGAGACCTCGGGCGTGTGGCTGGGGGTGCTGGACGACATCCGCTCGATGCTTACCGATGCCGAGCTGACGATGGACAAGGGGGACACCCTCTTACTTTACACCGATGGCGTCACTGAGGTGGAGGTGGGCGAGGGGATGCGGGAAGCCGAGGGACTCGGGAAGCTGCTGGAGGCGGCGGCGGCGACGGATGCCGCCGACGTCGACGAGCTGCTCCGTAAGCTCCTTGTCCTCATCCACCCGGCCAACAAGCACGATGACGAGACGCTGCTGGTGATGCGCCGGAAAGATTAAGCGCAGCCGCTGGATGGTTGGAACAACTGCCGAAAAAGAAGGTGGGAAAATGGATCCGGCACGTACTTACGGGGACTTCACAGAGTCCGTTCCACTTGTGATCGAGGGACTGACCATTGTGTTTTCGCCGACATCAGTCTCCTTGAAGGAACGCTGGAAGAATAACAGCCTCTCAGCCGACTTCATGGCGGACTATTTCGCGACGTTCTACGCCGCGCACGGGGCAGACGATGACGGCAGCCTCGAATATATCAAAGGCGCGGTGAGCTTTGTCGCCAATGAGCTCATCGAGAACGCGATGAAGTTCACCGATGTCGAAGGGGTCCCGATCAGCATCCGGCTGACGATGCACGAAGGGGAGCTCGTCTTCATTGCCACCAACGGCGCCTCGGAGTCTGGTTCCCGAGCCTACGAGGACGCCGTCCGGCGCCTGGTCACTGCCGATCCGTGGGCCGAGTATGAGCGGCGCGCGCACGCCAACGACGGGGCGTCCGGCTTGGGACTTCTGTCCATGCTCACCGACTACTCAGCGCGACTCGGCTGGCGCTTCATGCCGCACGAGGGGCGCTGTCTGCTGTTGACCACGACGGTCCGAATACCACTTTGAGAAACTTGTTCTGTCAACCGGTCAAAAAAAGCGCAAGACCGAACTTGTAGACTGAGGACAACATGGCCACTCAAGAGATCTCCGATGGTTCTTACTCTGCTGTGAGGAACAAGGACACCAACGAAGTGACGATCCGCGGAACCCTGCGGCTCAACGGCACCGCCGAATACGCGCCGATCATGGCCCTGCTGGAGGAAGGTCTGAGCGCCGGCATGATCACCGTCGACCTGCGCGGTCTGCAGTTCCTCAATAGCTCCGGAATCGCCTTTCTGATGCGCTTTGCGGTCAAGGTCCGGGATGCCAAGGGGTCGCTGCGGCTGCGCGGTTCGAAGAAGATTCCCTGGCACAGCAAGTCGCTGCAGAACCTGCAGCGGATTGTCCCCGAAATCCGCGTTGAGTTGGAATGAGGAGCCAGTCTCCATGGCCGATGATTATCTGAAGCGGATAGAGGAGCTTGAGCGGCGCTGCCAGGATCTGGAGACGATTATTGAGACTACTTCGGAGCATGCCGACTTCATCGAAGCCGAGCTGGAGAAGCGCAACGAGCTGATTCGCCACGTCTTTGGCCAGTACGTTACGCAGGAAGTAGTCGATGAAATTCTCTCGGCTCCGGATGGTCAGACCCTGGTCGGAGAGCGGCGGGAAATTACCATACTCAGCTCCGACTTGCGCGGCTTCACCGCGATGGCCGAGCGCCTGCCCGCCGAAGACATCATTCGTATCTTGAACTGCTACTTCGGAATCATGTCGGAAGTGATCGTGAAGTGGGGCGGAATCATCGGCGGGTTTCTGGGCGATGGCATCATGGTGTACCTGGGGGCGCCGATCGCGATGACCGATCACGCGCGCAAGGCCCTCCTGTGCGCGCTGTCCATGCAGGCGGCGATGTCGCGCGTCAACGAGGCGATGAGAGAGCGCGGATATCCGCCGCTGGAGATGGGGATCGGCATAAACACCGGCGAGGTCGTCGTCGGCAACATCGGCTCCGAGCAGCGGGCGCAGTACGGAGCGGTCGGCGGGCCGGTGAACATGGCGTTTCGCATCGAGTCCTACTCCCTGGGCGGCGACGTGCTGGCCTCGGACTCGACGCTGCATGCGGCGGGACCGGGGGTCCAGATCCTCAAGAGCACCCAGGCGTTCCCCAAGGGGAGTCCGGGGCCGATTACCATCCACTCGATCGGCGGGGTGGCCGAGGCCCCCGAGCTCACCCTGGCCCCGCGCGACATCCAGCTTGTCGACTTGAAGCAACCGGCTCCGGTTAAGCTGTGGCTGGTGCACGGCAAGGATGTAGATCTGCATCCCAGCGCCGGGCTCCTGGTCAAGCTGGGGAGACACTCTGCCGCGCTGCGATTTGTCGATGCGACGCCGCTGCCCGCGGTGCTCGCGAACCTGCGTCTGGAGCTGGAAGGGCGCGGCGAAGCTTACGCCAAGGTGACGGCAGTGGAAGAGGCCCAGGGGCAGTTTGTCGTCCGGCTGACGCAGCACTCGCCGGGCGTCGGGCACTGGCTGGCAGAAGTACTAAGTGGCGGACAGTCGTGAGGTAGCTCCTCTGCCCGGGGCCCCGAGCACCGGTCGGCGGCCAAGCCGCAGCGGCGGGTCTTTCTCCCCGATCATGCCGGCGCCCCAGATAGCCACGGACCGAGGGACTCCATGCTTCGAGATGCCAATCGGGGACCGGACAGCGTGAGCTCTGAAGGGATGAGCGAGGTGCAGCAGCCGTTCGCGGTGATCTTCGTCTTTATTGCCGAGTACCTGGCCAAAAGAGCTGGCGTCGAGCCCGCAGCGATCGCGCCAGACGAGCACTTCCAGCGCCTTGGTCTGGATTCGCTGGGTGCGACCGGCCTGCTGGTCGAGCTCGGGCACCGGCTTGGTCGCCCCCTGTCCCCGACGCTGGTGTGGGAATACCCGACTCCTGCTGCGCTGGCCCAGTACCTCTGTGCGGGGCCGCCGGTCCAGGAGCCGCAGCCGGCGCCGGCGGTCGGGCAGTCGTCGGCTGACCGCGAGCCGATCGCCATCACTGGCATGGCCTGCCGCTTCCCCAGCGCCAGGAACCTCCAGGAGTTCTGGAGTCTGCTCCGCGGCGGCGGCGACGCCATCACCGAGGTGCCCAAAGACCGCTGGGACATCGACGCGCTGTACGATCCAGACGCCAGCGTCCCGGGCAAGATGAGCTCGCGCTGGGGCGGTTTCCTCGAGGATGTAAAGACCTTCGATGCCGCCTTCTTCGGAATCTCACCGCGGGAGGCGGCGCAGATCGATCCCCAGCAGCGGCTGGCCCTGGAGCTGGCCTGGGAGGCGCTGGAAGATGCGGGCACTGCCGCGGCTTCCTTGCGGGGCGGGCGCTGCGGGGTCTTTGTCGGGGTCATCTGGCACGACTACGCTGACTTGCTGCTTCGCGCCGGTGCCCCGGTCGAGCTGCACACGGGCACCGGCCAGTCGCTGAGCATTGTCGCCAACCGCATCTCCTACGCGCTCGGGCTGCAGGGCCCGAGCCTGGCCATCGATACCGCCTGCTCGTCATCGCTGGTGGCGATTCACCTGGCCTGCAAGAGCCTGCGCGATGGCGAGTCGTCGCTGGCCCTGGTCGGTGGCGTCAACCTGATGCTCACCCCGCATACCTCGGAGGTGCTCAGCAAGTTCGGCGGGCTCTCGCCAAGGGGTCGCTGCCGCGCCTTTGATGCCGCCGCCGATGGCTTCGTGCGCGGCGAGGGCGGTGGCTTTGTGGTGCTCAAGCCGCTGTCCCGCGCGCTGGCGGAAGGAGATCGGATCTACTGCGTGATCCGCGGCAGCGCGGTCAATAACGATGGCGCCAGCAACGGACTGACGGCTCCCAACCCGGCTGCCCAGCGGGCGGTGCTGGCCGAGGCCTGTCAGCGGGCCGGCGTCCTGCCGCAAGAGGTCGACTACGTCGAGGCGCACGGTACCGGAACCAGGCTCGGCGACCCGATCGAGGCCGCGGCGCTGGGCGCGGTGCTGGGGGCCCAGCGCCCACCGGAGCAGCCGCTGCGCGTGGGCTCGGTAAAGACCAACATCGGCCATCAGGAAGGCGCGGCGGGAATCGCTGGCCTGATCAAGGCGGCGCTGGCCATCCAGCATCGAGAGATCCCGCCCAGCCTGCACTTTGCAGAAGCCAACCCGCTCATCCCATTTTCTGACCTGCACCTCGAGGTGGTCACCAAGCTTCAGTCCTGGCCGTCGCCGCGTCCGGCGCTTGCGGGCATCAGCTCTTTTGGCTGGGGCGGGACCAACTGCCACGTCCTTTTGGCGGGGCTTGATGCGGCGACGTCCCAGCTGGCGCTGCTTGGGGCCGAGGATGAAGCGGGCCTGCGGGCGGCGGCTGCGACCCTCGCCGAGCAGGCGCTGGACCCGTCACGGCCGCTGTCGGACTTATGCCCCCCGGGAACAGGCAGCGGTCGCCACCGGCTGGCGGTGCTCGCCAAGACCCGGAGCGGGCTGGGCGAGCAGGTTCACCGCTGGCTGCACGGGCAGCCGGTCGCCTCGTGCCGCTCTTTTGTGGCGCCTGCTGGCCAGCGGCGCCTGGCGCTGGTCTTTTCGCCGCAGGGCGGGCAGTGGCGCGGCATGGCGACCCAGCTCCTCCGGGCCAGCTCGGGGTTTCGGCAGACGCTCACCGCGTGCGACGCCGCCATCAGTCGCCACGGCGGCTGGTCGCTGCTAAAGGAGCTGCACGCGCCCGGACCCCACGCCGGCACGACGGCGATCATCCAGCCGTCCCTGTTTGCGGTGCAGGCGGCGCTGGCCGCCGAGCTGGGCGCCCAGGGCGTCTGTCCGGACGTGGTGGTCGGGCACAGCCTCGGGGAGATCACCGCCGCCTATGTGTCGGGCGCCCTGTCGCTGGACGACGCCGCGCGGGTGGTCGTGCACTACAGCCGACTGCAAGCGCGCACCGCAGGCGATGGCGGGATGGCGCTGGTGCAGCTTCCGTTGCCCGAGGCCTCCGCGCTCATCGAGCCGTTTGCCGGTGACGTCTGTGTGGCTGGAGACAACGGACCCAGTACGACCCTTGTCTCGGGCCGCCCTGCCGCGCTCGATCAGATCGTGTCCCAGCTGTCCGGCCGCGGGATCTTTGCGGCGCGCATCGATGTGAACATCGCCGCGCATGGACCGCAGATGGATCCCATCCTGGACGAGCTGCGGGCGGCCCTTGTGGACCTCCAGCCGCGCGCATGCCGCATTCCTATGTGGTCGACCTCCACTTGCGGCCTGGTGGCGGGCCACACGCTGGATGGGGCCTGGTTCGCCCACAACCTCCGCAGCCCCGTGCGTTTTGCCGAGGCGATCCGCGCTCTGTCAGCCGGCGGAACCGACCTGTTTGTCGAAGTAAACCCGCACCCCATCCTGCTGCCCTCCATCCAGGAAGGGCTGGCTGCCGCTGGTGCGGGCGGCTTTGCCTGTGGGACGCTCCTGCGCGGCGGAGATGAGCAGCAGGCACTGCTCGATACGATCGGACGGCTGTGGGTTCACGGGGCGGCCTTGGGTCCCAAAGGCGCGGGCGCGGCGCTGCAGCCCGAGCCGGCGGCAGCGCTGCCACAGCTGGTGGTTCTGTCGGCCCGGAGCGAGGCGGCGCTCACCGCCCAAGCCGCTCGCCTGCGCGAGCACCTGCAGTCCCATGAAGAGCTGGCGCTGGCCGACCTAGCCTATAGTCTGGCCACGACGCGCAGCCCGCTGGAGCACCGCCTGGCCCTTGTGGCAGCCTCGCGGGAGGGGCTGGACGCGGCGCTCGGCGCCGCTGCCCAGGGACAGACTCCGCCCGCAGCCGTACGCGGCCGGGTGTCTGCCGCGCCCGCCCGGCTGGCCTTCCTGTTTACCGGCCAGGGCGCGCAGGTCCCGGGCATGGGCCGCGGCTTGTATGCAGCCTGGCCGGTGTTCCGCGCTGCCTTTGACCGCTGCCTGCGCCTGTTTGCCGAGGAGCTGCCGCGCTCCCTGCAAGCGGTCATGTGGTCCAAAGCGGACAGCGCGGAGTCGGCGCTCCTGCATCAGACGGCTTACACGCAGCCAGCTTTATTTGCGCTGGAGTACTCCCTGAGCGCGCTGTGGCAGTCGTGGGGCATCCGGCCGGACCTGCTGGCCGGCCACAGCATCGGTGAGCTGGTCGCGGCGTGCGTCGCCGGCGTGTTCACCCTGGAGGATGCGGTCCGACTCTGCGCCGCCCGCGGCCGCCTGATGCAGGCGCTGCCGGCCGGTGGCGCGATGGCGACGATTGCGGCGTCCGAGGCGACGGTGGCGGCGGCTCTGGCGGCGTGCTCCGCGGCGGTCGCCATCGCGGCAGTCAACGGTCCGCAGCAGGTGGTGATCTCGGGGGACGAGGCCAAGGTCGCGGCGCTGGTCAGCGAGCTTGCCGGCCGCGGCGTGCGCACCCGGATCCTGAAGGTCTCGCATGCCTTCCACTCGCCGCTGATGGAGCCGATGCTCGCCGAGTTCCGGCAGGTCGCGGAGTCGATTCGCTACCGCGCTCCGGCAATCCCGATTGTCAGCAACCTGACCGGCCAGCTCGGCGCCGACCTCCTCTGCTCCGCCGATTACTGGGTGCAGCATGTGCGCCAGGCAGTGCGGTTCGCGGACGGAGTCCAGGCGCTGGGCGCGGCGCACGTACGGACTTTTGTCGAGCTCGGGCCAAAGTCGACGCTGCTCGGGCTCATCCCGGCGTGTCTGCCGGATGCAGACGTAGTGCTTGTCCCGAGCCTGCATGCCGAGCGCAGCGAGCCGGAGAGCGCGCTCGCGGCGCTAGGAGGCTTGTGGGGGCAAGGCGGCAGCGTCGACTGGAAGGGCGTGTTCCCCGGCGGCGGCCTCCGGGTCGAGCTGCCAAGCTATGCTTTCGCGCGGCAGCTGTATTGGGTGGAGGGCGTGGCCCAGCCCGAGGATCCACTGACCGACTGGTTCTACCAGCTGGAGTGGCCGGAGCAGCCGCGCAGTCCCGCGCCCACGCTGAGTGGGGAAGGCCGCTGGCTGATTCTCTCCGACCAGACAGGGGTGGGACCGCAGCTGGAGGCAGCGCTTCACGGTCGCGGGCGTAGCCCCATCCTCATCGCCGCTGCCGTGGATGCGGCGACCCTGGGTGCCTACCTGGCGCGGCCAGCGAGCTGGGAGGGCGTGGTCTATCTGGGCGGACTGGATGCGAGCAGCGACGAGTTGACCCCCGCCGCCGAGGTCGCAGCGCGGGCGCAGCGAGCCATCGTCCCCGTGCTGGCGCTGATAAAGGGACTCGCGGACGCCAGCAGCTCGGCGCGGCTATGGATTGTGACGCGCGGAGCCTGCCCGGTGGACCAGCAGGCCGGCCTGGCGTGCGGGCAGGCGACCCTGTGGGGCCTGGGAAGAGCGGCCGCCGTCGAACATCCGGCCGCCTGGGGGGGGCTCGTCGATCTGGATCCGCAGCAGAGCGCGACCGCTGTCGATGCGCTGGTCACCGAGCTCTTGGCGCCCGACGCCGAAGACCAGATAGCCTTTCGTCGCAGCCGGCGGCATGTGGCGCGCCTGACCGCGGCGCGGCCGCCGGCGGCGTCGGCGCCTTGGACGGTCTCCGCTGAGGGCGCCTATCTGGTGACCGGCGGGCTGGGCGGGATCGGGTTACAGCTGGCCCGGTGGCTGGTCGCGCGCGGCGCCCGGCACCTGATCCTGACCAGTCGCCACGGGCTGCCCGACCGCTCCGAGTGGCAGCGCGACCAGGCGAATGAGGTACGCCAGCGCATCGCCGCCATCGCCGAGCTGGAAGCCCAAGGGGTGCAGGTGACGGTGGCGGCGGTGGATGTCGCCGATATCGAGCAGATGAAGGCGCTGCTGGCCGCGAGCGCGCCTCCGCTGCGCGGCGTCGTCCACGCCGCGGGGGTGCTGAGCGACGGCCTCCTTTCGCATCAGGATGCGGCGCGACTGCAGGCGGTGCTGCGCCCCAAGGTGGAAGGCGCGTGGGTGCTGCACCAGCTGACCCGGCAGCAGCCCCTGGATTTCTTCGTGCTGTTTTCTTCCATCGCCACGACCCTGGGTCTGGTGGGAAATGGGGTCTATGCTGCGGCCAATGCCTTCCTGGACGCGCTCGCCGCCTCGCGCCAGGCTCAGGCGCTGCCGGCGCTGAGCATCGCCTGGGGGCTGTGGGCCGAGGGGATGGGCGAGCGCTCGCGTCCGGCCCTGTTTGCCGAGCTGGGAGCGCGCGCCATGCCGCCCGCGCTGGCCCTGTCGGCGCTGCAGCGCCTGCTCGGTAGCGGGATGTCGCAGTGCCTGGTCGCGGCGATGGACTGGCGCAAGTTCGCCGCCACCTTGCCGCCCGGCGGACGGCACGGCCAGCTGCTTCAGCCGCTCCTTGGCAAGGGGGCAGACCCAGCCCTGCGCGCCGTGGAGCCGCCCGCGCAGCCAGACCCGCCTGGACCCGCAGCCACCGCCGACCTGGCGCAGCTAGTAAGGACCAGCGTGGCCCAGGTTCTGGGCGTGGCCGCTGCGGAGTCGATCCATCCCCACCAGCTGTTCGCCGAGATGGGTATGGACTCGCTGATGGCGGTCCAGCTGCACCGTCGCCTGCAGCGGGCGCTGGGGGTGCCGCTGGCGACCACGCTGGCGTTCGACCATCCCACGGTGGAGCGCCTGGCGCTGCACCTGCGCCGCGATGTCCTGCAGGGGGCAAGTCAGCAGCGCCCAGCCGAGGTGACGGCCGCGCAGCCGGACGAGCCGATTGCCATCGTCGGCCTGGCCTGCCGATTTCCCGGCGAGGGCAGCGACCCCGAGGCGGTCTGGCGGCTGCTGCAGCAGCAGGCAGTGGTTGCGGCCCCGGTGCCGGCGAGCCGCTGGAGTCCCGCCGACTGGTATGATCCAAGTCCCGAGGCGCCTTTCCGGACCTCGGTAGCGCGCGGCGGCTTCCTCGCCGAGGTGGAGCAGTTCGACGCCGGCTTTTTCCATATCTCGCCGCTGGAAGTAATCAGCATGGATCCCCAGCAGCGCCTGCTGCTGGAGGTGAGCTGGGAGGCCCTGGAGCGCTCCCGGCAAGATCCGGCGGCGCTGCGCCAGACCAAGACCGGCGTGTTTGTCGGCGCTGGCGCCAACGAGTACGCCGAGCGGCTGCAAGATCTGGATGACCAGGCGGCGGCCCGGTACGCCGGCACTGGCAACTTGCCGAGCGTGCTCGCCGGGCGACTCTCCTATTTCCTCGGCCTGCATGGACCCTCGCTGTTCGTCGACACCGCGTGCTCGTCATCGCTGGTTGCGCTGCATCTTGCCTGTCAGAGCATCCGCCAGGGGGAGTGCGAAGCGGCGCTCGTGGGAGGCGTCAACCTGCTGTTGTCGCCAGCGAGCTTTGTGATGATGTCGCAGCTGCGCGCGCTGTCCCCAGATGGCCGGTGCAAGACCTTCGCCGCCGATGCCGATGGCTATGGGCGCTCCGAGGGCTGCGCGGTGGTCGTCCTCAAGCGCCTGCGGGACGCCGAGCGCGATGGGAGCCCGATCCTGGGTCTGATTCGCGGCACGGCCATCAATCACGACGGCGCCAGCAACGGCCTGACGGCGCCGAGCGGGCCCGCCCAGCAAGCGGTGCTGCGCCAGGCCCTGCACAACGCGGGGGTCGCGCCGGCGGAGGTCGACTACGTCGAGTGCCACGGGACCGGAACCCAGCTCGGGGACCCGATTGAAGTCCAGGCCCTGGCCGCAGTCTACGGGGCCGGTCGAGCGCCCGGGCAGCCGCTGATCCTGGGGGCGGTGAAGGCGAACCTGGGGCACCTGGAGGCCGCCTCCGGACTCGCCGGGCTGGTCAAGGTGGTGCTGGCGCTCCAGCACCAGGAGATTCCGCCGCAGCCCAGCCTGGGCGAGCTGAATCCGCACATTCCCTGGCCCGAGCTGCCGGTCAGCGTGGCGCGTCAGGCGCAGCCCTGGCCGCGCGGGCGGCGGCCGCGGCGGGCGGCGGTGAGCTCGTTTGGGATCAGCGGGACCAATGCCCATGCAGTGCTGGAGGAGCCACCGCCCGCGAAGCTGCCGGCTGCAGCGCCGGAGAGATCCGCGGAGCTTGTCCTTCTGTCCGCCCGGACGGAAGCCGCGCTGCTGGCGCAAGCTGCGCGCTTGCACGCGCACCTGCAGTCCCACCCCGAGCAGCGCCTGGGTGACCTCGCCTACAGCCTGGTGCACACCCGCAGCGCGATGGACTGTCGGCTCGCGATCGCCGCCACCTCGCCGACCGAGCTGGCGGCAGCGCTTGCCGGCGCCGCAGGGGGCCAGCTTCCCGCCAGCGTGGTGCGCGGGCAGGTGGGGTCCGCTGCCCCGGGCAGAGTGATCTTTGTCTTTCCCGGCCAGGGCTCGCAGTGGCTGGGCATGGGCCGCGGCCTGCTAGCGGAAGAGCCGGTTTTCCGCGCCGCCATGACTGCCTGCGATCGGGCCATACACAACGAGGCCGGCTTCTCGGTGCTCGCCGAGCTGGCCGCGGACGAGGAAAGCTCGCAGCTGCAGCGGGTGGACGTAGTCCAGCCGGTCTTGTTTGCGCTGGGAGTGGCCCTCTCGGCGCTGTGGCGATCCTGGGGCGTTGTGCCGGATGTCGTCGTCGGACACAGCCTGGGCGAGGTCGCCGCGGCGCATGTGGCCGGCGCGCTCTCGCTGGAAGATGCGGTGGCGATCATCTGCCGCCGCAGTCGGCTGCTGCGCCGGATCAGCGGTCAGGGCGCGATGGCGCTGGTCGAGCTGCCCCTAGGCCAAGCTCTGGCCGAGCTGGCAGAGTATCCGGACCGACTGAGCGTTGCGGTGAGCAACAGTCCACGGTCCACGGTGATCTCCGGTGAGCCGGCGGCGCTCGCGGCAGTTACCGCGAAGCTGGAGCTCCGCGGCGTGTTCTGCCGGCGGGTGAACGTGGATGTGGCGAGCCACAGTCCGCAAGTCGAGCCCTTGCTCGCCGAGCTGCGCGGGCTTCTTTCGGACCTGCGACCGCGCAAGTGCCTCATCCCGATGCGCTCGACGGTCACCGCGCAGGAGGTGCTGGGGCCCGAGCTCGGGGCTGAGTACTGGGCGGACAATCTGCGCCAGCCGGTCCGCTTCTGCGAAGTCATGCAGGTCCTGCTGGGCAGCGGGCCCGGACTGTCTTTGGAGCTGAGCGCCCACCCCGTCCTGGTGAGCGCCGTAGAGGAGCTCTTGCAGACCAAGAGCCCAGACGGAGCGGCCCTTGGCTCGCTGCGCCGCGGGCAAGCGGAGCGAGCGGCGCTGCTGACCAGCCTGGGCGCGCTGTGGGTGAGAGGCTATCCGGTCCAGCCGAGCCAGCAGTTCCCGGCGGGAGGCCGAGACCTGGACCTGCCGACCTACCCGTGGCAGCGCCAGCGCTACTGGGTCGACAGGCAGCTCTGGCCCGCCGGGTCGCTGGTGCGAGCGCACGCCGGCGGTCATCCGCTCCTTGGTCCCAGGCAAGCGCTGTCTACCCTGGCCCAGGCGAACCTCTGGGAGTCGACTCTGGAGCTCAAGCAGCTCCCCTGGCTGCGCGATCACCGGGTCCAGGGAGCGGTGGTCTTTCCCGGCGCCGGCTATCTGGAGATGGCCCTGGCCTGCGGCCACCAGCTCTTTGGCGCGGAGCCGTTCGAGGTCGCGGAGGTGTCCCTGGTCGAAGCGCTGGGGCTGACCGGCGAGGCGCCGGTCCAGCTGCAGGTGGTGACCACAGAGGAACAGCCGGGACGACTGCGCTTCCAGCTGGCAAGCCCCGAGTCGCGCCAGGGACCCGCCACGTTTCGGGTGCACGCCCGCGGAGTGCTGAGACGCAGCAAGCGCAGCGAAGCGCCATCGACCTTGGATCTGAAGCTGCTGCGCGAGCGGCTGCCCACCTCCGTTGAGCCAGCCCAGAGCTACGCTGGGATGGCGGTGCTGGGCATGGAGTACGGCCCGGCCTTCCAGGGGATTCACCAGCTGTGGTGCGGCGATGGCGAGGCGCTGGGCCGAATCGAGCTCCCGGCCGGGGCTCACCCGGAGCGGTACCAGTTTCATCCGACGCTCCTGGACTCGTGCTTTCAGGTCATCGTCGAGGCCTCCGGGCCGGAGCGCGGCAACTCGCCGTGGCTGCCCGTGCAGATCGGCTCGTTTCAGCTGTTCAGCCGACCGCCTGCGGAGGTGTTCTGCCACGTCCGGCTGGCGCCGCCAGACCCGGCGTCCGCCGACCGCCGGCGCGCCGATCTGTGCGTGGTAGATCCTTGCGGGGCGGTGGTTGCGGAGATCAAGGACCTGGTCGTTCAGCGGCGCGCGAGCAGCGAGCCGCGTGACGAGCAGGATAGCTGGTATCTGGCTGTCGAGTGGCAGCCAAGCCCGGTTCCGGCGCCCAGCGTATCGGCGGGCCGGTGGCTGCTCTTGGGGGACGGCGGGCCCCTTGGCGGAGCGCTGCGCGAGGCGCTGCAGTCGGCCGGCCACTCCGTGGTGCAAGGCGAGTCGCTGCTGCCCAACTCGACGGCGCTGCGGGCGCTTCTGACCGACTCGTTTGGCGACAAGGCGCCCACCGCCGTCGTCCATCTTGGCCGGGTGGGCGTGGAAGGGGCGACCGACTCCAATATCGCCGAGAAAGCGCTGCTGCAAGGCTGCGACAACGTGCTGCACGTCGTGCAGGCGCTGGTCGGCATGTGGTATCGCGAGGCGCCTCGGCTGTGGCTGTTTTCGCGGGGGGCGCAGGCCGCCACCGAGGGCCCGGTCGCCCTGACGCAGGCGCCGCTTTTAGGCCTTGGACGCACGATCGCGGTGGAGCATCCCGAGCTCCGCTGCGTGCGGCTCGATCTTGACCCGGCGCGTCCCGAGGGGGAGGCGCAGGCGGTGCTGGCCGAGCTCCTGGCCGACGATGCGGAGGACGAAGTCGCCTTGCGCGGCCGCGAGCGCCTGGTGGCGCGAATCGTCCGCCGCCTGCCGGAAGCCGAGCAGCCGGAGCGCCGAGAGCGGGCAGCCGGCCGACCCTTCCGGCTCGCCAGCGAGAAGCCGGGCGTCCTTGACCGGCTGACCCTGCGGACGCAGGTGCGGCGCCCGCCCGGACCGGGCGAGGTGGAGATTGCCGTTGAAGCGGCGGGGCTGAACTTCGCCGACGTGCTGGCGGCGCTGGGAATCCGTCCGGGCTCGCAGGGCCGACCCGTGATGCTGGGAGGGGAGTGCGCCGGGCGGATCGTCGCGGTGGGCCCGGGCGTGGAAGGAATCGCGGTCGGCCAGGACGTCCTGGCGGTGGCGCCGGGGAGCTTCAGCACCCATGTCACGGTCTCCAGCCGCATGGTAGTGCCGCGCCCCGCCCACCTGTCTGCAGCCCAGGCCGCGGCGCTGCCGGTGGCCTATATGACCGCCTGGTACGGGCTGATCCACCTGGGGCGACTGCGCGCCGGCGAGCGCGTGCTCATCCACTCTGCCACCGGGGGTACCGGGTTTGCTGCGGTGCGCATCGCCCGCCACCTCGGCGCCGAGATATTCGCCACGGCCGGCACTGAGCCCAAGCGCCAGTGGCTGCGGGCGCAAGGCGTCAGCCAGGTCATGGACTCCCGCTCGCTCGACTTTTCCGCCCAGGTGCTGGCCGCGACCCACGGGGAAGGAGTTGACCTGGTCCTGAACTCGCTGTCCGGGCCGGCGATTGAGGCCAGCCTGGCGACGCTCGGCCAAGACGGGCGCTTCATCGAGCTTGGCAAGACCGACATCTACTCGGATCGCGCGCTGGGGCTAAGCCCGTTCAAAAAGAGCCTCTCCTACAGCGCCGTGGACATGGCCAGCCTGGGCGAGCGCCGCCCCGAGCGGTTTGGCGCGCTGCTCGCAGAGACGATGGCGCTGGTCGGCTCCGGCGTGCTGCCAGAGCTGCCCGTTACGACTGTGCCCATCTCTGCCGCCGTCGATGCATTTCGGACCATGGCGCAGGCGCAGCACATCGGCAAGCTGGTCCTCACGATGGCGGATCCCGATGACGCGATTCGGGTGACCTCCCCGGCCAAGGTCACGGTGCGCAGCGATTCCAGCTATCTGGTGACGGGCGGGCTCGGCGGACTCGGGCTGGTCGTGGCCGAGTGGCTGGGAAAGCTCGGCGCCGGCCACTTGATCCTCATGGGTCGCGCCGGCGATGTCAGCTTCGAGCAGCGGACCGTGGTCTCTGCGCTGGCCGCCCGCGGCACGCGGGTCTCGATCGCCAAGGGCAACGTCGCCAACCGCGCGCAGATGGAGCAGATCCTGGCCGATATCCAGAGCTCGGGGATGCCGCTGCGGGGCATCGTGCACGCGGCCGGCTCTTTGGATGATGGCGTGATCATGCAGCAGACGCCGCTGCGATTGCGGACCGTCATGGCGCCCAAAGTCCAAGGGGCCTGGCATCTGCACGAGCTGACGCGCAAGCTGCCGCTCGACTTCTTCGTCATGTACTCCTCGGCCGCCGGACTCCTGGGCTCGCCCGGGCAGGCCAACTATGCCGCCGCCAATACCTTCCTCGATGCGCTGGCGCATCACCGCCGCGCCTTGGGTCTGCCCGCCTTGAGCATCGACTGGGGCGCCTTCTCCGAGGTCGGACTGGCCGCCGCGCAAGACAACCGCGGCGCCCGGCTGGCCTCCCGCGGTATGCACAGCATGACTCCCGAGCAGGGCATCGAGGCGCTGGGCCGCCTGCTGGCCGGAGGCCAGGTGCAGATGGGGGTGGTGCCCATCGACATCCGTCAGTGGGGGGCGTCGCACCGCGCCGCGGCGGCCTCGCGGCGGCTGTCGCGGCTACAGACCGAGCGACGTGGCGAGCCGCGCCGAGAGCAAGAAGCCCAGGAGCTGCTGGTCCGACTCGCTGCGGCCCAGCCTGCGGCGCGCACGAGCATGTTGACCGAGATCTTGCTGACCCAGCTGGCCCAGGTGCTGCGGCTGCCCGAGAGTCAGATTGCGAGGTCGGTGCCGCTGACGGCGCTCGGCCTGGACTCGCTGATGGGGCTGGAGCTGCGCAATCGCATCGAGTCCGTGCTCGGGATCCGGGTGCCGGCGAGCCTGCTGTGGACGCATCTTACGGTGGGCGGTGTCGCCGAGTACATAGATCAAGAAATCCGCAAGAGCGAGCCCAGTGCCCGGCAGTCGGCGGGCAGCGATCCGACTGCACCGAAGCTGACGCTGGCGACCCCTGACTCCAAGTACCTCGCGAAGGACGCGGGCAGCCAGGGCGCATCCCGCGGGGTCGCCATCGTCCGCCTGCATACGGCTCCGGCGCCGAAGCTGCACCTTGTCTGCTTCCCGCCGGGCGGTGGGGGTCCAGAGCTGTTCCTGCGCTGGACCACGAAGCTGCCCGATGCCGTCAGCATCAGCTGCCTCCACCTCCCTGGGCGGGGCGCGCGTCTCAGTGAGACACCCTATGTCGACATGGAGCAGCTGCTGGCCGGCATCTGCGATGAGCTGGTGGGAATTCTCAAGAGCGACACTCCGGTGGCGTTCTTTGGCCACTCGCTAGGGAGCATCGTCTCGTTTGAGACCGCCCAGCAGCTGCTGCGCCTGCACGGGGTCAGTCCCTTGCACCTGTTCGTCTCCGCCTGTTCCTCACCACGCCGCGGCGTCGAGCTGGAGCATCATCTGGGCTTTGGCAAGGCCAGTGCCAGCGGCACCTTCTCCACCGATACCCTCTCTGATGCCGAGCTTGTGGGCATCCTGCGGCGCGCCGGGGCGCTCGGGCGCGGGGCCGAGAAGCTGGATGATGAGGAGCTGGCTGCCTTCTTTGTCCCGTCGCTGCGCACCGATCTGAAGGTGCTTCGCTCCTACACCCACGAAGCCTCCCGGACCCTGCCGATTCCCCTGACCGCGATCATTGGCCGGCAGGATCCGATGGTCGATGCCAATCGCATCGCAGAGTGGATGAAGCACACCTCGCAGTCCTTTGCCGCGCACATCATTCAGGGCGATCACGGCATCCGCTACGAGCAGCTGTGGGGTATCATCAGCGCCACGCTGGCGTCGCTGCTCCAGGTGCCGGCTGAGCCTTAGTCCGCGGCGGGTTCAGGCGCTGCGACTCAGCAGCAGGTTGCGAACCGACGCCGCGTGCCAGTATTCCCCGCGCACCGGCCGAAATCCTTCGGCCAGCAGCATCTTGCCGATCGCCCGCAGGGAGTGGCCTTTGCTGCGCAGCTGGCAGGCGTAGCCGTAGGCAGTGCGGCTGTCGCGCGTGCTGGCGCGATCGAGCAGATCCGCCACCGTGGCGGCCTGCCAGCGTCGGACCCGACCGGCGAGCAGCAGGCCCTCGCGGTTCAGCGACCGGGCAATCTCGGGATAGCTCTCGCCCTGGGAGCGCAGCAACAGGGCGCGCTCGCTGATGCTGGCGAGGTTGGCCCGCTGGTCTACCAAGGGTCGCCGCTGCGGTGAGATCTTCCCGTACCGAGTCAGGATTCGCCAGACCGAGTTGAACGTCCAGCGGCCGCCGCGCTGCGGAGAGTAGCCTTCCGCGTCCAGGATGGGTCCGATCGCCCGCGCTTTGTTCCCTTCGTCGAATAGCTCGCAGATGCGGCGGATGGCCTGCTGCTGGTGCGGGTCCTCCTCAACGACGCGGTTGCCGCGCTCGTCGAGTCGCTGGGAGTAGCGCCACCCGTACGGCATACACCCGACCTTGCCACCCTGCGCCTGGTAGTGGTGGAGCCCCGCAGTCACGCGCTCGACGATCGACTCGCGCTCGATCTGGGCGAAGATCGACATCAGGTACAGGTGCATGCGCCCCGCGGGGGACTTGGTGTCGATGTTCTCGCTGGCGGACAAGAGCGCGTACTGCTGATCGGAGAAATAGGTGTCGACCAGTTTACAGATATCGACGATGGAGCGGCTCAGCCGATCCAGCTTGGCTACGATCACTCCATAGACTGACTTGCTCGCCAAAAGACCCAGAATCTTCTGGAATCCGGGGCGGTCCAGATCTTTTCCGGACTGTCCGCCGTCGACGACGATGTCGATTAGCTCAAGCTCATTCCGGCTACAGTACCCGATAATCTGCTGGCGCTGCGAATCCAGGCTCAGCCCGCGCTCTGCCTGCTGATCCGTACTAACCCGACAGTAGCCGATAACTCGGCGACACTTCTGCACGATTGCATCATATCGAGCCAGGTCTGGCAGTTCAAGGTGCGTCGGATGTATCGAGCTGCCGGCGGCTGATTCGTTAGGAGCGGAGTGGGAGCTGTAGTGAGCTGTGGGCTCTTTGGCGCCCGCCTTCGTAATTATCTATACCTGGTGGTTCTGGGTTGCCATCGGCGGCGCCGCAGTGGCCGCCAGCGCAATTACCGCGGGCATCGTTCTTGGCACACGCGCAACGGACCGCGCGGCCCAGGCGCCCGCCAACACGCTGACCGTCAGCTTCTGAGCAAGGTCTGGGCGCTGCGGCAGAAGCAGGCAAGCAAGGAGTTCCTGATGACAAGCAGTGGTCGCCGGGCATCGGCAGTCTTGGGTGTGGGCATGCGGCTTCTATGCCTGCTGCTGCTCGGGTGGAGCTCGTGCGGCAGCGATGGCAGCGGCGCCGGACCGCTGGTGCGGCTGCACCTTTCCCCGGTCGACTCGACCACCGCGCAAGCGATCCTGAACTTGACGGCGCGGGATCCGGCGGGTCAGGACCGGCCTTTTACGATGACGTTTAACAGCGGCCCGTTCGACCTGCTCGGCGCCGCATTTCCCGCCGGGACGCGCGGTCCCACTTCCTATCAGGTCAATCTCTACGGCGCCGCCTCCTGCCTGGTCGCCAGCGGCTCGGCCACCCTGAACCTGGACAGCGATGGCGTCTTCGAGCTGTCGGTGTTGATGAGCGCGGTGCCGCTGTGCGGCAACGGGGCGCTGCTGACCGTGCAGGTGGCCAACGTCCTTGGCGGGGCTGGCAGCGTGACCTCGACGCCGGCCGGCATCAACTGCCAGGGCGGGGTGAGCGGCTGCTCCGCCGCCTTCATGAAAGGCACCCAGGTCACCCTGACTGCCCAGGCCCCGGCCGGCACGTTCGCCGGCTGGTCGGGCGGCGGCTGCAGCGGCCTTGGCGGCTGCAGCTTGACGCTGTCCCAGGACGTGCAGGTGCAAGCGGTGTTTACCGCCTGCCATGGCTGGTGCACCGAGCCGCTGCCGTTCCCGGTGACCGCCAATCTCAACGGCATCGCCGGCACCAGCGCTGGCAACGTCCTGGTGGTTGGTGACGCCGGCACCGCCGCCCTGTTTGACGGCACCGCCTGGCAGAAGCTGACGCCGCCCTCGGGGGCCAACTCCCTGCGCGCCGCCGCTGCCCGCACGGGCGGCAATGTCATCCTCGCCGCGGGAGACAGCGGGACGATCCTGCAGCTCAAAGGCACGACCTGGACCGCGGTCGCAAATCCCTCGACGAGAACTTGAGAAGCGGCCCCGCCCGTCGCGACCGCCGGGCGCACCTTTCCCCGCGCCGCTGCGCTGCGACGAAGCGCGGCGGGGCCAGGGCGCGCCGCTCCCCGCGCCGTCCTGGCCGTCCGGGCGTCTCGGCCAGCCAGTGTGCTGCGCTGCCACAGCTGGCGCTGGCGCTCACCGCACCAAGGAACAGAATCTGCGCGCGTGCTGGTGCTCCTACCGCGGTACTGCCAGCAGTGCACGCGGTCCGTAAGGGAGCTCGCCGCCGCGGCGGCGTAGTTATTGGAGTAGCTTTCTGCCGAGTGATTCTGTTGCCGGCGAGCAGGCTGCACCTCCCACGGCGTCGAGCGGGAGAGGCTGCGCGTCATTCTCCAGTCTGGGCAAGGAGACGATTATGCGATTTTGTTTTCCAAACTATGGTGCGATGGCACTGCTTGTCTGCGCGATCGGCTGCGGGGGGAAGCCACCGTTGGAGTAGAAGGAGAGACCGGCCAGACCCCGCCGATGCCGCCGCCGCCGCAGTCGCCGCCGCTGCCGGGCGGAGACCCGCCGCCGACCGGGCCGATTACTTCTCCCCCCCCGATCGGGCCGACGCTGGATGCGAAGCTGCTGGTCCTCTCTGCCCAGGGAACTGAGGCGGATCTGGCGGCCATCCGCTAGGCGCTGGACTACCTGAGTACTCCGTACACCTTATGGATCGCGGCCAAGCGCCCCGGTCAGCTCACCGCGAGCGCGCTCGCCGACGGCAAGCACGGCTTCTACCTGGGAGTGATCCTCACCACGGCGAGCCTGGCCGCCAGCGCTTCCAGTAGCACCTCGGCGCTGACGGCGGCCGAGTGGACCGCGCTGTACAACTATGAGGCCAGCTTCGCCGTCCGGCAGGTGAACTGGTACTCCTACCCGACTGCGAAGCTCGGCTTCAGCTCGACGCCCAAGGGCCGCGACACCACCGCCAGCCCGCTGACGGTGACGGCGACGCCGGCGGCCCAGGCGATCTTCCCCTACCTCCATGCTGCAAATCCCCTGATCATCAAAAAAGTCTGGGCCTACCTGGCCAATCCGGCTGCCGACCCGCAGGTGACGCCGCTGTTTGTCGACAGCGCCGGCAACGCGATCCTGATTGAGCAGAAATATCCCGATGGCCGCGACTTTCTCACCCTGACGGTGGACAGTGACCCCAATCTGACTCACTCCCTGGCGCTGCAGTATGGACTGATCAACTGGGTGACCAACGGCTCGGGCGCCTTCGAGACCGACCCGCAGGATGGGCTGGCCAAGGCGATGCAGCGGCTGCACTCCTCGTTCTTCTGGCTCAATCACACCGTCACCCATCCGGGCAGCCTGTCGCCCATGAGCTACGACGCCGTCAAGAGCGAGCTTACCCGCAACATCGACTTCGCCAGCAAGTTCGAGCTCACTCCGTTTGCCGCGGTCAGCCTGGTCACCCCGGGGGTGTCCGGGCTGGACGCGGCCGACTCGATGCGCGCCATCCACGACGTCGGGGTGCGCTACGTGGTCAGCGACACCTCGGTCCGCGGCCAGGACAATCCGTCGCCCAACGCCGGCATCTATAATAAGTTCCAGCCGACCGTGCTGGAGATTCCGCGTCGGCCAACCAACCTCGGCTACAACGTCCTTTCGCCCGAGGACTGGGTCTCCGAGTACAATTACCTGTTTCACAAGGACTGGGGCCGCGATCTGAGCTACGACGAGATCCTCGATGTCGAGAGCGACTGGCTGCTGCTCTACATGCTGCGCTGGGAGAACGACCCCTGGATGTTTCACCAGGAAAATCTTGGGCTGTATGACGGCCAGCACTCGCTGCTGACAAACCTTGTCGACGCCGCGCTGGACAAGTATGCCGCCGTGGTGACGACGCCGCTGGTCTCCCTGCAGCAGCACGAGCTCGGCGAGCGGGTGGCGCAGCGGATGCAGTTCAACGACTCCGGGGTGAGCGGCGTCATCTCGCCCGGCGTCTCGATCACCCTCACCGTGAAAAATGCGGCGACGATACCGGTCACCGGCGCCCGACTCGCCGGCGCCGAGAGCTACGCCGGACAGTCCATCTCCTATGCCTAGCTGAGCGCCGGGCAGTCCATGACGCTGCCCCTCAAGTAGGCCGAGGCGGCGATTCCCCCCGGGCCGACCCTTCCCCAGCCATTCCTCGCCTCGGCTATCCCGTGAAGATCCTTCATAACCTGGACCGGGCAAATTTCTCGACGAGAAATAGGCTGGTGAGGTGATCTCTGGCGATTCAAGGGGTTAGCCCGATGCCGGGGAAACCTGGGGGAAAGGTGCGAGGCCGGCCTCCGCTCTAGACTGCAGTCTGGGCGCACCGGCGCTGATTTTCCGGCGCCTGCTGCAGTCCGGACTCCGTTTCTGATTCGCAAAGTCTTTTCGATGGCAGCCAGAATCAATTTTGATGTACCATACCTCGGCTCGAGACTGACCGGCACTGCCACACGAAACGATTCGGAAGGGGAACCCATGTCGACCCAATCTAAGTGCCCGTTCACGGGTACCACGTCCACCCAGGCAGCGAGTGGGGCCAGGACCAATGCGGACTGGTGGCCCAACCAGCTCAATCTCAAAATCCTTCACCAGCACTCCTCGCTGTCCAATCCCATGGACGAGGAGTTCAAGTACGCTGAAGAGTTCAAGACCCTCGACCTCGAGTCGGTAATCAAGGACCTGCACGCCCTTATGACCGACTCGCAGGACTGGTGGCCCGCCGACTACGGCCACTACGGACCTTTTTTCATCCGCATGGCCTGGCATGCCGCCGGAACCTACCGCATCGGCGACGGTCGCGGCGGCGCCGGCAGCGGCGCCCATCGCTTCGGGCCGGAGAACAGCTGGCCTGACAACTGCAACCTCGATAAGGCCCGCCGGCTGCTGTGGCCGATCAAGCAGAAGTACGGCCGCAAGCTGTCCTGGGCAGATCTGTTCATCCTCACCGGCAACGTCGCGCTGGAGTCGATGGGCTTTAAGACCTTCGGGTTCGGCGGCGGCCGCGCCGACATCTGGGAGCCCGAGGCGGACATCTACTGGGGCCCGGAGAGCAAGTGGCTCGACGACAAGCGCTACTCCGGTGACCGGGATCTGGCGGAGCCGCTCGCCGCGGTGCAGATGGGACTTATCTATGTGAATCCCGAAGGCCCCAACGGCAACCCGGACCCGCTCGGCTCGGCCCGCGACATCCGCGAGACCTTCGCCCGCATGGCGATGAACGACGAGGAGACCGTCGCCCTGGTCGCCGGCGGTCACACCTTCGGCAAGACCCACGGCGCCGGCCCGGCGTCCAACGTCGGTCCCGAGCCCGAAGGCGCCGATCTTGAGGAGCAGGGCCTCGGCTGGCGCAACCGCCTGCGCACCGGTATGGGCGGCGACACCATCACAAGCGGTCTGGAAGGGGCGTGGACTCCCAACCCGACCAAGTGGGATAACGGCTACTTCGAGACCCTGTTCGGCTATGAGTGGGAGCTCACCAAGAGCCCGGCCGGCGGCAACCAGTGGAAGCCCAAGGGAGATGCCGGCGCCGGCACCGTACCCGACGCCCACGATCCCAGCAAGCGCCACCAGCCGATGATGACCACCGCCGACATGGCGATGCGCATGGATCCGGCCTACGAGAAGATCTCGCGCCGCTTCATGGCAAACCCGGCGGAGTTCGCCGACGCCTTTGCCCGCGCCTGGTTCAAGCTCACCCACCGCGACATGGGCCCGCGCTCGCGTTACCTGGGCAACCTGGTGCCCAAGGAAGAGCTGATCTGGCAGGACCCGCTCCCCGCGGCGGATCACCCGCTGGTCGATGAACAGGACGTCGCCGCCCTGAAGGCGAAGCTGCTGGGCTGCGGACTTTCGGTCTCGCAGCTGGTCAGCACCGCCTGGGCCTCGGCCTCGACCTTCCGCGGCAGCGACAAGCGCGGCGGCGCCAACGGCGCGCGGATCCGCCTCTCGCCGCAGAAGGACTGGGACGCCAACCAGCCGGCGGAGCTCGCCCAGGTGCTGGCCAAGCTGGAGGCGATCCAGAAGGAGTTCAACGGCGGGCACGCCGGCGGCAAGAAGATCTCGCTCGCCGACCTGATCGTGCTGGGCGGCTGCGCGGCGGTCGAGGCGGCGGCCAAGAAGGCCGGTCACGAGATCACCGTGCCGTTCACACCGGGTCGCACCGACGCCTCGCAGGCGCAGACCGATGTCGCCTCCTTCGCGCCGCTAGAGCCCAAGGCCGACGGCTTCCGCAACTACGCGCGCAAGAGCCTGGAGGGCGTGGCCGCCGAGCTGCTGATCGACAAGGCGCAGCTGCTCACCCTGACGGCGCCGGAGATGACGGTGCTCTTTGGGGGTCTGCGGGCGCTGGATGCCAACGTCGGCGGCACCAAGCACGGCGTGTTCACCCGGCGCCCCGGCACGCTGAGCAACGACGTCCTGGTCAACTTGCTCGACATGGGCACCCGGTGGCAGCGCTCGTCGTTCGATCCCCATGTGCTGGAGGGCCGCGACCGCAAGACCGGCGAGGTCAAGTGGACCGGCACTGCGGTCGACCTCGTGTTCGGCTCCAACGCGCAGCTCCGCTCGCTCGCCGAGGTCTACGCCGCCAGCGACGCCCAGGCGAAGTTCGTCAAGGACTTCGTCGCCGCCTGGGTCAAGGTGATGAACCTGGATCGCTTCGAGCTGAAGTAACCGCAGCCGCCCCAGCGGCGGCGCCAGCGCGCGCCGCCGTCACCGCGCCGCCTTCCCGCTCACCGCAGACTCAGACTCAGACTCAGGCTCTCAGACTCAGACTCAGACTCAGACTCAGACTCAGACTCAGGCTCAGGCTCAGGCTCAGACTCAGGTTCAGACTCAGGCCGAGGTCCTGGCTGCAGGTCCCCATTCCCCAGCTGCGGCCATCGCCGCTCGATCCACGGGGAACGGTGCCCCGCGGGCTCGCGACGGGGAGGCCCGCTGGTCAATTTCTCGACGATGAATGTGAGCCTGCGTGCCATCGCCATCGGGGAGGGTCCTTCGCCCAACACCCTGATCGTCGGGGATACTGGCACCGCCCTGACCCTGCCCGGCTCGGGCGGGGCCGTGGTCAACCACACCCTCATGTCCAAGACCCTGGCCAATATCTACGCCATCGCCCAGAACCCAAACGCCACCAAGGACGACCTGCTGATCGTCGGGGCGACGGTCGCGGCGCAGGGGCTGGCCGAGAGCTGGGACGGGGCCAACACCTTCGGCGCGCAGATGACCCCTGGCGGCGCCAACCTCGCCGGCAACCTAAACGCAGTGCTGTGCGGGACCGGCACCTTCGCCGCCGCCGGCGCCATGGGCGCGATGGTGAGCCGCACGAGCGGCGGCGGGGCCGCCGGGGGCTGGCCGAGAGCTGGGACGGCGCCAACACCTTCAACGCGCAGATGACCCCTGGCGGCGCCAACATCGCCGGCAACATCAACGCAGTGCTGTGCGGGACCGGCACCTTCTACGCCGCCGGCGACATGGGCGCGATGGTGAGCCGCACGAGCGGCGGCGGGGCCGCCGGCGGGGCCAACAAGTGGAGCACCGTCACCTCGCCGACCAACGCCAACCTGCGCGGGATGTGGGCGACGTCCGACAGCAACATCTACGCGGTCGGCGATGGCGGCACGATCATTCACTACGACGGCAGCGCCTGGACCAAGGTCACCCCGGTCACCACCAGCAACCTGCGGGCGATCTGGGGCAGCAGCGCCACCAACATCTACGCCGTCGGCGATGGTGGCCTCGTCCTGCATTATCTCCCTTGACCTGACGGCCCGGATCTGGCGGGCTTATAAGATGGACGCGGAGTCTCGGATGAAGCGACCGGGGGAGCCCTGCTGCCGGCCCAGCACTGCGGCGCGGCGCGCTCTGGGGCTTATCCTTGGCGGGGCTCTGCTGGTCGCCAGCCTCGTCTGGACAGCCCGCGCTAGCGCCGATGGGGGCGGGCTGGATCCGCTGGCCGCGATGCGCCGCGCCGCCGAAGAGGTGGCCGACACCGAGCCGGGGCCGACCCCGCAGGCGCGCCGCATCGCCCCGCCGGCACCCGCCACGCGGCGGGAGGCGCTGCAGGCGGCCGTGCGCACCGCGATTCGCGATGAGGTCGAGCATGCGGTCCGCAGCACCATGCAGGCGCCGGGGCGCTCGGCAAGCACCCCGGCTGCGGGCAACGGCAACGGCAACGGCAACGGCAACGGCAACGGCAACGGCAACGGCAACGGCAACGGCAATGGCAATGGCAACGGCCATGGCGCGAGCGACCTGGGACAGCTGCAGAGCGCGATCAGCAGCGCCCAGCAGGCCCGGCACAACCTGGACGTGCAAACCCAGCGCGGCAAGAGCGGCGCGTCGCATCCGAGTCCGCCCGGCCAGAGCCGCGCCCAGCTGGCCAGCCCTGGGGCCAGGCGATGACCGACCCCCGCCGCGTGGCGAGCCTATGGGCCGCCGGGGTCTGGGTGGCGGCGGCCTTGGGCCAGGCAGCTGCCGAGCGTCCGGACGAGCGCTCCGCATCGACCGCGAGCCTGTCGCGCAGCGACACCGCCGATGCCGCGACCCAGGCGCTGCTGCTCGATGGGGTCCGCGCGTTTCGCGCCGAGCGCTATGAAGATGCGCTGCAGATCTTCCATCGCGTGGAGAGCCAGCACCTGCTGCAGGACATCGGCTTTTATCAGGGCATGGCGCTGCACAAGCTGGGCCGCCACGCCGAGGCGCTGAGCGCCTTTCGCGCTGCCCACCGGCAGGGACTGAGCGAGCCCATCGCCGACTACTACCAGGCGGTGAGCTGCTTCCGGCTGGGCATGCTGGCGCGGGCGCGGCGCGAGTTCGCGGCGCTGCAGCCGCAGGCCCCGGCGGCCCCGCAGCTCGCGGCCGCCGAGCGTGGCCGTCCCGCGGCGCCGCCGCTCGGGCCCAAGCTCATGCTCGGGGTGCAGCAGTTCCTGCGCGCGATCGAACAGGCAGGGCTGGGCGCGACCGACGCCCAGTCGCTCAACTCCACCGTCGCCGCGACGCGCGTGCCGATGGCGCTGGCCGGCGCTGAGGCGGCCCTTGCGCGCTCGCCGCAAGAGGCGCTGGAGTGGCTGGATGAAGCCGCCGAGCTGCTCGTCCTGGCGCGCCCGAGTGCCAGCGAGCGCGGGCGCTTCCGCGAGCTGCTGCTGCGCGTGCTCGCTGCGGTCGGCACGGGCGGCAAATCGCGACCCGACGCCCTGAGCTCGGCGGGTACGACCGAGACCGCCCTGGAGGCAAACCGGCTCTGGTGTCGGGTCGCCGGCGCGGCGGATTGTGCTTTATAGGGCCGACGGATGAAGCTGCGCGCCGCCGTTCTGCTCCTGGTATCGGTCAGCGGGCTCCTGGGCATCGGCGTCGGCCTCTGCTTCTATCTGCTCAGCGTAGGCCTGTCTGCCACCAGGCAGGTCACTGAAGAGCGGCTGCGCGCCATCGGCGTGACGGCGACCTATGCCGTAGGGCTCACCGCGCCGGGCGGGGAGGGGGCGCTGCTCGACTCGGTCGCGCGGTCCAATCAGCTCGAAGCCGCGTATCTACTGACCGGCAGCGCGAGCGGGCTGCGGCCGGTGGCGAGCCCCGGCCGACCCACAGTCAGCCTGCTGCGCATGGACCCCGATCGCGCCCTGCGCGCGCTCAACGGCGAGCTGTCGATAGGCGCCGCCTACAGCCTGGAGCCGACCGACAGCAGCGGGGGGGAGGACGCCGCGGCGCTGGTCCTGGCCGGCTACTTTCCGGTGCCACCCGAGAGCCGGCCGCGCACTGTGCTGGTGCTGGAGGCGGGGGCGGCGTTCATCACCGCGCCGACCCGGCTGCGGGGGGCCGCCTGGGCCGCCAGCGCTGTCGCTGCGGTGCTGGCCCTTTTGTGTGTGCTGCTGCTGCTCGGCGCCCTGCGGGCGGCGGCGCGCGAGCGGCTTCTTTATGCGCAGGCCGAGCGCGGCCAGGCGCTGCGTCAGCTGGCGGCCATGATCGCCCACGAGATCCGCAACCCCCTGGGGACCATCCGCGCTGGTGTCGAGCTGCTGCGCGAGGGACCGCCAAGCCCCGAGCTGGTCGCCGACATCCTCTCGGAGATCGAGCGCCTGGGCGGGCTGACCAGCGAGTTTCTGACCCTGGCCAAAGACGCGGCCCTGCGCATCGCCGACACCGATGTCGCGGCGCTGTGCCAGGAGGTGTGTGAGCGGCTGCGCCGCCAGTCGAACAGCCCCGCGCTCGCCATCCGCTGCAGCGGGGCGGCATCGGCAGTCGTCCAGGCCGACGCGGATCGAGTGCGGCAGGTCCTGCTCAACCTGGCGCTCAATGCGGTGGAGGCGATGCCCGAAGGCGGCGAGCTGGAGCTGCGCGTCGAGCCGGCGCGGCGCGGCGTCGCCGTGTTCATCCGCGACAGCGGACCGGGCATCAGCGCCCAGACGAGCCACCGCCTGTTCGAGCCATTTCAGACGACCAAGGCCGCCGGCTCGGGGCTCGGGCTGGTCCTGTCGCGCCGCATCGCCGAGAAGCACGGCGGCTCGCTGCAGTGGCTGGCGCAGCCGCCCGGTGAGCCAGGCCGCGGTGCCTGTTTCAGGCTGTACCTGCCAGCGCTGCCACCGCCTGCCGCCCAGGTGGACCTCGCCAGTGAAGGAGATAAAAGTGAAGCGGATTCTGCTCTGTGATGATGAAGTCAAGCTGAGCCGCGTGCTCCAGACGGCGCTCACCAGCGCTGGCTATGCTGTCGAGTGTGTGACCACCGGCCGCGCCGCTCTGGCGCGCTGCGCCGAGCAGCCGTTTGACCTGGTGCTCACCGACCTGCGGCTGCCCGATGTCGATGGCCTGGCGGTGACCCAGACCCTGCGCGCCGACCCCGCTGGCCCCGAGGTCATCGTCATGACCGCCTACGCGACCGCCGAGACCGCGGTGCAGGCGATGCGCCTTGGGGCCTACGACTACCTCATCAAGCCGTTCTCAATCGACGAGCTGCGCATCCGGGTGGCTCGTCTGTGCGCGCGGCGGGCGCTGCAGGAGGAGAACGGCCAGCTGCAGGAGCGGCTCTCGACCCTGCAGCGCACCGAGAGTCTGGTCGGCACCTCGGCGCGCATGCGCGAGGTGTTCGAGCTGCTCAGCCAGGTCGCCAGCACCGACGCGACGGTGATCTTCCTCGGCGAGAGCGGCACCGGCAAGACGGTCCTGGCGCGCTCGCTGCACCAGCAGTCGCGGCGGCGGCGCGGACCGTTCTGTGAGCTGCACTGCGCCGCGCTGCCCGAGACCCTGCTTGAGAGTGAGCTGTTCGGCCACGAGCGCGGCGCCTTCACCGGGGCCTCGGCCGAGCACGTCGGCCATGTCCAGCAGGCGCACCGCGGCTCGCTGTTCCTAGACGAGATCGGCGAGCTGCCGGCGACGATCCAGGTCAAGCTGCTGCGCTTTTTGCAGGACCGGCAGTTCTGCCGGGTGGGCAGCACCCAGGTGCGCACCGTCGACGTACGCTTCATCGCCGCCTCGAACCGCGATCTGCTGCAGGCGGTGCGCGAGCGCGTGCTGCGCGAGGACTTCTTTTACCGCATCAACGTCTTTCCGATCGTCGTTCCGTCCTTGCGCGAGCGCAGCGAAGACATTCCCGCCCTCTGTCACTCCTTCCTGCTGCGCCGCCACCCCGGCGCCCGCGTCACCCCCGAGGCGCTGGAGCTTTTGCAGAACTATCCCTGGCCGGGCAACATCCGCGAGCTGGAAAATGTCCTGGAGCGCGCCGTCATCGTCGCCGGCAGCGCCAGCGGTGAGGACAGTCCGGTGAGCATCGAGCTGCGCCACCTGCCGGTCTACCTGCGCGACAGCGCCACGGTGCTTCCCACCGCGACCCTGTTGCGACCTGGGTTCTCGATTGATCAGCTGGAGCACAGCCTGATCCACGAAGCGATCGCCCGCGCCTCGGGCAACAAGACCGAGGCGGCCAAGATGCTGGGGATTACCCGCCGCCGCCTCTACTCGCGGCTCAAGAGCCTGGCGGGAGAGGCGGGGGGCGGCGCCGCGGAAGACCTGCCTCCCGAGGATCGGCTCGAGCGTCCGCTCTGACCGGGTGCTAGGGATAGCGGCGACAGTTCGGCTACTGGCAGCACAGGACGCCGTCGGTGCTGGCGCTGTCGGCGGTCGTATCGAGCGACAGGTTGCCCGTCGAGCAGGTCACTCCGGTCGCGCTCCGGCAGTCAAGGAGGTTGATAAAACCCTGACAGCCGCGTGAGCCCATGCGCACTCCGCTCTGCCGGCTCCCGCAGCCGTACCAGAGGGGGTTACTGCTCCCGCCGCTGCACGACTCGTTGCCGGGGTTGCCCTGGTAGGAGGCCGGAACGTCGGCGACAAAGAATGCGCTCAGCTTGTTGCACGCAGTCTGATCGATGCCGGCTGCCTTGGTGCACACCCGCCACCCCGCAGCGCACAGCTGCCGGGCCTTGCCGGCGGCAAAGCCCCCGGCGCAGGCATAGGCTATCCCGACCGCATTGCGCGAGCCGTCGGCGCAGCCCGAGCCGGTGGACATGTCGAGAGCACCGCTGCCGTCGTTGGCAGCCGAAAGGTCGGCCCCCGGCGGCACGCAGCGGTTGTCGATACAGCTCTGGCCGTCCGGGCACTCCGGCTGGGTCGAGTCACAAAGGAGGGTCACCTGCGAGAGATCCGGGTTGAAGCAGCCGTCCCCAGGCCCGATGAGCAGAGTAAGGAGTCCAAGGAGTGCCGGCACTGCCGGTCGGGCACCAGGGGCGGTCACATTCGGGCGGCGCATCAGCCCATCATACTGGAAGCGGTCGGCCAGGGAAGCCAGGTGGCATGCAGTTTTTTTTCCGCCGCTTGTGAGCGCGCTTGGACCCGAGCGGCCGCGCTGACCCGCCAGCGCGTTCGCGCTTGCCTTTGGCATACCGGTGCCCGATCCTGCCAACATGGGGTCGATCGGTCGTGAGCGCTGTCGTTGTCGCTGCCACTGTCGCTGTCGTTGTCGTTGTCGCGGGGGCCGGCCGCCGGGTCTTGGCGGGCTGGCGATCTTGCTAGTCAGTCTGCTCGGCAGCGCAGCGCTGGCCGCCCGGCCCGCGGTGGTGCCGCCGCCCGCCGCACCCGCCCCCGGCGAGGCTCCGCCAGCCGCCCGGCCCCCGGCGCCGCCCGAAGGCGATGAGGGCGAGAGCGAGGACACCGACACGCCGCGCCAGGCGCTGCAGCGGTTCCTCATCAACGCTCGCGCCGGCAACCTGAACCAGGCGGCCGACGAGCTGTGGCAGACCTCGCCCGACGTCGACGAGATGGCGCAGCTGGCGCGCAAGCTGCAAGCGGTGATCGACCGCCGGCTGCCTTTTGATCCCGAGCGCCTGGCCAAGATCTCGGACTCGCCGGGAGGCAACAAGGAAGACGGCCTGGCCGAGCAGGACGAGATAGGGCGCATCGACATGCCGCTCGGCTCCGAGCCGGTGCGGCTGTTCCGCAAGCGGGTCCCAGGCACCCACTGGGTGTTCTCGCAGAAGACGGTGGAGCGCATCCAGTCGTGGTACGAGCGGCTGCCCGACCACTGGCTGCTTGATCACATGCCAGAGTCGCTGCTCATCACCGGACCGGGTGGCCTTTTGTACTGGCAGTGGCTGGCGCTGCCGCTGCTGCTCGCCCTGAGCGCGGTGTTCGGGCTGGTCTTCTCGATGGCGCTGCGCATCGCCGGCTACATGCTGCTTGGCCAGCGCGAGCTGTTCAAGGCGGTGCTGGAGCGGCAGACCGGGCCGCTGCGGCTGTTCGGGGCGGCGCTGGCGCTGCGCATCCTGCTCCTATCGCTGTTCATCACGGCGACGGCCGAGCAGACGGTGCGCGGCCTGTGCAACGTGGTGCTCATCCTGGGCGTCATGGCGATCGTCTGGCGCGCCGCCGACGTGCTGGCCGGTCGGGCGCGGCAGTCGTCGTGGCTGCAGGCGCGCCCGGCGCTCTTGGGCATGGCGCCGCTGCTCAACCGGCTCATCGAGGTCGGGCTGTGGGCGGTGGCGATCCTGTGGAGCTTGCAGGAGCTCGGCTACTCGGTGACGGCGGTGCTGGCAAGCCTCGGCCTGGGCGGTCTGGCGGTGGCGCTGGCGGCCAAGAACTCGCTGGAGCACCTCATCGGCGGCATGACGCTGAGCCTGGACCAGCCGATGCGAGTCGGCGACCAGGTAAAGATCGGCGACGTGCAGGGCGACGTGGAGCAGATCGGCATCCGCAGCACCCGCATCCGCACCGCCGACCGGAGTCTGGTCAGCATCCCCAACGGCAAGCTCGCAGAGCTTAACATCGAGACGCTGGCGGCGCGCGACCGGATGCGCATCGGCCTGTCTTTGAACATCAACCCCGCGCTTAAGCCGAGCCAGCTGCGCGAGCTGCACGAGTCGATCATCGCCTGCATCAAAGAGCAGCCGAATATTATCAAGGACACTGTCGCTCCGTCGGCATCGCAGTCGCTGCTGTTCCGCAGTGGGCGGGCGTCCCGGCGCTCACCGAGCGACTGCCACGCCGGACTAGAAAGGGACTAGATACCGTCGGCAGCGGCGGTGGCGCCAGATGGGCGGCTAGACGTCGGGCGGGCGCGACAATCAGGCAGTCGCGGCCTGCCGCGCGCCGCCAAAAAGAAATAAAAATTTGCAACAAAAAAAGCCGCCTGGCGCAAGTCACCGACGAACAAGCCCGGGCCCGCGGCCGGCTCTAACCTGACCCCGGGGGCACCCTGCTTGTCATGGCTGGATTTGTATTTCTATGTACCATATGATGTCGGCGAAATATCGCCCTCTATGGGGCGACGATCATTCCCCGTATCAATCACTGCAAGAAAAGGAGCAAATCATGAACAGCCATGGCAAAGGTGCCCTCGTCGCGGTAGCAGTCGCTGGTCTCTTTGGTTGCGCCGGTCCCTCGGCCAACCAGCCCGCGAGCTCCACGGCCGCCGTGACCGCCAGCTCGGTTCACTGCGCGGGCATCAACTCGTGCAAGGGGACCGGCGCTTGCAAGGGCGCCGACAACGCCTGCAAGGCCCAGAACAGCTGCAAGGGCAAGGGCTGGGTTGCGGCCGCCACCGCCGATGAGTGCACGGGCAAGGGCGGCACTGTAGCCGCGAACTAGATCGCTTCGATCTCCCAAGATCCAAGCCTTCTCCGTTCGCCCTGAGCGATGGCCAGGCCGGGGGTCGAGCTTCTCTGGCGACACCCTCTGGCTTGGCTATTCGCTCGGGGTCAGCAGAAAAACGGACGACTCTTATCATGTGGAATAAGACCCCGCTGGGCCATGGGATTGGCCTGCGTCTGCCTCACTTTTCTCACATCTTGGAACACGGCGTGCAAGGGGTCGCGTGGTTCGAGGTGATCTCGGAAAACTTTTTTGAGCCCGGCGGTCGGCCCTGGACCGTGCTGGAGCGGGTCCGCCAGGAAGCGCCGGTGGTCCTGCACGGCGTGTCGCTGGGAATCGGCAATACCGATCCGCTAAGTGAGAAGTATCTGGACGACCTGGCGCGGCTGGCGCAGCGCATCGAGCCGGCCTGGGTCTCGGATCACTTGTGCTGGGGTGGCTTTGGCGGCCACAACGCCCACGATCTGCTGCCGCTGCCCTATTCCGAGGAAGCGCTGGAGCATGTGGTCGCGCGCGTGACCCGGGTTCAGGAGCGGCTATCGCGGCAGATTCTGCTGGAAAATGTCTCAAGCTATGTGAAGTTTGGCGCCAGCACGCTGACCGAGTGGGAGTTCTTGAGCGAGGTCGCCCGGCGGGCCGACTGCGGCATCCTGCTCGACGTAAATAATGTCTTTGTCAGCGCCCGCAACCACGGCTTCTCTGCCAACACCTATGTCGATGCGATTCCGGCCGAGCGGATAGGTCAGCTCCACCTGGCGGGGCACACCGATCGCGGGACGTATCTCTTTGATTCCCACGTCGGGCCGGTGCCCGATGGCGTCTGGGAGCTGTACCGCCGCGTGCTCGCCCGCATCGGCCCGACTGCATCCCTGACCGAGTGGGACGAGGACATCCCCGACTATGCTACGGTCGCCGCCGAGGCGCGCAAGGCCGACAGGCTGGAGAAGGAGGTGCTAAGTGGCCGCTAGTCCCACCGAGCTCCTGCACCTTCAGCGCCGCTTCTTTGCCCTGATCACCGCGCCGCAGGGAGTCGCCCCGGGTCTGCGCGAGCTGGCCGGGCAAGACGCCGGCATCGCGCCGCTGCACGGGTGGATTGATGCCGCGGACGAGGCGGCGGCGATCGAGCGGCTGGATGTCTACGCGGACATGTATTTCTTCCGGCTGCTCGACTGCCTGCAGCAGGACTATCCAAAGATCCTCGCCCTGATAGGCGGGGCCCACTTCCACAACCTGGTGACCGACTACCTGCTCGTGCACCCCTCGCGCTACGCCTCGATTCGACACGTCGGCCGCCACCTGCCCGAGTTTGTCCGCGGTCACGCCCTCGCCGCCACCTGGCCGTGTCTGCCAGATCTCGCCCAGCTGGAGTGGGCTCGCGGCGAGGTGTTCGATGCGGCTGACGAGGCGCCCCTTGTGGCCGCGCAGCTGGCGACGCTGCCGCCAGAGAGCTGGGCCGAGCTGCGCTTTGGTCTTACCCCTGCCTTGCGAGTGCTCGACCTGCAGTACCCCGCGGACGAGGTCTGGCTGGCGCTCGAACAGGGGCAGGTGCCACCGCCGGCCAGCGAAGCGGCTCCCTTCTCCATGGTGGTCTTTCGCCTGCAGCTTGTCGCCTATCATCGCCGCGCCGTGCAAGGCGAGGCCGCAGCGCTGCGGGCGCTGGCGGCGGGCAGCACCTTTGGCGAGCTCTGTGCCTCCCTGGAGGCAGAGCACGGCGAGGGGGCCGCGCCGTTTGCCTTCTCTCTGCTTAAGCGTTGGCTCGAAGAGGGTCTGCTCTGTTCCCTGGTTCTGCCATCGCCCTGAGATGCGGCTCCCGGCCGAGCACGACCGACGCGCGCTCGCGGGGCGGGGCCGCGGCGCCGCTGCAGGCGCGCCGGCGCGGCCGCCGCAGGGCTGGGATCGCATAGCGTCCGGTCTGGGGTTCCTGTAGGCTCCTCCCATGGGTGCCTCCGGCTGGTACTATTTCGTTCCCTTTGACCCTGATCCGCAAGCAGCGCTGCAGCGCCTGCGCGAAGATGTCTTTCGCCGCGGTCAGTACTTCACTCCGAAGACCAAGAAGCCCGGACGGCTCCGGTCGGCCCAGGCCCCCGGGTCGCCTAAGTCGCCCCGCTCGATCGACGAGCTGCTCATGCTGTGCAAGGAGAGCGGCACCCACTCGATCCTCGATGTCGATCGCCTGGTCA
Source organism: Polyangia bacterium (assembly GCA_044222245.1). Taxonomy (GTDB): domain Bacteria; phylum Myxococcota_A; class Polyangia; order Palsa-1104; family JAEUJZ01; genus CALFML01. Next base: position 97,592 of record JBGANQ010000010.1, on the reverse strand, counting down.
CGACCCCGCACCCGCCTTCGACCGCCGACTGGATGCGCGCGCTCGCCGTGGCGGGCCGCGCCGCCACCCCAGAGGAGATCTCGGCCCAGCTGGCGGCGCAGCTGACCTACCTGGGCACCGTGGGGCCGGTTGCCGAGGCGCGACTGCAGGAGACCTGCGGCTCCCACCGGCCAGAGCGCGCCGCGCTGGAGGCGGCCGTATTTACATTGATCTCCATGTGCCCGCGCGGCGCCGGTATGTGGACCACGGTCTACGACGCCGCAGGGGCTCCGAGCGAGCTCCTGTTTCTCGGCAAGACCGGGGATTGATGCCCGCGCCGCGCGCCAGCGAGCGATCGCTTTTGTTTGCCGGGGGCTCGGCGCGCGAATAATACTGGTCCAATGAACCAACGCGTTCCAGGTCCCGCGCCCATGCCCATCGTCGGCGCGCTTGGGAACCTCGTGCACTTCCGTCGCGACCCCCTGACGTACACCCAGGAGCTGTTCCGGACCTACGGACCGCTGACCGCGCTGGTGGATGGACCGGCACGCATCATGACGCCCTACGGCACCGGCGTGATGTTCGCCACCAGCCCGGAGCTGAATCGCCAGGTCCTGACGCAGCACGACCGCTTTCACGCCTATGCCCTGTCCGGCCGGTTCTTTCCCGAGGGGGACGAGCGGCCGCGCCGCCGCCCGCTCAGGCGGATGCTGACCGGCTTGTTTCACGTCAACGGCGACGAACACCGGCGGCACCGGCGGCTGATCATGCCCGCGTTCCATCGCGCCCGGCTGGAGGCCTACCGGGACGACATGGTGGCGCTGGTCGGCGAGCTGCTGGACACCTGGCGTCCCGGGCAGACGCACGATCTGTCGGCAGAGATGACCCGCGTCACCTTGCGCATCGCCACCAAGACCCTGTTCGGCGCCGATGTCGGCGAGTCTGGCATGCAGATCACGCGCTGGATGCAGGACTGGCTGGTCTCCCTGTTCTCGGTCGCCATGCTCCTGCCCTGGGATCTGCCGCTGCTGCCCTATCGCCGCTGGCTTGATCGCTCGCATCAGATCGATGTCGCGATGGCAGAGCTGGTCCGCAGCAAGCGGGCGCAGGGGAGCGAGGGCGCCGACATCCTGTCGATGCTGCTCGCGGCGCGTGACGAGGACGGCTCGCAGCTCACCGACGACGAGATCATCGGCCACGCCGGGGTGATCTTCGCCGCCGGGCATGAGACGAGCGCCAACAGCCTCACCTGGACACTGCTCCTGCTGTCCCAGCACCCGGCGATCACCAACAACCTGGTGGCAGAGCTCCGCGGTGAGCTGCATGGCGAGGCGCCGACCACGGAACAGCTGTCCCGCCTCCCGCTGCTCGACGCAGTGGTCAAAGAGAGCCTGCGCATCCTGCCGCCGGTTCCCCTGCACCCGCGCTTCATCTCCGAGCCCTGTGAGCTCGGTGGCTACCACCTGCCGGCCTACTCCGAGATCTTTCTGAGCATCTACAACCTGCACCACGACCCCGACCTGTTCCCCGATCCCGAGACGTTCCTGCCGTCGCGCTGGGCCACCATCAAGCCGAGTACGTTCGAGTACAACCCCTTTGGCGCCGGCCCACGTATGTGCATCGGCGCCGCCTTTGCGACGATGGAAATCAAGATCGCGCTGGCAATGATCCTGCAGCGCTTCCGCATCACCCCCGCCCCCGGGCGTCCGATCGACCGCCGGGTGGCGATTACCATGGCTCCCACCCCCTCGCTCTTGGCCAAGGTCGAGCTGGCGGACGGCAACTGGAAAGCCAGCGCCGGCGGCATCTGCGGCAATGTGCGCGAGCTGGTGAACCTGCCGGCCTGACCAGCGCGGGGCGTGCCGGACAGCGCCCGGCCATGGCGATCGCCTGGCTCCCTGCGCGCGCCCCGGCCCCGCATTGGGATCCCAGATCGTTCCGCACGGCCGACCGTCGGGCTGATGCCGTCGCTGCGGCGGCCTCCTTATGACGTCCGACCTTATCAAGGACAAGGTGAGCGTCAACTACACCGGCCTCAATGAGTCCGCCATCATCCTTGAGATCACCTGCTGGTTTGGCCACAGCGACTCGGGCCAGTACGCCACGACGCGCCACACGCTCTTGCTGGCGGTGCTCGAGGTGGTCGAGTTCTGCCACGCCTTCGCCCCGCCCAAGAAATAACTGGTCCCGGGGCTCCGGGGGCACGGCTACGGCTTGCTGGGGCTCGCGGCGGTCGCCTGGGGGCGCGCCTCCAGCGCGGCGATGGTCTCGGCCAGGGCCGGGCTCTTGCGCAGGCACGGCCAGCAGTCTTTGAGTCCGAGGAAGCCGCAGCCGCGCGGCTGGGTCAGGCTGCGCAGCTGGGCCAGGGCGCGGCGGTCGCCCTCTTTCTGGGCGCGCGGCAGCAGCTCGCGCTTGGACTCGCAGCGCCGGGCGGCGCGGAGATCGAGCGCCACCCGCAGCGCCGGCGTCGCCTTGGCCAGCACCTCGGGCTTGGTCAGGCTCTGGTTCAGCCGTGGCTTCCAGTGCGCGCCGGTCTGCTTGACCGTAAGGTCGTACAGCAGCTCGACCCCCGCTGGGCCCAGATCCTGCTCCATCAGCCGGGTGGCTGCCTGCGCCGACTCTTCGTCGCTCTGCAGGGCGGTGACCAAGGCCTGGGCGAGCTCGGGGTCGCGGCCGGCATCGGGGTCAAGCTGCGCCAGGCGGCCGATGACGCGCATCGCCTCGACCGGGTGCCGCTGGCCGAGGTGGCTGCGCAAGAGCGCCCGCAGGATGCGGGGGTCGCTGGGGAAGCGCCGGGCGAGCGCCTCCAGGCCGCTGGGACCCTGGGCCACCGCTGCATCGAGCGCGCCCTGCGCGGCGAGGGCGGCGGGCGGTGGTCGCGGGACCGCGCGGACCGCGGGACCTGGGCGGGCAGGCTGCGGTGCGGGCGGCCGCGGGCCGCGCAGCCGCTGGACGCCGATGCCCAGCGCTATCAACAGCGCCAAGCCGACCAGGACCCCGGGCAGCCACCGCGGCAGCCGGTGCAGCGGGGACGGCAGCCGCACCAGCAGCTGCGCCAGCTTGGCTGACTGCGCAGCCGATTGCGCGGCCGATTGCGCGGGCAGCACCGGCATGACCGGGGCCGACGCTGCCGTCGCGGGGCCCGTGGCTACCGCGGGGCTTGCGTCGCTGCTCGCGCCGGCAGCGGCCCCCGGGGTCCAGCCCAGCTTGTGGGCTGCCACGAGCTGATCGATGGCGGTAAGCAGCTCCTGCGGAGTCTGGAGGCGGGCGTCGGGGTTTTTCGCCAGCAGGCGCCGCACCAGCTCCTCCACCGGTTGGGGCACCAGGACGGTCGGGGCGCGCTCGCGCATCGGCGGCGGCGGCACCGACAGGTGTTCCTGCACCAGCACCAGCAGCGACTTGCCGACAAACGGCCGCTGCCCGGTGATCATCTCGTACATGATGACGCCCACCGCGTACAGATCGGTGCGCACGTCGGTGGACTCGCCCACCGACTGCTCGGGCGCCATGTAGGCCGGAGTGCCGAAGATGTCCCCGAGCCGAGTCAGCTTGGCCGACACCGTCGGCGCTGGCGCCTCGCTAGCTTCGTCGCTGGCGTCGGCGATGCGGCGCGAGACCTGGGCCAGGCCAAAGTCGAGGACCTTGACAAAGTCGCTGTGGCCCTCCCGCTTGACCAGCATGATGTTCTCGGGTTTCAGATCCCGGTGCGCGCTATCCGCGGGAATCGCCGTCGCGAAATCCTGGCCAGCGCGCCGCCCTGGAAACGTGCTGGAAGGCCGGCGTCGCGGGTCCTACCCTGCCCACACTGCGCCTCCTAGCTCCTACACCGGGTAGCAAAGTACAGTCAGCACGATGGGCAGAGTCCGGGTCGCTTTGTATGTGCGCGTCTCGACAGACAAACAGGCCGAGTTTGGCCTGTCGCTGGACGCCCAGACCGCCGAGCTGCAGCGCTACTGCGTCGACCGCGGCTGGGAAGTGGCAGAGCTATTCGTCGACGGCGGCTTCAGCGGCAAGGACACCGAGCGCCCGGCGTTCAAGCGGATGGTCCAGCGCATCGCGGAAGGCGGGATCGATGCCATCGCGGTGACCAAGCTGGATCGCCTCACGCGGTCGGTGCGCAGCCTGTGCGAGATCAACGAGGAGCTGTTAAAGGGCCGCGGCGTCCAGCTGATCTGCACCCGCGATGGGATTAATACCTTCGAGCTGACCTCCAGCTTCCTTATGCACCTTTTGGCCCTCATCGGGCAGCTCGAGCGCGAGAACACCAGCAAGCGAGTCGCCGCCGCCATCGCCCACATCCACGAGCACGGCGGCCACTATGGCAAGGTCCCCTTTGGCAAGATGGCGGTGCCGCATCCCAGCCAGCCGCGCATGAAGATCCTGGTCGACCATCCCACCGAGTCGGTCTGGCTGAACCAGATCTTCGCCTGGTACAAGGAAGGAAAGCAGCCTACCGAGATCGCAACGCTGCTAAACGACAGCGGCGTGAAGCCGCGGTACTGCGCTCGCTGGAACCTGCAGACTGTCTACTCGCTGCTGCGCGTCCATGGCCTGCACCAGGCCCGGTCGGCCGCCAGCCCGTTTGTCTACGACCGGGTCAAGGCCTACAAGCTTGCCCTGCGGCTGCGCCAGGACGGCGGGCGGCTGCGCACCATCGCCGAGGCGCTGGCGCGCGCCGGGCTGCGCCCGAAGAATGCCCAGCGCTACACGGTCGCCTCGGTGCAGGATCTGCTCCGCGGATCGATCCTGTACAACCTCGACACTGCCCAGGGACTGGCGCTGCACCTGAAGGAGACCGGCCACAGCCTGCGCGATATCTGCGACAAGCTGCTCGCCCGGGGCTTTAGCGCCCCGCGGGGCGGGCGCTGGTATCCCAAGACGGTCGCCGACCTGATGCGGCGCGACGACAAAGGCGTGTACGCGGGCTCGCGGCGCACGGGCTGACTGGGCGGACACCGCAAGCTGTTTCCAGCGCGGGTCCATCGCTGAGGGACGCTCCTGGAAACTCTGCCCGCTGTTTGTCGTCGGAGCGGATGACTCCCGGTGGACGATACCCAGCTCGTGGGCGCGGACCAGCGCGCCCGCCAGCTGGCGGGCGATGAACAGGGCGCGGCCCAGGGGCAGCGGCCCCTTTTCCTGCTCCAGCGCCGCCCGCAGCTCCTGGCCCTCGACATACTCGAGCACGAGGAAGAAGCTGCCCTCATCGAGGCGCCCGTAGTCGTGGGCGGCGGCGACGTTGGGGTGGTCAAAGTGCGCGGCGGCCATCGCTTCGCGCTCAAAGCGCGCCAGCACCGCCGGGTTGCGCATTACGTCGGCGCGCAGGACCTTGAGCGCCATCCGCTTGCGGATGCCGGTGTGATAGACGAGATAGACCGCTCCCATGCCGCCCTGACCCAGGAGCCGCTCTACCTTGTAGCGACCCGCCACGGTGGTGCCGACCAGAGAGGTCGCGGACTCGCTAGGCTCCGCAGCCGTCGGGAGCGGCGTGACCGCTTGGGGCTCCGCGGCAACCGCCGGCGGCGCGGGCGCGACGGCTTGGGGCCCCGCTGTATCAGCGGGAGGCGCGAGCGCGACTGCTTGGGGCTCAGCGGTATCAGCAGAAGGCGCCGGCGCGACCACTGGGGACTCCGCGGGAGGCGCGGGCGCGACCGCTTGGGGCTCCGCGGTGTCAGCAGTCGGTGCTGGCGCGACGGGCGGCGCGACCGCTTGGGGCGTGGGCTCCTGGGGCGGCTCCGCGCCTATAGGGTGCTCCTGGGTGGACATGCAGGGAAGGCTCCGCTGAGCCTAGCATGCAGCGTACCACGATTCCGAAGGGGGGTCTCCAGCCGGCGCGGCTCTGGAGGTGGGCCTAGTTGACGTAGCCGATCGTCGTGCTGCGCGAGACGCTGTCGCCTCGCGAGACGCGGTACCAGGAGGTATCGAGGGTGCCGACCTTGTCGCGCTGCAGGTGGGCGTGGGGGCCGGTGACATGGCCGGTGCCGCCGATGTTGCCGACCTGGCAGCGGTCGCAGGTGCGGCTGCGGGAGTCGCTGGTCTTGATAAAGTGCCACTGCCGGAAGGTCCAGCCGGAGGGCAGCAAGGTCTTGGCCTCGTTCTGGTTGCCGCTGCCGTTGCCATCGCAGATGGCGGCGGTGGTGCGGATCGTCACCGTCCAGTAGACCGAGCCCACAAGGCCCGTCTCGGCGCCCCAGTAGTTGCAGCTGCCGGGGGCGATGTCCACCGCCTTGTGCGGCGAGCCATCCGAGTAGGTCGTGGTCGCCGTCACCGTGCCTGGGCAGGGCGAGCGGACCTCATACGCGGCAGTGGCGGAGGGGGCGAGCGCCAGGGCTGCCGCCGCCAAGAGAGGGGTCACTACAGTTCTTTTCATCATCGCTCCTTTGGGCCGCCTCAGCGGACCCCGTGCTTGGCTGCTTGCTGCTCCAGCCGCTGCTTCTCACGCAGGATCAGGCTCCACTCTGGAAGACCCAGGCTGAGCGTCTGAATCCACAGATCTACCTCCGTCGTCAGACCCGGATCGACCTCGCGCAGCTGCCGCAGCTCGGGGATCGCCCGGGCAAATCCGAGCTGGGCGATGGCCCCGAGGATGGCCCGCCGCACGCCGCGATCTCGCTCGCTCCGGTAGAGGGTGAGCAGCGCCTCGCGGGCCGCGGTCGCCTCTGCCGCGGGCACCCCGCCGAGCGCGGTGGCCACGGCCTCGCGGACCGCGGTGTCCGGGCTGCGCAGCAGGCCGCGCAGGGTGCCGGCGGCGCTGCTGCTCACTGCCTCGGTCGAGAGGCTGCCGAGGATCTTGGCGGTCACCTGCGGGTCGGTCGCGGCGGCAGCGGCAGCGACCGCTGCATCGGCGGCCGGACCGTGGTGTCCCGAGTAGACGAACTGGTTGTCCTCGACCAGGTTCTGGGCGGCTTCCAGGCGCACCGCGGGCGCCGGATCGCGCACCAGGCGCTCGTATAGATCCCCGCTGTTCTCAAGGGCGCTGGTCCGCCGCAGGGCGCGCACCACCGCGGCACGCAGCGTCGGGTCGGGCTCGCGCAGGGCGCGCTCGGTGACGGTCTGCATGCCGCTCGGGTCGGCGCCGCGCTCGGTGCGCGCGACCAGCGCCGCGGCCAGCTGCTCGACCAGGACCGGGTGCGTCTCGCGCGCAAACGCGGCGCGCAGCTCGACCGCCGGCAGGGTGACGGCGGCCTCGCGCAGCAGGTTGCGCAGGTACCGCCGGTAGGCCGCGGATGGCGAGTCGAGCCCGTGACGGAGCTTTTCCAGCAGGCCCGCGACCGAGCAGGTCTCCCCGACCAGCACCGGCGCTGCAGGGGTTGACGCCACCGCCGGCGCGCGGGCCAGCGCGCCGCAAAGCAGGGTCCCCAGCGCAAGCTTGGACAGGCGGAAAGAAGGGCGGCGTCGCATGGCGTCTCCAGCTTCAATCGGGGCGGTGCAGGCAGTCGTGCGGATCCTGGTCGGGCAGCAGGAGCCAGACCCGCTCGAAATCGACGACGCCGCTTTGGTAGATCTGCGCGAACATCTGATAGTCGGCGGCAAAGCGCGGATCGTCGGCGGCCATGTCGGCCATCACCGGCAGCGCGTCGGGACCGGCAGCGCGGGCTGCGAAGCGGAACATCGCCCAGCGCGCGCAGACGTCGGTGTCGGTCTTGAAGGCGGCGGCGAAGATCGAAAGCACCCGCGCCTTGTCCTGGGACAGCGAGAGCATGTGCGCCGCGGCGTCGCGGCCGTTCGCGCTGCCCTCGGCGGTGAGGATGCGGGCGTAGGCCGCGATGGCGCGCGCGTCCAGGATGGGGTCGGCGTGCATCGGCAGCGATAGCGCCAGATAGCGGATGTCGTCGTCCTTGGCCTCGCTGCCGATCGCCAGCAGCTTCTCGAGGTAGGGCGCGACGTTGCCGGTGCGCTGGAAATCGGTCGCCATGACTCGCCCGATGGTGCGGGTGGCGGCCCAGCCGGCCTCGCCCGAGCTCGGATCGCGGGCGAGGTCGGCCAGCTGGCCGAGCACCGCCGGGGCAAACTGCTTCTGGGTGTCCAGCGCCGAGAGCAGGCCAGCGCGCCGCTCGGCCGCCAGGGTGGGGTCGAAGCTCATCGCGCGCAGCCGCGCCGCCACCTCGGGCTGCTGGACGGCCTCCGAGCCGCGCAGCGCCGACAGGAATACGCCCGCCTCTTTGGGCGTGGCGTCGCGCACCCAGCCCAGCACCTCGGTCGCGCGGCCCGGGTCGGCGCCAATGAGCTCGGTGAGCCGCTCCTTCAGATAGGCCAGCACGTGGTCATCGGCCGAGGCGAGCAGCGCCGCGGCCAGGGAGCGGAAGTTCGCCAGCGTCACCGTGTCGTTGAAGCGGTCCAGCTCGCGCCAGCAGGTCATCGGCTCGAAGCGGGGGGCCGGGGCGGCGCTCGGCTCGGTGGATTCTGCCGGGGCGCCGCCGCCCGCGGGCGCAGCCCTGGGCAGCAGGGTCGCCGCGGCCGGTGGGGCTGCCGCCGTCGGTCCGGCTGGGCTGCTGCGGCCGCCCAGGAGCCGCCCCGCCGCGGTGAGCAGCAGCACCACCGCGAGCCCGACCGCGGCCCAGGGCAGGCGGCGGCTCCAGGCCGCTCCGGTCGCGTCCATCGGCGTGTCCATGGGGGGAATATGCACCAGAGGGCAGCACCCGGCGCGAATTGTTGACCGGGTAGCGCGGCTCGACTCCGCTTCAACCTGCAGCGCGCGGGAACCGCGGAGCGATCCGCAATCGATCCCTCGGCAGCCTGGCCGCCAGGCTGGCACCGGGGCGGCTCGCCGGGCGGAGCTCAAGCCAGGTAATGTGATGCTGACGACCGAGGGCACGGCCAAGCTGCTCGACTTCGGTCTGGCCAAGCTCTCCGATGAGCTGGCGCTGCATGAGTCGGCGGCCCTGCCGGCAGCGGTGCGGCCGACGCGCGGCACCGCCTCGGCAGAGACGCGCGCCGACGAGCCGGCCGGCGCCGGAGAGCCGGCCGCCGCCCAGGCGGTGGTAGCGGTCGGCTCGCCAGGTCCGCGCCCGGCGGGCGCCGCGAACCCGCTGCTGTGGAGCCAGCCGCCGGCCAGGGCGCTGACGGTCGCCGGCGCGATCCTCGGCACGCCGGCGTACATGGCGCCCGAGGCGTGGACCGGCGAGACGGCGACCGCGCGCGCGGATATCTACAGCCTGGGAGCGCTGCTCTACGAGCTGTGCTGCGGCCACCCGCCGCATGATCACGAGACGCTGGAGGCGATCTGCCTGGCGGCCCTGGAGATAGACGCGCCGCCGCTGGCCCAGGTGGCGCCGCAGGTCGACGCCCGCTTTGCCGCCATCATCGAGCGCTGCCTGCACCGCGACCCGGCGGCGCGCTTCGCCTCCGGCCAGGAGCTGCAGGGAGCGCTGGAGGCCCTAGTCGCCGAGCTGACGCTGCCCACCGCGCAGACGGTGCTGCGGCGGGCGCTGCGGCAGCGCTGGCCGCTGGCGCTGGCGGCCGCGGCGCTGCTGGTGCTGCCATCGCTCGTCCTTGTCTATCGCTTCTATCAAGGGCGGGCGGCCGAGCGGCGCGCCGCCGCCCTGGTGCAGCGCCGTCGCTCGCTGGCGATCGTCGGCCTGCCCGCGGTGGTGGGCAGCGCCCAGGACGCCCGGTTTTCCGCGGCGTTCGCCGAGCTTTTGGGCCGCGAGCTGACCATCGGCGAGCAGTTCCGCCGCGTGCCGGCCGAGAGCGTGACGCGGATGAAGCTCGACCTGCAGCTGCCAGCGGCCGAGCGCCACCCGCCGCGGGTGCTGCAGCGCATCCGTCAGTACATGGACGCCGAGCTGGTGGTGCTCGGCTCGTATCGGCCCGATCCGACGGCGGCCAACCGGCTGCGCATCGGCGTCAACGTGCAGGACACGCAGAGCGGCGCGCTGCTCGCCACCGCCCAGGTCAGCGGCAGCCCGAGCGAGCTGTTCGAGCTGGTCACCCGCACCGGGCGCGAGCTGCGGCAGCAGCTCGGCGTGCCCGAGCCGTCGGCGGCCCAGTCCGCGGCGCTGCAGGCCGCCAAGCCGGCGAGCGCCGAGGCGGCGCTGTTCTACGCCGAGGGCCGCGACAAGCTCCGCCACTTCGACGCGGTGGGGGCGCGCAGGCTGCTGGAAAAGGTCATCGCCACCGATCCCGACTACCCGCTGGGCCACCTGGCGATGGCCGATGTGTGGACCGCGCTCGGCTACGACCGCGAGGCCCAGCAGGCGATCCGGCGCGCCTTCAAGCTGTCGGCGACGCTGCCGCGCGAGGACCGCTACCTCATCATGGCCCGCCACCGCGAGAGCCTGAAGGAGTGGGACAAGGCGTTCGCCGCCTATCAGACGCTGCTGACGTTCTTTCCCACCAGCCTGGACTACGGACTCTACCTGGGCAAGGCGCAGCTCGACGCCGGCCAGCCCGAGGCGGCGCTGGCCACGGCGAAGAAGCTGCGCCTGCTGCCCGGCCCGGCCAGCCAGGACCCGCGCCTGGACATCCTGGAAGCGCGCGCGGTCAGCGATCGCGGCGACTACCCGGCGGCGCTCGCGCTGCTCGACAGCGCGGTGCGCAAGGGCGAGGCTATCGGCTCGCCGCTTTTGGTCGCGCGGGCGCGGCTGGAGGCGGCGTACGTCCTGTCGTGGATGGGCCAGCAGGAGCGGGCGCTCACCAGCGCGGCGCTCGCCCGGCCGCTGTTTCTGGAGGCGGGGGACCGCGGCGCGGCGGCCGACACCCTCATCGCCATGAGCTCGGCGCACGCCTACCGCGGTGAGCTCGATAGCGCCCTGGCGAGCGCGCAGGAGGCGCTGACCCTGCTCGTCGAGATCGAAAACAGCTCGCTGGCGGCGGCCAGCTTCTGCAACATGGCGCTGCTGCTGACCAAGAAGGGCGAGCTGGCGCTGGCGCAGTCGCGGGCGGAAGGCGGCCTCCTTCTGTCCAAGCAGATCGGCCTGCTGGAGAGCGTCGGGGCTGGCTATGTCGTCACGGGCCTCATCGCTGTCCTGCGCGGCGAGCTTCCCCGCGCGATGCAGTCCTATCAGGCGGCGGCGGCGGCGTTCAAGGAGCTCGGCGATCCGCGGATGGTGGCGTGGGTCGACTCCCAGGTCGCGCAGGTCCTGCTCCTGCGCGGCGAGCTGGCGGCGGCGCGGCAGAAGAATGAACAGGCGCTGGCGATCCGGCAGCAGCACGGCCTGAGCGGCTTTGCTGCCGAGAGTCAGGCGGCGCTCGCCGCTATAGATCTGGAGGAGGGGCTGTGGCCGCAGGCAGAGGCGCACGCGCGGGCCGCGGCGGCGCAGTTCGCTCGCGACGCCCAGGTCGACAACGAGGCCTGGGCGCAGGCCCTGCGCGCCCAGGCGCTGGCCGGCCAGCAGCAGCAGCCGGAGGCGGCCGCGCAGGCGATGGCGCGGGCGTCGGAGCTCGGCGGCCGCTGCCAGAATCGACTCATCCGCCTGCTGGTGCAGCGCAGCGCCATCCTGCTTCGCCTGCGGCAGGATCCCAGCAGCAGCGCCGCGGCCGAGCAGCAGCTGGCCCCGCTGCTGGCCGAAGCGCGCGCCGCTGGCCTGTTGACCGAGGAGTATGAGATCCGCGCCGCGCAGTACCTCGCCCGGCTCGCCCAGGGGCGGACGCCCGAGCTCGTCCAGCAGGTTCGAAGCTTCGCCCAGCAAGCCTCCAGCCGCGAGCTCGGCCTTTTAGCCTGGCGAGTCCGGATGACCCTAAACTAGGCAGAAAAACCCACTGCAGAAGGAGTCAACATGAAGTTGCCCGGCTCGATCTCTTGCGCTGCCGCCCTGCTGCTGGTCGGCGGCGGACTGTTGCTAGGCGGCGCTGTGGGTCATGCTGCCCAGGGGAGCGCCGCGGCGTCGCCCTGCGCCGCCAAGGCTCCGCCGCCCGGTCCCACCACCCAGGGGCGCAGCCTGCAGGGACGCAGCTTGCAAGGGCGCAGCCTGCAAGGGCGCAGCCTGCAGGGGCGCAGCCTGCAGGGAACCCAGCCCGCAGTAGCGATCGTGCAGCAGCTGCTGGTCAAGGGCGTGTCGGTCTCTGACGTTCGCCTGCAGGGCACGACGCTGGTCGGTACGCTCAACGGCAAGACCCTGAGCGGCGGCGACTTCATCGGCGCCACCGTCATGCAGGAGGATGTCGACGGCTCGCTGTTCGCGGCCACCATCACCAACGTGCAGCCCGATCCCCAGGACCCAAGCTGCGAAGTCCTGTTGTACACCCTGACCGCGACTGATCCCGCCACCGGCAAGAGCGAGGACCTCTGCGAGCCCGACCCCTGGGGGCAGCGCTACGCGACACCGGTGTACGGCAGCTGGGACAGCACCGGCGCTCACATCCCCTCGACGAGCCGGTTTGTCTTCGCCTGCACCAGCGGGGTCATCGCCAAGTGCATCCGCTGGGGCTATCGACCGTGGAAGAGCGTCAACGGCCGCTCGCTCGCCGACTACCATCAGGCCTGCACCCGCATGGCCCGCGCCGACTACTGCGGCGACGGCACCAGCCACACCGAGGACGGCACCCTCATCGACATGTACGACGACCTGAAGATCCAGAAGAAATCGCCCCTGGAGCTGCGGTCGCCGCTGGTCTTTGACGCCGCCTGGACGCCCCGCGGGGCCCGCTGCATCGCCAAAGACCGCTGGCTCAACCTGAGCCAGCTCGCCTCGATGGTCAGCTGCAAGGCGAAGTTTCACCAGCTGCTGCCGCTTGTCGAGACCAGCCCGATCGACCCCCTGGACCTCTGTCTGGTCAAGCGCGGCGACGTGGCGCGCAGCGAGGTTCTTATCGACAATCGGTCGGGCGTCAACGTCAAGCTGAAGTAGCCCGGGCTCCCGGGGGCCTACTTGTCGCGCAGCTGGCGGCGCGGCGCGGGGGCAGAGGGTGCGGCCTGTCCTTCGGCGGCGGTCGTCGCGGCGCTGCCGGGGCGGTGAATGACCTCGGGCGGCGGCGGACCGATCCCAAGGCGGGTGGTCTGCCGTGGCGGCAGCGGGCCGGGTGGCGGCGGTGCCACCGCTCGCGGCGGCGGATCTTCGGGGCCGCCGCGCGGCTGCGGGATGCGCGCCGGGCTCGCCTCTGATGGGCCGCCCGGGCGCAGCAAGCCGGGGTCGGTCGGCGGGCTGGAGCCTGGGCGGAGCGGCGCAGAGTCGGCGGCCAGCGCTCCTCGGTCGGGCGGCAGCTCGCTGGCGCCTACGGGCGGTGGTGGGGTTGCAGGCGACGGCTGCGGGCTCGGCTGCGGCCTGGCCACGGTGCTCGGCCCACAGGCGGTCAGACCCAGAACCAGAGCCAGCATGCGTGAGGCACTGCGACCAGTAAGCATGGACTTCCTATAGCACAGCCGCGCGCGCGGTCCGGTCGCCGCAGTGCTCCGCCCGTCCCGGGCGCGGCGGCTCAGCGCGGCTCGGCTGCCTCGGGGCGGTCGGGCAGGGCGGCCGCCGCAGCAATGAGCGGCGCGATGTCATCAAGCTCGGCCACGCTGCGCCGGTAATGGCGGTCGCAGCCGTGGTGCCCGGTGCAGCCCAGCGGTCCGGGCAGGCGGACGAAGCCGAAGCGCTCGTAGAGCCGGATGGCCTGGTTCATGCCGCCCAGGGTCTCGAGATAGCACTGGGTGTAGCCGAGCTCGCGGGCGACCCGCAGGCACAGCGCGAGTAGCCGGGCGCCGACGCCATGGCCGCGCGCCGCGGGCAGGAAGTACATCTTGCGCAGCTCGCAGGTGCGCGCCTCCGCCGCGGCCCCGTCTAGAGGGGCGACCCCGCCGCCGCCCACCACCTCGGCCGCCGCACCCGTCCCGGACTCGACGACGAAGAACGCTGCTCCGGGTCGGTCATAGGCGCGATACATGTGGTCCACTTCTGGGTCATTGATTGCAAAGCCAGGGCCCACGGCGCCAAAGGTGGGCATCACCGCGCGGATGATGGCCGCCATCTTTGGATCGTCGGCGGGCCCAATGCGACGGATGCGAAACACTGGATCAGCCATGTCTCAGCCTAGCGCAGCCGGCCGGGGTATTGTCTAGGGATGGAGAAACGATCCTTACGGAATCGGCCCGCGCGCTACGCCGGTCACGGCTCCGGCGAGCCCGGGCGCAACCGGCTCGCCGCCGGGGTGGTCCTGATGCTCGGGTGGGTGCTGGGCGGGTGTGCCGCCCCGCAGTCCCTGCGGACGCCGGACGTGCTACAGCGCATCGCCGCCGACTATCGACAGTTCTTCCCCGCGGACGGCGATCCCGAGCTACAGCGCGACGCGGGCCTGCTGCGGCCGCGCTTCGGCCTGCCCGCCCTCATCACCGCGGGAGAGACTTTTACCGTCGAGATCCTCGAGCGCGGAGAGCCGGCCGCGCTGCGCCTGGCGCTTGTGCGCAGCGACCTGGACGCGGCGCAGGTGGCGCAGTGTCTGGCGGCGGCGCCCGGGCCGGGCTGCTTCCCGCTGCGCATCCTGGGGCAGCAGCGGCAGCCAGTGATCGCCGCGTCAAAAGCCCCGACGCCCCAGGTCGCGCGCCTGCTTCTGACCGTGCAGCCGCCGCTCGCCGTGCCGCCGCGCGGCTACGATCTGTACCTGGAGTCGGCGGTCGATGCGCCGGTGCGGGCCCCGCGATCGGTGTGGCTGCGCGCCGCTGCGGCCGCGCAGCCGCTGCGCGTGGCGCACCTGACCGACCTGCACCTGGGCAAGGGACACGGCGAGCTGCGCGCCAACCTGCAGCGCATCCTCGCCGAGGTGAACGCCGGCCAGCCCGACCTCGTGGTGGTGACCGGCGACCTCGCCAACCTGGGAACCCGCGAGCCGCTGCTCGTCAAGGCGCGCGAGCTCTTGCTCGGCGTCGAGGCTCCGGTGGTCGCAGTGGTAGGCAACCATGATCTGGGGTTTGGACCGACGCCGATCCTGACCAGCCGCTATGGCGCCGGCTGGGCGAACTTCGCCCGCGCCTTTCACCCCTACCTGATGTTCTCGCTGCAGCTGGGCGGCTGGGAGTTCGTCGGCTTCGACAGCGGACCCTCGGTGGTCTCGCCGCGGGTCCTGGTGCGCGGGCTCGCGGACGACACGCTCACCGCCTTGGCCGAGACGCTGGCGACGGCGCAGGAGCAGCGGCGCCGCGGCGTCGTCCTGTTCAGCCACGCCCCCTCGCGCGCCGCGCTGACCACGCGCGGCGACCCGGCGCATGTCGGACTGTTTGGCCGCATGCAGCGCGGGGCGGCCGCCTTTGAAGACGTGCTGCTCGCCGCCGCGCCGGCGCTGCAGGTGATCCACCTGGCCGGCCACACCCACTGGTCAGACTTGTTCGAGGCGAGCGCCCCACCGGGCCAGCGTCCGGCGCGCTTTCACCGCTGGGCCGCCGACGCGCTGAGTCCGTGCGCTCAGCCCCTGCGCGGCCAGGTCTCGCTGATCACCACGCAGTCGGCCAGCCACACGACCTTTCCCTATCGCCGCAACGGCCAGGGCTACGGCTTCACCTGGCTGCTGCTGGGGGAGAAGCAGGCTCCGCAGGTCGCCTTCCGCCGCTTCCGCGGCGCCCTGCCCGAGCGCTGCCCGACCGAGCCGCTCCCGGCCGCGGCCTCGTGAGGAGATTCAATGACGCCGCTTGAGCGCTTCCTCCACGCCCGCGACTTCCTGCTCGCCCACCGCACCGACTACGCGCGCGCCTATGCAGAGTTCCGCTGGCCCCAGATCGCCGCCGACGAGCCCTTCAACTGGGCCCTAGACTACTTCGATGCCCTGGCGCGGCACAACCAGGCGATCGGGCTGTGGCTTGTGCCGGAGGGCCAGCCCGAGCTGCGCCTGACCTTCGCCGAGCTGGCCGACCGCTCCAGTCGCCTTGCCCGCTACCTGCAGCGCTGCGGCGTGCGGCGCGGCGACCGCGTGCTGGTGATGCTGCCGAGCCAGCCCGAGCTGTGGGAGTCGCTGCTGGCGCTGATGAAGCTCGGCGCGGTGATCGTGCCGACGACGACGCTGCTCACCGCCCCCGAGCTCCTGGCGCGCATCCGCCGCGGCGGCATCCGCCACCTGATCGCCGCCGCCGAGTGTACCCCGGCGTGCCGCGAGCTGCCGCCCGAGCTCACGCGCTTTGTCGTCGGCGGAAAAGGGGAGTCGCCGGGCTGGCGGGAGCTGGCTGCCGGCTATGCCGAGCCGGCCGCGTTCACCCCGGAGGCGCCGACCCGCGCCGGCGATCCGCTGCTGCTCTACTTCACCTCGGGCACCACGGCGCAGCCCAAGCTCGTTTTGCACACCCAGGTGAGCTATCCCATCGGCCACCTGTCGACGATGTACTGGGTGGGCATCCAGCCGGGCGATGTGCACTACAACATCAGCTCGCCCGGCTGGGCCAAGCACGCCTGGAGCTGCGTGTTCGCACCGTGGAACGCAGGGGCGACGGTGCTCAGCCAGCCGAGCGCGCGGTTCTCGGCGGCGGCGACCCTGGGTCTGCTCGGGCGCGCGGCGGTGACGACGCTGTGCGCGCCGCCGACGGTGTGGCGCATGCTGCTGCTGTCCGCGCTCGGGCCGCGGCCGCCCGCCCTGCGCGAGTGCACCAGCGCTGGCGAGCCGCTCAACCCCGAGGTCATCGAGCGCGTGCGCGCCGCCTGGGGCATCACCATCCGCGACGGCTTCGGCCAGACCGAGACCACGGCGGTGATCGGCAACTCGCCGGGCCAGCCGGTGATCGTCGGCTCGATGGGGCGGCCGCTGCCGGGCTATCAGGTGCAGCTGCTCGGTGCGGACGGCCGCCAGCTGCCGGCAGCCTCGCCCCCAGAGTCCAACGCCGCCCCCGCAGCCGCGGCGCCGGCAGAGTCGACCCCGCAGGCGACCGCCGCGCTGGCCGAAGGCGAGCTGGTGATCGGGCTCTCGCCGCGGCCGGTCGGGCTGATGGTCGGCTACGAAGATGATCCAGTCCGGACCGCCGAGGCGATGGCCGGCGGCTGCTACCGCACTGGCGACGAGGCCGCCCGCGACGGCGCCGGCTACTACCACTACGTCGGGCGCGGCGACGATGTCTTCAAGAGCTCGGACTACCGCATCAGTCCCTTCGAGCTGGAGAGCGCGCTGCTAGAGCACCCGGCGGTCGCCGAAGCCGCGGTGGTCCCGACGCCCGATCCGCTGCGCCTGTTCATCGCCAAGGCGTTTGTCACCCTGCGCCCGGAGGTCCCCCCTTGCCGCGAGACGGCGCGCGAGGTGCTGCTGTTTGCCCGCCAGCGCCTGGCCGCCTACCAGCGCATCCGCCGCCTGGAGTTCATCGAGCTGCCCAAGACCATCTCGGGCAAGATCCGCCGCGTCGCCCTGCGCCAGAGAGAACAAGAGCGCGCCGCCGCCGGCGAGCGCCCCCCGGGAGAGTTTCGGCTGGACGAGCTCGACTAGCCGGGCCGGCGATTTGAGTTGACTTGCCCACCGGGCAAAAACAAAAGTGGCCGCCCACCCGAGGTAGCCATGTCCGACCGAGCCAGCGATCCGAAGCCAGCAGTCACCGTCGCGCCGACCCACTTTGGCGGGCCGCGCGGGGCGGCGCTGCTCACCGTCCTTATGCCCACGCTCAGCATCTACCTGTGGGCCTGCATCGTGCGCAACGGCGGCGCCCTCATCTTGCCGCGCAGCCTGGCCGAGCTGCGCGAGCTTGTAGCCCTGCTGCCGCTGCCCACCGGCCGCGCCGTCATGTACTTCAGCGGCTGGCTGCTGCTACAGATTTTCCTGCGGCTGTACGCGCCGGGCAAGACGGTGCTCGGGATGGTGCAGCGAGACGGGCGGCGGCTGCCCTACCGGATAAACGGGTGGTCGTCGCTGTGGATCTCGCTGGCGGTGCTCGGGGGGCTGTTGTACTCGGGGCTGTTGCCGCTCACCGCGATCTATGACGAGCTTGGGGGCCTTATCAGCACGGCCACGCTGTTCGCGTTCGTGTTTGCCGTCTTTCTGTACTTCTACGGGCTGCGCAGCAAACAGGAGGAGCGCCGCAGCGGCCACGTCATCTACGACTTCTTCCTCGGCACCTCGCTAAATCCGCGCTTGGGCGCCTTTGACCTCAAGGTGTTCTTTGAGTCCAACATCGGCATGGGCTGCTGGGGCGTGTTCATCGTTGGCATGGCGGCGGCGCAGTACGGCAAGCTGGGAACGCTCACCGCGCCGATGATCCTGGTGTGCGCGCTGCAGCTTATCTACGTCGCCGATTTCTTCTTCTTCGAGTCGACGCTGCTCGCCATGTGGGACATCCTGTACGAAAACTACGGCTTCATGCTGGTGCACGCGTTCCTGGTCTGGATGCCGTTCAACTTCTCGCTGCAGGCGCAGTTCCTGGTGACCCGCAACACGGCGCTCCCGAGCTGGGCGGTGGTGGCCTGCGCGCTCTTGTTTGGCGTCGGCTACTACATCTTCCGCACCGCGAACCTGCAGAAGTACCGCTTTCGCACCGACCCTAGCTTGCCAATCTGGGGGCGGCCGCCGAGCTACCTCAAGACCGCGCACGGCTCGCTGCTGCTGACCTCGGGGTGGTGGGGCATGGCCCGCCACGTCAACTACCTGGGCGACCTGATGATGGCGCTGGCGATGTGCCTGCCGTGCGGCCTGTCCCATGTGGCGCCGTTTTTCTACTTCATCTATTTTGCGCCGCTGCTTATCGACCGCGAGCGGCGCGATCACGCAGCCTGCCAGGCCAAGTACGGCAAGGACTGGGACGAGTATTGCCGCCGGGTTCCCTGGCGGATCATCCCGCGGGTGTACTAGCGCGGCGTCCGCCCGGTGGTGCGCGGTCGTATTTGTTATTTCTTCTCGGCCGCCGCCAGCTCAAGCAGGAGCTGACTCAGCTTGTCGCCGAGCACCTGCACATGCGGCATGAAGTTCATCGTGATGTGGTTGCCCGGCACCTGGTACACCGCGCCGCCGCCCAGGGCCAGGCGTGGCCAGGGGGCGTCGCTCATGTCGAAGCGGGCGTCGCGCTCCATTGCCTGAAACAGCGCCAGCCGGCCGGGGAAGGGACGCGGCTTGTAGCTGCTCATCGCCCGCAGGTTGGTGCGCGACTGCTGCAGGATCTGCTGCGCGTCGGCCATCGAGACCGCCGGGAACAGCTTGTTGGCCTTCTTGCCGCGCTCCAGGAAGTAGCGGATCTGCTCATCGGGCAGGAGCTGCTTCAGATCCTCGCGCGAGTCGGGGATGTTGGCGGCCAGGCGCAGCAGGTACTCCAGCACCTCGGCGTCCTCGATCTCGACCTTGGGCAGCCCCTCCGGGCTGCCGGTATCGAGCAGGAACACCAGCTCGACGTCCTGGCCGCCGGCCACCAGGTGCTGGGCGATGTCATACGCCAGCGCGCCGCCGAACGAGGCGCCGCCGAGCAGGTACGGACCGTAGGGCTGCAGCTTGCGGATCTCGCGGCTGTAGTGGCGGCCCATCTCTTCCATCGTGGTCATCGGCCGCTGGTTGCTGTCCACCGGGTCGCACATCACGCCGTAGACCTCGTGCGGGGTCGACAGCGTGTGCGCCAGCGCCAGGTAGTTGTAGACGTGGCCGCCGGCGGGGTGGATGAGGAACAGCGGCTGCGCCGGGTCGCCGTCTTTGATCTTCACCAGGCAGCGCGGCAGCTCGGCGGTCTGGATGCGGATCTCTGGCGAGGAGGCCTTGGCGCGAGCGATGGTCTCGGCCAGGCCTGCGATGGTCGGCGTCTCCAGCAGGCTGTGCGGCGATAGCTCCACGCCCACCGCCTCGCGCAGGCGAGCGATGAGCTGCACCGCCAGCAGCGAGTCGCCGCCGATATCGAAGAAGTTGTCCTGAATGCCAATGAGCTTGAGGCGGAAGAACTTTTCCCAGATGCCGCAGATCGTCCCCTCCAGGTCGTTGCGCGGCGGGACGTAATCGCGCGAGGACTCGGGGCGAGCGGGCGAGAGGCGCGCGGCGCTGTCGTGGTCCTCTTCATGATGCGGCAGCGGTGACAGCTGCGGCAGCTGGGTCGGCAGCGGCGCGTCCACCTCGACCATGCGCGCGTCCAGGCTGCGCGTCGAGACGACGACCTGGGCCAGGTTGCCCGCCAGCACGCGCCGAAACACATCCAGCCCCTCGCCGCTCAAAAGCCCCTCGGTCAGCGTCGAGCGCGGCCCCGGCGGCTCCGGATCGAGCGCCAGCAGCAGCGGCGGCAGGCTGTCGACCGAGGCGGCGGCGTTGCGCTGCGGCAGGTTGACGATGACCTTGCCGATGTGCTGGGCGCGGGCGAGCAGATCGAAGGCCTCTTCCAGCCGGCGCAGCGAGAAGTACTTGCACGGCAGCGGCTTGAAGGTGCCATCTTCGATGAGGCCAAAGACCTCGCTGAGCAGCTCCTGAAACCCCGGCGTGCCGGCCGACAGGTTGACGACGAAGAAGCCGATTCCTTTTTCCAAAAGCCCAAGGGGAATCGGCGTGTTGGCCTGGATGTCGCGGCGACCGATCTCCAAAAATCGCCCAAACGGCGCCAGCGCCGACAGGCCCTTGGGAATAAACTCGCCGGCCAGCGAGTTGAGCACGACGTCGACGCCGTGGTTGCCGGTCTGCTCCATGATCTCATCGCGGAACGCCAGGGTCCGCGAGTCATAGACATGGCGGATGCCGAGCCGCTGCAGGTACTCGCGCTTGACCGGGCTGCCGGCGGTGGCAAAGATCTCGGCGCCCAGCCACTGCGCGACCTGGACCGCCGCTAGCCCGACGCCGCCGGTGGCCGCGTGGATGAGGACGGACTCGCCGCGGCGCAGGCGACCCAGGCGATGCAGCGCGTAGTAGGCGGTCAAAAACGAGATGCCAAGGCCCGCCGCCTGCTCCCACGGCAGGTGCGGCGGCTTGCGTACCACCGACGAGGCGTTGACCGTCACGCGGGCGCTCAGGCAGGGGCCCTCGATGGCGATGACGTCCATGCCGGGCTCAAGGCCGACGACATCGGGACCGACCTCGGTGATGACGCCGGCGCACTCCAGGCCGAAGGCGAAGCCGTCTTCGGGGGGCGGCATGACGCCCAGCGCCTGCAGGACCTCTTTGAAGTTCAGCGCGACCGAGTGAACCTCGATCTCGACCTCGCCGTAGCCGGGCGCGCGGCGGGGGGCGGGCTGGACGCGCAGGGTGTCCAGGAGCCCCGGCTTGTCAATGGTGACCGAGAAGTTCGGCCAGGACTCAAATGGCCCTTGCGGGCTCTGTTGCGGGAGCTTCATGGGGCCACTCTCACCAGCACGTAGTCCTCGATCTCGATCTGGACCACGCCGTCGGTATCCATGATGGTCAGGTTGATCTGCAAGCGCTCGCGACCACCCACGCTGCTCTGCTCGAAGCCGGCGTAGCTGTACACGCACTGGCCGATCGGCCGCAGCAGGCGCACCCGGCGATAGCTGAACGGCAGGTAGTGGGCGGGCGTGCGCACCGCGACGAATCCGGTCGCGCTGTCGAGCAGCGCCGGGTGCAGCACGAAGGTGTTGAGGTCCTCACGGTACGCCTCGGGCAGCTGGATGAAGGCGAGCCCTTGGTTGCGGCCGAAACGGACCTGCACCATGTTCTGCCAGCGCGGTCCGAACTCCATCGGCCGCTGCTTGGCCACCGCCGCCTGCTCGCTGGTGTTGAAGACGCCGGAGGTCTCGCGGATGAGTCGCTCCACATCATGCTGGACCAGCGGCGCCTCGGCCAGCGGAGCGATGCGGCCGCGGGCGTGCTCTTGCCAGTGGTCGCGCTTCGGATCGGGGCGGCTGAGGATGGCGAACTCGCGCTCAAGGCCGGCTTTGAGCCGACGGATGACCGTGCGCACCTCAGGCTCACCGCCCTCGGCAACCGAGAGCGGCGCCAGGAACACGACGTCGCGCAGCTCGACCGGCTGGACGCTCGACAGGTGCAGGCTGAAGGCGGCGCGGGCCAGCTCGAGATAGGCGGTGCCGGGCAGGGTGGGGCGCCCCTGAACGCGGTGCTCCTGGACGACCCAGCTGCGCGGGCCATCCAGGCGGGTGACGTAGCTCTCGGCGCCCGTCTCGTCGCGCATGAAGCGATCGAACAGCGGGTGGGCGAGCTCGCGGTAGGGCGAGGTGGCCGAGGCCGGGCTAGTGGCGCGCGCCTCGCCGGTAGCGCGCTGGCGGGCGGCGTCCACCGCCATGCCGACCTCGCGCCAGGCGTCCCAGTTGATCGCCGCCGACAGGCCGCGGCTGCGCGCCGAGCGGTGGTGAGCGAAGGCATCGAGGAAGGCGTTGGCGGCGCTGTAGTCGGCCTGCCCGAAGCCGCCCAGCACCGAGCTGAGGGACGAACAGAGCACGAAGAAGTCGAGATCGCGGTGGCGGAAGATCGTGTCAAGGACCAGCGTGCCGGTGACCTTGGGGGCCAGCACCGCCGCCGCTTCCTCACGGCTGCGCCGCTGGATCACGCCACCGCCGGCCACGCCGGCCGAGTGGATGACCCCGCGGATCGGTCCAAACCGCGCCACGGCCGCGTCCACCGCCGCCTGCATCGCGACCAGATCCGTGACATCGGCGCGCGCGACCAGGACCTCGGCCCCCAGTCGCTCTAGTGCCTCGACCCGGCTGCGCCGTCGCTGGACCCGCTCGGGGTTGGGGGCCCAAGCGGCTCCCGCGGCCACCGCTGGCCCGGCCCGCGCAGCGGCTTTCGCAGAGCTACGCGGGGCGCTCTGCGGGCGGGGTGGCAACTGGTGGGAGTAAATAGGTCTGCGCTGGGGCCGGGGCCGGGTACAGCTCAGAACCTGAAGGTCACTCCGGAGCGGCCGTAGATTCCGTAGTCGACCTGCTGGAAGAGCAGCGCATTGTACGGGCGCGTCCACGCCAGGCGCTGGGTGCCCGGCGCTCCTTCGATGAGGAGCCACAGGTTGAGGTGCCGCGCTACGTAGAACTCCAGCGCTCCCTGCAGCAGGAAGCGGGCACCATTGAAGCGCTCCAGAGCGCCGGTGGTGTCCTGGCCGCCGGTCGCCACGGCGCTGAGGGCGGCGCTGCACGCCTCGCCGCGGGTCAGGCTGTCGGGGCTGGCGGTGGCGGCGGGCGGGCAGGCGCGGTCGCTGTAGATCTGCAGGTAGGGTCGCGCCGTCAGCTGCACGAAGCGCCCGGCGATGAGCGTGAGCGGCGCTCCCACCTCCAGGACGAAGTCGTTGCGCTGATCGGGACCGCCGCCACCGGCGACGAGCAGGTTCAGGCCGCCGGCGATCGGCCCGGCCTGGAACAGCTGCGCGCGCAGCTTGACTCCCACCTCGGTCACATAGATATCGCTGCGCAGCTCGACGCCGACATCGAGACCGAACATTCCCACCCGCGCTGCGCCCACGGCGATGCCGAGGTTTACAAAGTATGGATAGCCGGTGCCAAGATCGACGGTAAAGCGGCCCGGATCGTTGGTGACCGCGGACAGCGAAGCGTTCAGCTCGGAGCGCAGCAGCAGCCGGCGCGGGCCGCCCTGCACATACACGGCGCCGCCGGTCGGGTAGGCCGCGCTGGGCGGGTAGGGCGACTCGGCTGGGTAGGCTGCCCCCGGTGGGGAGGCCGTCCCCGCCTGCAGATCCGCCTGGACCGCGGCCGACTCGCCGCCGCGCACTGTCACCGCCTGACTGAAGGGCGGGAAGCCGTTGAGGCGAACCTCTACATTGTGCTGGCCGGCCGGTACGTCTTCCGCGGTAAACGTGGTCGTTCCTACCGGCTGGCCGTCGAGCAGAATCTGACCGCCGGCCGGTGTCGAGGTGACTGCCAGCCGCCCGACGTTCTTCAGCTCCACGGTCACTACCTCGCTGGCGCCGGCGGCGACGTTTACCGTGCGCGTCACCTTGCCCACGCCCGCCTTCTGCACCACGAGGATGTTCTTGCCGGCCGCCACCTCCACCCCTTTGTCGCCGAGCAGCTCGTCTTCTTTGACCCGGCGCCCGTTGATGAAGTACTCCGCCCCCTCGATCGGGTTGACCATGACCATGCGCACGGTCGCTCGACCGGCATCGGATTTTGCCGGCTGCACCTGCTCGATCTTCTGCTTGTTCGCCTCGATGTCGACGACCCGCGTCACCGCGCTGTAGCCCTTGCCTTGCACCAGCAGTGTGTGCTGTCCCACTCGCAGGCCGGAGACCGGCTGGTTGGGGCGGGCGCTCTGGGTGCCATCGATGATCAGATCGGCGTCGTCCGGCGCGATGACCAGCAGCGAGCCGGTCTTGTCCGCCACCTTCCACTCCGCCTGCACCCGCACCTGCTGCCCGGCAGTCACCTTGGCACGCTGCTGCCACAGGACCGCGCCGCCATCGCTGGCCCGCACCTCGATGGCGTGGTCGCCTTCATCCAGCTCGACTGCCTGGGGCGCCGCGCCGCGCGCTTGCCCATCGATGTAGACTAGCCCCTCGGCGCTCGCGGCAACTAGGAGGGTGCCGCGCCGGATCTCGGGCCGCAGGGTCACCATCAGCGTCTTGGTCTCGGCGGCGGCCAGCTCGACGGTCTCACTGTAGACCTTGAAGCCGGGCTTGCGGACCTCTACAAGGTGCGGTCCTTGTTTGAGCTCGAGCTCGGCGGGGACGCGGCCTCGCGGCTCGGCATCGATGAAAAGCTCGCCATCGCGGGCGTCATCGCTGGTCGCCGGCGCGCGCACCGCCAGCCGGGCCGGGGCGTGCTCCAGCGTGAAGGCCAGGCGCTGGGCGCTTCTGCCGATTTGTACAGTCTGTTCGAGGGGCTTATACCCCGGCAGCTCGAGCAGCACCCGGTGTACCCCGGAGCTTAAGCGCAGCCGGAAGCTGTCGCCGGCGATTCCCTTGGCCCCCTGCTCCTTCCCATCCACATAGATCGTCGCCCCGGGAGGCGTCGAGCTGATGGTGACCCACACTAGCGCCGCCGCCGCCGTCGCTCGCGCCCCCGCTAGCAAGCCGATCGCCAGAACCAACACCACGAGAAATCGACTTAGCATGAGGCATCATTCCTTTCCTGCATAGGACTGCCGCTTCCGGACAGGTGTGCAGCACAAGTGATGCCAAAGGCGAGCCCAGGACCCGCCCGTGGCTGAGGCGGATCGTGCCACCGTGCCCCGGCGTGGCGCATTGGCTCGCTGTGTCACATCCGCACGGCGCGGCGGCCCTCCGTGACAACCCTGATGTGCGGAGGCGTTTGCAGCGGTGGCGCGAGCGGCTGCCGCGCTTAATACAGGTCCCCCAAACAGGTGCCCGGTGCAGCAGTGCCCAGGAGCTTGCGGCGCGCTGTACTCAGCGCGGGGCTGCCGGCTCGCCCGCAGCGGGCCCTGCGTCCGTCGTGCTCGTCGGCTCGAACACCCGCATCGCGCCGGCCACTCCCTTGAGGTTGAAGGCGCCGACCTCGCGCACCGGGTGCTCGGTCGCCCGCGCGAACTCTTCGCTCAACAGGAGGCGCTTGGACAGGGCTCCGGTCAACCCTTCGATGCGCGCGGCCAGGTTCACCGCAGCGCCGATGCAGGTAAAGTCCAGGCGCGCGGCGCCGCCGATGTTGCCGTAGGCGACCTCGCCCAGGTGTAGCGAGACCCCTACGGCCAGCGGCGGCTCGCCACGCTGGTCGCGGTCGCGGTTGAGCGCATCCAGCGCCGCGAACGCCTCGGTGGTGGCCGCCAGCGCCTGGCCGCACACCGCCGCCCGCGCGCTCTCATCGTGGACGCTGAAGATGGCGAGCATGCCGTCCCCGATGAACTTGAGCACCTCGCCGCCGTGGCGCTCGACGGCCGGCACCTGGCAGTCGAATACCTGGTTGAGGATCTGGATGATCTCGACCGGCCGCCGCTGTCCGGACAGCGTGGTGAAGCCGCGCAGATCCGAGAACCAGATTACGCAGCGCAGGCACTCGACGTCGCCGCGCTGGATCTGGCCGCGCAGGACTCGCTCGCCGGCGTCGCGGCCGACATAGGCGTTGAGCAGCGCGGTCGCGGTCCGCCGCAGCGCCAGCACCTCGGCCAGGCGGGTGAGCGCTCGCGTAACGGTGCGCAGCGCCGCCAGCTCCTCTTCGGTGAAGCCGTCGGCGGCATCGGTGGCGAAGGTGATCGCGTGCACCTCACCATTGAGGAAGCGCATCGGCAGCACCAGGTAATCGGTCATGCCTTCGCGGCGCAGCGAGCTTAAGATCTCATATTCATCCGGAGCGTCGCCGTCCAGCCGCCGGCGCAGCTCGCAGCCGCTGCGAAAGACGCTGTGGGCTGGGCTCTGCTTGTACTCATCGGTGGTCAGGACATCGTAGGCAGAGGCGTTCACCTGAGCGCTGGCCGCGCCGCGCCGCCACACGAAGCTGCGACCCATGATGTTGGGATGCAGGGTCCGGACAAAAGCCGCTAGGCGGGCGATGCGGACGCCGCGCTCGACCAGCTCGGAGCCGAGGCGCAGCACTACCGCGGCCGCATCGGCGGCGCCCGGCGCGCCATCGACCAGCCAGTCGAACAGGGGCTGTATGTTCAGGGGGTCGGACATTTGCGGTCCGATTATACGGCACTTAGCGGCGGAAACTCAACTGGGCGGGCGGAGGGACGATACCTTGGCTGAAGCTGTCAGAAATTCACCAGGTGGGAGCGCGCTAGCTGAAAAGAGAAAGAATGCAGCGCGCACCGCAGGTTCAGCGGCTGACGGCATCAAACCTTGCCTGGACATACAAGTAAACCAAGAACAGGACAATTGCTACAGCAGTATAGTGTAGATAGTGGCGATTCTTGGTGAATCTGCCCTCGATTCTGTCCAGGTCCGGGCGAAATTTGCCCGGAACGCTATGTACAACATAGCTCTTGTAGTATTCCACCAGAAGTCGCTCAAGACCCCCAAAAGAGTATATTAGAAAGCCAAGCTTAATCGGACCCAGCAGATAAATCAGGGGCGATACAGCTGCGAGGACTATTGCTGAGCGAAAGAACTTTCTCGGGTCGAACCCCTCAAAGGGGGCGTCTTTATAGGCTCCGCCGCTGCAGATGAACATTCCAGTCAGGAAGCCGGTGACAATGAAAAGCGGCAGTGAGGAGATAGTCCTCTCAATAAGCGGGATCGAGAAGATCGCTATGAATAAAACAATGCCAGTCCCCATGCGGATGGCTTCATTTTCGACGTTCTTTCCGAAAATGGTCATCTGCTGCGGGATGAAGAATATCGCCTGGTCGCCGTTTCTAAAGCAAGCCTTATAAACTTCGGTGACCATCCTTTCAAATCCCATGACTACGAGAAAGACATGGAAAAGTGGTAGCGTGCGAAGCTGTGTGGCAACTGGGCTGGGACCGTAGTATAGAAAAATGGCAATTCCGATGCTGAAGAAAATGCTCCGCGGGAACGTCTTGGCGTGGAATCCCTCCCACGGACCGTCCTTAAATGCACCCCATAGCGAGGTGTACAGTCCGGAAACGATACTTACTAGCAGGACCATGGATAAGGACATCATAAGTACTCACTGACCTCCGTAACTTCTAAGGTATTTGAAGCGGGTTGTGCGTGTCGTGGCACGGCGCCGCGATGCCGGTCTTCGGCTAGCGCATAGATACGTTCGTGACGCACGATCGACTGTTCCCAAGTAAAGCGCTCAAGGCCCTCTCGCGTCGCGTTGGACATGCGATTTCGCAAGGCGGAGTCCTTGAGCAAGGCAGTAATGTGAGAAACCATCTCGCCATCCGAGCTGGCCAGGAAGCCGTGGGTTCCGTGCTCGATAATCTCGGCGACGCCGTTTTGAGAGCGAGCGACGACCGGCAGTCCTGCGGAGCGAGCTTCGATCACCGCGATGGGCAGTGCTTCTAAATAGCTCGGTAGCACGAAGACCGCGGACCGCAGCAAGATGTCACGAACGGCTTGCCGCGGCTGCATGCCCAGGAATTCAACCTGAGAGCTGATGCCAAGTTTCCGGGCCAATTGCTCGGCTCGCGGGCGCTCTGGACCATCGCCCACCAGCGTGAAAATAGGCCACATTTCGCGCGGCAGACTGGATAATACCCGGGATGCTAACCTGACGAAGTCCATCGGGCGTTTTCGCTTTGTGCAGCGCATGACCGTTACCACCCGGCGCTCTTCCCGTCTTGCCGCTAGGTAGTTTTCGGTCCGAGTTGCATTCAGAAGCACCTCGACGTCATTGCGACCCGATATGGCACGTAGATCTTGCGCGACAAAATTGGAGACCGCAGTTAATACAGTTGGCCACTGCGTCCATGGGTAAAAACGATCAATCGCACCGAATAAGACGCTGCCATATCCTCTGAGCACCGAGTGCAGAGTGAATACGCTGGGTTTGTTTAATTTTTTTGCCAGGTATGTGGCTACATGTGCCATCGGCGAGAATGCATTGTGGGCGTGAATAATGTCATAATTGCCAACGCGCAATTTCTTCTCTAGAAGATCTATTGCCGTCGTGTTGCGTATTGATTTTACGACCGGCATCAAGGGCGCTGGAAGCCGAATAACCGGGAAGGGACCGTGATCCGGGCCGCCCGGTGTGACGCAAATGATGTGCGCTTCATGTCCTCTTTTGGTGAGTTCATGCGCGAGATCATGCATATGTACTTCTAACCCGCCGACCTGCGGGAGATAAAAATCGCTCACAATCGCAATCTTGAGTCGCTTCATTGCTACTCTTGTCCTTTAGTCTTTAGTCTTTTGGCCTTTTTGGTGGAGCGCTTTGCTCCTCGTTACCGCACATTTGGCCAAGCGCTGCGAGAAGATCGAGGCAAGTCAGTACTCTCGACGCCCGCCAGCAGAGCATGCTTGTTAGCTGTATGCAAGTCGCTTCCACCGTCTCCTTGACGATTGACCTGGAGCAAGACTGTCCCCGGTTTCCCTTTGCTACGTACCGAGGCGCGGACACCGCGGCTGCTTCGGCTGTTTAGTGGTGCGAAAGGGAACCGCAGCACGGACGGTTTTAAGTCATGACATCCGGCTGGGAGTGCCGCCAGAGTGATGAGAATGTGGGAGTCTGCGGAGGATTGGAATCGCCAAGACCTGCGGTGCTGCTTTGACTTGGGACCGCCGCTGGTGCATCCGCGCCGGGCTCCGATCCGCCAGCGCATCGCTTGTCCCACATCATCTCGAGTCCTATCCCGAGCCGCTGCTTAGGATTCCCAATCGCATCCAGCAGCCCAATGCGGTTGGGCTGCGGGGCGACTGGTGGGAAGAGCGGGAGGGGAGCGCCGCGGCGGCCGTCCGCGGGCAACGCGACGCCGGGGGCGATTGCGCGACCGGTGAGCGGCGCGACTCCGCTCGGAGTGCCCGCTGGCGCCGCGGCGCGACTTCTCGGCGGGCGGCAGCCCCTCGCGGCTGGTGAGCAGCAGCTTGGCCTGGTAGCTGCGCGCCAGGTACTCGGCCAGCTCCAGGCCGATGCCACCCAGGCCACCGGTGATCAGGTAGGCGCCGCCGCGCCGCAGCCGCGGCAGCTCGCCGGCTGGCTTGGGCAGGCGCAGCGCCCGGTAGTGCAGGACGAAACGCTGCAGGCCGCGGTAGGCCAGCTGCGGCTCCAGCGAGGCGGCGTTGAACTCGGCGATCAGCCGCTCGGCCAGCGCGTCCTCGTCGGCGCCCTCGGACGCCGGCGGCTCGACATCGATGTGCTGGCAGGTGATGTTGCGGTACTCGGTGGGGATTACCTTGCAGGGTCCCAGTACCAGCGCCCGCTCGGGGCGGCTGAGCGGATCCTCGGAGTGGACGCGCACGGCGCCGCTGGTCAGCACCTCCAGGCGCAGCGGCTCGCTGTGGATGTGGCGGCCCAGGGCGCGGGCGAGCTGGGTGAGGCTGAAGTAGGCCAGCTCCTGCGCCGCCGGCAGCGCCTGTAGCGACGGCTCTGGCCACGCCGGCGGCACCCCCGGCGGCAGGCTCGCGGGCCGCGCCAGCTCATCGCCGTAGTTCCACAGGTGGACGAGCCGGCGCGGGCTGCGTCCCTGCTGGGTCAGCTCTTCGACCAGGCGCTCATAGTCGGACAGCAGGCTCGGGTCGATGATGTACTCGTCCAGGCGCTCGTGGGCAAAGCTCTTGCCGGCGCGCACCGTGGTGACCGACTGCCCCTGCTGGCGCAGCCGGCGGGCGATGCGCGCGGGCAGCGGGTGGTGATTGATGAACAGCAGCCAGTTCTGCTGCTCGCGGCTGGTGGCGGCCGGCGGGGTGTGCGCGGCGTGCCAGCTCGGCTTATAGAAGTAGGAGTCGACATCGCTGCTCTTGGGCTTGACCACCGCCGCGGGCCGCGCCGAAGGCACCGGCTCGGCGACCTTGCGCGGCGGATCGATCCAGAAGCGCTCGCGCTCGAAGGGGTAGGTGGGCAGGGCGATGCGCCGGCGCTGCTCATGGGCGTACAGCGCCTCCCAGCGCACCGGGCAGCCGGCCAGCCACAGTCGCCCGAGCGTGCCCAGGATGCAGTGCAGATCCGACTGCGCCCCATCGGCGCCGCGCAGCGAGGACAGGATCAGCCGCTTGGTCGTTGGATCGGGGTGCTGCTTGGCCAGGATGCTCAGCGTGGCGCTCGGACCGATCTCCAGCAGCGCGCGATCCGGCTCGCTGAGCAGGACCTCCAGACCCGGGGAGAAGCGCACGGTGCCGCGCAGCTGCCGGGCGTAGTATGCCGGATCGGTGGCCTCCTGCGGCGTGATCCAGCGGCCGGTGAGGTTGGAGATATAGCGGATGCGCGGGGGGCTCAGCTGCACCCGCCGCACCCCCATGGTGAAGGCATCGAGGATCGGGTCCATCATCGCCGAGTGGAAGGCGTGCGAGGTGTGCAGCCGGCGGCCGCGCAGCTTCTTTTCGGCCAGCCGCTTCTCCAGGCTGTCGATCGCGGCGACCGGGCCGCCGATGACGCAGTGGGAGGGGCCGTTGATTGCGCTCAGCGACAGGTCGGCGGTGAGAAACTGCCGCACCTGCTCTTCCGCCACCGGCACCGCCAGCATCGCCCCCGGCGCCATCTGCTGCATCAGCCAGCCGCGCTGCACGATCAGCATGAGCGCATCGCGCAGCGACATCACTCCGGCCAGGCACGCCGCCACATACTCGCCCAGCGAGTGCCCGATCATCGCCGCCGGGGTCAGTCCGAGCTCCATCCACAGCTTGGCCAGCGCGTACTCGATGACGAACAGCGCTGGCTGGGTCACCGCCGTGCGCCCGAGCTCGCGCAGCGCGTCGTCGTGCTGCGTGTCGGCGGGAAACAGGATCGCCCGCAGGTCGAAGTCGACCTCGGAGCGCAGCAGCGCGCAGCACTGATCCACCTGGTCGCGGAAGAACGGCTCGCGCTGGTACAGCTCGCGGCACATGTTGACGTGCTGCGAGCCCTGGCCGGTGAACATGAACACCAGGCTCGGGGGCTTTTCGGCTTCGCCGGTAAAGACGCGGTGCGGATCGGCGCTCTTGAGCGCCAGCAGCGCGTCCTCGGCGTCCGAGCACAGCACGATGCGCCGGTGGTTGAACGGGCGGCGCCCGACCTGCAGGGTGTAGGCGGCGTCGGCCAGCTCGAACTCTTCCTCGGGCGCGCGCTCCTTTTTCAGGTAGCTCTGCAGGTTGGCGGTCGCCACCTCCAGCGCGGCGGGGCTGCGCGCGGACAAGCAGAGCAGCTGCCACGGCCGGCCGGCGTCGGGGGGCGGCTGCGGCGGCGCCTCCTCGAGCACGAGGTGGGCGTTGGTGCCGCCGATGCCGAACGAGCTGACCCCGGCGCGGCGCGGCGAGAGCTCTTCCGGCCACGGACGGAGCTGGGTGTTGACGTAGAAGGGGCTGCTGGCGAAATCGATCTCGGGGTTGGGGCTCTGGAAGTGCAGGCTCGGGGGGAGCTGGCCATGCGAGATTGCCTGCGCCGCCTTGATAAGACCCGCGATGCCGGCGGCGGTCTCCAGGTGGCCGACGTTGCTCTTCACCGAGCCGATGGCGCAGTAGCTGCGCCGCTTGGTGTGGGCGCGGAACGCCTGGGTGAGGGCGGCGACCTCGATCGGGTCGCCGATCGGCGTCGCGGTGCCGTGCGCCTCGACCAGGCCGATGCTGTCGGCCTCGACCTCGGCGACCTCCAGGGCCTGGGCGATGCAGTCGGCCTGACCCTGGACGCTCGGGGCGGTGTAGCCGACCTTGTCGGCGCCGTCGTTGTTGATCGCCCAGCCGCGGATCACCGCGACGATCGGATCGCGGTCGCGCAGCGCGTCTCCCAGCCGCTTGAGCAGGACGACACCGATGCCGCTGCTGGTGAGCGTGCCCTTGGCGGCCGCGTCGAAGGGGCGGCAGTGGCCATCGGGGGATACGACCAGGCCGGGGGTGTACAGGTAGCCGACCTTCTGCGGCACCGTGATCGCCGCGCCGCCGGCCAGCGCCAGATCGCACTGGAAGTCGATGAGGCTCTGGCAGGCCATCGCCACCGCGACCAGCGCCGTCGAGCAGCCGGTCTGCACGGTCACCGCCGGGCCGCGCAGGTTCAGCTTGTAGGCGACGCGGGTGGTCAGGGAGTCCTTGTCATTGGCGACGAACAGCGGGTAGTCGCCGATGTTCTCGCGCAGCTCGTGATCGCCCAGCAGGTTGTTGGTGAGGTAGGTATTGCCGCCGATGCAGCCGGCGAACACGCCGACCGGCGCCGGGGGTCGCGCGGCGGCGTACCCGGCCGACTCCAGCGCCGTCCAGCAGCTCTCCAGAAACAGGCGCTGCTGCGGGTCGAGGATCTCGGCCTCGCGCGGGCTGTAGCCGAAAAACCGCGCGTCAAAGCGGTCGATCTCGGGAATCACCCCGCGCGCCCGCACGTAGTTTGGGTTGTTGACCAGCTTGGGGCTGATGCCGCTATCAATAAGCTCCTCGGCGGTGAAGAAAGAAATTCCCTCCCGGCCGTCGCGGATCATCTCCCAAAATCGGTCGACATCGGCGGCCCCGGGGAACCGCCCGACCATGCTGATGATGGCCACTCCGCTTAGCGAATCGTCACTCATCTCGCTTCTTCTTCTCCGTTACGCGGCGGCGCTGCTGCGCCGCGGCTTCTTTTCGCTTGCGCCCGCGCTCCTGGCTGCTCGACAGATTGTCGGTCTCCTGGTCGCCCTGGAGGAACGCGGCGAGGGTGCGGATGGTCGGGTACTGGAAGAGCGTGAGCAGCGGGATCTCACGCTTCAAGACCTCCCGCAGGCGGGCCTGGACCTGCGCCATGCGCAGCGAGTGACCGCCGAGATCAAAGAAGTTGTCGTTCATGCCGACGCGCTCCACGCCCAGCACCTCCTGCCACACGGTCGCCAGCGCCTGCTCCAGGTCCCCCTCGGGCGGACGGTACTCGACCTCGGCGGCGGGGGTCAGGCGCAGCAGCGACTGCGCCAGCGCCTGGCGGTCGGTCTTGCCGTTGGGCGTGCGCGGCAGCGCCGGCAGCGGCAGGATCGCCATGGGCACCATGTACTGCGGCAGCGTCTCGGCCAGCTCGGCGCGCAGCGTGACCACGGAGGGGGCCGGCTCATCGGGCACGATGTAGGCGATGAGCAGGCGCTCGTTGCGGTCGGTGCGGGCGATGACCACCGCTTCGCGCACGCCGGGCAGGGCGGACAGCACCGCCTCGATTTCGCCAAGCTCGATGCGGAAGCCGCGGATCTTGACCTGGTTGTCGCCGCGTCCGACGAACTCGAGCTGACCGTCGGGTCGCCAGCGTCCCAGGTCGCCGGTGCGGTACAGCCGCGCCTGCGGATCGTCGGTGAACGGGTCCTTGATGAACTTCTCAGCGGTGAGCTCGGGGCGCCCGAGGTAGCCGCGCGCCAGGCCGGCGCCGCCGATGAAGATCTCGCCGGTGATGCCCACCGGGACGAGCTGCAGGTGAGCATCGAGCACGTAGATCTGGGTGTTCTTGAGCGGGCGGCCGATGGCCGGCGGCCCGTCGTTGAGCCAGCAGTGCGCGAGCGTAGCGCAGATCGTCCCCTCGGTCGGTCCGTAGGCGTTGTACAGGCGGCGGCTGGTGGTGCCGCCACCCCAGCGGGCGACCAGCTCCAGCGGCAGCGGCTCGCCGCCGATGATGAGGGTCCGCAGCTCGGGCAGCGGCGCGGCGGGCAGCACGGTGAGGGTCGAGGGCGTGATCGCCAGCAGGGTCACCTTGTGCGCGGCGAGCAGCGCCACCAGCTCCGGTCCCGGCAGCAGCGCCTCGCGCGGGGCCAGAAGCAGGGTCGCGCCGCTGAGCAGCGCCATCATGATCTCGCACACCGCGACATCGAAGCTCGGGCTGGCAAACTGCAGGATGCACTCGCGCGGGCCGATGCCCAGCTCGTCGATGTGGGCGAGGATGGAGTTGCCCAGGCTGCGGTGCTCGATGAGCACTCCCTTG
The DNA here is from genome assembly GCA_044222245.1 of Polyangia bacterium. Classification (GTDB taxonomy): domain Bacteria; phylum Myxococcota_A; class Polyangia; order Palsa-1104; family JAEUJZ01; genus CALFML01. Next base: position 63,528 of record JBGANQ010000010.1, on the reverse strand, counting down.
GGCCTGCCGGTCGAGCCCGAGGTGTAGATGACGTAGGCCAGGTTGGCGGCAGTGGCTCCGCTGTCCGGCGCCGTCTTGGCGCAGGCGCGCTGCCAGTCCTGATCGTCCAGGAGCAGCGTCTCGCCCCGCGGCTCGGGCAGCTGCTCCTTGAGGGTGCTGTCGGTGAGCAGCAGCTCGACGCCGGCGTCGGCGAGCATGAACGCCAGGCGGTCCCGCGGGTAGCCCGGATCGAGCGCCAGGAACGCCCCCCCGGCCTTGAGGATGCCGAGCATGCCGACGATGAGCAGCGAGGAGCGCTGCGTCCCCAGGGCGACGATCACCTCCGGGCCGACGCCGCGGGCGCGCAGCGCGTGCGCCACGCGGTTGGCTCGCTCATCGAGCTCGCGGTAGCTCAGGGTCTCGCCCGCGGGATGCAGGCGCAGCGCTGGCGCGTCCGGGCTGCGCGCCACCTGCGCCGCGAACAGCTCGTGCACGCCCTGGGCCGTCGGGAAGGCCGCGCGCGGCTTGCCCCAGCGGGCCAGCTGCGCCCGCTCATCGAGGCTGAGCAGCTCCAGCCGCGACAGCGGCAGCTCCGGATCCTCGGCCGCGTTGGTCAGCAGCGTGACGTAGTGCAGCGCCATGCGCTGGATGGTGGCGGGCTCGAACAGCTCGGTGCGGTAGCTGATGCGCCCGACCACGCCCTGAGGCACCTCGACCAGCTCCAGACACAGATCGAACTTGGCGGCGCTGATCTCGACCTCGGTCGAGGTGATCGTCCACTCGTTGCCGAGGTCGGGGGTCAGCGGGTCGAGGATGAAGCCGGCGCGGAACAGCGGCATCTCGCCCGGGCGCCGCTGCGGGTTCAGCGCCTCGACGACCCGCTCGAAGGGGACGTCCTGGTTGTCGAAGGCCTGCAGGGTAGTCTCGCGCACCCGCCGCAAGAGGACGCGGAACGACGGATCGCCGGTCATCTCGGTGCGCAGGACCAGGGTGTTGGGGAAAAAGCCCAGCAGCGGCGCCAGCTCGGGTCGCTGGCGGCCGGCGGCGACGATGCCGACGACCACATCCTGCTGCTCGATGTAGCGGTGGAACAGCCCCTTGAGCGCCGCCAGCAGGGTGATAAACAGCGTTGCGCCCTCCTGGTGGCCAAGGCGCCGCAGCCGCTGCGTCAGCCCGAGCGGCAGCGCCAAGAGCTCGCGGGCGCCGCGGAAGGCCGGCTCCAGGGGAGCTGCGTGATCCACCGGCAGCTGCAGCCGCGGCGGCTGCGGACCCAGGTGCTTCTGCCAGTAGGCCAGCTGGCGCTCGATCACCTCGCTGCGCAGCCACTTGCGCTGCCACAGCGCGAAGTCGGCGTATTGAATCGGCAGCTCGGGCAGCGGCGAGGGCTGGTCGGTGGTGTAGGCGCGATAGAGCTGGGCAAGCTCGACCGAGAACACGCTGTAGATCGACAGCCCATCGGCGATGACGTGGTGGAAGGTCATAAACAGCCGCGCGTCGTCATCGGCGATGAGCAGCAGCAGGAAGCGGACAAGCGGCCCCTCCACGAGGCTGAAGGGCCGGTGCGCTTCGCTTGTACACAGCGCCAGGTACTCCTTCTCGCGCACCTCGGGCGGCAGGCTGCGCAGGTCGATGGTCTGCAGCTGCAGCGGCGTGTGCGGGTGGATGACCTGGAACGGCTCGCCATCGATGGCCTGGAACGTGGTGCGCCACGCCTCATGGCGGCGCAGGATCTCATCTATGGCCGCCTCCAGGGTTGTCGCGTTCACGGCGCCGCGGAAGCGGATGGTGACCGGCTCATTGTACGATGGCGCATCGGGGAGGAGCTGCCCGAGGAACCACAGCCGCTGCTGGCCAAAGGACAGCGGCAGCCGGCCCTCGCGCCGCACCGGCATCACCGCCGGCACTGACAGGCCGCCGCGGCCGGGCTGCAGGGTCTCGATGTGGCGAGCCAGCCCGGCGATGGTCGGCGCCTCGAACAGCGCCCGCATGGGCAGCTCGATGTGGAAGATCTCGCGCACCGAAAAGATCACCCGCAGGACGAGCAGCGAGTGGCCGCCGAGCTCGAAGAAGTTGTCGTGCACGCCGACGAGCTCAATGCCGAGCACGGCGGCGAAGATGGCGCTGAGCTCCTCTTCGATGAACGTCCGCGGCGCTACATACTCGGCGCCAAGGCGCGGTCGGGCGCGGTCGGGCGCCGGCAGCGCAGCGCGATCCACCTTGCCATTTTGGGTAAGCGGCAGCTCATCGAGCTGGGTGATGCTCGAGGGGATCATGTGACCGGGCAGCTTCTGCTCTAGGAAGCTGCGGACGCGGCTCAAAAGCCCCGCCGGGGCCGAGCGCGTGCGGGGCACGACGTAGGCAAGCAGCCGCTGGTCGAGCGGCGAGTCGTTGCGCAGCACGACCGTGGCCGCCTGCAGCTCGGGGTGCTCGGCTAGGGCCTGCTCAATCTCGCCCAGCTCGATACGGAACCGCGCCCCGGCGGCAGCTCCCCAGGGCGCGTTCCCAGGGCGACTTCCGCCGTCCGGGCTGCCGGGAAAACTCAGCGCGGTCGGTCTTAATCGGCGAGAACCCAAGCGCTATTGAGCGACGGCAACCCGGTGTTTCTTTTCCTGTTAGCGGCGGCCGATTCGGGCTATGATTTCTGCATCGCCTTCCCAATTATTAACAAGGAGCACATATATGGACACCAAGGATATCAATTTGGAAAATGATCTCGACGAGACCCTCGGCAGCGACGAGGAGATCAAGAGCGGCCTGAAGATCCGCACCAACCTCAAGGCCGGCGCCATCACCCTCGCCACCCGGGGGCCCGCGGGGTCGGCGCCTGGAAATACGGTCGGCGGCGTGCTCATCGCTCCCCAGCTGAACGTCGACCTTGGCGGAGTCATCCTCAAGCCGTGAACTGAGCGGTGCCCTCCGGCGCTGCCAATCGCCCGCCCAGCGCTGCACCCGCCGCTTCGCCTGATGCCCAGAGCCGCTCGGTGAAAAACAGATGACAGCGAAGCCCGCGGCCGCCGCGGCCAGCAGCGCCGGCTCCTGCGAGGTCTTTGCGCAGGCGATGCTGCGCACCCCCATCCGCTCCTACCGCCGTTTCCTCGAGCTTACGGACACCGCAGATCCCCAGCTGGCGCTGCTTGCGGCCTATCGCGACCCGGTGCTCCGACGCGCCCTGCGCCTGAAGAGCCGTTCGCTGTTCGCCGCGCTGCAGCGGCACGAGCGCGACGCGACCCGGCTTGATGAGGACACCCTCTTTGCGCTGTACCGCTACTTCGTGCGCATCACCACCCGCTGCACGCCGCTTATGATGTTTGCGGGGGTCGGCGCGGTTGCGGTGGGCGACTTCACGCAGGCGCGGCAGGCCGCCCAGTCGGACTGGCGGCTGGGGATATTTCCATCTGGCAGCACCCTCCTGAGGCTGACGCGGCGGCTGCTGCAGAGCGAGCCGGTGCGCCACGCCGCGCGCTACCGCCTGAACGAGACCCTGCTGCCTCGCGGTGGCGTGCTTTGCTACTTCACCGAGCAGGAGCCGGAAGGCTCCAAGATCCTCACCCCGCGCTCCAAGATCGTCTCCCTGCGCCAGGACCCGCAGCTCCTTCCGCTGGTGCGCGAGCCGGCGCGGAGCTGGAGCTGGACGGAGCTCGTTGACATCATCTTGACCGCACAGCCCGGCGCGACCGCGGCGGAGGCGGAGCAGTACCTCTTCTCGATGCTCGATGGCGGCGTGCTGAGCGCCAGCCTGCAGCCGCCGAGCGTCGGTCTCCGCCCCGAGCAGCACCTGCACGCCCTGGCCGCGCATGACCCCGGCCTGGCGGAGCTCCGGGAACCATCCGAAGATCTCTTGCGCATCACCGACCACCCGCTGGCGGTGGCCGAGGCGTCCTTTGACGCCACCTGGGCGGCCTTGGAGCAGCATCCCTGGGTGCGCGAAGCCGGCCCCGAGCCGGACGCCAGCAGCGCCGCGCTGCGCCACGCCACGGTGACGCAGGCGGTGCTGCGCATCGACGCCGGCGACGGTGGTCTGGCGCGGACCCTGGTCGCGCAGCTGGGTGAGCTCGTGGGGCGGGTCCCGGGTCTGTGGAGCCATCGCTTCGCGGTCCACCGGCAGGCGATCGCCAACTACTTTGCTGAAGGTACGGTCGGTCGCCGCGTCCCGCTGCTCGAGCTCACTTACCGCATCAGCAAAGGGGCGGCGCTGGAGGACATGCTCGGCGCGCTGGTGCAGCCGCGGCCCAAGAGCCCACCGGTGGCAACCCTGGACAGCTACCTTCAGGGCAGGTTTCTCGATGCCGATCTGGCGCAAGTGGAGCAACTGGAGCTTGATCCTGACGAACTCCAGCCCCTCCTGCTGCCAGCGGGCGCGGCGCGTGGCCAGGACCCGCCGCCGGTCGTCGAGTCAATGTTCCGCTGCATTCACCTCGGGGGGAGAGCGGCGCTCCACCACTACGCCACGACCTCCTACGTGGGCTCGCTGCTCAATCGCTTCCTGCACTGGAACGCGGCAGACCCGCTGCTGGCGCAGCTGCGCGCGATCTGGCGGCTGGAAGAACAGCGCGCTCGGCCAGCGATCGTTGCCGAGGTCACCTGCGGCGGTGGCGGGCGACTGCGTGATATCAGCCAGCGGCCGCTCACTTATCAGTACCAGATCGTCGTCAACGGTCCGCCGAGTGTCGCCGCCGAGTTCCAGATTCCGCTGCACGAGCTCAGCGTGACCGTGGGGGAACAGGGGCCCATGCTGTGGTGGGAGCGCCAGGGGGTGCCGGTGCTGGCGCGCCAGCTGTCGGCGCTGAATCCGCAGGCGCTGTCTTCGGTGGTGCATGTGATGCTGGCGCTGTCGGCGACGGCCACCGACTGGGGGCTGCCGCTGGACAGCGTGAGCGGGCCGGTGCGCACGGCACGCCTGTGCTATCGCGACATCGTGCTGCGGCCGCAGAGCTGGTTGCTCCCGCCTAGCCTTCAGAAACTGCTGCAGGTGCCGGCGCGGGATGCGGCGCCGCTGGAGACGCTGCTGGGCAAGTGGCGGGCGCGCTATCAGGTGCCGCGCGTGGTGCGGCTCGGCGATGCCGAGCGCAACGCCGTCGACCTCGACAACCCGCTTGGCCGGCGTGAGCTCGCCGACATGGTGAAGGCGGGTCTGCAGCGAGTGTTCGAGGAGTACTTCGCCGACACCGCACCAGTGGTGGGAGACGACGGACCGCTGGTCGGTGAGGCGATAGCCCACCTGCGGCTGCCGCAGCTGCCGGCTGCGGCTCGGGCGTCCAGCCCTGCCGCCAGCGCGTCGGCAGTCCAGCGACCTGGCCTTTTGGAGACCGCAGAGACGCGGCAGGCGCAGGTCTTTTATCCCGGTGCGCGCTGGCTGTTTCTCAAGCTCTACTACGGCCCCGGGCTTGGTAGTCAGGCCGAGACGCGCCGGTTTCTTGACGACGATCTGCTCGGTCGCTTCGTGGCGCCGCTGGTCGGGGAGCTTGAAAAGGCCGGGCGGCTCGCCGAGTTTCACTTTGTGCGCTACGCCGATCCGGAGGCCCACCTGCGCCTCCGCCTGCAGCCGCGAGACGGGACCGCACTGGCGCTGCTCGATATTCTGCGCGAGCGACTCGCTGCGCAGGCGCAGGCCGGGGCCTTGAGCCGCTGGGTCGTCGCCACCTATGAGCGAGAGGTCGACCGCTACGGCGGCCCCGAGCTCATCGCGACGGCTGAGCGCCTGTTTACCGCCGACAGCCGGCTCTGCCTGCGTATACTCGCCGCCTATCACCGCGAAGTGATCGAGCAGGAGATCGACCTGCAGATGCTGCTGCCGATCCGTGCGCTTGATACGCTCTACCGCGCGTTCGGATTCGACCTTGCTGCCCGGCTAGAGTGCTTCACCCAGCTCCGCCGCGCCCAAGAGCACGGACGCCAGCTGAGCAAGGAAGACAAGGACTCGCTAGATGCCAGGTATCGCCAGCACAGCCGTGCGATTCAGAGCCTGCTGCTGGCCCTGGAGGGGCACGACGACGGCGCCGCTCCGTTTGCGCGGCGCAAGGATGTCGCTGCATGGTTTCGCGCATACGAGCAGTCGCTACGCTCGGTCGCTGCGGAATACCACGCGGCCGAGCAGCGCGGCGCTTGCAGCCTGCCGCTTGGGCAGATTCTGCAGTCGTTTGCTCACATGCACTGCAACCGCCTGCTGGGCGCCCGTGAGCTTGAGTACGAGGTGATCTATCTTTGTCAGCGCGCCGTCCAGGCCGTCCACGCGCGCCTGAAGCGAGCCGCCGCCACGCCGTCAGAAGCAGGGGGTCCCTGATGCAGCGACCGCCCAACAGAGCCCGCCTGCCTCGCGCGACGGACCGCTACCCGCTCGGCACCTCCGGGCTCAGCGTCAGCCCGCTCTGCCTAGGCATGACCAGCGCGGAGACGGTGTCGGCAGCGTTTGCGGCCGGCATCAACTTCTTCTTCATCAGTAACGACCTGCACTGGTGGCTATATATGCCGCTCATGGCTGGGATCGACAACCTTTTGGCCAGCGGGGTCTCACGTGATGACATCGTCGTGGCCGGGGTCTCCTATCTGAGCGAACCGCTGTTTCAGTACCTGAGGTTCAACGAGCTGCTTGCCGCCGTCCCGCGCCTTGAGCGCATCGACGTGCTGATTGCCGGCGCTGCTGATGAGGGGAACTTCTTATCCCGCTATCAGAGCCTGGACAGGGCGCGCAGCGTCAAGCAGTGGGGCTGCTCCGCGATCGGCGCCTCGTTTCACGACCGTGCGACAGCGAAGCTGGCGGTCCGCTCGGCGCTGATCGAGCTCGCCTATATCCGCTACAACCCCGCGCATGCAAGCTGTGAGCAGGAGCTGTTCCCCCATCTTGCACCGGACCGCGCCTGCCTGACTTACAACTTCAAGAGCACGGCGGCCCACGTTTCCGAACCCGCGTTCCGCCAGCTCAACCTCGGTGCGCAGTACCCGCTTCCGACGATAGTCGATGGCTACCGATTTGCGCTGTCGCGGCCCGAGCTCGATGGCCTGCTGGTCTCGCCCCAGAGCCCCGCGGAGCTGACCGCGCTGCTGCGCGCTTTGGAGCGCGGACCCCTGCCCGCATCCAAGATCCAATACATGAAGGACCTCTACCTGCTCGCCTCTGGTCAGGCCACGCTCGACAGCGAGTAGGCGGGCAGCCGCGAAGCGGAGTTACCAGTCAGGTGCCCGCAGCGAGCTCCTTGGCCTTGCTAAGCAGCGGTGCGTATTCGTGGGCGAGCAGCGGATCGCTGCGCAGGGCGTGCTGCAGCGCGGCGATCGCGGCCTGGGCAGAGCGGCTGCGCTCCTCCTCATCGCGCTGATTTTCAGCGCGCAGCAGCAGCAGTGCTCCTTGGGTCGCGCGTCCGGTGGCCAGGTCAGGGTTCATCGTGAAGGCAGTGTCCAGGGCTGCCAGTGCGTCGGCGATGTACTGGTCGCGGGGCTTGGGCCGCTGCTTGCCGGTCTGCGCCAGCCGCAGGTAGGTCTCGGCCAGCACCTGCCAGGCCTTCGGGTTTTTAACCGTGTCCTTGATCGCCAGCTGGGCGCTGATAACCCCGCTCTTGAGCACCGCGGCGGCCTGTTTGGGACTGTCGGCGAGCGCGTCGCCCTCGACCCACGCGGCCTGCGCCGCGAACATCAGGCACAGATAGTTGGTCGCCGCCAGCCCCAGACACCGCTTGACCGAATCGCGCAGCGCTTCCAGCGCCGGCTCGGCATCCTGCTGCCGACGCAGGCGGGCTTGGGCGGCGATAAGACGGGCGCGGACGATGCCGTGCTCGATCTCGAGAAACTCTACCTTCTGTTTGCGCAGCGCCGCCGTGCTCTCCTCGGCCCGCTTGAGCGAGGGCTGGGGATCGTCGCCGGCCAAGTAAGCCCGCTCTGCTGCCAGGGAGTGGGCGACGATGCGATTGCCCTCGCAGGAGAAGTGATCGCCGATCAGCTTGTGGCACTGCTCGACAGTCTCATCGGCCTTGGCGACCAGCTTCTGCAGCTCCTCCTGGGAGCGCGAAAGGGCAATCAGCTTACTCCAGCTGTCCAGCTCATATCCCACCGAGGTGGCATCCGACTCATCGAGCGCCAGCGCCCTCCCGAAGTAATCCAGCGACTTCTCCAGCATCACCCGCGTGTTGGGGTCGCCGCCGCGCTGGAGCCACACCGCGAGCTCCTGATACCGCACTCCGAGGTCGCGCAGTCCGAGCAGGAAGTTCGGGTGCTTGGCCAGGACCGGCTCCAGGACGCTGATCGCACGGCGATAAATCGGCTCGGGATCACCGTGCTGGCCGTAGACGTAGGCCGCTTGTTCCGACAGGCAGTTTGCCAGAAGGTCGGAGGCATAGGGGTTGTCCGGCTGCTTGCGCAGCACCAGCTCGACGTTGTCCAGACAGGTCTTGATGTAGGGCGGGCGCGTCTGGGCCGGGTCTCCACCGCCCATCACGATCCAGGCCGCGAAGGCCTTCTTGAGCGGCCCGGCGACCCCCTCGGGATCGGCAGCGGTGATCTTGTCGCCGACGGCTAGGACCTCAGCGTAGATCTTCTTGTCGCAGTTCTGCTTCATCAGCGATAGCTCGGTCAGCTTGGCCAGGGCCTCGGCGAGCGCCTCGTAGGCCTCGGCGTCGCTCTGCCCGAGCCGGGTCGCCTCTTCATATCCGGCGACCGCCGCCCGCAGCTCTTTCTCTGCCGGCTCGAACTTGGCCGCGTCCATCGCCAACAGCCCCCGCTGCAGGTGGACATCGCCGATGAGCTGCGAGGCCTCAAACAGCCACGGCGCCGCCTCCAGCGCCGCCGCCGCGTGCTGGAGCGCCGCGTCATACTCGCCCTTGTAGTAAGCGATGAGCCCCTCCAGGTACGCGGGCGCGTCGAGCTTCAGCGCCCGCGCCTGCGACAGCGAGGCAATGGCCGGGGTCAGGTACTTGGGGGCCAGCTCCTTGAGCTGCTTTTTGGCCCACTCGCCACCGCCGGCTAGGCGCGCCTCGCCCATCGCCCGCTCGTAGTGCTTGCCGAGCACGAAGCCGAGAGCGTAGTGGACCTCCGCCCGCTGGTTGCCCGAGCGGATCGCGGTCTCCAGCTGCCCGAGCGCCTGCGGGTACTCGTGCAGCGCCATGTGCCCGCGCCCCAGCGCGTAGTGTCCCAGGCCGCGACTGACCTCGCCATACTCTGCGAGCTCGGCCTGCAGCTGCGCCATGCGCTTGCGCATGATCGCCTTTTCGCGGCCGAGATCATGCAGCGGCATCTGCCGCGCGCTGCGCAGCAGCCAGTCCATGTTGGTGATTTCTTGTCCCAGCCGCTGCGCGATCTCCGCCTGCTGACGCGCCTGGCGCTCCTTCTGCAGCGCCGTGATGCGAGTGCGGATGCCGTAGCCGATGAGCGCCACCAGGCAGCTTAGCAGCGCCGCTCCCAGCACCACGAGCGGCTTGTTGCGCGCGGCCCGATAGCGCAGCCGATACCACAGGCTCAGCCGCTTGCCGGCGATGCCACGGTTGCCGAGGAAGCGCTCCAGATCTTCGGCGAGCTCCTTGGCAGTCGCGTAGCGCTGCTCGGGCTCTTTGTTCAGCGACTTGCCGACAATGATCTCCAGCGCCTCGGGGGCCTCGGGAACAAACTCGCGCAGCGGCGGCGGATCGTCGAACATCACCTTGAGCAGGGTCTCGGCCATGCTGTCGGTGATAAACGGCGGCCGCCCGGCCAGGATGTCAAATAGGGTCGCGCCCAGGCTGTAGACATCGCTGCGGCGATCGAGCTTCTTGACCTGACCGCGCGCCTGCTCGGGCGACATGAAGGCGGCGGTGCCCATCACCGTGCCCGACTCGGTCATGCCCGAGCTCTCGTTGGTGTCGCGCGCCAGTCCGAAGTCCATGACCACCGGATGGAAGTTTCCATCAATGCGGCGCTCGATCATGATGTTGGCCGGCTTGATATCGCGATGGATGATCCCAAGCTCGTGCGCCGCGTGCAGGGCGTCGGCGGCTTCCTTGATGATGGCCACCTTGTCGAGCAGCGTCAGCTTGTCCTTGGCGTCCATCAGCGAGGCGCCATCGACGAACTGCATGGCGATGTAGGCCTTGCCTTCGACCTCGCCGACCTCGAGCACCTTGCAGATGCCGCTGTGCTCGATGCGCGCCTGGGCGCGCGCCTCCTGCATGAAGCGCTGGGTCAGGCGCTCGTCGCCGCCGCGGATGAACTTGAGCGCGACCAGGCGGCCGATGCGGCGGTCGCGCGCCTTATAGACGGCCCCCATGCCGCCCTGACCGAGCAGGCTGATAAACTCGTAGCGGTCCCAGTCGAGCACCGGAAAGGCGGCCGCGGTTCCCGGGCTGCTCGCTCGCCTCGGCGGCCGCTCGGCCGGCCCCTCTGCCCGCTGCGGATTGGAGGAGTCGGTCTGCCAGCCCGACTCTTCGGGGGTGAGGGTCGGCCCGTCGGGTCGCTGGTAGTCGCGGCTCGACGAGGAAGGGCCTGGCGCATCGAAGGTCTGAAAGAGCTGGCTATCGGCGTCGGTCGGCGCGAGCGGCTCCCCGGCGTTGGGCGGTCGCGCAGGGGCGGCGTCTTGGTCGCGGGCAGGCGCGGCAACCTGTGGCGCGTTGCCGCCAAGCTTCCTCATGTTGCCATTATCGCCGAACTGCCCGCCAACCGAAACATGCTTCACGCCCGCCTCATACAAAGCGCGGCGGCGGCGGGCTGTGGCGCTGGTGATGGACCGCAGCCCCGATAAAGTGGTACATTGATGCAGGGTCCGGCGACACGCTCGCGCCGGCGCTTCCCCTCCCCATGACCGCCACGCCCGCCTCTTCAGGTCGGAAATTTCTCGTCCCCGAGATCATCCAGACCTCGAGCATGGACTGCGGTCCGGCTGCGCTGTCGGCGCTGCTCAATGGCTTGGGGGTGCAGGCCAGCTATGGCCGGCTGCGCGAGGCCTGCCAGACCGAGGTCGACGGCACCTCGATCGACACCCTGGAGGATGTCGCCGGACAGCTCGGACTGCTCGCCGAGCAGCAGCTGATTCCGGTCGATCACCTGCTGCTTGATGCCAAGCAGAACCTGCCGGCGATCGTCGTCGTCCGACACCCAAGCGGCATGCCGCACTTCGTGGTCTGCTGGCGGCGGCACGGCGACATCGTGCAGATCATGGACCCGGCGAGCGGGCGGCAGTGGCAGCGCGCCTCGCGGTTTCTGCAGGACGTCTTTGTCCACTCCCAAGTTGTGCCCATCAGCACACTGCGCGGCTGGCTGGGGGGCCCCGGATTTCGCCGACCGCTTATCACCCGGCTCGCCCAGCTGGCGGTCAGCCAGAAGGACATCGACCGGCTGCTAGAGGAGGTCAAGGCGGCGCGCAGCTGGCAGCGCTTTGCCCAGCTCGACGCCGCGGTGCGCATGGCCACTGCGCTGGTCGCTGCCGGCGCGGTGGGCAAGGGCGGCGAGGCGACGCGCTTCATCGAGACGCTGGCCCTCAAGACCGACGCCGCCGAGATCCCCGAGGCCTACTGGGTGGCCATGCCGCTGCGCAGCGAGCCCGGGGGGCCGGTGGACAAGAAGCAGGCCATCCTGCGCGGCGCGGTGGTGGTGTCGGTGCACGGGCAGAAGGCCGAGAACGAGTCGCAGGCCGTCAAGCGAGTGGCCGAGCTGCCCTCGGATCTGCGCGCCGCGCTGTCCGAGCCGCCGGTGCGGCCGATGCGCACCCTGCTTGGCTTTTTGCCCAAGACGCAGCTTGCGGTGATCGCCCTGTCCGGGCTGGCGGCGATCATCGTCGCGTCGCTGCAGGTCGAGCTCGATGTCCTGTTTCGCAGCACCCTGCACCTGCTGTGGTATGTGAAGTCGCCCACGCAGCGGCTGGTCGCGCCGGCGCTGGGCACGCTGTTCCTTCTGGCGATGTTCGGGCTGATTCTGGTCAATCAGTGGAACACCACGCGCATCGGGCGCTACCTGGAGATTCGCCTGCGCGCCGCGCTGGCGGCCAAGCTGCCGACGATCAACGACCACTACTTCCGCAGCCGCCCGATCTCGGACATGACCGAGCGCGCGCACAGCCTGTCGCGGGTCCGCCAGCTGCCGCAGCTGGTCGTCGATGGGCTGCGCACCCTGGCGATGACCACCCTGACCGCGCTGGCGCTCTTGTGGCTGGTGCCCGGCGAGCGGCTGATCGTCCTGGCGCTGCTGTTGACCACGATGGGAATGCCGTTTCTCATCCAGCCGCTGTTCCTGGGGCTCGACCTGCGCGTGCGCACCTTCGCCGGCACCCTCATCCGCTCCTACCTGGACGCCCTCATCGGGCTGGCGCCGACGCGCACGCACGGCGCCGAGCGCGCCCTGGCCCGCGATCAGGAGGAGCTGCTGACAAGCTGGGTGCGGGTGCGCCTGGACTGGCTGCGGGTCCAGGTCGGCGCCCAGGGAGTTCAGGTGCTGCTCGGCTACGGCTTCATCGTCCTGCTAGTCGCCCGCTACCTCGGGCACGGCGGCGATGCGGCGGGCCTGCTGCTGCTGTTTTACTGGGCGGTGGCGCTGCCGAGCAACGCCGGCGAGTTCGCCGGCACGCTGCAGCAGTATCCGGATCTGCGCAACGTCACGCTGCGGCTCATCGAGCCGCTCAACGCCCCCTCCGAGAGCCCGGAGGAGCTGGCCTCGGCGGTCACGGTGCACGACGGCAAGACGGTGGCGATCACGCTGGAGAAGGTGTCGGTGGTGCTCTCCGGGCGACCGGTGCTGCAGGACATCAGCGTGGACATTCCCGCCGGCACCCATGTCGCCGTGGTGGGGATCTCGGGCGCTGGCAAGTCGACGCTCATCGGGCTGCTACTCGGCTTTCATCGCGCCGCGGCGGGGCGGGTGCTGATCGATGGCCAGCCGGTCACCGATGAGCACCTGGTGCAGCTGCGGCACAGCGTGGCGTGGGTCGACCCCGACATCCGGCTGTGGAACCGCTCGCTGTTTGACAACCTGCACTACGCGCAGGCCAGCGATCGCGTCAACGCCTTGAGCGAGGCGATCGCGGTCGCCGATCTGTCGCGCGTGATGGCCCGCCTGCCCTCGGGCCTCGCCACCTCGCTCGGCGAGGGCGGGCGCCTGGTCTCGGGCGGCGAGGGGCAGCGGGTGCGGCTGGCGCGCACGCTGCTGCAGGCACCGCCGCGCCTGGTGCTGCTCGATGAGCCGTTTCGCGGCCTGGATCGCACGCAGCGGCAAGAGCTGCTCGATCGCGCGCGCAAGACCTGGGAAAAGACCACGCTGCTGTATGTCTCGCACGACATCGCGACCACCCTGTCGTTTCCGCGCGTGCTGATCATCGAGGACGGCCACCTCGTCGAGGCCGGCGAGCCGGTGGTGCTGAGCGGGCGCCCCGAGTCCCGCTATTCCGCGCTGCTGCGCGCCGAAAAGACCGTGCGGCATGATCTGTGGGCGTCCAAGGACTGGCAGCGGGTGGCGATGGTCGATGGGCAGCTCGTCTCGGGGAAAGAGCGCGATGGCGGTCAGGAGGAGCCATGAGCGCCGAGCCCCTGCCGCTGTGGCCGCTGCGCCGCACTGCCGATGCGATGGCGGTGCTGGCGCGCCAGATGGGGTGGCGGCTGCCCGCGGCGGTCTCGGCGCCGCCGCCGCCCTCGGGGCTGTCGGGCACGATCGCCGCCGGCATCCCCGGCAGCTTGAGCGACTACCTGGACACCGCCGCCGGCGCCTTCGGCCTGGAGTCCGAAGCGGTCGTGGTGCGCATCGGTGAGCTGGCCGGCTATCTCCAGCGAGCGGCGCCGGCGCTGCTGTTTGTGCGGGGGGCCAAGGAGGGCCTGCTGCTGCTCATCGGCGCCGCAGGCAAGCGGCTCAAGGTCATCGCTCCTGATGGCACGCCGCGCTACCTCGCCGCCGCCGAGGTCGAAGCGGCGCTGACGGCGCCGGTGTTCGCGCCGCTTTTGCCCGAGGTCGAGCGCCTCCTGGACGCCACCGGCGTGAAGTCCAAGGAGCGCCGGCGCTACGCGACTCGCGTCATCTTGGAGAAGCGCCTGGGCGATCAGCCGATCGAGGGCGGCTATGTGCTGCGGCTGGCCCCGGGACGGCCGCTCAAGCAGCAGGCAGCAGAGGCCGGGCTGCCGCGCCTTATCGCGCAGTACGCAGTCACGCACGTCATGCAGTACGTGCTGGGCCTACTTCTGTTTTACGTCATCGGACAGGGCGCCTTGACCGGCCGCATCGACAAGGGCTGGCTGCTCGCCGCGGTGCTGCTGCTGGCCTGCACGCCGCCGTTCATGTTGACCGAGAGCTGGCTGCTCGGACGCATCGCCATCGCCATCGGCATCGTGTTGCGGCGGCGCCTGCTGTGGGGCGCGGTCAACCTGCCGCTGGATGCGGCGCGCCAGAACGGCTACGGCGATTTCATCTGCCAGATAATCGAGTCCGAAGCGGTAGAGATGGGACTGCGCGATGGCGGCCTGCAGGCCGGCGCCGCGCTGCTGGATCTGGTGGGGGCGCTGGCGGTGCTGCAGCTGGCCTCGACCACCACGGCGCTGGCGCTGCTCGGGTGGGTGGTGCTGGTGGCGGCGGTGGCGTTTCAGTACTACCGGACCCGGCTCGCCTGGACCGAGACGCGCTTCCGGCTGGTCGGCGATCTGCTCGAGGTCATGCTCGGCCACCGCACGCGCCTGGTGCAGGAGCCCAAGAGCTTGCGCCACCGCGCCGAGGATCACGCGCTGGTCGACTATCACACGCACGGGCGGGCGCTCGATGGCTGGACGACGGCGCTGTTCGGCGCGGTGCCGTTTGGCTGGCTGGCGCTCGGCTCGCTTACGCTGACGCCGCTGTGGCTGTCCAGCGGGCTTGCGACCTCGCGGCTGGCGCTGGGTCTAGGCGGGGTGCTGCTCGGCTTCCGGGCGCTGTCCAAGCTGGCCTCGGGACTGTCGGCGCTCGGTGGGGTGGCGATCGCGCTGCGGCGCTGCCGGCACCTTCTGGCCAGCGCGGCGCTGCCGGCGCCGCTGCCGCTCACCGCCGCCTCGCCGACCTTCGCCCCCGGCGCGGTGGTGCTGGAGACCAAGCGCCTGACGGTGCGCTACGGCCGCGCCGCGACCCCGGCGCTGCGCGAGCTGACCTGGCGGCTGCGCGCCGGCCAGCGGGTGCTCTTGCAGGGGCCTTCGGGCAGCGGCAAGAGCACGCTCGCCTCGAGCTTGACGGGCCTTCTGCCGGTCGAGAGCGGCCAGATCCTGCTCGGCGGCCTCGATATGTCGGCGCTCGGCGGCAAGCGGTGGCGCAGCCTGGTCGCCACCGCGCCGCAGTTTCATGAGAACCACCTGTTCAGCCAGCCGCTGGCCTTCAACCTGCTGATGGGGCGCGCCTGGCCGCCATCGCCCGCAGATCTGCATGAAGCGCGGCAGATCTGCGATGAGCTGGGCCTGGGCCCGCTGCTGTCGCGCATGCCGAGCGGGATGTTCACCCACGTCGGGGAGACCGGCTGGCAGCTGTCGCACGGGGAGCGCAGCCGCATCTACATCGCGCGGACGCTGCTGCAGCGCGCCCAGGTAGTGCTGCTCGATGAGAGCTTCGCGGCGCTCGATCCCGAGACCCTGGCCACGACGCTGCGCTGCGTGCTGCGCCGCGTGCCGACCCTGTTTGTCATCGCCCATCCTTAGGAGTCCGAGGAGTCCCGCTCGCCCATGGCCCAGCCCTTCCCCTACACCCTGCGCTCGCTGCGCAATGACAGCGGGCATACCGCAGCGGTGGCGATCATCGCGCTGGTGATCGCCGCCGGGGTGTGGAGCGTGTGGCTCTTCGGCGCCCGCGTCACCGTCTACGAAGTGAGCAACAAGACGCGGCTTGAGGTGCGCGGCGCCGCCTTTCCGGTGCACAGCGCGCTCGCGGGCCGGATTGCGCTCGTCGAGGCCCGGCTGGGCCAGACCGTGAAGAAGGGGGCGCTGCTGTTCCGGCTCGATGCCCCGGTGGAAGAGAAGCAGCTGGCCACCGCGCGGGTGCGGCTGGCGGCGATCGATCCGCAGATCGAGTCCACCACCGGCGAGCTGCGGGCGACGCGCGGCGCGGTGGCCGCCGAGGTCGCCGCCGGTGGGGCGGCGGCGCGACAGGCCAAGGCGCGCAGCCAGGAGGCCCAGATCCAGGCGCAGCTCGCCGCCAAGGAGGCCGAGCGCTACAAGCGGCTGCACGAGGCGGTCTCGCCCATGGAGCTTGAGCGCGTAAGCACCACTGCCGAGATCCGCCGCGCATCGTACAAGACCTCATCGCTCGACGTGCGGCGGCTGCGCAGCGAGCAGCGCACCCGCCGGCGCGCCGGCGAGGTCCGGCTGGCCGCGCTGCGCCGCGAGCTGACCACCCTGGAGGGGGAGAAGCAGGCGCTGCTCGCATCAGTGGCAGAGCTGGAGCAGGTGCTGGAGCGCCGCAACATCCGCGCCCCGGTGGATGGCTATGTCGGCGAGCTGCAGCCGCTGCACACCGGCTCTTTTGTCGCCGAAGGAGCCAAGCTGGCGACGCTGATGCCGATGGGCGAGCTGGTCCTTGTAGCCGAGTTCGAGCCGGCGAGCGCGCTCGGTCGCATCCGCCCGCAGCAGAGCGCGGAGCTGCGCCTGGCCGGCTTTCCCTGGCTTGAGTTTGGCGCCGTCAAGGCCCGGGTCTCGCAGGTCGCCACCGAGCCGCGCGATGGCACCGTGCGCGTCGAGCTCGATCTGTTGCAAGAGCAGCGGTCGCTGATTCCGTTTCAGCACGGCCTGCCCGGCTCGGTGGAGATCGCCGTAGAGCGCGTCAGCCCGGCCGAGCTGCTGCTCCGCAGCTTGGGCCGGCGGCTGGACGGGGCCGCCCCAGCGCCGTAGGCCGCGGCGCCGCTGGAGCGCTTTCCCCAGCCATTCCCGCAGCTCGCGCCGGCCAGCGGGCCGCCCGGAGGCGGGGCCGGCGCGGTTCGATACGGAATGCGCGCCCAGCGACGCCGTCGGAGAGTTTCGCCGCTGCGGCCCCAGGGAATGGCCAGGGCACCGGGCCGACGCTGCCCCAGCGGCTGACCCCGTAGTCCCCCGGGTGCGGCTGTTCCTTCAGGGGCGGAAATCGCCTATTGTCCTCGCCGCGCTCGCCCAGATGACGGCGAAGCACCGTCTGTGAACGGCGAGCGCGACGTTGACAACCCAAGGAGCGCAGCATGCACAAAAGATCCAAGAATCCCCTAGTTCGTCTGACCTGGATGGCGGTGGTCGCCTGTCTTACCGCCGGCTGCGGCACGCTCGCCGACTCCGCCGGCCCGAGCGCGACGGAGTCGGCTTCAGGAAGTCAGCTCCCGCCGGGCAGCCCGCTGGAGATGGTCCCGGCCACGCACTCTCCCACGCCCTGCGGCGACGGCGTCTTTTGCTGGGCTGGCTCGCTGGGCACGCAGCCCGCGCTGTACAAGACCTGGGGCACCTCGGCGTCGGATCTGTGGATCGTGGGCGCGCAGGGAACGCTCCTGCACTGGAACGGGATGGCGTGGTCGGTGCTCGCCAAGGGGTCGATGAACGACCTGCATGGGGTGTGGGGCAGCAGCAGCAGTGACGTCTGGGCGGTGGGAGATAGCGGAACCCTGCTCCACTGGAACGGCAGCGCCTGGATCCCCATCAGCAGCCCGACCCCGGTCGCGCTGTACGCGGTGTGGGGGAGCAGCGCCAGCGATGTCTGGGCAGTGGGCGACAACGGAGTCATCATTCACTGGAATGGCACCGGGTGGACGGTCCAGCAGACCGGACTCCTCAACCGCATCCACGGCGTGTGGGGGAGCAGCGCCAGCGACGTCTGGGCGGTCGGCGCCTGGGGGCTCATCCTGCACTATAATGGCACCGCCTGGTCGCAGTCGACAAGCGGCGTAGTGGGCTCGCTGATCGGGCTGTGGGGCAGCAGCAGCACCGATGTCTGGGCCGTGGGCTCGGACATCCTGCACTGGGACGGCAACCGCTGGGTCAACTATCTGGCCGGCGGGTCGCTGGTTACCGATGTCTGGGGAACCAGCAGCAGCAACATCTGGGCGGTGGGCCCCGGCGGGGTCCAGTACTGGAATGGCATGAGCTGGACTTCCACGGCGATCGGTGCTGCTTCCCTCAACGGACTGTGGAGCAGTGGCGGCACGGCGCTGGCTGTAGGAGATAACGGTGTCATCGCCCAGTGGGACACTTCGGTGTTCAAGCGCGCCGTGACACCAGCCACCAGCGCCAGCGTGTACTCGCTGTGGGCCTCCGCGCGCAATGACTTTTGGGTCGGAGGTTATACTTCATCGTTCCACTTCGATGGTACTTCGTGGACCAAGTATTCTCTCGCGCTTGCCGGTCCGGTCACGGCGCTGTGGGGCAGCGCGACCAACGACGTGTGGCTGGGCGGACCGATCGGCGGGATCTATCACTGGAACGGGACCAGCCTGAGCACGGTGACCATACCGGGGTCTGCCTACGCGCTGTGGGGGTTTGCCGCCAACAACGTGTGGGCCGCCGGAGCCGGGGGCGCGATCTACCGCTGGAACGGGACCCTGTGGTCGGCGGCGACTGGGGTGGTCGGCGACACCATTTCTGCGCTCTGGGGCAGCAGCAGCTCGGATATGTGGGCGGTGGGCAGCTACATCTGGCACTGGAACGGCACGAGCTGGACCCTGTCGCTCGACATCGGGAGCAACTTCAGCGCCGTGTGGGGCAGCGGTCCGAGCGATGTCTGGGCAAGCTCGGAGACGGGCGCCTGGCACTACAACGGCACCATGTGGGTGCCCGTCAACGAGAGCGGCGTGGGCCGGATCGGCGGCGGCGTCCTGTGGGGCAGCTCGGCCAGCGATGTCTGGCTGTGGAACGGCTCGCTGAATCGGCTCCAGCACTGGAACGGGCGCAACTGGCTGCGCAGCGCGGCGCCGACCAATATCATCGCCGTGAGCGGCCTTCCGGGCACGAGCGACCTGTGGGCGTGCACCAGCGACAGCCGACTCTGGCGACGGTACTGACCAGGCGGGGCCCGGGGCGGTCTGCCGGGGCAAAATAGCGCCCGCAGAAGATAGGAATCGGGCGCCGTTTTTGCGATGCTGGGGGCATGAACCAGAAGCTCCCAGCTCTGCCGCACCTCAAGATTTCGCAGCAGCTCAAGCCAGCCACCGAAGCGCTGGTGGACGAGCTGGATGCTTTGATCGTCCTTGTGCCCGAAGAAGGGCTTTCCGGGCGCTGGCCGGAGTTTCCCTACCAGCCGCGCCTGCGCAAGCTGCTGCGAGACGACGCCCAGACGCTTGCTCCCACCCGGGCCGACCTTCCTAACGGGCGCGGCACCACGGTGGTGCTGGCCACGGTCAAGAGCAGCGCTTCGGCCTTTGAGCTTTTGACCCTGGCCCGCAAGGCGGTGGCCAAGGCTCAGGAGGCGCAGCCCGGCAGCTTGGGAGTGCTCCTTCCGGGCCACTCCGCAGCCGAGCAGGCCCGCCTGGCCGAGGCGCTGGTCACCGCGGTCGCGGCGGCTAACTTCGTCCCGCCGACCTTCAAGCGTCAGCCGGAGCCGCCGCGCCTCATCGAGCGCTTGACGCTGCTCGCCGGTCCCCGGCGGCTTGATTTCCGCCGCGCCCTGGCCGCCGCGCAGGGCAACGCACTGGCCCGCTGGCTGACGCTGCTGCCGGCCAATCACCTGACTCCGGCCATCTATCTTTCCTACGTGCGGCAGCTGGCGCGCCAGCAGGGCTGGCGGCTGGAGTTTCTGGACTACAAGAAGCTGCAAGCGCTCGGGGCCGGGGCGTTCCTGGCGGTGTGCCAGGGCAGCGCAAAAAAGGACGCCGGCATCATCCGCCTGAGCTATCGGCCCAAGCAGCGCGCCCGCGGCGCCCGCGCAGTGGCCCTTGTCGGCAAGGGAATCTGCTACGACACCGGCGGCGTGAACCTGAAGACCGCCAAGGGTATGTTCGGCATGCACGGCGACATGCAGGGCTCGGCGGTGGCGCTCGGGACGCTGCTGGCGCTCACTCAGCTTGCGGTCCGCTTCCCGGTCGAGGCGGTGCTGGCGGTGGCCCGCAATGAGATCGGGCCCGGCGCCTATACCCAGAACGAGGTCGTCCGCGCCGCCAACGGCGTCCAGATCGAGATCGTCCACACCGATGCCGAAGGGCGCATGGTGCTGGCCGACGCGCTGGCCCTGACTGCGGCGCGCGAGCCGGCCCTGATGATCGACTACGCCACGCTGACCGGCAGCTGCATCACCGCGCTCGGGACGCGCTACAGCGGCGCCTTCTGCAACCAGCCCGCTCTAGAGACAGCGGTCACGGCGGCCGGCCAGCAGAGCGGGGAGCGAGTGTGGCCGCTTCCTGCCGACGCCGATTACGATGAGGAGCTGGAGAGTCAGGTCGCCGACATCAAGCAGTGCATCGTCGAGAGCGAGGCGGATCACATCCTGGCGGCGCGCTTTTTGTCGCGCTTTGTCCCCGCGACCATCCCGTGGATCCATGTGGATCTGGCAGCTGGGGAGCACAAGGGCGGCCTTGGGCACATTCCCACCGCGGTGACCGGCTTCGGGGTGCGCTTTACGCTGCAGCTCCTCCTTGAAAGCCTGGGCGGTCTGGGCGCTCTGCCGGCCGCCGACTGACGCTTCCCGGGCTGCCCGGGCGAGGTGCGGGCCGGCAGGGAACGCCCAGCCGGTCGCCGGCGACGGAGCGCGGTTCCGATACGGAAGCCGCGGATCTTCACCTGATGGTCGATGCGCCCCAGGTACTCCAGGGCGCCGTCGGCCCGGTAGCGCACCCAGTCGCCCGAGCGGTACAGCCGCGCGTCCGCGGCGCCGTAGGGGTCGGCGAGGAAGCGCTCGGCGGTGAGGGCGGGGCGATTGTGGTAGCCGCGGGCCAGTCCGGCGCCGCCGACAAACAGCTCGCCGGGGATGCCGATCGGGGTCCGCTGCAGGTTGCGATCGAGCACGCGCGCGTACAGGTCGGGCAGCGGCGCGCCGATGAC
Source organism: Polyangia bacterium (assembly GCA_044222245.1). GTDB lineage: Bacteria > Myxococcota_A > Polyangia > Palsa-1104 > JAEUJZ01 > CALFML01. Next base: position 42,688 of record JBGANQ010000010.1, on the reverse strand, counting down.
GCTGCCCGGGCGGTCGCAGTCGGCGCGGCCGAGCGCCTGGCAGGTCACATGCACGGTGGTCTCGGTGATGCCGTACATGTTGTAAAGCTGCGGGCGCTGCTCGCCGTGCCGCTCAAACCACGGTAGGATCGCGCCCAGATCCAGCGCCTCGCCGCCGAAGATGATAAGACGCAGCGCCAACAGCTTCTCGCTGGTCGCATCCACGAGCGGCTCGGCCTGGATGAGCTGATAGAACGCCGACGGCGTCTGGTTGAGCACCGTCACCGACTCGCTGCGCAAGAGGCGATAGAACGCCTCGGCCGAGCGGCTGACCCAGTAGGGAACGATGACCAGCCGGCCGCCGTAGAGCAGCGCTCCCCACAGCTCCCAGACCGAGAAGTCGAACGCGAAGGAGTGGAACAGGCAGAAGACATCGCTGGCGGTGAAGCCGAAATAGGAGTCGGTGGCGAGAAACAGGCGCGCGACGTTGCGGTGGGTGACCGGCACGCCCTTGGGCTGGCCGGTCGAGCCCGAGGTGTAGATGATATATGCCAGGTGCTCGGGCCGGGTGGCGGCGGGCAGCGGCTCGGTGGGCGCGGCGGACTCGGGCCGCGCCGGCTCGTCCAGCACGACCACGGTGCCGGTCCACGCCGGCGGCAGCGCCCGCTGGACCTTGGAGTGGGTGACCAGCACCGGCGCCGCGGTGTCGTTGAGGATGAAGCTCAGCCGCTCGCGCGGGTAGACCGGATCAAGCGGTACGTAGGCGCCGCCGGCGCGCAGGATGCCCAGGATACCGATGACCAGCTCGGGCGACCGCTCGGCGCACAGGCCGACCGGGGTGTCGGGTCCGACGCCCAGCGCCTGCAGGCGCGCCGCCAGGCGGTTGACGCGCTGGGAGAGCTCGCGGTAGGTCAGCCGGGTCTGCTCGCAGGTAAGCGCCACCGCGTCGGGGGACCGCTCGACCTGGGCGGCGAACAGCTCGTGCAGGCAGGCGGTGACGGGGAACTGCTGCTGGCCGCCGCTCCAGGCGGCGAGCTGGGCCTGCTCGGAGGCCGGCAGCAGCGCCAGCCCGCCCAGCGCCGCCCGGGGCCGGTCGAGGATGGCGCGCACCAGCACCTCCAGGTGCGCCGCCCAGCGGGCGATGGTCGCCGGGGCGAACAGGTCGGTGCTGTACTCCAGGAAGCCGCGCAGTCCCTCGGGGCGGCGATCGAGCTGCAGCGACAGATCGCACATCGCGGCGCCGTTGTGCGCCTCAAAGCGGCTCACCGACCAGCCGGCGGGCAGCTCGGGAGCCGGCGGATCGAGCAGGAACAGGACCTGGAACAGCGGGTGCTGCCCCAGCCGCCGCTCGGGTCGCAGCGCCTCGACGAGCTGAGCGAAGGGGAGGTCGGTGCGCTCCATCGCCGCCAGCACGGTCTCGCGCACCTGCCCGAGCAGATCGACAAACGAGGGGTCCGCGCCCAGCCGGGCGCGCAGCACCACCGTGTTGACGAATGGGCCGACGAGCCCCTGCAGCTCGGGCCGCGTCTGGGTGGAGGCGACCCCGGCGATCGCGAAATCCTCCTGACCGCTGTAGCGATAAAGGAGCGCCGCGAACGCCGTCAGCAGCGCCATGTACAGAGTCGACCCTTCGCGCTGCGCCAGCGCGGTAAGGCCCTCGGCAAGCTCGGGCGAAAGGAGGATCGGCTGGCGGGCGCCGCGGAAGCTGCCGGCGGCGGGACGCGGATAATCGGTGGGCAGCTGGAGGACGGGCAGCTCGGCCAGCTGCTGCCGCCAGTAGGCCAGCTGCTCGCCGAGCGCCGCGGTGGTGTGCTGGGCGTGCGACCAGGCGGCGTAGTCGCCATACTGCAGGGGCGGTGCGGGCAGCAAGCCGGGGGCGGTGCTGCCGTGGTAGAGGCGGGCAAGCTCTGGGAGGAGCACGGTGTTGAACGAGACGCCGTCGAAGATGGCGTGGTGCAGGGTGAGCAGCAGGCGGTGCTCATCCTCGCCCAGGCGGACCAGCAGGCCGCGCAGCAAGGGCAGGGCGGCCAGGTCAAAGGGCGCCTGGGCGAGCGCATCGTGCAGCCTTCGCACCGCCGCTTCGGCCTCCGCGGGCGGCAGGGCGCTGAGATCCTGGCGGTCCAGCTGCAGCGGCAGCGCTGGGTGAACCTGCTGCACCGGCGCGCCGTCCACCATCGTGAAGCAGGTGCGCAAGATTTCGTGACGGGCGACCAGCGCGCCCAGCGCGGCGACCAGCCGTTCGGCGGCGAGCGGCCCGCGCACGGTCAGGGCGTAGGGCTCGTTGTAAAGCGGGCTGGCGGCGGCGAGCTGACTGGTCAGCCAGATCTGCTGCTGCGACGGCGATAGCGGCAGCGGGCGGGCCCGATCGGCCCTGGCAATGGGACCCGGCAGCGCGCTCGGCTGCGCTTGCAGGCCGGCCAGGTGGGTCGCCAGCGCGGCGATGGTGGGGTAGGCGAACAGCGCCCGCAGCGGCAGCCGGAAGCTGAGGCGCGAGGCGATGAGGGCCGCCGCCTGTCCGACGAGCAGCGAGTGGCCCCCGAGCTCGAAGAAATCGTCGTTGATGCCGACCTCGTCCATCTGCAGCACGGCGGCGAAGATGGCTGCCAGCGTGCGCTCGACCTCGCTGCGCGGCGCCGCATACGCGGTCGCCAGCGCCGGTCGCATCCGCCCCGGCGGCGGCAGCGCGGCGCGATCGACCTTGCCGTGGCTGGTCAGCGGCAGCGCCGCCTGCACGACGAACGCCGCGGGAATCATGAACGCCGGCAGGCTTGTGCGCAGCAGCTCGCGCAGCTCGGCGATCGCGAACGCTGCCTCGGGGTGCGGCACCACATAGGCCACCAGCCGCTGGTCGCCCGGCTCGTCGCTGCGCGCCAGCACGACGCAGTGGCGGACCGCAGGGTGGCGCAGCAGCGCTGCCTCGATCTCGCCGAGCTCGATGCGGAAGCCGCGCAGCTTGACCTGGTGATCCAGGCGGCCGAGAAACTCGACTCGCCCATCGGGGCGGAAGCGCGCCAGGTCGCCCGTGCGGTAGATCCGGTCGCCCGGGTGCGGGCTGTAGGGGTCGGGCAGGAAGCGCTGCGCGGTCAGCTCGGGGCGATTAAGGTAGCCGCGCGCCACGGCGACCCCGCCCAGATACAGCTCGCCTGGCTCGCCGATCGCGACCGGCTGCAGCTGCTCGTCCAGGATGTAGACGCGGGTGTTGGGCAGCGCCCTGCCGATCGACGGCAGCTCGCCATCGCCATCGGCCACGCTGCAGCGGCCCAGGGTCACCGCCACCGAGCCCTCGGTCGGTCCGTAAGCGTTCCACAGCTCGCGCTGCGCGGCAAAGCGCGCGACCAGCGCCCCGGTGCACGCCTCGCCGGCGCTGATCAGGGTGCGCAGCCAGGGCAGCGGCAGGTCCGGCAGGGTCGCCATGATCGACGGCTGCAGCGTCGCCATGGTGATGTCGCTGTCCAACAGCAGGCGGGCCAAGGACTCGCCAAGGAGCAGCTCGTCCTTCGGGACCAGCACAAGCTCGGCGCCGGCACCGAGCGCCATCAGGCTCTCGATAATGGCGCCGTCGAAGCCGAAGGCGGCAAACTGCAGCAGGCGGTCATCGGCGCGGACGCCGCACTGCTCGATGTGGGACGCCGCAGTGTTATAGGTCCCGCCGTGCTCGAGCAGCACTGCCTTGGGTGTGCCCGTCGAGCCCGAGGTGTAGATGACATAGGCCAGGTCGCTCGGCGCCACCTGCAGGTCGGGATTGCTCGCATCCTGCTTGTCGAGCTGCGCGCTCAGCTCTTCCAGCGTGAGGGTCAGCCCGGCAAACTCCGGCAGGCCGGCGCGGTGCTGCTGCTGCGTCAAAAGGACCGGCGCCGCCGAGTCCTTGAGCATGAAATCGACGCGCTCGCGCGGGTAGGTCGCAGAGATCGGAAGGAAGGCCCCCCCCGCTTTAAGGATGCCGAGGATCGCGACCACCATGTCGAGCGAGCGGTGCACGCACAGCGCCACCAGCACACCCGGGCGCACACCGGCGCGGTGAACCAGAAGGCGCGCCAGCTGATTGGCCCGGCGGTTGAGCTGCCCGTAGGTGAGTCCCTCCCCGGCGCAGCGGACGGCCGGCGCATCGGGACGCGCCGCGGCCTGGCGCTCGACCAGGTGATGGAGACAGCGCTCGGTTCCATAGTCGGCAGTCCTACTATTCCATGTGAACAGCACCAGCTGGCGTTCTTCCTGGCTGAGCGCACGCCGCGGCATATTTGACTCCTGATCTGGGCTCACGTAAGCCAAATCCCCCGAGCGGGGTCTTCCTGCTCACCCCCGGGCTGACGCGGGTCGGCCGGACGCCCACTCTGCTGCTCGAGGATGCGCAGGATGGCGGTCAACGACTCCTGAAGGGCAGCCGCGAACTTTGGCTCCTGACCATAATAGCTGCGATGGCCAGGATTACTCACGAAACAAATCATGGCATGATGGTCGAATAGCATGTAATGACCACCGAGGGCCGGTCCCTAAAATCCAATACAACAGTTCTCAGCGGATATGACTCATGAGAATACGGTAATGCACAAGGGCGGCACGCTGCGTCAAGGTAAGCCGCGCGCAGCAAGCGAGCGGTGGTGTGCGCCTTGACGGACAACTTCACAGGCCATACTTGTTCGTGGGGAGGCCCCGGGCGCGGCTTGGCTTGCGGCAGGCTGATTGGCGGGTGGGGTCGGCTACTGGCTAATAGTGTACTGTCGCGTTGGGTCTCTGGATACGCGCCAAGTAGCTGTCGCGCCCAGTCGGATCTGGGAAATCCTGCAGGCGCAGAGCGATCTGGCGGCGCAGCTCCCGCTCCTCGCCCTCCACCGCTTCCAGGTTGTTTTGGGCGCGCAGCGCCGCGATGTACGTCATTCGCATCGGTACCTCGCTGCCGCCGGTGCCACCCAGCCCCTTGACGATCTCCATGCCTTCGGTTGCGGTCTTGGCCGCTTCATCGATCTGTCCGGCGGCCAGCTGCACCTGGCTGAGCGCGCTAAAAGCCAGCGGCGCTTGGCTTGCGACGTAGCGCAAGATTCCGAGCGCCTTGCGGGCATCGGCTTCCGCCTGGGCCAGATTTCCGTCCGCCCGGTTGGCCGCGGCCAGCGCACAGTAAGCCAGGCCGCTATAGTAGGAGGCCTCGCCGATGGCCTTAAGAATGCTGTGGGCAATCTGTCGGGCCTCCTCGCGACTGGCGGCATCGCTGCGTTCGCTGAGGACGTTGGCCAGATACATCTTGACCCAGACGATGGGAATCTCTTCGCCCAGGCGTGTGGCGAGCGGCAGCACTTCGCGCAAGGTTACTTCGGCTTCTGCCTCTCTCCCAACGCGAGCGAGAGCCAAGCCGAGATCCCCAAACGCAGTCACGACCATGCGCCGATCGCCGCTTAGCTGAAACGCGGCAGCGGAGGTGCGGAAGTGCTGAACCGCAGAATAAGGGGTCGGCTCCAGGGCGCTGGCGCAGCGTCCGAGCGCATAGTGCAGCCAGGCCCGGGCCGTCGGGTCGCTTGCTTCAATGGGTCCTGCGCAGTCCTTTAGCTGCGAGATGAAGAGGTTGGAGAGCTCGCGTTCGCCGACAAAACCGAGTCCAGTTCCAAAAAGAGCGGTGCCAGTGATGTATATGCCGAGAATTTCCGGCGCGGGTACGATGGTGCCGAATCGCATGGCCAGCTCGGCGACCTGAGCCAGCTTCCCCAGGGCTGTGGCAGCTCCCAAGGTGGCTATGCAGGCGCGGCACCAGTCGGCTTTACCTACGGTCAACAGCGACATCGCCTCTGTTCCCAGGCGATACGCATTTACGAGGTCATTACGCCAGAAACCGATGAGGGCCTGGAATTCGATAAGCACACCGCGAGTTTCGCCTTCAGCACCACACTCTAGACCTTTTTCGACGCGCTTGAGGACTCCCTCCCAGTCGAGGTCATGGTAGGCCTTCTCGGCCGCGCGGGCATATAAGACGGTGGCCCGCGCAAAGTCGCCGCTGCGGTGAAAGTGCTCGGCGAGCACTAACGGATCCGCTTCGCCCGCCTCCTCCAAGAAGCAACCTGCAAGGTAGTGGCCAAGCCGGCGCTCCTCGTCAGGGAGCATGCCATAGGCGGCCTCTCGCACCAGGCCGTGCCGGAAACGGTACTCGACCTCTCCGGGAATGCGACTCTCCTTGCGCAGCTCGATGATTTCCGCTTCCACCTGGATCTGCAGCCAGTCGGCCAGCTTCATCTGGGTGCCTTCACGGCCAAGCAGCTTGCGCACGCCGCCCTCCCAGAATGTATCACCGAAGACGCTGGCGGTGCGCAGGACGCGCCGGGCATCGGGAGCCAGGCGCATAAGGCGGGCGTGGAGGATAGCGAGCACGGTCTCGGGCAGCTCATCGCCGGTCCCTTCGGCGACAGTCCGGACTAGCTCCTCCAGGAACAAGGCGTTGCCCGCGGCTTGTTCGACGATGCGGCCGAGGACTGCCGGAGCAACCTTGTTGCCGAGCACTTGCTGGACCAGTCTTTCACAGGCTCGCTTGGGCAGGCCGCCGAGGCGGATGTCCTGCCGCGCGCGCCCGGACCACAGCGACGGGAACAGGTCCTCGACTTCGGGCCGGGCGAGGGCCAGGACCATCAGCGGCTGGTCGGCGAGCTCGCGCAGCGCGACATCGACGATCCTGACCGTGAGCGCATCGCCCCAGTGGAGATCCTCGAGAATCAGGAGCACGGTCTGCGACTTGGTGCACTGGGCAGTGAGGAAGTCGACGAAGGCCTGGCTCACCTGGTCGTTCATGACGTGCGGGTCCTGGCGGGCCGCGCGCAGCTGAACACTCTCCGGGAACTCGGTGCCGCAGATCTCGCCCAGGAACTCGGCAACCCGCTGTGCTTGGTCGCTCTTGACCGACTCGGCGACCCGCGCGCGGATCTTCTGCTGCCGCACGGCGGGAGACTCGGTGTCGGCAATCCCGAACAGGCGGCGGAGAGCCTGCGCCAACAATCCGTAGGAGGCACCCACGCTCATCGGATCGCCGCGCCCCATCATGACCAGCGCTTCGGCGTTTTGGGCCTCTACGCGCCGTAGGAACTCGTGGCGCAGGCGGGACTTGCCGACGCCGGCCGGGGCGTTCACCAGTACCACGGCGGCGGTGCTGTTGTCGCGGCAGCTGGCGAACGAGGCCTCCAGCAGACTCAGCTCGCGCTCACGTCCGACGCATGGGGTAGGCACACCGAGCAGCGGACGAGACTCATCGGCCGCCTGGCTGTAGCCTACCAGGAGCCGAAAGTCTTTGTGGCGGATGATTGAGAAGTGACTCTCGCACAGTCGGCTGGTGACCTTGTCGATGACGACGCTGCCAGGTTGCATCTCTGAGTCTTCGCGGGCGCTCTCGATCATCTTGCCGACGCGGCCCAGCACCTCGCCGAAAATCGCGCCGGCATCGAGCACGGCTCGTCCGGTGGCCAGGGCGACGGTCGAATCGGGCCAGCGCTCTTTGATCACCAGCGCGCAGCGGGCGGCATGGATTGCCTGGTCGCTGGCGGCGCCCTGGCGGGTGATGGTCGCGATCAGCGAGCCGTCCACCATGCACTCGACGTTGACACCGAACTGGGTCAGCGCCTCGCGCATCGAGGCGCCCTTGTTCTGCAGGTCCTGCATGGACACCGGATCAAGCGTCAAGCGGTTGTCCCGCTTGGCCTCCGCCCCCTGGGCGATGACGACGCTGACCAGGGCTTGCTCGGTGCCCGCCATCTCGAAGCGCAGGCTGCCGGTCGACGACCCCTTCCTCGGCGGAGAGGTGTCGGGTAGCTCGCCCATCTCAGCCAGCACCTCCAGCAGCTTGGTGCCATCAGAGATGCGAGCCAGGGGGTTCTTGGCGAGCATCTTATTGAACAGCTTCACCAGCGGCTCAGGCGCATCGGGGCACGCGGCGTCCAGCGGCGGCGGCTCTTCAAAAAGGATCTTCGCCAGCACGGAGGCAATGTGTTCACTGACAAAGGGCGGCTGGCCAGTGAGACACTCAAACGCGACGCAGCCGAGCGAGAAGATGTCGGCGCTAGGGCCGATCAGGCGATCGCCACGCGCCTGCTCGGGGGACATGTACTCCGGAGTACCAACGACGACGCCGGTCTGGGTGGATCGGCGGCCGCCCAGCACCGAGCGCGCCAGACCAAAGTCGATGAGCGTCGTTCGCTCGAGCTGGCCATCGCGCAGGAACAGATTGCTCGGCTTGACGTCGCGGTGTACCACCCCTGCCTGATGGGCCGTCTGCAGCGCCGCTCCGGCTGTGCGGAGCAGGATAAGGACCTCGGGCACCGTCATCCGCAAGCGGCGAAGTCGATCCGAGAGGTCCTCTCCCTCCAGCCATTCCATGACCAGATAGGGCTGCCCTTCGCTAGTGACGCCGTGGGCGACGTACGAGACGATGCCCGGGTGGCGCAGCTCGGACAGCGTGCGCGCCTCGCGCATGAAGCGTTCAATCTCGCCGCTGGTGGCCTCGCGTTGCATCAGCTTGAGCGCGACCGGGCGATTGGTCTGTCGATCGCGGGCCCTGAAGATCATGCCCATGCCGCCCGACTGGATTCGTTTCTCGACTACGAAACGATGGGCAAACTCGCTACCAATGCTGAGGTCAAGCACGTGTATTACTCCCGGGGGACTGCCGACCCCCTTGGACTAACTTGTCAAACATCTAACAATATCACAGCTGCCGGTGATGGCGAGATCTGCCACGTCAGTTTGCGCAACATAATGACGCAGTCTGGTAGGCCGATGACGGGCACTGTACGAGCGGGTCAGGCGAACCATCCGCCCGTGCGCTTCCAACCGGGCGGTCTCGCCCGGGACGGCCTTAGGGTCTTGGGTAGCCGATAAGGTACGTCGCACTTCGCGGGCTACCCGGAGTCTGGAGCGGCCCGATGTCCCAGACGTAGTTTGACTCCGGCAGCGAAGCGACGAGCTCGCGCAGCTCGGCAGGCGAGTAGACGCGTAGGGAGGACACGAAGGCATCCCAAAGCAGGCAGAGCGGCACAAGAGGCACAATGTAGGTGAAAAACAGCCGCGACAGCCGAAAAGGCTTCACAAACGGCGCGATGAGAAACAGAAACGGAAAGGATAGGGGCAGCTGGAGGACGCAGCTCCACGAGCGCTCAAGCCCTTCCCAGATGGCGATGCCCTGGCGCTGCTTGACTGCATCGGCCAGGACAAGCCGCGCCTGCTCGGGCCGCAGGTGGTGGAAGCCGCTGCACACCAGGCGAAAGCCCGGCAAGGAAGCCGGGACCTGCGTGGCATCGACCGGCTGCGCGACGAAGTCGGCGACCCCGGAGGAAATCTCACGCAGCCGCTCCCAGCGCTGATGGTTCGGGTACAGGTCGGTGAGTAGCACCGGAACCGGCTTGCCCGTGGCCTCCGTCAGCATCTGTGAGATGGTCCACGAGGGGCCGCCGCCGCCTGCACACAAGTCGACGAGGCGTTCGGCTCCGCAGGCGGCCATCGCGGGCTGGAGCCGCTTGACGAAGTCGAGGTAGGGTCGGCGCGACATCTCGCCCAGGTAGCTCATGCAGTCGGTCATTGCTTCGCGCAGCACGCTAGGAAACCAGGGCTGATCTTCAAACTCGAACAGGTGCACGCGTGCCATGCAGACTCCCCCGAGACAGTGGCTCTCGCTCTCAGTGCCGCGCGATAAGCTCCATGTGGATTCCGCTCTTAGGACCCGAGGTCCCAGCGCGAGGGGCAAGAGTGACCTCGCCCTTTTCCAGCAGGCGCAGCTCGCAGCGCAGCAGGATCGCGGCGAGGACGAGCTTCATCTCATACATGGCGAAGGCGGCGCCCAGGCAGCGACGGTTCCCGCCGCCCCAGGGCATGAACTCGAAGGGAGAGTAGGTGCGCGCAAGGAAGCGCTCGGGCTTGAACGTATCCGGCTCGGGATACAGGGTCTCCAGGCGATGGGTCGCCGGGCCGCCGGCGGCCACCACGGTGCCAGCGGGCAGCTCCCAGCCGAGCAGGGTCAGCGGCCGCAATAGCTTGCGGTTTATAAGCTCCACCGGGGGATACAGGCGCAGCGTCTCGTTCAGTACTGCTTCCAGGAAAGGCAGGCTAGTGATGGCCTCAGGCTCCGGCTGGCTGCCAAGGGCCGCAAGCTCGGCACGCAGGCGCGAGAGGGCCTCGGGATTTCTGTGCAATAGGTACAAACTCCAGCTGAGCGTGACCGCGGTGGTGTCATGGCCGCCAAACAAGATGGCGATCAGCTGATCCATGATCTCCTGATCGGACAGCCCCTGGCCCTGCTCATCCCGGGCCTTGATGAGCAGCGAGAGGATGTCTTCCCGCCCTTCGAGCTGGGAGCGGTTCTCATTGATGAGGGCAAAGATCTGCTGCCGCAGCGCCTCATAGGCCCGCTGAAAACGGACCCATGGCGGGAAGATGCGGCGGCGAAAGAACTTCGCAAACAGCATCGGATGGAATCCTTCGATGAGCGAGACCAGCTGCTCTCGGAAGGCATGCACTCGCGGGCTGCTCTTGCTGACGCCGAACACCGCCTCGATAATCATATCCAGGGTGATCGTCAGCATCATATCGAGCGCTTTGAACGGGTGTCCGACCTGCCATTCACTGGTTCGGCGCAGCGCCGTGTCGAGCATCAGAGTGCCATACGCACGCATGCGCTGACCATGAAAAGGAGGGCTCAGCAGCTTGCGGGCACGGCGGTGCTCCGCTCCTTCAGTCAACAGTACGGACTTGCCAAGGACAAATTCCATGGCCTCGCGGATGGAGTTGCCGAGGCTCTCCGGATCGGCGGAGAAGATTGCTCTGTTGCCCTCTGGAGAGACGGCGACCACTACCTTCCCAAACATGCTCGGCATCGTAAACGGATCGCCGTGCTTTCGTGCGAGCTCGACTAGGAGGCTCCACTTGAGATTGCCGAGCATCATGAGGCTCAGCATGCTCGGCCCTGGAGGCAGCTTCGTCACCATTGCATATGATAACACGATGGTGCCTGTGCCTCAAGGGTAGGCGGCTACGCCCCTGAAGGCTCCTCCCGTATACTCGTGTACAACGAGTACACCAAGCGCTTGTGTATGTGCATGCGGTGACGTCCCGCAAAAGAGCTGTGCAACACTCTCACCGACAGTAGGGAAAAGTTTTGTTAACGGTCGCTTCAAAAAGCTGAGCCGCACACCGGGGCGGCCGGTCAGCGAGACGCCGGAAAATTCGGGTATATGTGAAACCCACATGTCTTGACTTGTCACGCTGCGAGTGTATTTCTCAATGGCAATGCTCAGGAGAATAAGGATCGAGACGAAGCAAAAACTCCCTATTTCATAGCGAAAATACATTGTTATCAGCAGCATCTGGATTTGATAAAAAGGATCTGTTCCCTTCTTGTTTTTCTTGATCAGGTCCTTATGCGCTTGCAGTGCGTTTTTGAGTGTCTCAGCCGTAGGAGTCGTAGCAAATTTTGTCATCTCGGGGGTGGAAGAATTGTAACGGTATATTTCCCCGTGCTGAATAGAGCGAAGGCCAATAAAATTTCCAACCACTGGCATTTTGCTGAAACAGTTCTTGAACGCAAGATGTAGCGCGGCGTGAAAAACACCATCCAAGCTTACTGCATATTGAGAAAAGTTTTTTTTCCCTACCCCAACGAGGCGAAACACGGTGTCATGGTCATCTGGATACAGCGGCGCCTCCGCTTGCCGGCGCAGCGCTGCGAGCTGCGCCTGATAGCGCGGCACCTGGTCGCTGAGAAGAGCGAGCCGAGAAAATAACTTTTCCCCGCTGAGCGGCGCCATGACCACGGCTTCAGCGGCCAGTTCCTCGCAGCCGTTTTTTAGCTCATCCAAGAATCGTCCGACGAATCCGCCGCCAATACCGGCGCTCGGATCGCCGATGACTCCGACCTGGCCATTACCCAGGACGACAATCTGCATGCTGCGGCGGTAATCACGGTTGTGAAAATTTTGCCGGTGAATCGTCCGGCTGAGCTTTTCCAGGGTTGGCGGCCGTTCACGGGTGTCAATCGCCAGAAAAAACAGACCATTATTAATAATTTCTAGATCTTGCTGAGATTTATCACATAATTTATTTAAGAGATTCACGCTCTTTTTGTTGTGAAATACGGTGAGCAGGCCAAAGGGTATCCGATTGTCGACGGACTGCGCGAGCTGTTCTTTCGCATCCTCGGCGATTCTAGAAACCTGCTCATACATCAAGGCAAGCGGTATGATTTTCTGATCTTTGAGGACTTGTAACTTGTAATAAATTCCGTCAATAGATATTATTATGTAGTCACTTGCGGGAACGTCGACAAGCTCATTGACTAGGGAGCCATTCGCAATACGAGAAATTAGCAATCTTGAAAAAAAGAATCGATAGCGATCCATGTCCAGCGGCTTGCCGCTTTCGTGATCGGGAGACAGCTGATTATTGAGGGCGCGCTCGCGAAACTTAAGTGTGTTAATGATAATTAGACTGGCCTTCTTGATGGGGTCTTCGTCTGAGGTTGAATTGAGAATCAGGGTTGCAGAAAACTCCGGACAATAGATCGACGGAAATCGGCGATATCGGGCTTCGTAGCCATTTTCGCCACGCGCAAAACAATCACGAATCCGATTTTCAAATTTACTGATGCCGAATAGTGAGAACCATAGACGGCAGAGAAACAGGAAAATCTTCTTCCCCAGGGGGGATTTAATCTGATGGGATAGGGCTGTGGCGAGCTCAAGAAACGGAATAAAAGGATGTTTGGGCAGGTGAGTTTGCATCGAACACCTATTCCCCGCTTCTTGTGCTGAGCAGAGTAGGAGCTTATCCGTCGCTAGAATAGCGGCGCTACGCCCGTGCGCATTTGGACCCGCGCCAGATATTGGTTGCGCAGTGCGAGGTCGGGAATCTCCTGGGCACGCAGCGCGATCACCTGGTCAAGGTGGCCCTGCTCCTGCGCGGAGCGAGCCTGTTCCCCGGTGGCGCGCAGCGCCGCGACCAGCAACACGCGCAAGGGTATCTCCGCGGCGTTGACGTTGGGGAGTGGGGCGATCTGGGCCAGACCTTCGGCGGCGAGGCTTGCCGCCTCGGCGCTGCGTCCCGCCGATAGCAGCAGTCGGCCAAGCGCAATGAAGGCCAGGGGGGCATTGCTGGCAATGCCGCGCAGAGTCGCCAGCGCCTTGACCGCGACTTCCTCCGCCTGGGCGAGGGCGCCTTCCGCCCGGTAGACGGCGGCGAGCGCGCAATAGGCGATGCCGCTGTAGTAGGACGACTCGCCGATGGACGAAAGGGTGCTCAGGGCGAGCTGCTTGGCCTCGGCGCGGGCCGCCGGGTCCGAGCGCTCGGCGAGCAGCAGGGCGAGGTACATCTGTGGCCAGGTGAGGGTGATCGGCTCAGCCAGACGCACTGCCAGGGGCAGCGCCTCGCGCAGCTTGGCCTCTCCTTCGGCGGCCGCCCCGAGGCGCGCGAGTCCGAGGCCGAGATCGGCCAGCGAGACGATGATCATCCGGCGGTCGCCGATGAGCTGGAAGGCGGCGTTGGACATTCGGAGGTTCTGCACTGCCTGCCAGCCGCTGCCGCACCGCCCAAGCGCGTAGCGCATGCAGGCCCGCGCATGAGGGTCGTGCTCTTCGAGCGGTTCGCTAATCTCGCGCAGGAGCGAAAGGAAGATCTCGGACATCTCGCGGTCGCCGACGAAGCCGAGCATCATCGCGAGCACCGAGGTTCCGACGATATAGGTGCCGAGGATTTCCGCGACCGGCGTGATCGTGCCAAACCGTATCGCCAGCTCGGAGACCTGCTCGCGCTTTCCAAGCGCTGCCGCCGAGCCGGTGGCAAAGATGAGCGCCCGACACCACTCCACGGTGCCGGTGGGGAGTAGCGCCAGCGCCGCACTGCCAGTCTTGTATGAGTTCTCCAGGTCGTTGGTCCAGAACCAGGCGGCGCTCTTGAGGGAATAGAGCGCGCCCCGGCTCTCGCCCTCGGCGCCACATCCAAGTCCCTTGTCAGCGCGCTTGAGGGTCCCTTCCAGGTCGTTATTCTCGTAGCACCGCTCTGCAGCGCGGGTGTGCAGGACGATGGCGCGCTTAAGATCGCCGCTGCGCTCGAAGTGCTCGGTCAGCATCGTCGGGTCGCTCTCTCCGAGCTCTTCCAGATAACAGCCGACCAGGTAGTGACCGAGGCGTCGCTCATCCTCGGGGAGCATGCCGTAGGCGGCCTCGCGCAGCAGGCCGTGGCGGAAAAAGTACTCCACCTCGCCGGCAAAGCGGCTCTCCTTGCGTCGCCCGAGAATTTCTGCCTCAACCAGAATCTGCAGCCAGCTCTCCAGCTGTTCCCCAGCGCGCTCCTGACCCAGCAGTCGCCGCACTCCACCTGCCCAGCACGTCTCGCCGAAGATGCTGGCGGTGCGCAAGATGAGCCGCGCCTCGGGCTGCAGGCGCATCAGGCGCGCGTGCAGGATGGCCAGCACCGTCTCGGGCAGCTCATCGCCTCTGCCTGCCGCTACGGTGCGCACCAGCTCTTCCAAGAAGAGCGCATTGCCGGCTGCCTGCTCAATAATCCGGGTTTGTATGGCGTCCGGTACCGCGGCTCCAAGGACCTGCTGGATCAGCTGCTCGCAGGCCCGCTTGGGCAGCGCGCTCAGCCTGATATGATGGCGCGAGCGCTCGGCCCACAGCTTGGGAAACAGGTCTTCGATTTCAGGCCGTGCCAGCGCCGTAACCATGAACGGACGCTCGCCGAGATCGCGTAGCGCCACGTCGACGAGCTTGATGGTGAGCGCGTCGCTCCACTGCAGATCTTCCAGAAGCAGTAGCACCGGCTGCCTGGCGCACTCGCCCATCAGGAAGTCGATAAAAGCCTGCGCCACCTGGTCGCCCATGACGCGCGGCTCCTGGCGCGCCGCGTGGAGCAAGATGCTATCGGGGAACTGGATGCCGCACATCTCGCCCAGGAACTCGCAGACGCGCTGCGCCTGCTCGCTCGCGACCACCTGCAGGATGCGGGAGCGCAGCTTCTCCCTGCGGATGCCGAGGTCCTCGCCATCGCTGATACCCAGCAGCCGGCGCAGCGCCTGCGCCAGCAGGCCATAGGACGCGCCGCCACTCATCGGATCACCGCGTCCGGAGAGCAGCAGAAAGTCGCGGTTCTGCACCTTGAGCTGCCGTAGGAGCTCGTGGCGCAGGCGCGACTTGCCAAGTCCGGGTGGAGAGGTCACCAGAACCACGGTCGCCGCACTATTTTCGCAGCAGGCGCTGAACGAGGCTTCGAGCAGGTTCAGCTCGCGCTCTCTTCCGACGCACTGAGTCGGCACCCCCAGCAGCGGTCGCGAGTCCTCATCGCTTTGGGCGGGTCCGGTCAGCAGCAGCTGCCCGTCGTGGCCGCGCGCGATGGTGAAGAAGCCGTCGAGGAGGCGTTCAGTGATGTCGTCGATGCGCACCGCAGTCCGGGCCAGACCCGGAAGCTCCTGCTCGCTCTCAAGCATCATGCCGACCCGGCCCAGCACCTCGCCGAGAACCGAGGTTCCTTCCAGCACTGCACGGCCTGTTCCAAGCGCCACCACGGCCTCGGGCCAGCGCTCTTTGATGAGCATTGCGCAGCGGGCGGCGTGGATGGCCTGAGCGGTAGCGGCGCCTTGGCGTATGACGGTCGCGATGAGCGACCCGTCCACCATGCACTCTACGTTGACCCCCAGCATGACCAGCGCATCGCGCACCGAGCCACTCTGGGTCTTGGCGATGACTCCCTGCAGCGGGTCCAGAGGCGTCCGATCGGCGTTCCAGGAGTCTCTGCTCTGGGCGATGACGACGCTGACCAGTGCCTGCTCGGTGCCCGCCAGCTCCAAGGTTCCGGTCGACGAACCTACGCGTGCGGACTCCGTGTCGGCCGTAGTCTTGTCGATTGATGCCAGCTCAGCGAGCAGCTCCGTGGCGCCCGAGATGCGGGTCAGCGGGTTTTTCGCCAGCATGCGGACGACTAGATTGCAGACCGACTCGGGTAGATCAGGGTGGAGGCTGCGAATTGGTGGGGCTTCCTCAAACAGAATCTTGGCCAGCACGGCGGCCATATGTTCGCTGACAAAGGGTGGCTGTCCGGTCAGACACTCGAAGACGACGCAGCCGAGGGAGAAGATATCGGCGCTGGGGCCGACGTGGCGGTCGCCGCGGACCTGTTCCGGCGCCATGTACTGGGGGGTGCCGACGATCCTGCCCGTGTGATTTCGTTCGGAGCCGCCGACCGTACGCCGCGCCAGTCCGAAGTCGATGAGAGTGACCTGGTCGATCTGTCCGTTGCGAAGAAACAGATTGCTCGGCTTGATGTCGCGGTGGACCACTCCCGCCTGGTGGGCGACCTGCAGCGCCGCGGCTACGTTGCTAAGGAGGATCATGAGCTCGGGCACTTCCAGGCGCACCCGGCTCAGTCGCTGGGCAAGATCCTCGCCGTCCAGCCACTCCATGACCAGGTAGGCCTGCCCCTCACTGCTGATGCCGTGGGCGTGGTAGGAGACAATCGCTGGATGCCGCAGCTCGGATAGGGTCCGCGCCTCGCTCATGAAGCGGTCGACTTCGATGCTGCTGGACTCGCGCTGCAAGAGCTTGAGCGCCACCGCGCGGTTGGTCTGCCGGTCGCGGGCGCGGAAGATGGCGCCCATGCCCCCAGACTGCATCCGCTCCTCGATGGCGAATCGGTGCGCGAAGACGCTTCCGAGGCTCAGCTCTAGCACGGGGATACTCCAGGACCGGGCTTGACGGCGGTCAGATCAGTCTCGCTATTATTATATTCCCTTTCCGAGGAAAGTTGAACGCGATTATCTGAACTTATCGGGCACACCGGACATGCCGGCTCCCGAAAGGGGGGGGAGTGTAGGGCTAGGGCAGGAAATATGCTGCATGATCGCGCGCAAACTCGGAGAAGCTGCGCGCCGGACGTCCCAGGAGGTCGGCTACGGAAGAGGAAATAGAGCCCGCCTTGCCTTCCCGGTAGGGGCCGCGGCCGTAGATGTTCACGACCTCTGCAGCGACGAAGGGAGGGAGTCCAAAGCCGACCAAGGCCTGCTCGTAGGCAGCTGCCGGTACATCTACGTAGCGGACCGGGCGGCCGATGGCGGCGCCAAGCTTCTCTGCGGCTTCCGCGTAGGTGAGGGCTTCGGGTCCGGTCAGGTCATACGTCTTGCCCTCGTGCCCTTCCGAGGTCAGCACTTTGACGGCGACCTCGGCGATGTCGCGGGTGTCGATGATGGCCATGCGCGCCTCACCCAAGCTCTGATATACCGCGCCTTCGCCGCGAATGGACGCCGAGTAGTAATACAGGAAGTTCTGCATGAACGAGCTTGGGCGGAGGATCGTATACGGGACTCCGGAAGACTTCAGGATCTCCTCGGCGCGATAGTTATGGGACAGCGCCATCGAGGGAGCGCTCGGGTCGGCGCACAGCGCGGACAGCTTGACGATGTGGCGGACTCCGGCGCGGCGCGCCGCTTCGATTACGTTCTGCTCACTCGTATCCGAACCCGGCCCACTGGGAGGGATGAGGAAGACCTTGGTGACGCCCTGCATGGCCGGCTCGAGCGTCTCGGGTCGTGCCGGATCGCCGGCTACGATCTCAGCACCGCTAAAGCCGGGGAGCGCGCGCGCCCGCTCGGGGTCACGGCTCAGCGCGCGGACTGCGATGCCGCGCTCCAGTAGCCTGGGCACCGTCTCGCGGCCCGTGTTTCCGGTAGCACCAACGACTAAGATCATAGGAACCTCCCTGAGTCGGCCTTTTAGCTTGCTTGGCCCGTATCAGGATGCCAGGGCCGGTGCGCAAAAACAACCTGGCCCGGCCTGCCCCTCCGCAGAGCTTCGTCACCGCCTGCCCCTTATTGGCGCGGGGCGGCGGCGGCGCGCAGACTCCGTCGTGGCGGTGGCGGCGTAAGCTTTTACGCCGGCTTTTCCGCGCCCCCGGGGTACGACAAAGTTGGAGGACCGCGCCGGCCTATGCCACAATGGGCCGCGTGAACACCCTCCCGGAGTCCTCTCGCGCTACGCCGACGAGTCAGGTCAGCGCCAGCTCGACCTTGGCAACCTCAGCGTCGGGCCCTATCGCATCGCCGGCTGGCAGCGCGGCCGGCGCGCCTGATGCAGCCTCGCTGGCGGCAGTCGATGAAGTCAAGGTCGCGCGCCAGGAGATCCTGCGCGAGATTGAAAAGCGCATCATCGGGCAGCACCAGGTCATCGACCAGCTGCTGGTGGCGCTGTTCGCCCGCGGCCACTGCCTGTTTGTCGGCGTGCCGGGGCTGGCCAAGACCCTGCTCATCTCGACCCTGGCCGAGGTGCTGACGCTGCGCTTCTCGCGCATCCAGTTTACCCCCGACCTCATGCCGTCGGACATCACCGGCAGCGACATCCTCGAAGAGGATCACGTCACCGGCAAGCGGGCGTTTCGCTTCATCCGCGGCCCGATCTTCGCCAACATCGTCCTCGCCGACGAGATCAACCGCACGCCGCCCAAGACCCAGGCGGCGCTGCTGCAGTCGATGCAGGAGGGGCGGGTCACCGCCGGCGGCCAGACCCACCCGCTCGACCCGCCGTTTCTGGTGTTCGCCACCCAGAACCCGATCGAGCAGGAGGGCACCTACCCGCTGCCCGAGGCGCAGCTCGACCGCTTCATGCTCCAGGTCGATGTGACCTACCCGACGCTGGAAGAAGAGGTGCAGATCGTCAAGCGCGGCACCTCGGCCGACAAGCCGAACATCAAGAAAGTGCTCTCGCCCGAGCGCATCCTCGCCCTGCAGGAGCTCGTTTTGCGGGTGCCGGCCGCCGACCATGTGGTGCGCTACGCGGTGAACCTGGTGCACGCCAGCCGGCCGCAGCAGAAGGCTGGCGGGCGCGCCAAGTCCTCGGGCGGCATCAAGGTGATGGGCAGCGGCAAGGAGGCCGAGACCCAGGCGATGGTCAACGAGTACCTGGCCTACGGGGCGGGACCGCGCGCCTCGCAGTACCTCATCCTCGGGGCCAAGGCGCGGGCGATCCTCGATGGGCGACCGGCGGCGTCGGTGGAGGACGTCAAGGCGCTGGCGCGGCCGACGCTGCAGCACCGCCTCATCCCCAACTTCCACGCCGAGGCCGAGGGCGTGCGGCCGCAGGCGATCATCGAGCGCCTGCTAGACTCGGTCAAGTCCTGACCCCAGGAGCCGGCCGCGCCGCCCATGACCAGCAACCTTCTTGACCTGCCGGCGCTGCTGCGGCTGCAGAACCTGCAGCTGCAGGCGCGGATTGTCGCCGAGGGGGCGCTTGCCGGGCTTCACAAGGCGGCCCACCACGGCTCCTCGGTCGAGTTTGCCGAGCACAAGGAGTACGCCCCCGGCGACGACCTTCGCCACATCGACTGGCGCGCCTACGGCCGCATCGACAAGTACTACGTCAAGCGCTTCGAGGAGCAGACCGAGCTGCGCGGCTACCTGCTGGTCGATGTCTCGGGCTCGATGGGCTACGGGCGGCAGGATCAGATCACCAAGCTCGACTACGCCAAGCTGCTGGCGGCGTCGCTCGCCTACCTGCTGCTGCGGCAGAGCGACCCGGCGGGGCTCTTGCTGCACAGCGCGCAGGTGAAAAACTACATCCCGCCGCGCGGCGGCGGCGCCCACCTGGGCGACCTGTGCCAGGCCCTGGAGGCGACCAAGGCCGCCGGGGGAACGGCGCTGGCCGACGGCCTGAGCTTCCTGTCCGAGGTCGTGCGGCGGCGCGGCGTGGTGGTGATCCTGTCGGATCTGCTGCCGAGTCCCCCCGAGCTGAGCGGCCAGCCGGGCGAGGTGCCGATCGACTATGTCAGCCAGTATGGGGCGCTGCTGCGGGCGCGGCTGTGCGGGCTGCGGGCGCAGAAGCACGACGTCATCGTGCTGCAGGTGCTCGACGCCGACGAGCTGGAGCTGCCGTTTACCGGCCTGACGTGGTTTGAAGACGTCGAGCCGGGTCCGAGCGGCCTGTCGCGCCTGTTCGTCGATCCCGCCGATGTCAGGGCCGCCTACCAGAAGGAGCTGCAGGGCTTCCTGTCGGACATGCGGCGCGGCCTGCGCGAGGGCGACGTCGAGTACCACCTGGTCCCGACGTCCCGCTCGCCCGAGAGCGTGCTGCTCGACCTTTTGCGCGGTCCGCTGCGCGGGCGGGTCCGGAGGTAGGGGGGTGAACTTCCTGGCGCCGGTGTTCGCCGGCCTGACCTTCCTCGGGATCCTGCCGGTGCTCATCCACCTGCACGGGCGGCGGCGCGCCAAGGTGCGGCCGCTGCCGACGCTGATGATCCTGCTGGCGAGCCACCGGCGGGTCGCCCAGCGGACCAAGCTGCGGCAGCTCCTGCTCTTGCTCGTGCGCGTGCTGGTGATGGTCGCGATCCCGCTGTGCCTGGCCAAGCCGTTCATCGAGACCGCCTCGGATCTACCGGCCCAGGTCAGCGCGGCGCAGAGCGCGGTCCTCTTGCTCGACGACAGTCTGTCGATGAACTATCAGCCCGAGCACTTCGGTCGGCTGGGCGGCGGCGGCTCGCTGCTCGCCCGCGCCAAGAAGCGCGCCGCGCAGCTCGTCGAGGCCCTGCCACCGGGAGCGGAGGCGGCGCTGGTCCTCGGCTCGCGCGGGACGGCGGCGCCGGTGCCCGAGCTGACCGGCGACCGGGCGCGGCTTTTCTCGGCGCTGTCGGCGGTGCAGCCGTCCTACCGGGCGACCGACCTGCACGCGGCGCTCAAGCGCGCGGCGCAGATCCTGCAGACGGTGCGGCGGTCGCAGCGGCGCATCTACCTTTTCACCGATGCCGCCGCCCACGCCATCGACGCGACGCTGGTCCCGCCCCCCGACACCGAGGTCGCGGTGATCGATGTTAGCGATGGCAAGCCGCTGCCCAACCGGGCGATTGTCGAGACCCACAGCGATCCGGCGCCGAGCCTCGGCTCGCGCGCGGTGCGCATCAGCGCCGAGGTCGCAAACTTCTCCGACATGCCGGTCAAGGAGCTGCCGGTGACCCTCTTGGTGGACGGCAAGCCGGTCGCCAAGGGGCTGGTCGATCTGCCGGCGCGCGGCCACGCCATCAAGCGCTTTGTTCACATCCTGCAGCCGCCGCCGGGAGCCGGGTTCCCGCCGCTAGCTCCTGGGCCCGCCGGCGCGCTCGAACCGCCGCCGAGCCCGACCAGCAGCGTCAGCGGTCAGACCGGCCTGCACCACATCAGCGTCGCGCTGCAAGGCGATGCGCTGGCCGAAGACGACGAGCGCCACCTGCGGGTCGAGGTGCAGCGCCACCTGCGGGTCCTGGTGCTCGATGGCGACGCCCGCACCCTGCGCCGCGACGATGAGGCGTTCTACCTCGAGATGGCGCTGCGCCCCGGTGATCGCGACGACGCGCCGTTCGCCGTCACTACCCAGCCGCTCGATGAGGGGGTGGCGGCGCTCGGCGACTTCGATGCCGTGTTTTTGTGCAACGCCAAGGCGGGCGACATCAGCCGCAAGGGCCTGGACAAGGCGCTGCGGCAGTACGTCCTCGACGGCGGCGGGCTGTTCATCACCCTGGGCGACAACACCGAGGTCGACGCCTTCAACACCACCCTGCACGAGCTTTTGCCGCAGGCCCTGGCGGTGGTCAAGACCACCGGGCCGCTGCGCCGCGCCGGGCAGGCCGCCGAGGCCGCGGTGCCCGGCGAGAGTGAGTCCGCCCTGACCGGCCCCGGCGAGCACCTGGGCCGCATGGATCGCCGCCATCCGCTCTTGCTGCCGTTCTCCACCGGGCGGGCCAGCGAGTCGCTGCTGGAGGCGCGCTTTGGCCGCTACATGCTGCTGCGTCCGACCCCGCGCAGCACCGGCGACAGCGGCGGCGTCATCTTGTCGTACGAGAGCGGCGCCCCGGCCCTCATCGAGCGCCAGCTCGGGCGGGGGAGGGTGCTGCTGTTTACCTCGACGATCGATCGCGACTGGAACAACCTGCCGATTCAGCCGGCATTCCTGCCGCTGCTGCAGCAGACGGTGCGCTACCTCTCGCACGCGCCGCTGCGCGACTCCGAGCCGGCGACCGCCATCGGTCAGCCGCGCGACATCCGACTGCAGACCGGCGACACCCGGGTCGAGGTCTCGCTGCCCTCGGGCAAAAAGCGCCTGTTCGAGCGGCTGGGCGGGCGCCAGGTGCTGACCTTCAATGATACCATCGAGCCGGGCTTTTACCGGGTCGCGGCGGCCGGGGACAGCGGGGTGCTGCGCCCGCGCCCGGCCGAGTTCTTTGTCGTCAACGTCGAGCCGAGCGAGGCCGACCTGCAGCCACCGCCGCCGGCGCGGCTGGTCGCGCTGCAGCGGCCGCTCAGCGAGAGCGGAGCCGGCAGCGATGGGGGCGGGGCGCCCAAGCGCCAGGTCGAGCTGTGGCACTACCTGGGGGCGCTGCTCCTTGGGCTGCTGGTCGGCGAGGCGCTGCTGCTGCGCCAGAAGTGAGCCACCCTCAGGCCGAGTGCGCGATCCCGCCTGCCAGCAGCTGGCCGGCCGGCGGCAGCGCCTGCAGTAGGCGGCCGAGAGCGGCGTTGGCGACGTGGGCGCTCTGGAACTCGATGCCCATAAGACCGGCGGCCGGGCGCTCGGTCCAGCGGACCCGCCCCGAGACGTGAAGGGGTCCGTGACCGCTCACCCCGGCGCTCGCCAGCGCCTCGCCCGACACCTGCACCATGACCTGGCTGCCCAGCCGCGGTAGCGCCAGCCCGGCGATGCAGCAGCCGCCGAGCGACAGGTTGCGCAGCTCCCCCGGGCGCAGGCTGACATCACCAGCGCTGACGCAGGCAAAGCCCACCGGCACCCGCAAATGGTGGCGGCGGGTGCGGCGCTGCGGGACGTTGAGCCCGTCCGCCCACACCGCATCGAGCAGCTCGTCCGGCGGCGACTCGGGCAGAAAGCCGACCACGGCGCGCAGGCCCGACGGCAGGCTGGTCAGCTCCAGCAGCTGCGCCAGCACCGGAAACATCTTCTTGATCGTCCTTACATGCACCTGCAGCCGCAGGCGCTCGCCGCGCTGGGTGTCGACCGGCAAAAGCGTCGTCGCATCCGCGCTGACGGCCAGCGCCACCGGCGGCGGCTCGGGCAGCGGCGCGCCCGGCTCCCCATCGTCCTCCCAGCCGGCGGCGACCGGCCGCGGCAGCATCGGCAAGTCCAGGCGCAGTCCACCCCCGCGCAGCATTCCCCAGTAGCGGCCAAGGACCTCTTTACCCGAAGGGAAGTGCACTTGCAGGGTGCGCACGGGGGACTCCTTGGTGCAAGTATAGACAATTCTACATTTTCTTTGCACCACCAATGTGCGTTCCACTGCCCGACGTTTGGCGGTCGCCGCGACCTGTCCCGACAGTCGGCTACTCAGACTCCGCCTGGCCAGTCGCTGACTTGGATTTAGCGAAACAGATCGCCGAGCGCCATGAACTCAGCGCCGATGGTCATGAGCAGCCGCGGGTCGGTAAACAGGTTCAGCGTCGGCGCGAGTAGCTTGGCGTAGCGGTCGAAGTACAGAAGCTGGCGCGTCACCAGGATGAAGTCGCTCGGCAGCCGGGTGCCGTGCTGGCGCGAGATGCGGATCATCTTGGGAATCACCTGCCGGTAGTCGATGTCCTGCACCGACTTGCCGAGGAAGGGACTATAGGCGTCCTGCAGGTCGGTGGCGAACTGCTCCCACTCGGGAGAGCTCGTCTTGCCGTCGGCGGCGCCCATGGCGACCATGGTCTTGGCGAGCGCCACGAAGTCGCGGCTGGCAAACGACATGAGGTAGCTGGCAATCTGGCGGCGGCGCTCTTCATCCAGGCGGCCGATGATGCCGAAGTCGAGAAAACCAAGCCGCCCATCGTCGAGGATGAGCAGGTTGCCGGCGTGGACGTCGCCATGGAAGAAGCCGTAGCGGATAAGGCTCTGGAACCATGCGTGGAGGCCGTCGATAAGCTTGCCCTCGGCCTGCTCGGAGCTGATGCCGCGGCGGCGGATCTCGGCGATGTCGTCGACCCGCACGCCGTGCAGCCGCTCCATGGTCAGCACCTCGGAGGTGCACAGGCGATGCAGCGGCTCGGGGGCGGTGACGTCGCGGCGCCCGAGCTCTTTCATAATCCGGTTCCACTCGTCCATGCGCGCCGCCTCGCCGCGGAAGTCGAGCTCCTCGGCGATCGAGCGGGCGAACTCGGCGACGATGCCGCGCGGGTTGGCGTTGCGGATGCGCGGCAGCCGCTGCAAGAGCTCGGCGGCCAGCGCCAGCATGCCGACGTCGGCGGTCACGAGCTCCCGCAGGCGGCGGCGCTGCACCTTGACCACCAGCTCGCGCAGGCTGCCGCTCGCCTCGCGCAGGGTGACCGCGTAGACCTGTGCGATCGAGGCCGAGGCCAGCGGCTGCGCGGCGATCGAGGCGAAGATCTCCGCCGGCGGACGGCCCAGGGCGCGGGTCAGCGTCTGCATGACCACCGGCCACGGCTCGGGCGGGACGCGGTCCAGGCACAGCTGAAACTCGTTCACATAGCGCTCGGGGAACAGGCCGTTGGAGCTGGCGATGAGCTGACCGAACTTGATGTAGGTCGGCCCGAGTCGCTCGAAGGTGCGGCGCAGCTCGATCGGGCCGGCAGTCTGCCGCTCGCCGCGCCAGCGCCGCCGCAGGTAGCGCAGCGCGAAGCCGAAAAGCTCCCACAGCGTCACCACCACCCGGCGCAGCGGCGGGTGGGCGTACAGCCCGACAGCGAGCGTCACCAGAAATACAAGCCCCGCCATCCACAGGCTGCTCTGCGCGGCCTGCGAGGGCAAGAGCACGAAGGCAAGAGGCAGGGGTGGGGCGCTTGTCATGCTGCACAGCTTCCAGGCGACCGGGCGCGCGGGCCGCACTTCCGGGCGCGGCGACGAGGGCTACTTCTGGGTCCGCGTCAGCATGTACTGCTTGGCATCGGCGTCGAAGCCGCCGCCGGTGAGGTAGCCCTGCGCGGTCGCCCGCTCGAGCAGCGTCCACTGGAAGTAGGCGGTCATGTACTTGATCGAAAGGCGCTGGGTCTCGGCCTTGGCCATGGTGCCGCCGCCGCACACGGTGTCGGGATAGCTGTCGACAAAGTCGGCGTGGGCGGCGTTTATGAAGTTGAGCGCGAGGGTGCCGGCCGGGCTGCGGGTGTAGAACTGCTCGTAGTTGGTGGTCGCGTCGGTGCACGGCGGGGCGCCCAGCATGCCGCGCTTGCTGGTCTGCTGCCCCAGCATCAGCGCCTTCTGCCCGCCGGCGAGGTTGACCTGCGCCATGTCGGCCAGGCCGTCGACCGGGTTACTCAGCGCGCTGACCACCACCGGATCGATCAAGAACAGCCCGCGCACCGTCGGGGTGTTCGCCGCCATCGAGACGCTGATCTCGGCCCCCAGGTCGTAGCCGGCCAGGCCCACATGGGCGGCGTCGAGGTGGTTTGCGACCACCGGCTCCATGTTGTTCAGCAGGTAGCTCAAAAGGTTCAGCCCGGCGCTGCGGTAGCTGATCTGATCGGACTCGGTGACCGGGCGGTATACGGCGACGATGATGCCGTGGCTGGCCAGGCGCTGCGCGTACGGGCTGAGCTGCTGCGGGTCCAGGCGCTGCGCCGGCGCGAGCAGCACCAGCGGGTACTTGGCGGCCCGGCTTGACAGGGTGGCGGCGTCATCGCTCGGCAGAAACAGCTCACCGCTCTGCAGGGTCGGCTGCTGGGCGAGCGTGATCGGGGCGGTGGCGACCTTGTAGGAGCCCATCACATTGGGGTCGGCCGGGTCGGGCGCCAGGTCGGCCTTTGGACCCATGTCGGTGCCCGTGCAGCTCCCGCTGTCGCACACGGGGCGCGCTGGCAGGTTGAACGAGCACGCGCCGCCGAGCAAGCAGCCATAAAGGCCCGCCCAGACCGCCAAACGACCGCCAAGACGACGTGACCCGTGCTGACGCGACCCGTCTACTGCTGCCCGGTACATAGGTGTGGTTCTCCTGAGAATTCGATGTGTTGTCGGATAATATCACGCGCCGCCGCAAGCGGCCAAGGCCTGGGAATTGCCGGCAAATCCGCCGCGCGCAGTAAGAGCGCAAGCTCGGCCTGAAGCTCGGCCTGAAGCTCGGCCAGCAGCGATTGGAGTCTTGAGGCAAGGCCCGACGAGTTGGCAGCTATTGGCAGACATTGACATAAGGCCCGTCCGCCCCCTACCCTGAACGAGGACACTCAGTACGCATTATTAACACAAGAACACAAGACCGCCGTGTTTACCCTCCTACAGAGCCCGGAGAGTCGGCCGCCTGCCGACGGATGAGCCATGTTTCGCAACGTCCCTTCTCGCTACGCCAAGGCGCGGCTTCTGCCCTCGCTGATGCTGCGGCCCTCGGGTTTTTTGTACAACCCGCGCAACGCCGAGTCCTACTCTCTGAGCCCGGAAGCGGCGTGCCTCGTTCAGGGCCTGCAGCGCGGCGAGCCCCCCGATGAGCTGTGGCGGCAGCTCGTCGGGCGCTTTGAGGTCAGCGAGCCGCTGGCGCACCGCGACACGCTGCAGTTTCTGGGCACGCTGCACCAGCTTGGCCTGCTGACCCTGGACGAGGCGGAGCAGGCAGCCGCAGAGCAAGACCCAGAGGACGGGGACCAGGACGGGGACCAGGATAGGGACCCGGATCAGGCTGCGCCCACCGCCAGCGCGGGGCCGGCGCAGCCATGAGCGCGGCGGTGACCCCAAAGGGCGCGGACGAGCTTACGGTGGCGATCTCCGGGATGTCGGTCGCCGGCACGCTGGCGCCGGGGCTGCCGGTGGTGCGCGCCCTGCGCGGCGAGCCAGAGTTTCGCGGGCGCCTGGTCGGCTTCTCGTACGACCCGCTCGATCCGCCAAACTACGACGGCGAGCTGCTCGCACACAGCTTCCTGTTTCCGTTTCCGATGTACGGCCCGGAGCGGCTGCTGGCGCGGCTCACCCAGGTCCACGCCCGGGTGCCGCTCGACGCGATCATCCCGACCCTCGACTCGGAGCTTGGCAACTACATTCAGATCGAGCCGCAGCTGCGCGCCCTGGGCATCCGCGTCATCCTGCCGAGCGCCGAGGCGTTCGACCTGCGCTCCAAGGTCGAGCTGCCGGCGGTCGCCGAGCGCACCGGGCTGCGCGTCCCCCACTCGCGGCCGGCGGCGAGCCTGGCCGAGGCGCTGCGCGTCTCGCAAGAGTTCACCTATCCGTTTGTCGTCAAGGGCAACCTGCACGGGGCGACCGTGGTTCACTCGGGGGCCCAGCTCGCTCCGGCGGTCGAGGAGCACGCCAGCCGCTGGGGCTTCCCAGTGGTGCTGCAGGAGTACATCCGCGGCGTCGAGTATGACGTCGCGGCGCTCGGCGACCGGGACGGCCGGATGCTCGGCGCGGTGCCGATGAAGAAGCTGCAGCTCGACGATCGCGGCAAGGCCTGGGGGGCGATCACGGTCGACGATCCCGAGCTCGTCGCGGCGGCGCGCAGCGTCGTGCACGGCCTGCGCTGGGCCGGTCCGATCGAGCTGGAGCTGATGCGCCAGGAGGGCACCGAGGAGCCCTACCTCATCGAGCTCAACCCGCGCTTCCCGGCCTGGATTCACCTGGCGGCGGCGGCCGGGCAGAACCTGCCGTGGAGCTTGCTGCGCCTACTGCGCGGCGAGGCGGTGGCGCCGTTTACCCGCTACAAGGCCAATGTGATGCAGCTGCGCCGGTGCATTGATGTGACCTGCTCGCTGGGCGTCTACGAGCAGCTGGTGACGCGTGGCGAAGTCGATCTGGGCAGCCTGCCGGCCGAGCTCATCGAGCCCTACTGGGTCGAGTCGTCCACGGCGCTGCTCCCTCCGCCCCAAGCTCGCCGGCCGCGCGCTGGCCGCAGGGCCGCCCGATGAGCCGCCTGCCATACTCACTGCCGACGATCACGCCGCACAGTCAGGGCCTGGTCAACCAGCTCGGCCGGCTGCCCGAGGAGCGGGTCCAGGCCGATATCGATGGGGTGCCGGTAAGCCGCCTCATCGCCGAGTACGGCTCGCCGCTGTTTGTCTACAGCGAGCGCACGCTGCGCCAGAAGGCGCGGGAGATGCGCGCCGCGTTCTCTGCCTGCTACCCCCGGGTGCGCCTTTTGTGGTCGTACAAGACCAACTACCTGGACTCGATCTGCGGCTTGCTGCACCAGGAGGGCTGGGACGCCGAGGTGGTGTCCGAGCTGGAGTACGCGATGGCGCGGCGGCTCGGCGTGCCGGGGGCGCGCATCGTCTGCAACGGCGCCCACAAGCCGCGGCGCTGGCTGGAGCGGGCGGCGGCCGAGGGAGCCTTTGTCCAGCTCGATCACTTCGATGAGCTGCTGCTTCTGGAAGATGTGGCGAGGGCGCGCGGGCAGCGCCTGGCCGTCGGCCTGCGCGTCAACCTGCGCGCCCCCTCGCTCGGCGGCTCCTGGGAGCGGTTTGGCTTTCACCTGCCGAGCGGCGAGGCGCTGGATGCGGCGCTGCGGGTGGCGCAGAGCCCGTGGCTGCAGCTGCGCGGCGTGCACTGTCACCTGGGGACGTTCATTCCCGTGCCCGCGGCCTATGCCGAGTCGGCGCGGGCGCTGTGTCGGCTCATCGACCGCATCGAAGAGCGCACCGGCGAGCGCATCGACAAGCTCAACCTCGGCGGCGGCTTTCCCTCGGGCAACACCCTGGTCGGCGCCGGCGAGGCTGCCGCCGAGCTGACCATCGAAGACTTCGCCGCTGCGATCGGTGACGAGCTGCGAGTGCGCCTGGCCAGTCGGTCGGCAGCGCCCGCGGCTCGGCCCGAGTTAATGTTAGAGAGCGGCCGCGCCCTGGTCGACGACGCCGGCAGCCTGCTCGCCACGGTGGTCGGCACCCGCCGCCAGCCGGGCGGCGTGCGTGGGCTGGTCCTCGACGCCGGGCTGAACATCCTGTACACCGCGCACTGGTATCGCCACCGCATGGTCGCCGCCCAAGAGGTCGCGGGCCCCGAGGTCCCGACCGCGGTGTTCGGGCCGCTGTGCATGAACATCGACGCCCTGGCCGGGCCGATCGCGCTGCCGCCGCTGACGGTCGGGCAGCAGCTGATCATCTCGTGCGTCGGTGCCTATAATAACACCCAGTGGATGCAGTTCAGCCAGC
The DNA here is from genome assembly GCA_044222245.1 of Polyangia bacterium. Lineage (GTDB taxonomy): Bacteria > Myxococcota_A > Polyangia > Palsa-1104 > JAEUJZ01 > CALFML01. The sequence continues at coordinate 13,695 of JBGANQ010000010.1, read as the reverse complement.
TGCGCCCGGCGGTGGTGATGGTGGCGACCGATGGCGCCGTCGAGCTCATCCGCCGCGCCGAGACCCTCGACGACGTCAAGGGGCCCGAGTCGCTGCCCGCCCGCTACGCGCCGCCTTCGTACTCGGACTGACGCCATGCGGTTTCGTTCCGCGCCGAGCCGAGCAAAGCCCGCCAGTTGGCTGCGCCGCGGACCGAATCGCGCCGCCTGACCGCCGGGCGGGTCAGTTCACGGTGTGAGGTCCGCGGCGCTCTCCGGTCGCGCCGCGCCGCGTATCGCAGCGGCTGCGAATCGAATGCGGACTGGTTTACAATGGAGCCCAGATAAGGAGTTTCGGGCATGAAAGAAAAGGCAGCGGTGGCGGCGACCGTGCAGCAGTGCCTGACGACCTGGGGCGCGACGGTAAAGCGGGCCGCCGAGGCGGGCTACACGTTCTGCCTGGTCGGCTACTTCGAGATCAGCGAGGCCGAGCACCACCACCTGTGGGCGCTCTTGGCGCCGCTGCTCGACCGCATTGAAGGGCAGGGTTATCAGGCCCTCGTCTTCAAGCCCAACCTTTCCTCGGTCTACGACAAGACCGGCAGCGCGGTGCTCGGGCAGCTGCAGACCCAGTGGCACGGGACGGGCGCTGAAGGGCAACCGTCCCCGGGGCCGCGCGAGGTGCGGCTGTGGTCGAATCACTATGTCCATACCCGCGACGTCACCTCGGATGAGCCGCCGACCGCGCAAGACGAGGCGCGGGGCATCGCGTATCCCCCGGCCGAGCTGCCCTCCTTCACGACGCGCCACTCCGGCTATCGGCTGCTCGCCGCGGTGGGCGCCTGCTGGCACAAGCCGCGGCTCCGCTAGGCTGCCAGGCCGACCGCCACAGTGCTGCGACCTCCCGAGGGGCGCAGCGGCGTATCGGCACGCGGCTTGCTCAATCTTGCCCACCAAAGTCCCCGCGGCCCGCGTCCACCAGCGAAGGTCTATCCCGGGGAAGGAGGGCATCATGAAAGTCCTATACGCGCTGTTTCAGGAACCGGGCGTCGCCGAAAACGCCCTGCGGGCTCTCAAGTCCTCGGGTCTCTCCGAGGACGAGTGCCGCGTCTTTGTCCACAAAGAGAAGCCGAGCCCGGCCCTGCGCACCTCGGAGAGCGATACCCGGCACGGGCTGCTCATCGGGCTCGCCGCCGGGGCGGTGGGCGGGGCGCTCATGGGCTGGCTGCTCACCGGGCCGCTCGGGGTGCTGCGGCTGCCCATGTACTCGGCCATGGCGTTCCTGATGTTCCTGGGCATGATCTGCGGCCTGCTCGGCGGCGGCCTGTCGGGAACCGGGCTCCTGCACAGCAAGCTGCACCCGCTGGTCGAGTCCTTCCGGCCCGGACAGACCCTGGTCACCGCCGAGGCCGAGAGTCAGCAGAGCGTAGAGCTCGTCTACCGCATCTTCCGCCTGCACGGCGCGATCGCCGTCTCAGACTAAGTCCGGTCAGCCTTCCTCGCGAGCCTGGACGAGCCCTGGCGCTGCATCCGCCGGGGCTCGCTGCAGCCGCTGCGCACGCGCACGCAAACGCGAGACAGGAGCCCCTGGCCCCTGGCCCGCGCTTGCCTTCAGCAGCTGTTTACTGATGAAGGTCAGGCCGCCGGCTCGACTTGTCGGTCGAGCGATCGGCCGACCTGGTGCTCGGCTTGTCGGTCGCTTTGTCGGTCAGGTTGTGCACGGCGCTCGCCGCCTTGTCAGCCGCCTCGCGGGCCATGTGACCGACCTTGTCGACGGTCTCCTGGGCCTTGTGCCCGACCTTGCTGGCGGTCTCCTTGACCTGATCGGTCACTCGCTCGGCAGTCTCCTGGGCCTTGTGCCCGACCTTGCTGGCGGTCTCCTTGACCTGATCGGTCACTCGCTCGGCAGTCTCCTGCGCCTTGTGGCCGACCTTGCCGGCAGTCTCTTTGACCTGGTCGACAAGGTCGTGCGCCTTCTGGCTCACCTTGCCGGCGGTCTCCTTGACCTGCTCGCCGACCCGGTTGGCCCCCTGGTTGGCGGTCTCGTCGGCGTCGTTCAGCAGCTGCTTGCCCTTGCTCGACACCTCGTCGACCTTGTTGGCGGCCTTGACGGTGAGGTCCTTGGCCTTGTCTGCGGTGGCGTCGATCTTCTGATTGATGTCTTTGGTGTTCATGGGTTTCTCCTTCAGGTTGGAGTGGAGACAGAGCGCAGCGTTCAGCGCGCTGGCGCCCGCCGCCACAGAGTGAACTGCATAAGAGCTAGAGGCTCCTGCCCGAGCTCAGCGCGAGATCCGGCGCTGATGCTGCGTATGGTGGAAACAGCGCAGCATCAGGACCAAGCCTGCCGAGCCGACGAAGGCGACGCCCAGCGACGCCGCCGGGTAAGCTATCGGGGCCCGCATGTAGAAGCTCAGCCCGCCAAGTAGAGACCCCAAGATGGCGACCAGGATATCCACCGCGGCTCCATATCCGCGGCCGATCAGGGTCGAGGAGAACCAGCCGGTGACGATTCCCACGAAGATCCACAGAAGCAGCGTTTGACTCCACATAAACACCCCCTCTCTGGCCTCGGTTGGGAACGTGGATGCGCCGGCTCTCGCGGGGCTTGTACAAGTCGAGCTTTGCCGCGGCCTGCGCTTACTCAGTTCGTGTACAACTTGCTAAGCAAGCGCGGTGCCAGCGCAAAATGGCTCCCAAAGCGGCCAATTAGCGGCTTTTTGCTGTGCTCAACCGCCCTGTGGGGCGGAGCCGCACAGCACACAGCGCCCGGCCCCGGCTGCCGCCGCCTTCAGAACAAGCGCAGCTGGTCCCCCGGCCGCGGCGCCGCTGGCGGCCGGCAGAACGTCGATACCGGCGGACTCCGCTCGTCGGCGGGAAAGCCGGTCTGCAGCCCGAGCCGCTCACAGGTCGCGATGAACAGCGCCCGCGCCGACTCGGCATAGGCGCCCTCCCCTTGGTGGCGCTTGCCAAACTCGGCGCTATTGAGCTTGCCGCCGCGCGCCTCGCGCACCCGCGCCAGGATGCGATCGGCCCGCAGCGGCAGGTTCTGCCGCAGCCGCTCCTCAAAGACCTGCCGCACCGAGCCGGGAAGGCGCAGGAACGTGGTCGCCGCGTAGCGCGCTCCCGCCGCCGCCGCCGCTTCCAGGATGCGCGCGATGTCCTCGTCGCCCAGCCCGGGGATGAGCGGCGCCACGCTGACCCCGACGGCCAGCCCGGCCGCGGCCAGCTTCTCCACGGTGCGCATGCGCCGCTGCGGCGTGGCGACATACGGCTCGATGGCGCGGGCGCGCTCAGTGTCCCAGATCGGCACACTCACGGTCACTGTCAGCTGCGCTACCCGCTGCAGCTCCAGCAGAACGTCCAGATCGCGCTCGATGAGCGGCGCCTTGGTGATGATCGCCACCGGATTTCTGTACTCCGCGCACACCTGCAGGCAGCGCCGGGTCAGCTGGAAGCTCGCCTCCAGCGGCTGATAGCAGTCGGTGACGCCGCTAAACACCAGCAGCTCGCCCTGCCACGACGGGCGGTCGAAGGCTTTCTGCAAGAGCTCGGGCGCGTCGCGCTTGACAACAATCTTGCGTTCAAAATCGGTGCCAGCGCCAAACGACAGGTACTCGTGGGTCGGGCGGGCGTAGCAGTAGGCGCAGCCGTGGTAGCAGCCGCGATAGGGGTTCAAGGTGTAGCGGAAGCCGAGGTCCGGGCTGTCGTTCTGCGCCAGGATCTGGTGGGTGTGATCCTCAAAGACCTCAAGGCGCGCCGGCGGGACCTCGTCCAGGTACTCAAGCTCCGTGGACAACCAGGGATTGGGCGGATTGCTCACCTTTTGCACGGGCATGCCCTGTCAAGTACACCGGAACTTATGTTCAGTCAAACCTCGGCCATCGCCAAAGTCCTTTGACCGCCCTTTCCCCCCGTGGTACCCGTGACGGATGCTTGCGGCCAAACCGCGCCCGCTGTTCTCGTATCGTCCTTATTGGGCGCACCGATTCGGCATCGCGCCGTTTCTTCCCACCACGCGCGCCGAGATGGACGAGCTCGGCTGGGAGAGCTGCGACATCATCCTCGTCACCGGCGACGCCTATATTGACCACCCGAGCTTCGGCATGGCCCTGGTCGGCCGGCTCCTGGAGGCTCAGGGCTTTCGGGTCGGGCTGCTCGCCCAGCCCGACTGGCGGTCGGTCGCGCCGTTTTTGGCGCTCGGCCCGCCCAACCTCATGTGGGGGGTGACCGCCGGCAACATGGACTCGATGGTCAACCGCTACACGAGCGACCGCCGCATCCGCTCGGACGACGCCTACTCACCGGGCGGCGTGGCCGGGCTGCGACCGGATCGCGCAGTGCAGGTCTACGCCCAGCGCTGCCGCGAGGCTTGCCGCGAGGTGCCGCTAGTCATCGGCGGCATCGAGGCCAGCCTGCGCCGCATCGCCCACTACGACTACTGGTCGGATCGGGTGCGCCGCTCGCTGCTCGTCGATACCGAGGCGGATCTTCTGGTCTATGGCAACGCCGAGCGCGCGATCGTCGAGATCGCCCACCGCCTCGCCGCCGGCACCCCCATCGAGCAGATCCGCGACCTGCGCGGCACCGCCTTCATCCAGTCGACGCCCGCGGACTTTTGCGAGATCGACTCGACGCGCATCGACACCCCGGGCCGCATCGATCCCAAGCCCGATCCCTACGCGATGGAGCCCGAGCGCGCCGCCGCCGCCTGCGCTACCGGCGAGACCGCCGCCGCGCCGCCGCCGCTGGTCCAGCTCACCCGCAAAAAGCCCGACCGCGCCGTCATCCGCATGCCGAGCTTCGAGGCGGTGACCGCCGACCCGGTGCTGTACGCCCACGCCTCGCGCATCCTGCACCGCGAGTCAAACCCCGGCAACGCCCGCGCCCTGGTGCAGCGCCACGGCGGGCGCGATGTCTGGATTAACCCGCCGCCGATTCCGCTCACCACCGCCGAGATGGACGCCCTCTACGAGCTGCCCTTCCAGCGCGTGCCGCACCCGATCTACAACGGGGCCAAGATCCCGGCGTACGAGATGATCAAGTTCTCGGTGACGATCATGCGCGGCTGCTTTGGCGGCTGCAGCTTCTGCTCGATCACCGAGCACGAGGGCCGCATCATCCAGAGCCGCTCCGAGGATTCCATCCTGCGCGAGGTCGAGCGCATCCGCGACAGCACCCCTGGCTTTACCGGCAACATCAGTGACCTCGGCGGACCCACCGCCAACATGTACCGGATGGAGTGCAAGAGCCGCGAGATCGAGAAGGTCTGCCGCAAGCCCTCGTGCGTGTTCCCCGACATCTGTCCGAACCTGGGGACCGACCACGGCCCGCTTTTGCGGCTGTACCGCAAGGCGCGGGCGCTGCCGGGCATCAAGCGCATCTTCATCGCCTCGGGCGTGCGCTACGACCTGGCGGTGCGCTCGCCCGAGTGGGTCAAGGAGCTGGCGCAGCACCACACCGGCGGCTACCTGAAGATCGCCCCCGAGCACACCGAGGGCGGGCCGCTCAAGCACATGATGAAGCCGGGCATCGGCGCCTACGACCGCTTCAAGGAGCTATTTGATCGCTACTCCAAGGAGGCCGGCAAGGAGCAGTACCTCATCCCCTACTTCATCGCCGCGCACCCCGGGACCACCGACGAGGATATGCTGAACCTGGCGCTGTGGCTCAAGCGCAACGGCTTCCGTCCGGATCAGGTGCAGGCGTTCCTCCCCTCCCCCATGGCCAGCGCCACCGCGATGTATCACACGGGGAAAAATCCGCTGCACCCGCTCAAGCTCGACTCGCCGGTGTACGTCGTCAAGAGCCTGCAGCAGCGCCGGCTGCACAAGGCGTTTCTGCGCTACCACGACGCCAACAACTGGCCGATCTTGCGCGAGGCGCTGCGCCGCATGGGCCGCGCCGATCTGATCGGCAACGGCAAGCACCACCTCGTGCCGACCTGGCAGCCGCTCGGCACCGGCGAGTCCGCCGAAGGTCAGCGCGGCGGTCCGCGGCGTGCTCAGCCGCCCCGCCGCGGCGTCGCCCTGACCCAGCACACGGGTCTGCCGCCGGGTCCCGGCCAGCCGCGCTGACCTTATCTCAAGGATTCGGCGCCGGGGTGCGGATCACCCGGTGAATAAAGGTAAGCAGCGGCAGCGACAGGTTGTCGCGCTGCGTCCCGAGGTTTAAGAGCATGCTCATGTGATCGTCGGTGGGCAGCTCGACCGCGGTGACCCGATCGCCGGCCGGGGCCAGCGCCTGTAGCATGTCGCGGTGCTCGCGGACCAGGAACGGAAAGTCGTTGTGGGCGACGACCAGCAGCATGGGCGGCGCGTCGGCGCGGGCGTGCTGCAGCGGCGAAAACGTCGCCAGGCCAGCGGGGCCGCCGGCGCACTTGACCAGGATCGCCGCCTCTTCGGACTTGAGCGAGGGCAGGATCCGGTCGGGCGCGTAGGTGCCGGCGATGCTGACAAAGCCGCGCAGGCGTGCCGGGTCACTGCCGACCCGCCGCAGGTACTGCGGATCCAGGGCGAGCAGCGACACCAGCAGCCCGCCGTTGGAGTGACCGGCGACGACCACCGCCTCGGGATCGGCCCCCCACTGCGCGGCGCTGCGCTGCACGAAGGCGACCGCGGTGGCCAGATCATCTATGCCTTCGGCAAAGCCGACCTCGGGATACTGCCGGTAGCCCACGACCGCGACCCCGACGCCCTGGCGCGCCAGCCGGACGCCCACCGCCCCATACAAGCCGGTCGCCGGCTGAAAGAAGCGGCGGTCCTGCGCCTTCCAGATGCCGCCGTGCACGAACACGAGCAGCGGGAAGGCCCCCCGCGCCTCAGCCGGCAGGTACAGATCGAGGCGCTGCTTGGGGTGGCTGCTGCCCGGCCGATAGGGCAGATCCTCGCGGATGACCACCCCGGCGCGGTGACCGTAGAAGTTGCGCAGAGACGGAGCGAATGCGATCCCTACCGCCGCCATCGCGAGAACCAGGGCGCCTACGAGAAAGACCCAGCGACGCTTGACAACAGACATGGCCAAAGAGTATATCCCGACTGCCGCGCTAGCTACAGCAGCGGGTTTTGCGCCAGCCAGTCATCCACCTCGGCCAGCGCCCGGCGCGCCTGGCTGCCGAGCTCACGGAAGGAAGCCTGGGCGTCCTTGGCCAGCGCGACCGCGCGCTCGTGCTGGCTCTTGGGACCTGCCGCCCACAGCGCCCGCGCCCAGGCAAACTGACGCCGTCCAAGGAGCAGGCGCTCTTCGGTCAGCGCCCGGCTGTGAAACCCCCACTCTAGCCGAGGCAGCGCCTGCGCCGCCTGGCCGGTCGCGAGCAGGTCCTCGGCGACTCCCAGCGCCGCGGCGGCGGCGTGAACCTCGTCGCTGGTCGGCTCCAGGCTGGCCAGCGCCGCCTGATGTTGCTCCAGCGCCTGGGACAAGCGACCGGCGCGAGCCAGGACATCGCCGAGCGCGCTGACGGCGATGGCGATGCGCGGGTGCCCCTCTGGCAGCGAAGCGCGGGTGCCGTCCACGGCGCGCTGCGCATAGAGGATGGCCTGCTCGCGGTCGCCCTGGGCCAGGCGGATCGTCGCCAGCAGCTGCAGCGCCTCGGTCAGCTCGAAGTGCGCGGCGCCGAAGCTCTGCTCATCGATGACCAGCGAGCGCAGGGCCGCCTTGCCCGCTTCCTCAGCCCTGCCCTGCGCCAGCAAGACCGCCGCCTGCTCGCGCAGCGTGGCCGCGACCATCGGATGCTGCACCGCGTAGTGCCGCTCCTGCAGGCTGAGCGCCTGCGCGAACAGGTCCAGCGCCTCGCCCAGGTGATCCTGCTGGAACCGCAGGTTGGCCAGCCCGCGCAGCACCGTGGCGCGCTGCGGCGTGTCGGCAAAGCCGGCCGCGGCGGACAGCTGCAGGGCCTGCTGACAGGCCGCCTCGGCAGCCGCAAACTGCCGGCGCGCCGTCGCGCTCTGGCAGGAGTGCAGCAGCAGCCGCACCCGGGTGCTGGGGTTGTTGCGTCCCGAGTCCAGCTCGGCGCGAGCCAGCGCCGCCCAGGTGTCCGAGCCGGCGAACCGCCGGCGCGTCCCCAAAAGCCCGACCAGCGCCGTATAGGACTTGGCGGCCAGGAGCGAGTCGTGTCCCTGCACCGCCGCCGCAGCGGCCGCGATGTAGGCCTGCTCGGCGGTGTCATAGGCGCTCGTGTTGTAAAGGACCTTGCCGAGCAGGTACTGCGCCTCTGCCAACGCCGGGGCATAGCCGATGCCCTGCGCGGTCTGCACTACCGCGCGGGCGCGCTCGCTGACCACCGAGTACCGGCCGGTGTGCTCGAAGACCCGCAGCTCTTCGATGCTGCGGTACAGCTCGCGGATGCGCTCGCGCAGCTGCGGCGCGTCGGGCATGGGCGTCGGCGCGCTGAGCGCCACGACATCGGCGCAGGCGCTGATCGGGGTGAGCTCGAAGATGGCGTTGGCCGCGCGCTGCGCCGCCTGCTTGTCCGGGGGCGCCTGCAGCAGCGAGGTGAGCGCCGAAAACTCCTGGTGCCGCCGCTCCAGACAGGCGTAGCGCAGCTCGTACACGACCGCGGTCTGCTCGCGGCGGATGAGCGTCGCCTGGCAGGACTCCACGTTCATCTTCTTCCACTGCCGCCCATACTCATCAAGCAGCGGGGCGATGTGCTTCCACAGCGCCCCGCCAAAGTGGCGGTCCATGCCCAGCAGGGCCTTGTGCACCGCCCGGCGCGGTCCGTCGTGCCACAGCGGCGGCTGGCGATCCGTTGCGTGTGCGCAGAAGGAGTCCAGCGACCGCCGCTGCGCGCGCACGTAGAGGAAGGTCAGCACCGCAATCATCGTCAGCCCGCCGATCGCCAGCGCCCAGCGCCGCCGTCGCCGCCCGCGGTCGCGCGACAGCTCTTTGAGCAGGTCCTCGAGCGAAGCGAAACGCGCCGCCGGCTCGGCCGCCAGGCCGCGCAGCAGCGCCCGCCGCCAGCGCGGCGGCAGGCGGTACTGGGCCGGCGGCGGCTGCGGCCCGCGGTTGAACATCTGCTCCAGCCGCTCCTTGCCCGCCTTGGCGGCGAACGGGGCGACTCGGTAACAGGCCTCGTAAAGCGCGAGGCAGAAGCTGTACTGGTCCGAGCGAGGGTCGGCTTGGTTGCTGATGAGCTGCTCGGGTGCCATATAGGCAGGGGTGCCCACCGCCACGCCGGTCTCGGTGAGCGGGGTGTGGAGCTGGCTGCCGCTGAGGTCGGGCGCGGCAGCTGCGGGCGGTGAGGGGCCATCCTCGTCGGCGGCGCTCACGCTGCGCACCAGCCCGAAGTCGGTGACCAGCACCCGGCCGTCCTTGCTGACCAGGACATTGTCGGGCTTGAAGTCGCGGTGGACCAGACCGGCGGCGTGCGCGGCGCACAGGCCGCGGCCCGCTTTGACAAAGGCAGCGACGATCTCGCGCTGGGTCCGCGGCTTCTCCGCCAGCCACTGCCGCAGGGTGCCGCCTTCGATAAACTCCATGGCGACAAAGACCTGCTCGAAGGCCGTCCCGACATCGAAGACCGCGATGATGTTGGGATGGGACAGCTGCGCCATCGCCTGCGCCTCCCGCAGCAGGCGCTGCCGGGCTACCGCATGGAGGCCCTTGCCGCTGTCGCGTATCAGCTTGATGGCGACCTTGCGGTTGAGCGCCGGATCATAGGCAGCATAGACCACTCGTGGCGAAGTTCGCTGGCTCGTCGGTGGGCGCGGCCCCATCGCGGGCGGTGAGTTTACGGCCGGGCATGGTCTCAGTATAGGCGGTTGTCCGCTAGGGTGAGGGCCGAAGGCGACGCGCGGGCTGTGACCTCAAGCCGCAGAGCGTCCTGCGCGAGCGGGGACGGCCGCGAGATCCTCCGCAGGACCTGGCGGGCCTGCGGGGCCGCTGCGGACACAAACTCTGAGCGGCGGCAAGCAGCCGCTCCCACGGCGGCAGGCCCGGCTCAGTGGCGGCTGCGCTTCTCTTTATTGGACTTCTTCGACTTGCCGTCCCCGCCCCGGTGCGAGCGATGATGGCGGCGGGAGGAAGTCGCCGACTCCTCATCATCGCTCTCATCGACGTCTGCTCGGCTGGACCGATGTCTTGAGGGCTCGGGCTTGCTCGCCTCGGGCTTGCTCACCTCGGGCTTGCTCGCCTCGGGCTTGCTCGCCTCGGGCCTGCTCGCCTCGGGCCGAGTCGCGGGGGAGAGATGATTATCGCGCACCAGATCCACGCGGGCGATCTCGTCGGGCCCAGGCTCGCTGACGGCACGAATTGCCAGCAGCTCGTCGGCTGCGCCAGCCTCGACCAGGATGTCGGACAGCGCCTTGGCACGGCGCGTCGCCAGCCGCTTTGCGGCGTGGTGGCTGCCACCCGCGGTTACGTCGATCAGGACCTTCTTGATCGTCGGCGTCGCGCGCAGCGCCGTCACCAGCGCGGCGACCGTCGGCCGCGAGCCGGTGTCCAGCTCGGCCGAGCCGGGCAGGAACTTCAGGGGCAGGGACAGGCGGATGCTGGTCTCGCTGATCTCCAGCAGCGGACAGCCGCTGCTCTCCTTGGGTCCGGCCTGCTTGGGACACTTATCCAGACGATCGATCACACCGTCTTTGTCCTGATCGCGGTCGGGACAGCCGCCGTTGGCCGCCGGTCCGGGCTCGCTGGGGCAGCGATCGAGCTTGTCCGCGACTCCGTCCTTGTCGGCATCGGCGACCGGCTCGGGGCAGCCGCTGTGCTCGCGCGTTCCCGGCTGGCTGGGACAGGCGTCAAGCTTGTCCGGCACGCCGTCGTGATCACTGTCCGGACACCTGACGCTGTCCTTGGCCGCCGCCGCGTCGGCGCAGCTCTCGCTTGCGGGGACCGGCGCTTCGCTCTCAGGAGTCGGCGCTTCGACCACGGGCCTGACCACAAGCTCGGGCGGTCGGGGGGGCGTGCGCGTGGTGCCCGGGATCACGTAGGCCACACCGGCGAAGAAGCGAAAGTTCGGCGAGCCGACGGCGCCCACCAGCCCGCCTCCGAGTCCGGCGCTGACTTCAATGCTCGACTTGATGGCGTAGCGCGCGCCGGCATACCACTCAAGCGGCGTGTACAGCGGGCCGCCGACGAACTTGCTGAAGCCGGCGGCCCCGTTAAGCTCTGCCGAGACGGCAAAGCCGCGCGGCAGGGGCACTCCCACGCCCAGTCCGTAGCGCAGCTGATCACTCACCCGCACCAGATCGAAGTCCACCGTGCGGTTATAGGTGCGAATGTAGACGCCGAGGTTGGCGGCGATGAACACTCCGTTGCGGAAGGTGTAGTCGGCGGCCAGCCGCGGCTCGATACCAAAGGTGTCATCGCCGCGGAAGGAGCTCGCCGAGCCGGTGGGAAAGGTCAGCTGCGGCACCGCCGCCAGGCCGAAGCCCTTGCGCTCAACCAGGTGGAACTTGGTCAGCAGCCGCAGGTCGCCCGGGCCGGCCACAGTGGGGGTGTTGGGAACATCGGAGGTCGGCGTGCGGGTGTCGAAGCCCTGATAAAGGACCACGGGCAGCGCCAGCGCCGCCGAGAACCAGCGGGTGATTCCCGCCCCCGCCATGAGGTGCGCCGTGAAGGTCGTCGGCACCGTGGCTGCGTAGGTCTCGCCGGTGTCCTGCAGCACCAGGCGCAAAGGGCGGTTGGCGACCTCGAAGACGACCCCGGCGATGGGCCAGCGCGGCTTGGGCAGCAGAGTCCCTTCAACGGTAAACAGGTTCCCAGTGCCGAGGGTCGGCCGGAAGGTCTGGGCGTTGAACGTCGCCAGCGGCGGGATGAACACCTGCGCCTGCGCCTCGGGCACCGCGGCGATGAGCAGCGCCGGGATCAGCAGTCTCGGAACGCTCGCCCGCCGGCCCGCTGTCACCGCCCGCCGGCCCGCCGGCACCGCGCGCGACCGCGTCCGGGCGACGAAAAAAAAAAGTCCGACCAGGAACGCGGTAATCAGCACCCCGCCGCCCGGTCCGGACCGGGTCGGCACGCTGCTGCAGCCGCCGGAGTACTGGATGTTGGGACGGCTGATGCACTGCCCAAAGGCGCTGTCGCAGATCTGCCCGGTCGCGCACTGCGCATCCGAGATGCACGGCGTGCAGGCGTTGTTGATGCAGAGCATTCCCTTGAGATCGCAGACATGGGTGTCCTCAGGGCTACACTCGCTGCACTGGGTGCCCGAGCACGCCGGCAGCGCGGCCGGACACGCCGTGCAGCTGGCGCCGCAGTGATTGCCGACGAGGCAGCCCTGGCACAGACCGTCGCGACAGTACTGACCGGCGTTGGCACCGCAGTCGGCGTCGACCTGACACTCGCGGCAGCTGCTCTGGCCGACCAGCGCGCTGAACAGATCGGCAGAGTCCACGAGCTTGAAGCTCGCCGGCAGCGCCGTCGGCGTCGCGCTGACCTCGACATCGACGCGGGGGGAGCTGGCCAGGGCCAGGACTCCCGGGCCGGTCTGCTGAAAGTAGACGAGCTCGATCGAATACAGGCCGGGGCCGGTAAACTGCACCTGCCGGCTGTCGTGTAGCGAGGCGCCGGTCACCGTAGACTGCAGGATCAGGATGCCGCCGATCGACAGCCGGTAGCCGTCATCGGCCTGCACGCCGAAGGTGTAGGTCGCGGCGCTGCGGACATTCAGGTAGCCGCGCACTCGCATCGCGATATTCTGATCGTTGCCCGCCTTGGGACTGCCGGCCAGAGAGGAAAACGGCAGCGGCTGGGCATTGGGAAAATCGGAGACGGCCTTGGGATCGGCGTTGCGGAAGTTCACCGCGCTGATCGGCAGGCTGACCTTGCCATCGACGCTGCTCATGCCCGGCGCCTGCGAGACATAGAACGCTGCGACGCCCGGACTGGTGAGGGTGTTGAAGCTGCTAAGATGCACCGTGGTGGCGCAGGCACCGGCTCCGCTGCTGCTCTTGGCGGCGGCGGACGCCTGCGCTGGCGTAATGACAATCGGCGCCGCCAGCGCTCCCCGAGGCGTGAGGGCGGCGAGGAAGAAAGCGAGCCAAACAAAAAGGCAGCGCCCGAGCTCAGCTCGGGTCGCGCCGATCGTGGTGCCGTCCGGCCACGACGCGCAGCTTGCGCGCAGCGACCGGACGGCGCTGGTCGCTACAGGGACGTATTCAGGTACACCGTCATGTTACCCGGATTCGGATTGTTGGTGCTATTTAGCTCATTGACGATGACGAAGTCCTGCCGCTTGTCACCGTTCAGATCCAGCACGTACACCGCCCAGGGAGCGTTGATCGAGGTGAAGTCCTGCCGGCCGCTGAAGTTCCCATCGCCGGTGCCGAGCAGGATGCTGACGTTACCTCCGATAGCGTCCCTCCCGTCGGAGACCTCGCCTGATTCTGTCCGCAACGTCGATTTTCTCGACGGCAGACTCTGCGGACGTAATCGGACAGCCTCAGCAAGCGCTACACCCTGCCAACCCTGCGATGGACGCGCCGCCTGGGCAAGGCGGCTGCGTCTGCCTTGGCCCGTATGAGGTCACACGCCGCCGCCGCACGCAAGGCCGGTGCGGCCCGCTGTCGTGCCTGCGTGGCCAGCTGTCGTGACCTAGCGGCGGCCCAGGCACCGCGCCATCAGCTCAAGGGGCCGCCGGGCAATCAATCCATGGGGAGCCGGCGGCCCCTCAGCCCGCAAGCGGCGTGCGGTGTGCTGTCGGTCGCGCTCACAAGGCAGCGCGAGCCGGCGGCGGCCCAGGCACCGCCGCCCGCCATCAGCCCCTGTGTCCAAGGTAGTT
>JBGANQ010000088.1:0-36975 GCA_044222245.1 Polyangia bacterium | reverse complement strand
AAGACGCTGAATCCGCGAATCTCGCTGGAGCAGACACCGCTTGCGATCCCGACCACGACGATCCAGTGGCCGGCCGGGCCCAAGCCAAGGAGAGCGGGAGTAAGCGCCTTTGGCATCAGCGGCACCAACGCCCATGTGATAGTTGAGGAGGCGCCCCGGTCTGCAGCGCCTGCAGCGGCGCAGCAGAGCTGCTACCTGGTGCCGCTGTCAGCCAGGAGCCCGCAGGCCCTGCTGGCGATGGCCAAGGCCTATGCGGAGTATCTGAGCCGGACCGACGAGTCGCTGCACGATATTGCTTACACCGCCAGCGTGCGGCGCACGCACCAATCCCAGCGCCTGACGCTGCTCGCCAGCTCCAAGGCGGAGCTTGTCGAGACCCTGACCGCCTACGGCCGCGGCGAGCTGCCGGACAACTTGCTAAAGGGCGCTGCCACCGCCGATCCAGCCCGGCTGGTGTTCGTCTTCCCGGGGCAGGGCTCGCAGTGGCTCGGCATGGGACGCTCGCTGCTGGAGACGGAGCCGGTCTTCCGCAACGTCATCCAGAGCTGTGACACCATCTTGCAACAGCTGGTCTCGTGGTCGATAAACCGCGAGCTCCTGGCCGACGAACAGGCGAGCCGGTTGGCGGATACCGACGTCGCCCAGCCGGTCCTGGTGGCGCTCGAGATTGCGCTGGCGGAGCTGCTCAAGTCCTGGGGGATCGTACCCGATGCGGTCATCGGCCACAGCGTGGGCGAGCTCGCCGCTGCTCACATCGCCGGTCACCTGTCGTTGGCGGCGACGCTGCGCATTGCCGCCCTGCGCGGCCGCCTGATGCACAAGGCGGTCGGTCGCGGCCAGATGGCGGCCGTGGCCCTGGCCGCAGATGAAGTCCGCACGATTCTCGGGGACCTCAAAGTAGAAGGCCAGCTCGATATCGCGGCGGTCAACGCCCCTTCGGCCGTGGTCTTGAGCGGGGCTTCCGAGGCGCTCCGGCTGGCCCGGGAGCGGCTCGCCAGTCGCGGCGTCGAGGTCCGCCCGCTGCGCGTCAACTACGCGTTCCACAGCCCGCAGATGGATGGGCTGTTGCCCAAGTTCCTCGACCGGCTGGGCAGCATCCAGCTGCAGCCGGGCATGATTCCCATGTTCAGCACAGTCACCGGCCGATTGGTAGGCACCGAGGAGCTGCGGCCCAACTACTGGGCGCAGAACATTCGTCAGACTGTACTTTTCGCCCCCGCAGTGCAGAGCGCCATCCGGGCCGGCAACCAGATCTTCCTGGAGGTGGGTCCGCATCCGGTACTGACCATGGACATCGACCAGTGCGCGCGCGCCGAGCAGGTGCCGGCGCGCACGCTGTTCCTGCTGCGGCGGGGCCAGGACGATCGGCGCTGCCTGCTCAAGGCGCTGGGCAAGCTGCACCTCCAGGGGTATCCCCTGGACTGGAGCAAGCTCTATCCACAAGGCGGCACCACGGTCAGCTTGCCGCGCTATCCCTGGCAGCATGGCCGCTACTGGATGAATGTCCCCGCCGCGACCGGCCGGGCCAGCGCGGTTGGCGGGCCCAGGCCAGCCTCCGGCCACCCGCTGCTCGGCGCGCCCATCCCCATCGCGACTCAGCCCGACCGGCATCTCTTTCAGCAGCAGATCAGCGTGCAGCAGCTGCCCTTTCTGGCCGAGCATCAGGTCCACGGCGAGATCGTCGTTCCCGGCGTCGCCTATATCGAGATGGCCCTCTCCGCGGCCCAGCAGGTGTTCCGCTGCCCGCAGGTCGCGCTGTCCGACCTCAAGTTCGAGCGCTTTTTGACCCTGGCGAGTGGTGACAACGTCGTGTTGCAGTTCGATGCGATGCAGACTGACGCCGAGCATGCGGGTTTCACGATCTCCGCGCGGGGCACCGACCAGCCGAGCTGGCAGAAGCACGCCGTCGGCCGCCTGGACCGCAGCCCGCCAGCGGAGCCTCCGACTCCGTCCGCCTCCCTGGAGGTCCTGCGCGGCCGAGTCGCGCAGAGCCTGCAGCCTGAGGAGCTCTATCAAGCCGCGCAGGCCCAGGGCTTCCGACTGGGTCCAGCGTTCCGCGGCCTGCTGGCCTTATGGCGGGGCGATGAGGAGGCGCTCGCCTCGGTCTGCTTGCCAGAGTCCGCCGGCCCGGCCGAGCACTTTCTGATTCATCCGGCGCTGCTCGATGCTTGCGGCCAGGCGGCGGCGGCGCTCATCCTGGCGGCGCTGCCCCGGGCAACCTCGGTCTTCGTGCCGGTCGGGGTCGAGCGCGTCCAGCTGCTGCACCGTCCGGGACAGCGGCTGTGGGCGCATGCGCGGCGCAGCCCGACCGGCAGCGAGCCGCCCAGCCAGCTCTCCTTCGACATCACCATCTTCAATGAGAGCGGCCAGGTCTGCCTGCTGCTCCGCAGCTTTCACATCGCGCTGCTGAGCCCCCAGTCCCGCGCCCGCAGTACGGACCTTGACCGCTGCGTCTACCGCATCGACTGGCAGCCGGCACCGCTGCCGCCCACCACCGCCCGCCGCGCTGCGGGCACCTATCTGATCCTGTCCGACTCCACCGGGCTCGCCGAAGCGGTCGCCGGCAAGCTCGGTCAGCAGGGTCACCGCTGCGTCCAGGTCCTGCCGGCTGATGATTTTGCTCACCCGACCCGCGACCGCTTTCTCATCGACCCGCTCAACAAAGATCACTACCGTCGCCTTCTTGCGGAGGCCCTGGCTGAAGGGGAGGCTTGCGCTGGCGTGTTCTATCTGTGGAGCCTGGATGCCCCTGCGGTCGAGCTCGCTAGCTCTGGGGAGGCGACGGCGCCGGCGCTCCACTTCACGGTCGCGGCCGCGCTGGTCGCGCAGGCGCTCGTGGACGGGCACCGCGACCGGGGCGGGCACCGCCTGCCGCGCCTTTTGCTTGTCACCCGCGGTGCGCAGTCAGCAAGCGACTCTGCGGCCCCGCCGGCGCTGGGTCAGGCGCCCTTGTGGGGTCTGGGGCGGGCGCTGGCCCTGGAGCAGCCGGAGCTTGGCTGCCGGCTCATCGACCTCAGCCCGTCCGCCGGAGCCGGTGACGCCCAGGCGGTGCTCGATGAGCTCACCGCGCCCGGCCATGAGGGGCAGGTAGCTCTTCGGGCGCAGGGGCGGCTGGTGGCGCGCCTGGTCCGCACGCAGCTTGACCCGGCGTCGCAGTCCAGCCAGCCAGCCGGCGGCGGCGCGGCGCCGAATCGCTCTTTCCGGCCCCAGGGCAACGCCACGTACCTCATTACCGGGGGGCTCTCGGGTCTCGGGCTGGCTCTGGCCCAGTCGCTGGTCGCCGCCGGGGCCCGCCATCTGGTGCTGATTTCGCGCTCTCAGCCGAGCGCCGAGACAGAATCCACGATCGCGGCTATGCGGCAGGCGGGTGCCGAGATCCTGGCCCTGTGTGCCGACGTCTCGGAGCGCTCCCAGATGGCGGCCGTGTTTGCGCGGGTCCGGGCGCAGCTGCCGCCGCTGCGCGGGATCGTCCACTGTGCCGGGGTCATCGACGATCACTTGCTCGCCGAGCTCTCCCTGGAGCACTTTGTTCATGTGTTCGCACCCAAGGTTCGCGGAGCGCTGGTCCTGCATGCGCTCTGTGGGGCGCAGCCGCTGGACTTTTTCATCGTGTACTCCTCGGTCGCCTCTGCACTCGGCTCGCCCGGCCAAGCCAACTACTCGGCAGCCAACGCCTTCCTCGACGCGTTCGCCCACGCCCGCACCAGGCTGGGCCAGCCGACCCTGAGCATTCAGTGGGGTCCGTTCGCCGCGGTGGGCCTGGCCGCGGCCAGTGCCGGCCGTCGCCCGCTGCTGACCGAGCATGGCCTGGAGCCCGAGGAGAGCTACCCCTTGCTGAGCCGGCTGTTGGCCCACCCTCGACCTGAGGTCATGGTGCTGCGGGGTAGCGTCAAGCGCCTGCTCGCGCACTATCCGGCCGAGTCTGTAGCTACCTATCTGTCTTGCTTGACCGATCCGGTCGATGCCGCCAGCGCGCCGCCCGAGCAAGGCCAGAGACTGCTGGAGCGGCTGCGGACGGTCGCTGCGGGCGAGCGCGCAGCCCTGCTAGAGCAGTCGCTGCGCACGACTGTGGCCCAGGTCCTGGGAATTGACCCTCGGCAGCTCAACCCGGAGACGCTGTTCCATAGCTACGGGCTGGACTCTCTGCTCGGGCTTGAGCTGCGCAATCTGATCGAGCAGCAGACCGGTCTGTCGCTTACCTCGGCAGCGATCTGGACCTATGGCTCGGTCGCTCGCCTGACCGCCCACCTGATGGATCAGCTGACGCCCGCCGCGCAGCCGGGGGCAGGGGCCGGCGGGCAGGATGTGGCGGCGCAGATGATGTCTGACATCGGGCTCGTGGATAGCCTGCCGCAGCCGGACGAGTGGACAGAGCTCGCCGCGCTGCCCCCGCCCAAAGCGATCCTGCTGACCGGTGGCACCGGGTTTATCGGTCTGTATCTTCTCGACCGGCTGCTGCGCCATACAACAGCAGACCTGTACTGCCTGGTCCGCGCGGCTTCAGCGCAAGAGGCACTGGCCCGCCTCCGCAGCGGCCTGAGCGCCGCCGGTCTCTGGCAGGACCAATACACCCAGCGCCTATCCGCCCTATGCGGCGACCTAGCGCTGCCAAGCTTCGGCCTGAGCGACGAGCGCTTCCGCGAGCTCGGTGAGCGAATCGACTTAATCATCCACAACGGGGCCAAGGTCAACTGGGTTCAGTCCTACTTCGATCTACGGCCAGCGAACGTGCTGGGTACGTTAGAGGTCCTCCGGCTCTCCCAGGTGGGGCGATGCAAGCCCATCCATTATGTCTCCACCTCGGCCGTTACCTGGCAGCTCTACACGCCGTACTTCAGCCAGGCTGACGACTCCGGCGAGTTCCTGGAACAGGTGCGCCAGGCCGCGGGGGCCCTGTTGCAACAGCTCGATCGCGGTTACCGGCAGACCAAGTGGGCGGCTGACGAGCTGCTGCTGCGCGCCCGCAGCCGCGGATTCCCAGTGACCCTGTACCGCGTACCCTTTGTCTGCGGTGACTCGCAAACCGGAGTCTGGAACACCAAGGACTTCCTATCGCGGATGTTCAAGGCGTGCATCGAGCTGCAAGCGGTGCCCAAGCAGGACGCCTATGTCGACACCCTGCCGGTCGACTATGTGGCCGACCTGATCGTCGATCTGGCTCTGAAGGCAGAGTCGGTCGGCAGGGTGTTCCACCTGTCCAGCCCCAAGGGCCTCCACTGGAGCAGCGCCATCGCCTGGCTGCGCGAGCAGGGCTACACTCTGGAGGAGCAGGAGCCGGCGCGCTGGCTCAGCGGTCTGCGCCACTTTCTGCATCAGGACGCCGATCAGAACACGCACGCGCTGCTGCCGATCCTGGAGGCGCTGCCCACCGACCGCCTGCTGTTGTTTGTTGCCTACCCATCCCTGGCCGGCGAGCTGCTTTCGCGCCTCACCACCACGCCCTACGCCTCGCCGGCCTACCGCACGGTCCCCGAGCTCGACCAAGCCGTGCTGGCGCGGCTGTTTCAGTATTTTCACGATGTCGGCTTCCTCAAGTCGACCCCGGGGTGGGCAGGTCGGCCAACGCCGGTGCTGGAGTCCGGGGCGCGAGCGCCGGCGCCGCGGCCCGCCCGCTTGCTCGACACGGAGCTTGCAGCCTGGCAGGTCAAAAAGTTTCTCCACTTGCACAAGACCCTTTCCGGCAGCGGCCAGGGTGAGCTGAGCTGGGACGGACTAGCTTTGCTTCTGGCAAGGCTGCAGCAGCAGCGCCACGGCCAAGAGCCGAGCGCCGGCGGCGCCGCGGTGCACACCGCCGGCCTCCAGCTGTGGAAAACGCTGGCCAGCCATCTCGACCACGACCACGATGGCATTATCAGGGCCCAGGACTTCCTGCGGCTGCCCGAGCTGGCGCGCCGTGATATTGCCCAGATAGGCAAGCTGCCGCAGTGGCTGTTCACCATCGGCGTCGCTCTATACGCCCTGATGGATGTGCGGCAGCGCGGTCAGCTCGCCGCCGCTGAGTACAGCAACTTTCTCGCCGCGCTGGGCTGCCCTGCCGAGTCGCCGGCGGAGTTTGCCCGGCTGGATCTGAACCGCGATGGCGCTATTGATCTGGAGGAGATGGAAGAGCTGTACGTTCAGTGGCTTCTAAGTACAGCCCCGGAAGACCCCGGCAACTTCCTGTTCGGCAGCTTCTGAGCGGCGGGCGCGCCGGTGGCCCGGCGCGGACTACCTCTTGGCAACCACGAAGAAGATCTCTCCGACCCGGCCGCTCTTGCGCTTGCGCACCCCCAGCCCGATGAAGACCCCGGCACCGAGCGGACGGAGCTCATCAAAGACGCTGCGGAAGAACGCCGGGTTCTGGGGCGAGTCGTAGTCGAGGATAATGCACGGCTCGCCGTCGATCGCCGAGGGGCCGATGGTGCTCACAAAAGGCAGTCGCTTCTGCCGGCCGACGATCGGCATCCGCAGGTCGTTGATCCCCGAACCGGCAGTATCGGTCTGCGAGGTGAAGGTCTTGGAGACCCAGGCGAACAAATCAGCCCGGTACAGCGCCATCAGCAGGCGGCCCATATAGGCATCGTGACGGACGCTGAGGATCCGGCACTCCAGGTCGCCGTCAATCTCGCGCAGCGAGCCCGGTCTCCCGGCGGCGCGGAAGCGGCTCTCCAGCTCGTGAAACGGCAGTGCAGCGAGCTCGCGGAGCAGCTCTGCTTGAGGTTTCTGTTGGTCAGATTCGATCGGTTGCCCCATGGGAAAAATCCTTTCATCATCACGATCCGCAGTTGAGGCCAGGCGAGCGCTGGACCTCTCCACCTTACCCCGTCTTGGCGGCGTAGAGCCGCTCCAGGGAGCTCCGTGCTTCAGTCAGTGCTGGCACCAGCTGCGCCGATTCGTAGCGCTGTATCGCCATCGCGAAATGTCGGCTCGCGCTCTGCACCTCGCCGCGCTGCGTCGCCAGCTCGGCGATCGCGACCTGGGTGTGCGCCAGCTCGAGCCAGGCCTCGCCCAGCTCAAACAGGCCCACGCTCTGCGCAAGGTGCGCCTCGATCTCGGGCCAGTTGGGCTCGGGGAGCAGGGCCAGCGCGCGCGCCCAGGTCCGGTGGCCAAGGCCTTGGCCGAAGATGCTTCCCATGCTGCGCGCTAGCTCGATCGCCTGCTCGACGATCTCGATCGCTCTGGCCGGCCGGCCCATCTGCATGATCGTCTCAGCATCGGCAACGCTGAACCAGTCTTGCAGGATGTTGTTTACCTTTTTGGTGAAGAAGCTCTGCGCATTTTCGCTGTGCCGCGCTGCAGCATCGAGATTGCCGAGCTCCCCCTCGGCACGGGCGAGCAGCCACAGCGAGTTGGCGGCGAGTCGGCGGTCCTTGCCCTGCTCGGCCTGCACCAGCATCTGCTGCGCTGCCTCCTTGAGCGCCACCCAGTCGTGAAGCAGGAGCGCACCAACTGCCGCGTACGTATACACCGTGGCCAGCAAGTTCAGGGTCTTGGCTGGGCCCCACAGCTTATCTATGTACTCGCGCCCAGCGCTGACCTCGCCGCGGGCGAGCAGCGATAGCCCCTGAAAGCCGACGACGCGAATCCAATCCGGGCTGGGTGCCCGCGGCTCCAGCCAGGCCAGCGCATCCTGCAGATACGGCCAGCACGCCCCCATATGCCCCTGGGTGAACTTGGACTGACCGATCATCAGGCAAGCCGCCGCATACACCTCCTGGGCATCGTGCGTCTTGGCCAGGACGCAGGCCCGCTGGCAGTGCTGGATCGCCGGCACGACGGCTCCGAGCAGCAGGCTGCAGCGGCCCTTCCAGAACTGGATGCGCATATCGCGCAAGATGTCTTCATGCAGCACGCCATCGCCGGTCAAAAGCTCGCGGGCGTAGCTCTCAACTTGCTCAAGGCGCGTTAGCAGGTCGGGGAGACTGGACGTATAGATGGAGAGACCGATGACGATGAGCAGGGTATCAATCATCCGTCGTTGATTGTGCAGGCTCGGCTCTTGCCGATCGATAATCGCCAGGGCCGCCGAGTAATGAGCCCGCGCTTCGACATTGGCGTAGAGACGGGCGGCAGCCGCACCTGCCTTGATGTAGTAGTCGTACGCCTTCTCGGGCGAGTTCGCCTTGTCCCAATGATAACCCAGCGTAGCGTCTTGCGAAGGATCGTCGGGGTACAGCAGCGTAATCGACTCCGCCACCTGCCGGTGCAAGCGACGGCCATCCGCCTCGCTGAGGTGCCTGAGCAGCCACTCGCGCAGCTTGTCGTGCGAGAACTGCCACTCTCCCCGCTGAACCTCGAGCACCGAGGCGTCGGCGCAGGCAAGCAAGAACGGCGCGAGATCCCGCCGCTCGCTGGCCCGCTCGATGAGCCCGAGGTCGAGCCGGCGCCCAGCCACCGCGACCAGGTTGAGCAGCTCGACGAACTCGGCAGGAATCTGGCTGATGCGCCGCTGGATGATGAGCTCGATGCCACCGGTCAGGATGTTCTCGGGGAGCTTTTCCGTGGTCACCTGATCAAGGCGACCGGCCCGCTGCGCCAGCGCCCGCACGGTCTCGACGATAAAAAATACGTTCCCTTCGGTATGCTTGGCGAGGTAATCGACCAGCTCCGGCCGTCGCCCGTTTGGCCCGAGCATCGACTCGCAGAGCTGGGCGATCTGCTTGAAGGCCAGCCGCTCCAGCCGAAGATGCCGCGCCCCGGCGAGCTTACGCAGCTCTTCGCTCGCTTCGTCGTCGCGATAGTCGCCGACGATCAAGACCGGTAGCTCCCGGACAAGCGGAGCCAGGTAGGAGAGCAGGGCCAGGCTCTCCGAGCCGGCCCACTGCAGGTCGGCAAGAAAGATGACGACCAGCTGGCGCTGCTTGCGCAATAGCGCGGCCACCGCGTGGTGCAGGCGGGTCTGCGCCGCTTGCGGCGGCAGTCGCGCCGGGGCGCCGACGCGCCGCTGCAGCAGCGTCGCAATGTCCGGCACGATATCGCTGAGGACCTCGATGTGCTCCTCTTCCAGGTTCGCGTCCAGGCACAGCGCCCGGATGATCGGGACCCACAGGCCATAGTTCGCCGCCCGCTCCGTGCTGCCCTGATTGCGGACCACCCGCCCAAACCGCACGAGCGCCCGAATCCGCAGCTCATTGGCCAGACGGGTCTTGCCAACGCCGCTCTCCCCAGCGAGCAGCCAGACGCTGCCTTGCTGGTTCTGCGCCTCGGCCAGCGCCGCGTCTAGCAGCGCCAGCTCCTCTTCCCGGCCGACGAACTCCGCGGCCTGGAGGAAGCTCTCGCGCGTGGCCGCGGTCTCCAGGGGCAGCGGCTGGCCGATGGCATCGCTCAGATCGCGGATGACTTCCGCCGCATCGCTGTAGCGGTCGGCCGGGTTGCGCTCCAGCAGGCGCTTGACGATGGCGGTCAGGCGCTGGCTACCTTCACCCAGGTCGAGGTTGGCGACGACTTCCTCGGCTTCAGTCACCTCTTGGGAGGAATTACCAAGACCGACGAGCAGCTCCGCCGCGTCCGGGGCGAGCGTGCTTCCCTCATCCTCGCCGAGCAGGTTCGCCAGGAATCGGGTGGTGCTGATCGTCTCCTTGGGCATCTGCTGGCGCAGCATCTCGGATGCGACAACGCCAACGGCAAATAGATCCGAGGCGATTGAGGATGGCGCGCCGAGAAACAGCTCGGGTGCCATGTACTGAATGGTGCCGGCCAGCTTGTCGCCGGCGCCGATCGTGCCGGCGATTCCGAAGTCGACTAGCTTCACCTGCCCATGCAGGACCATGACGTTGGAGGGTTTGATATCGCGATGAAGGATGTTGCGCCGGTGCAGGTAGGCGAGCGCCTGCAGCAGCTGAACCAGCAGCTCGACCTTGAGCTCGACGTCGCCCCCTTCCGCGGCTTCGGTGATGGTCTGAGGCGAGTCGAGCAGGTCCATCGTGTAGTAGGGACTCTGTTGACTATCGAACCCGTAGTCGCGGACACCGACGATGTGCGGATGATGAAGCGACGCCAAGGTCTGAAACTCTTGCGCCAGCACGGTGCGGCTGCCGATACTCTTGTTCGGAACTCCTCCATCGCGATGGGTGTCGTTGTCACCAAGCGAGCTATCGGGAATACTGATCGCTGTAAGGTGGACTCGCTTGAGCGCTACGTGCTGGCCGCTCAGCCGGTTCACGGCGCGATACACGGCTCCCATCCCACCCTCGCCGAGCTTCTCGTGCAGGATGTACTCGCCGATGACCATCGAGGCTTGAGCGACCATCACCAGTCCTATGCCTAGCCGCGCCCTACCAGTGCTCCCTGGTTGACCATCAGCGCCTGGAAGTCGCGCAGCGAACGCAGGGCGAGGTGCCCGCGCACGAGCTGCAGTCCATCGGCGGCGCTGGCATCTCCGGTGCGGATGAGCTCATCCAGATCGCCGAGCGTCTTGACCAGCTCGGCGGTCAAGTTGCTATGCGCCTTGGCCAGCTCGGTCTGCGCGAGCGGCGCCGGTAGGTCTGCCTGCTTGCCCAGCTGCTCGCTGCGCTCGCGAATCCGCACCGCCGCCTCCCCCTGGCTGTCGCGCAGCCGATCGGCCAGCGCGCGGTAGAGCGCCGTCATCTCATTGTGTTCGGTCACCATGAGCTGGGGCTCTTGCTGAATCCGCTGAATAACGCACTGCAGCAGGGTCTGATTGAGCTGCAGGCGAATCTTGGCCTGCGTCGTCTGGAGCTCTGGCCCCAGATCCTGCACCAGCGAGGTCATCACACCTTCAATCACTTCGACGATAGTAGGTCGGGTAAACATGGTTAGGCGCTCCTGAGATCAGGCCGGGGTTGGTAAGGAGTAGCCGAGCAGCTTGCCCATCCCGACGAAGAACGCCGGAATTATCTGCTCCATCGCATAGTAATGGAATATTTCACGGTGCTGACCTTCGAGCCGCCGGCGACTCGGCGCCATAAGCTGAGCCATGTTGGCCGCGCTGGCAAACAGGTTGAAATACAACAGCTCGGGGATGCTGATATTGAAGCCCGTCAGGTGGTTGTAATAACCCAGGAATCCCCCCGGGAAGTCTACGCTCTCAAAGAACTTCGTTCCTGCGAGGAAGT
This sequence comes from Polyangia bacterium, assembly GCA_044222245.1. Lineage (GTDB taxonomy): Bacteria > Myxococcota_A > Polyangia > Palsa-1104 > JAEUJZ01 > CALFML01. The sequence goes on along the minus strand of JBGANQ010000088.1, from coordinate 25,921 downwards.
CCACCTGCTGAAACCAGGCTACATCTTCGCGCGGGTCGCCGATGTGGGCGAGCTCCCAGTCAATCAGACCGAGGACTTTGCCGTCTTTATAGATGGCGTTGTTGGGATTGACCTCGCCGTGCAGCAGCACCAGGGGCAGCGGCCGCGGCTTGTTGCGTCGCAGGTGCAAAATGGCGTCGTAGTAGATGGGGAATGGATCGTAGGCAAACTTAGGATATTCGGATATGAAGTGCTCGATCGAGCTATCGATATAGCTGTCCCAGCTGCTTACATTGATGCCCAGATTGCGCGGATCATTGAAGCGGTTGTCACTATTGAGCGCTTCTTGCCGACTCAGATGCAGGGCCGCCAGCTGCTCGCAGTAATGCTTGGCGGTGTTCCTGGCTTCCTCTTGCAGCTCGGGTTTCTGAAACAGCGTAACCGGCTGCGAGTTGCCGATGAGCCGCTCGATGATCATCGCCGGCTCACCGAAGACCGTCGCGTCCATCTCGACAAAATAGCTGCGGGGAACAGGTACGGTGGTGTGCTCGCGGACCCGGTTGATGATGATGTGTTCGTTTTCGCGATCGGTCAGCATGATCGCCGCCGCCTTGGGCGTGTCCTGGCGGAGAATCAGGGGATATACCGTCTTGACATTATCCCTATCGACGATCGCATCAAAGCTCCAGGTTCGCTTGGACCAACCCCCGGGCAGATCAGCCAGATTTTCAATCACGACGGATTGAGCCTCCGGCCACTTCTTTGTCAAATAATTCTGCAACTTGTCTTTCAAGGATTGCATGTTCTCTCCTTTTTCAAGCTACCTGGTTCACTCGTTACCGATTCTGACCCGGGTGAGACGCAGGAGCGGCTCATCGGCCACCGCTCAAGGACGCTCGCCGAGGATCCCGCCCAGCGCCGCGACGTGAATTCCGGTATCGAGCTCGCTTATGTTGCACAGACCTGCCTCCCCCATCCACCCGCGGATCTGCGCAGCCGAATAGACCCGTCCGACATTGGTCCGCAACGCCAGATGGAGTGCGTATACGGCGCGCAGCAGCTCTTTTTCCGCCGTCCCTCCGGCCAGGGCATCGACGACCAGCAGGCATCCCCCCGGACGAATCGAGCCGACCACGCGGGCGACGAGCTGACGCGCCCGCTCGGGAGCCTCCAGGCGGAGGACGTTGGCGATGACCGCCAGATCGAAGTGCTCCTGCGGCAGCTCCACCTGATGCATGTCACCGGGCAGGGTGGCGATCTGACCCTCCATGCCGAGTCCTCGCGCCCAGCTGACAAAGGCTTCCAGGACGGCTGGAAAATCGAGCCCGGTCACGTGTGACTGCGGATCTCCCGCAGCGATGGCCAGGCTCCACACGCCAGAGCCGCAGCCGACGTCGAGGATGCGCGGCAGGGGCCGCCGGAGCTGACCGGCCAGGTTGTTGGCGGCTTCGTGAAAGAGCTTGCCCAGGGCTCCCACGCAAGAACTATAGGAAGCCTCGCGCTTGCGGGTCGACTCGTCTACCCACAGGGTCGACTCTCCGGTCTTTAGAAAATGGGTCGTCGAGTCAAACTGCCTCTGCGTGAACTCCTGTATCTCCAGTGCTGTGAGCGTGGCCGACGGAGTCCCATTATTCAGCTGATACTGGCCGCCGCGGTTGGCCAAAAGCCCGCTCTTGGCCAGGACCTCCAGGACATACTCGGTCGCGCGGAGGTTCAGCTTGAGCTTCTCCGCGCAGGCCGGAGCCGTGTGTGCGCCGGTGCACAGGAGCTGCAAAAGTCCGGTCCGGGTCGCCGCCTGCAGCGCTGCATGAGTGCCGACTATCGTGATTGGATCGACGGTGAACTGGAGGATCTGACTGCTCTTGTCTGGCGGCGCGGGCTGCGCTGCAGCGTGCTCGCTGCTGGGGCTCGGAGCTCTCGCGGTTTCAAGATCTCGAGCCATGAACCTGCCTCGCTACATCGGTTGACGGTCGGTCACTATTCTTGAAGGTAACTTGCATCAAGACACCGAGCCAGACTTCAGCGAGGAATTTTCGCACGTTCCTTCTCGCGGTGCAAGATCCTCTTCGGCGGCGCGGGGGTGACTTGAGACTGGCCAAGCCGTCGGCAGGGGGCTTGCCGCGCAGCCGTCACTACCTTTAATGACATCGCTTGGGGATAGCGCTTTGTAACCTTGCGACCGCTGACCTCAGTCGGGATTGACCGCGCGAGGAAAGTGGAATAAGTTCAGAGGGCGCCTTTACCGTAAGTAGTGTATTTGCAAAAAATGAAGACGCTGACTGGCCAGTCCTCAGATGGCACATACCTGGCCATCAAGGAGTGGGGAAATCCCGCCGGGCCGGAGCTCCTGTTTATCCACGGCTTCGCGCAGTCAGGCGATTCCTGGCAGCGGCAAGTGACGAGCTCTCTCGCCGAGGATTTCCGCATCATTACTTTCGACCTGCGCGGTCACGGCGAATCGGATAAGCCCGCGCGCTCCGAAGCCTATCGGGATCCCAGACGCTGGGCCGACGACCTCGCCGCCGTCATGAGCCGCGCCGAGCTGCGCCGACCCGTCCTCATTGGCTGGTCCTACGGCGGCCGTGTGATCTGTGACTACCTAGCGCACTACGGAGAAGGCGGCATTGCCGGCATCAACTTTGTCGCCGCCACCAGTACAGGCAAGCCCGGCGTGTTCGGACCGGTGGCGCAGCATATCGCCCAGATGCTCGCAGAGGACCTGAGCACCCGCACCGCAGGAACCACGCTCTTTCTGCAGGCGTGCTCGGCGCGCCCGCTATCCGCGGAGGGGCTGGCCGCCGCCCTGGCCTATAACCTGGCGGTGCCGCCGCAAGTGCTCCGCTTCCTGCTCGACCGACCGGCCGTGTATGACGAGGTGCTGCGCCGCATCACCGTGCCAGTACTGGTCACTCAGGGGTGCGAGGATCTGGTCGTGCTCCCCACGATGAGCGAGCACACCCTGTCCCTTATAAAGCACGCCCAGCGCTCTTTCTACGCGGGGATCGGCCACACCCCCTTCTACGAGGCTGCCGATCGCTTCAATCTTGAGCTTGCGGAGTTCGGGCGGGCCACTGTCCGGTGATTGCCTCAGCGGCCGCCAAGGGCGCGGGTTGCTCTGGGGAGCTCCGCGCTCGCGGTGGCCAGCTCTTGCGGTGCGCGGAGGGGCTTACTCGCAGTCCATGCGATTGGTGTGCAGCCAGTTTACGATCTGCTGCCAACCGTAGCGGTTCTCCGGATGCAGGTTGAAGCTGTGGCCCACGGTGGGCAGCACCTGGGACTGCGCGGTGGCGTTGGGGAAGCTCGCGAGCTCAGCCTGGGCAGTGCTTCCCGAGAAAACCGGATCATTTTCCCCAAGCTGGATCAGCACGCGGCCGGTTACCGCGGTGGCGCCATCGAGCGCGGGCTGGAAGATATACGAAAAGGCCTGTCCGAACACGCCGCGCGGCAGATGATCGAGCATGTGACTATTATCATAAGCGATCATGTCGGGGCTGGCGCTTGGTCCATAGAACAGAGCGGTGCGGACCTCGGGCGGGAAGGTCACATAGGGAGTCGCGAGAAACGGGGTCACGTCAACGTTGACTCCACCCGGTGGCGGGACGTGCGTCCAGCCGGTGACTACCAGCGCGTCGGCGGCGTGGGTGGCCGCCTGGACGCCGATGGAGTGCTCGCTGCCGAGAGAGTGGCCAACCAGGGTGATCTTGGAGAATGCTGCCCGGACCGGGTTGTTGCGCGTCCGCAGCTGCCGCAGCACGGTGGCAATCGCGTTCTTGGAGTCGTCGAAAGTAACCGCGTCGCCGTCCAGTGTGCCTTGACCGGTGCTCTCACCGCTGCCGATTAGGTCCAGCGCCAGGACCGCGTAGGAATAGGCGGCCATATAACAGGCGAACGAGTAGCTGTGGCCGTTGATGGTCGGCCCATCCCAATATTGATGATTATAGGTAGCTCCGTGCACGGCGACCAGCAGGGGCTTATGCTCGTATGAACCATGATAATATAGATATCCGACCATTTTGGCCTGGGCGCCGCTGGCCAGCGTAACTGGGAATTCGTAGCGCTGCGACTGCGGGGCGCGGCCGGAGTCACAAGCCAGCGCCTGGGAGATGCGCGACGCCTGCGTCTCAGCAGCGAGATCTTCTTCCGGAACAGTATCGCTGCAGTTCACAAAAGAGACCATACTTGCTAATGCGATCCAATACTTGCTAGTACTCTTAATCATTTCGTTTCTCCAAAAAAACAGTAGGGGCCATTGGGATCATTCTACAGAAATTTTATGCGAACGCGACAATTAATGAAAGACTAATTAGCGAGGGCTGATTCTTTTATCAATCCGAACAATTTATGACCCTTACGACCTGGTTATAGATTGGAGTTGAGATGCTCAAATACGGTCTAAACTAGTTGAACCTGGTTGTATGTAGACAACTGAAGGGGCTCCAAGCTGTGAGCTCGATCACGTCTGGACGGCCGCTAATGGAAGCGATCGGCCCCGCTGACAGGCTCCCGACCAAGCAGCCAGGTGTGCCCCGGGAAAGGCTGCAATCGCGGCCGGCTGAGACGACCCCAATGGGCTAGCTGGGCGAGCGGCGCCGCGGTCCGGTGACCTGCGGCACCCCATCGCTGGAACGCCGGAGGCACCGCCTCCTGTGCCACCCGCTCCAAGACAGAACGGCTGAGCGAAGCTGGCAGGTTTCTCAGGCTCCCGGCGAGCCGGAGGAGGACGGGCGGAAGCGCAGCGGCAGCCGGGCTACGCCATTGAAGATCATGTTCGGGTACATCTCCAGCGGGCCATCGCTGTCAAGGGCCAGCTCGGGCAGCCGGTCCAGGATCGCTCTTACGGCCAGACGCCCCTCCAGCCTGGCCAGCGGCGCGCCGATGCAGAAGTGAATGCCGGTGCTGAAAGACAGATGGTTGTTCGGCGTCCGGCCGATGTCGAACCGATCTGGCTCCGGGAACACCGTCTCATCCCGGTTGGCCGACGCGAGGAAGACCATGACCGACTGCTTGGCCCGGATCTGCTGACCGCGCAGCTCGAGGTCGCGGCCGGCGACCCGAAACCAGACGGTGGTGGGCGGCTGAAAGCGCAGAACCTCTTCGAGCGCCGAAGGCAGCAGGCGCTCATCTGCGCGCAGCCGGTTGAGCTCTGCCGGGTACTGCAGGAGCGTCATGACCGCGTTGGAGATCAGGTGGCCGCTAGTCGAGATCCCGGCGGCGATCAGCTGGCGGCAGAAGGTCAACAGCTCTTCATCGGTCAGCCGCTCGCCCTCCACCTCTGCCGCAAGCAGGTGTGAGAGCAGATCGCTCTGGGGCCTGGCCCGCCGCTCGGCCAGCAGCTGGCGGCAGTACCCATCGAACTGTTCATCCATGCGTACGTCTAGAGGCTCCATGTTCATGGCCTTCTGCAGGTTCGCCAGGATCCCCTCAGTAAGCTGACGGAAGATAAGGTGATCGCTCTGCGGCAGCCCGAGCAGCTCCCCGATCACCGCGGTCGGCAGAACACTGGCCAGATCGCTATTGAGCTCGCACTTGCCTTGCTCGCTTACCTTGTCGAGCAACTGGTTGGTTGTGCGGACAATAAAAGGCTCGAGATCCGCGATTGCCCGCGGGGTGAACGCGCGCGAGACCAGGCCACGGAGCCGTCCGTGCCGCGGCGGATCGAGCGCGTTCATATTCTTCATGAATACCCGATCCAGCAGCGACCCCGGAAGTAGCCGGCCGTAGTCACTGGAGAAGCCTTGCCAGTCCATCAGCACAGACTTCACATCGTCATATCGGAAGATGCACCAGGTGTGGGTCTTCTCATCAAAGAAGACCGGGTTGGCCGCGCGCATGGTGCGATAAAATTCTCGGGTCTCGGGAGCGCTAGGATCAGCCATGGTCAAGTATCTCCTCCGTCTGTAGTAGACGGCCAGCGATAGGCTTTTGCAGCTTCCTTTATATCCTCGCCAAATGGACAGCCATAATCAAGCTGAACATTGTGGGCGGCGGAGCTGCGGTCTTGCGTTCATTGCAACGATTCACCGATGGAGCGATCGGGCGATCGGGCGCGCTGCCGGTAAGGAGGCAGAAGCCGAGCTCGCGCGGCGCTAAAGGAGTACTGGACATAAGACCTCCAGTGAGCCTAGTATGATACATAAAAATGAATGTTATCGACTGGGGGGCAGACAGCCGATGAGTGAGTCCGAAGCGAGCTCCTTTGATGGAGATTATGGGCGGGACTACGACCTGTTGATCAGACAGATCATCACGGGCTACGAAGCCATGCATCGCATCGGCTTGAGCGCGCTGGAGACCCACCTGCCACCGCAGGCGGAGCTGCTCGTCCTTGGCAGCGGCCGCGGTCAGGAGCTCTGCGCCTATGCTCAGGCCAACCCAGGCTGGCGCATCTGTGCAGTCGAGCCGTCAGCGCAGATGCGCGCCGTCAGTCTGACGCGGATTCGTGAAGTGGGAGCCGAGGCGCGCCTGCGCTTTCATGCTGGATACCTGCACGAGATGGCGGATTCAGCGCCATTTGACGCCGCCACCTTGATGCTCGTGCTGCACTTTGTCGCCGATGACGGAGCGAAGCTGGCTCTTTTGCAAGAGCTGCACCGGCGTCTCTCACCAGGTGGCCTGCTCATTTATGCAGACTATTTTCGCCATGAGCCGGCCGCCGTTCAGGCTCAGGTATTCCGAATGTGGGCCCATCAGATGCGGGAAAATGGGATGCCTCCGGCAGTCATCGACAAGATGTTCGAGATGGCCGCCCGCCAGCTGCATCCGATGACGACGGAGCGCACCCTGGAGCTGATGGCGACTGCCGGCTTCCGCGATGGCATCCGTCTGTTCGTAACACTGGCGGATCACTGCTGGATGTTCCGGCGGGAGTAGCCCCCAGGCCGCGACTTCGGAGCCCGACAGCACTTGCTACCAGCCTGTTGCAAAGGCGTAGCGAGCGGCCCAAGCGCAGGACCTGGCGCGCGGAGCGGACGAAAGGCGGGGCCGACTCTATCTGCATCCTGTCCGCATCCTGTCCGCAGCGGCGCTTCTCAGCTTGCTCACCGACTAGAAACGCGCTCAAGGTCCTCAACGTACTGAAGGTCACGCCCGAGGCAGACCGCCGGGAATCCATGCGCACTGAGCGAACTAGACTCAGTGTGCGCCCGCGCTCAGTGGGAAGACCTGGGCGGCGCGCCGCGCAGCAAGCCAGGCGCAGCTCGGCCCACTCGCCCAGCAACGGGATCGATGGCGCCGACGGAGTAGCTGCGGGCGGCCGGCCAGGACTTGGGTGCTTGGCATCAACCTTGCGGGAGTACTGCACGCCCGCTGAGAGTCCGGGGAACCAGGCGGCCTGGTTCAAGCAGCGCGGACAGCAGCGCCGGCCCCCCTGAGCCCCGCAAGGAGACATTTCCATGAGCATGAGCACTACCGCTGCTGAGAAGGCCTTCCTTCACCAGCAGATTCACACCCTGAATGCCAAGCGCGTCCTGGAAATTGGCTCTTTCAAAGGGGAGACGACTCGCACTCTCAGCGACGCCGTCGCCCCGATCAACGGGGTGGTCGTCGCGATCGATCCGATGCGCTGGGCCAGTGAGGTCATCCGCAACGGCATCCTCCGGCATCTTCAGAAGGCGTTTCGACCGATCTTCGAGACCATCGAGCGCTGGCTGCCCCAGACCAGCTACGAGCGCGAGTTCTGGCACCAGGTGCGAGCGGCGGGCCACAATAACGTCCACCTGTACCGCCACCTGTCAGTCGACCCCGAGCTTATCCAGAAAGAAGACATCCTGCTGGAGCGGTTCGATCTGGTGTTCGTGGACGGCGACCACTCTTATGAAGGTGCCAGGGCCGATCTGGAGAACTGGGGACGCCGGGTGCGCAGCGGCGGCCAGGTGCTGGTGCACGACGCTACACCCGACTTTCCCGGGGTCTGTAAGGCGATCGACGGCTGGAAGGCGGACCCCGGCGTGCGGGTCCACGACCAGCGGCACGGCTCGATCTGCGTCATCGACGTCCTCTGAGGGCGCCCCGGCTCTGCTTGTAGGCACTGCGCATGAACCCGGCCTCCCAAACCAGCGCCCGCAAGGCGACCTCGCAGTCCGCCGAGCGGGTAGAGCAGCGACGGCCCAAGTCTGCTTTCTATGACCACTACGCCGCGCTGGCGGCGGACACCGACTTCCGCAAGCACCCGGAGCTGTACCGCGTCGGCCGCGGGGAGCAGGGCGTCTTGATGGTCGAGCCGTACAAGTCCGAGCTCCTACCCCTGTGGCGTTTTGCGACGCCCGCGGTGGCCAGGGACTCTGCCGCTGCGCTGTCCCAGGCGTTTGTGGAGTATCTCGCCGCGGGGGACTTTGTCGGCGCCGACATGGCCCGCAAGTTCCTCCAGATGGGCTACACCCGAGCCCGGCGCTATGCCAACCATCCGGGGGGGCGTAAGTATGATCCCGATGGTGCCGTCAAGCCCCGCGAGCTCGATGCCACCAAGGCTCACTGCGCCCGCATCTTTGCCCAGGCCTGGCAAGCGGCCCGCGAAAATCCCACCTACCTCAAGCTCAAGCGCCAGCACCAGCGAGCCTACGGCTGACCTCCCGGGCTGCCCGCGGCGGTGGGCGCTGGCTCGTGGACCACGCCCAGGCGCACGAGCAGGCGCGCGTAGGGGCTCTGTTCCGGCTTGCCGACGTCGAACAGCACCCCGCCAAAGCCGAGCATGCCGATGATGAGAAGCAGGCTGCCGATCGCCGCCAGCGGCACCAGCAGCGGTGGGCGGCGCAGCGTCGACAGTGGCTTGAAGCCGAGCACCGGTAGCGCGATCCCAAGGCCATATATTGCGTGATAGAGCCCCGCGATCGAAAACAGCGTGTAGTAGGGGAAGAAGTAGGCTGGCACCCAGCGCAGCGTAAAAGCAATCCCGACGAACTCGGGATAGGTCTTGTACAAGAGCGATCCGCTGCGGGTCGCCACGACATGGCCGATAAAGAAGACCAGAAGGACGATGCCGCTCAGGCGGTGCAGCCGCGACGCGAGGGCGGTGGGCGCGGGCTGCTGGCGCGCCCGCCGGCGCAGCATGCGCAGCACCCCGGCGACCGCATGGACGAGCATCGGCAGAAGGACAAGGAAGATCTCCAGGACCGGCGCCTGGTAGCCGCGCCGCAGGACCCGCTGGGTGCCATTATAGGCCGCAGGTCCGAGCGCGGCGAGCATCTGGTTTACCAGGTGGACGAGCAGAAAGAGCGCAAAGAGCGCTCCGCTTATCGCCTGTACGCGGACAAGCTGGCGATCGTTGGCGGCAGGGCTTGCGGGGGTCATGGTCATCTCCTTGGCGCGCCGGGGCGCGCCGTGCTGTTAGGTTTATCCCCTGGACGAGCGAGCCGAATAGAACGTGACAGGGCACCAAAAATATTTTCACTGCCGTCGCTGCCGCGCTAGCCTAGGGGGACGCCGCGGCTTCGCCTGTGGCGCTGCCCGGGAGCCGTTCCGCAGCACTTCCCAGGGGGGCGAATAGTCGCCGATCGGAGACGGGATCCGGTTAATATGAGCTTGACGTACTTGAGGTCGCAGCCCTGCGGCCAGCGGCGCGCCAGTCCCGCCGCTCCCGCTGCCCGCTAAGGAGGAGGACACCATGATTGAATACGACGCGCACCGCTGGCGCGATCACTTCCTGGATATCCGCGGGTCCATGGTTCGCGAGATCATCTACCGCGTCCTGTCCTGTCTCTTTCTCGCCACGGCAGTCACGGTGGTCGACAGATACTGGGTGCGCCTGGGCATCTCCGACAAGGGGCATAGCCTGGTGAGCGTGGCGCTTGGCCTGTTGCTGGTGTTTCGGACCAACGCCGCCTATGACCGCTTCTGGGAGGGGCGCAAGCTGTGGGGAGCGATGGTCAACAGCTGCCGCAACCTGGCCCGCGCGGCCTCGGTGTTGCTCGCCGAGCGGCCGGCCCTGGTGCGGCGCCTGCTGCTGCTCACCATCGCCTTTCCCTACGCCACCATGCAGCGCCTGCGCGATCGGCCGGGGCTTGGTCAGTTCGACGCTGCCCTGGACACCGAGCTGGCCGAGGAAGGGCCGGCGCTGCGGGCGGCGCCGCACCTGCCGCTCGGCCTGGCGGTGCGGCTCAGCGCCGGACTCAAAGAGGCGCACGGGGCAGGGCTGCTTAGCGACTACCAGCAGCTGACGCTCGATCAGAACGTCCAGCACCTGGTAGATCACCTGGGCGGCTGCGAGCGCATCCGCCGCACGCCGCTGCCCTTTGCCTACGTCGTGCACCTGCGCCGAGCGCTGCTCCTTTACTGCTACAGTCTGCCGTTTATCCTGCTGCCGGTGTTCGGCTGGGGCACCATCGCGGTGACGTTCCTGCTTAGCTATGTGCTGCTCGGCATCGAGGAGATCGGCGTCGAGATCTCCGACCCGTTTGGCACCGATGACAATGATCTGCCGCTTGAGAACCTGTGCGCGACGATCGAAGGCAACCTGCGCGCGCTCCTGCCGCCGGCCGGCGCACCGAGACCGGAGTAAGCTGAGGCCATGATTGACAAGTTCCTGCACGGCCACAAAGAGTTCCTGAGCCGCTACTGCCGGACCGAGCGGCCCTATCTTGAGAGGCTGGCGCAGCGGGCGCAGAGTCCGGGCGCGCTGTATGTAGGCTGCTCGGACTCGCGGGTGGTGCCCGAGCTGCTTACGCAGTCGGCGCCGGGCGAGCTGTTCGTGGTACGCAATGTCGCCAACCTCGTGCCGCCGCTGGTTCACGCCGATGCGAGCGTCGGCGCGGCGCTGGAGTATGCGGTGGTGCACCTGCAGGTGCCCAATATCATTATCTGCGGGCACTACGGCTGCGGCGGCGTGCGCGCGGCGCTCGGCGGCCTGCAGGGGCTGGGTCCCGACGAGGCTTCGCTAAAAGAGTGGCTCGAGCCGGTGACGCCGCTGGCCACGCAGGCGCGCCAGGCGGGGCTTTTGCCCGACGAGGAGCTGCGCTGGGCGGTGGAGGAGAACGTGCTGGTCCAGCTGGACAACCTGCTGACGTTTCCGGCGCTCAAGCGGCGCCTGGATGAAGGCCGGCTGGCACTGCACGGCTGGATTTACGACATGGGGCAGGTGAGCTTGACGGTCTACGATGCGAGCTTGGACCGCTTTGTTCCAGCAGTAAGCTTAGCGCCATAAAAGTAGGTTTGTATCGCTACTCACCGGGGGGTGACATAGCTGGTCGCACCACTTACCGCCAGCCAGGCGCTATGGGGTGTGTGGGCTTGATCACAGGTGTGTCAAAATGAAAGAGGGACGCTCGTCACAAAGTGAATCTACTTTGCAAAATCTGAAGTCGACCGGAGGCGTCAAAATTCCATAAAATGCAGTCTTTATGCACCTTTAAGTGAAATGACAAAGTCCGCAAAAAATTCGCGCATTGCGTCATGAAGATTTGATCAATTAGGCCGCCCTGAAACAGGATTTCCTCTTGATTATTGAGGTGTCGTTTGTGGTATTATGTTGAAGTCTGATTCATTCAATCTGGAGGTTTCCATGAAACCAAGACCATTGGCATTGGCTATTGTGCCGAGTTTGTTACTGATTTTGGTGGGCGGCGTCGGGTTGGGCACTGGCTGCGATTCTACAACCCTCGGCGGTAGCTCACCTCCAACCGAAGATATGGCGGGGGCCGACCTGGCGACGCCCGGCGGCGGCTGTGGCCTGGTCACCTGCCAGTCGGCCAACGCCACCTGCGGTCTCATCGGGGACGGCTGCGGCGGCACCATCGACTGCGGCAGCTGCGCCTCCCCGCAGACCTGCGGCGGCGGCGGCGTCCAGTTCCAGTGCGGCGGCAACAGCGGCTGCACGCCGATCACGGCCGCCCAGGCGTGTAGCGCCCTGGGCGCCAACTGCGGCGAGGCCTCGGACGGCTGCGGCTCGACGGTGAGCTGCGGCACCTGCACCGCCGGCCAGACCTGCGGCGGCGGCGGCAAGGCCTTCCAGTGCGGCTCGGGCGGCGGCGGCACCTGTACGCCGCTCACCTGCGCCATGCTCGGCTCGAACTGCGGCACGATCGGCGATGGCTGCGGCGGCACGCTGAACTGCGGCACCTGCGCGGCCGGCATGGCCTGCGGCGCCGGCGGCGTGGCCGGCGTGTGCGGCGCCATCACCTGTACGCCGCGCACCTGCGCCCAGGCGGGCGCCACCTGCGGCTACGTCGGCGACGGCTGCGGCGGCATCATCGGCGGCGCCACCGGCCCGGGCTGCGGCTCGTGCGCAAGCCCCATGATCTGCGGCGGTGGCGGCATGGCCAACGTCTGCGGCTCGCCCACCTGCACCACCACCCTGTGCATGAATCAGAAGACCTGCCCGATGGCCGGCGTGACCACCACCCTCAGCGGCACCGTGACCGCGCCCGGTCATGACAACACCGCCACCTGGGGCACGCCCGATCCGGTTCCCAACGCCTTTGTCTACGTACCAAACTCCACCGTCATGCCCTTTAACGCCGGCGTGTCGTGCAACCAGTGCGGCGCCGACATCACCGGCACGCCGCTGGTCAGCGCCACCACCGGTGTCGACGGCAAGTTCACTCTCTCCAACGTGCCCTGCGGGATCGATGTTCCGGTGGTCATTCAGCTTGGTCGCTGGCGCCGGCAGATCACGGTTCCCAAGGTCGCCTGCTGCGCCAACACCGCGCTTACCAACGCCCAGACTCACCTGCCGCGCAACAAGAGCGAGGGTGACATTCCCAAGATCGCGATCGTCACCGGCTCGGCCGATCCGATGGAGTGCGTCCTGCCCAAGATCGGCATCGACACCACCGAGTTCACCGATCCGGCCGGCAACGGTCGCATCAACTTCTACCAGGCCAGCACCGCCGGCGCCGGCGCCACCCTCAGCGGCGCGACTCCCAAGGACACCGCCCTGTGGAGCAACCTGGCGACGATGAAGCAGTACGATCTGATCATCATCGACTGCGAAGGCTCGGCCTACGACAAGTCGGCGTACTACAACAACATCGTCAGCTACACTTCGGCCGGCGGCCGCATCTACACCAGCCACTTCGGCTACGCCTTCCTCCATGGTCAGAACCAGAAGGCCCCGCCCGCCCTTAACACGACCTTTGACGCGACGGCGACCTGGAACGTCGGCCAGGCCAGTCCGCCCAACCAGACCGCGACGATCGACCAGAGCTTCCCGCGCGGCGTGACCTTCGCCAACTGGCTCAAGCAGGTGGCCGGCGGCACGCTCGGCCAGGTGCAGGTCAACACCGTTCGTCACGACTTCGACGCCGTGATCGCTCCCTCGCAGCGCTGGGTCTACGGCACCACCACCGGCAAGGCCGGCGGGACGGTGATTCCGCTGCACTACACGTTCAACACGCCGGTAGGGACTCCGGCGGCGCAGCAGTGCGGACGCGTCATGTACAGCGACTTCCACGTCAACACCGGCGCCACCGGCACCGGCACCTTCCCGGCGGAGTGCGGGCTCGGCACCGGCGTCCCGCTAGCGGCGCAGGAGAAGGTCCTGGAGTTTATGATCTTCGACCTCACCTCGTGCCTCCAGGTCGCGCCGCCGGTCTGCACGCCCAAGACCTGCGCCCAGCAGAACTTCAACTGCGGCATGCAGGGCGACGGCTGCGGCGCCGTCATCGACTGCGGCAGCTGCACCGCGCCCCAGGTGTGCGGCGGCAGCGGCGTCCCCGGCGTCTGCGGCAGCGGCTGCACGCCCAAGACCTGCGCCCAGCTCGGCTACAACTGCGGCCCGGCGGGTGATGGCTGCGGCAACCTCATCGCCGGCGGCTGCGGCACCTGCCCGGCCGGTCAGACCTGCGGCGGCGGCGGTCCCGGCAAGTGCGGCACCATGGCCTGCACCCCGGCCACCTGCGCCGGCCTTGGCCTGAGCTGCGGCTCGACCGGCGACGGCTGCGGCAACACGCTGAGCTGCGGCAGCTGCCCGGCGGGCCAGACCTGCGGCGCCAACGGCATGCCCGGCAAGTGCAGCGCCCCGACGTGCACCCCGCGCACCTGCGCCTCGGCCAACGCCAACTGCGGCACCATCGGCGACGGCTGCGGCGGCACCCTGAACTGCGGCACCTGCCCGACGGGTCAGACCTGCGGCGGGCTCGGCCAGCCCAACCAGTGCGGCGCTCTGGGCTAAGTCCCTTCCTCGCGCGCTGAACCTCGTACAGCGCGACCGGGCGGCCTCCGAACGCGGACCGCCCGGTTCCCTCCCTCCACAAGCTCAACTCGGACTGCAGACTCCAGCTCCGCTGTGCGCGCGTTGACGCGGCGCGGCGCTCGCTCATCAGACTCAAGGCGTGGGCGGGGACGGTCGCTTGATTACAGGAGCGGCGCCTGATGCGCGCCAGTGATATCGCTGGCCGGGAGATAGCTGGTCGAGCCGACGACGATCAGCCGATACCCGGGCGCCAGCGGGTTGACCGTCCGGGCGCGGACTCGCGCCGTCAGGCGCAGGCCGCTCGTCGCCGGGAGCTGGATGAAGTCGATGTAGCTGCCGCGGCGCAGCAGGAACCCACCGAGCAGCTCCTGCCGGCCGTCGCTGCGCGACTCGGTGAGGAGGTGGCCGCTCTGGTCGAGCAGCTGCAAGTCGAAGTCCGACAGCGAGTTCTCCGGCAAGAGCGTCAGGGTCACGTACTGCGCGACCTGCGAGGTGAAGCGGTAGTCGGCGACCTCGCCGGCCCCTAGGGCGCCGGTGACCAGGAACGAGGTGTCATTATCGGTCAGCGCGCGCGCGGTCGCCTCGGGGTACTGCTCGCACAGCTCGTAGGTGCGGTAGCGTCCCTGGTAGGGCACGCGCACCGTGCGCACGCGCTGTCCGCCCTGTAGATAGTGGCCATCGGCGTCGCGGGCGAAGCCGTGCGCGCCCACTGGCCCGAGCGGACCCAGGGGCCCAAGCGGTCCGAGCGGACCGAGCGGCCCGAGCACGGTAAAGACGCCGCCGGCCTGCAGCTGCTTGGCGAAATCATTGATCGCCGGCAGCGTCTGGGTGTAAGCGGGCAGGGATAGCGGGCCGCCGGGACCGAGCGGTCCGTCCTCGCTGAGCGGTCCGCTCAAGGCCCCCAGCCCTGTGGACCAGGTTGCCCAGTCGCCAACCGCGCTGATCCAGACCGACGGATTCCACCCGCCGCTGCCCACCGGCCCGAGCACCCCGAGCGGTCCCCAGGCACCAAGGGGACCCTCGGGGCCAAGGGCGCTCTGCGGCTGCAGATAGGACTCGGGCGAGTGACCCGGATCGGCGGTGCGTACGAGCGGGCGCACCGAGGCCAGGCTGCCGCCCAGCCGCTCGACAGTCGAAGCGGTCACGGCCCACTTCATGGCCGCGCCGGCGGCCGGCAGCTCGGCGGGCAGCAGGGCGGCGAGCGGCGTCTCGTCTTCGATGGCGACCGGCGGGACGGTCTCACAGGCCCCAAACAGGGGTAGCAGGGCGGCGACAGCTCCGAATAATCGCATCGCCTATCTTAACGCTCGGGCGGCGGTGGCCGCCAGATACCCCGCAGCCGGCCTGGCAGCGACGCCATAGCTGGTGTGCTAAGGTCGGCCGCCATGCGCCCAGACTCCTTGATTCCCAGTGTGATTTTGCTCAGCGGACTTGTCGCGACCGCGGCGGCCGAGCAGCCGGCAGCCCGGGTCTTCACGCTCTACAAGTGGCAGCAGCGGATCGGCATCGAGCAGTCCTACCAGACCCAGGATCAGGACGGCACCGAGCTGCGCACCATCTTTAACTTCACCGATCGCGCAAGCCCCGTCCCGCTGGCGGCGACGCTGCGCCTGGGACCCGATGGCACGCCGCGGCGCTTTGCGCTGTGGGGCCAGACCTCGCGCATCTCGGACGCCGACGATCTGGTCGTCGTCAGCGGGGGCAAGATCGTCATCACGCAGCGCGGCGTGCAGCGCACCGTGGCGGCGCCGCCGCGCTTCTTTGTCGGCTCGGCCTATGCGCCGGTGATGGTGACGCAGGAGCTGCTGCGCTACTGGTCGGCGCACGGCCAGCCGGCCAGCCTGCCGGTGTTCCCGATCGGCGAGGTGACCATCGAGCGACGCGGCACCGATCAGGTGACCGATGACGACGGCAAGCCGCGCACGCTGAGCCGGCTCGCCCTGGGCGGGCTCGGCTGGGGCAAAGAGACAGTCTGGCTCGACGAGCGCGGCGACCTCGCGGCGCTCAAGGGGGTCGATGCCGAGTTTGATCACTTCGAGGCGACCGGACGCGGCTTCCGCGAGGCGCTGCCGCGGCTGGTCGCCCGCGCCGCCGAGGATGGCATGGCCGCGCTGGCCGACCTGTCCAAGGGGCTGCGCGCCGAAGCGGGCAGCGCCCCGGTGGCCTACCTCGGGGGGCGGCTGGTCGATGGCAGCGGCGGGCCAGCGATTGCCGATGCCGCGGTCGTGGTCGCGGGCGGCAAGATCATCGCCGCAGGGCCGCGCGCCCAGGTGCGGCTGCCGGCCGGGGCGCGCCGGGTCGAGCTTGGGGGCAAGACGCTGGTGCCGGGTCTGTGGGACATGCACGCGCATGTCGAGCAGGTCGAGTGGGGCCCGGTCTACCTGGCCGCCGGGGTGACCACGGTGCGCGACTGCGGCAACGACCTGGACTTCATCCGCGCGGTGCGCGACACCATCGACGCCGGCCGCGGCGTCGGGCCGCGCATCCTGCTGGCGTGCCTGGTCGATGGCGAAGGGGCCGGCGCGCTCGGCAAGACGCGCCTGCGCGCGGTGGAAGAGATCCCGGCCCTCATCCAGAAGTTCAAGGACGCCGGCTGCGCCCAGGTGAAGATCTACTCCAGCCTCAATCCCAAGCTCATCGCGCCGCTGGCGCAGGCGGCGCACCAGGCCGGGCTGACCGTCACCGGCCACGTCCCCGAGGGCATCGGCGCCGTGCACGCGGTGCAGGCGGGCATGGATCAGATAAATCACATGCAGTTCATCCTCCGCGCGTTCGTGGCGCCCGAGGTCGATCCCGACAAGCCGCTGGACGGCCCGGCGGCGGGCCGGGCGTTCGCGGCGCTCGACCCGAGCGCGCCGGCGGCCAAGAAGCTGGCCGCCTGGTTCGCGGCGCAGCACACCGTGCTCGACCCGACGATGGCGCTGCGCGAGCTTGGCGGCGAGTCGCACGCTGAGCTGCTGCGCAAGGAGCCCGGCTTCGCCAAGCTGCCCCCGACGCTCGCTGCGGTGCTCGGCGATGTCGGGGCGCGGCCCGAGGAGCTCGATAAGGCGCGCGCCCGCTTTGCCAAGGCCCTGGGCCTGCTGCAGCTGCTGCACCAGGCGGGCGTGCCGATTGTCGCCGGCACCGACCAGACGGTGCCCGGCCACAGCCTGCACCGCGAGCTCGAGCTGTACGTCCAGGCCGGCTTCACCCCGCAGGAGGCCATCGCCGCCGCGACCCTGATTCCGGCGCGGGCGATGAAGCGCGAGCACGAGCTTGGCACCATCGCCGCCGGCAAGCTCGCCGACTTTATCGTCGTCGATGGCGATCCGCTGGCCGACATCCGGGCGCTGCGGCGGGTGACCCTGGTGGTGGCCGGCGGCAAGACCTACGACCCGGCCAAGCTGTGGCAGAGCGTCGGCTTTACCCCTTGAGCAGCCGATGCGACTTGCTGAGGTGCGGCAAAATGTCTCGCTGCGCCCCGCGCGCACAAGCTGCGGCGGCGCCTCGCACCCGCCCCCTAATGATTTCGCGGCATAAGGCGCGGTGAGCGAGCGCCGCCGGCCCTGGCCAGGGCTGGCATGCGCGATGCTAGGTCTGGATGCAGCACTTCAACAGACGCGGGACCGATACTAGACCGATACTCTGGTCGGCCCGCAGGCCCACCCAAGGGAAGAAAGGGGGACATCATGGCGGGCGAATATCATATGCATCCAACCTGGTGGACCGGTCAGGAAAACTCGGACTGGGATCGCGTGCGCGCGGCGCTCAAGCGCTACTGGCAGCAGGTCAAGTGGGACCTTTCCCTCGGGGCCGGACGCGATCTGAATCAGGGGCTGATCGATACGGTGAAGCAGGCGCTCGGGATCGACCCGCTGCCGCTGCCCAACCAGCCGGTGCCGCGCCGCCTGCGCGAGCGCGCGACGCAGGCGAGCAGCCCAGGCATCGGGCAGCGCATAGGGCAGAGCGTGGGGCCGCGCATCGACCATCGACACGCCCACAGCTGGACCTGAAGCGCGGCCGGGCAGGGGCCGCGGCGGCTGCTACTTGTAGACCACCGCTCGCCCCTGGTACCAGCTGCCGTCGCAGGAGAAGATCTGACCGTTGGTGATGCTGCACTCGTGGTAGGCGCCGTTGCGCAGCACGACCGCGCGGCCCTGGTACCAGCTGCCGTCGCAGGAAAAGATCTGGCCGTTGGTGATGCTGCACTTGTGATAGGCGCCGTTGTGCAGCACGACGGCCGAGCCCTGATACCAGCTGCCGTCACATGAAAAGACCTGGCCGTTGGTGATCTGACACTGGTGGTAGGACTTGTTGTCGGCGTGGGCGGTGGCGCCGAGCAAGCTGACAGCTAGCGCCGCGGACAAGACGAGTGTCGGGTTCATGGCGGCAGCCTAGCATAGCCTGCGGCGCGCCTTTTCAGGGTCTCTCAGCTATGGTGCGGCTCGTCGGAGGGCTGGCGCAGGGATGGTGTAGGCTTGCTAAAGGCGGGCCGCTGCCCCGATGATCGCAGTCTGGGGGGCATGATGCAGCTTTGGGCAGCGCGCAGGCGGCTCGGATGCGACTGGGCCGGCTGGACTATCTGGGCGGCGATGGTGCTGGGGACCGCGAGCGTGGGCGCCGCAGAGACCGCGCCGCCTTCGGTCGAGGCGGCGCAGCGGCTCTTTAATCAGTGCGGCGCGCTGCTCGAGCAGGAAAAGTACGACCAAGCCGAGCCGGTGTGCGTGCAGACCCTGAAGGTCCTGGAGGCGGCGGTCGGCCCCAACCACCGCTTTGTCGCCAGCATTCTCAATGAGCTGGCGCTGCTCTACCGGCAGCAGGGAAGGTACGCGCTGGCCGAGCCGCTGCTGCGGCGGGCGGTGAAGGTCTCCGAGGATGCGCTTGGCCCCAGTCATCCCAATGTCGCGACCTCGCTGGCCAACCTGGCCGCGCTGTACAAGGTCCAAGGCAAGTACGCGGACGCCGAGCCGCTGGCCGAGCGCGCCGTGCAGCTGCTCGAGGCGGCGCTGGCGGCCGACCACCCGGCGGTCGCCGCCGCCCGCAACAACCTCGCCGAGCTGTATAAAGCAGAAGCCAAGTATGATCAGGCAGCTGCCCTCTACGAGCGCGCCCTGGCCAGCAAGCAAGCGGCGCTCGGCCCGACCCACGTCGAGGTCGGCTATGCCCTGGAGCAGCTGGCCGGCGTGTACGAGGCGCAGAAGAAGTACGCTGCCGCCCTGCCGCTGTACTTGCGCGCGGTGCAGGTGTTCGAAAGTGCGCTGGGACCCGCGCACCTGCGGGTGGCGCGCGCTTGCGATGGTCTTGGGAATATCTACCAGCTGCAGGAAAACTACGCCGCGGCCGAGCCGATCTCCAAGCGCGCGCTGAAGATTCGCGAGGACGCGCTGCCGCCGGATCATCCGGACGTGGCCACTTCCCTCAACAACCTGGCCCAGCTCTACTACGAGGCGGGAAGGTATGACGAGGCCGAGCCGCTCTATCAGCGGGCGCTCAAGATTCGCGAGGGGGCCCGCCGACCCGATCCGGCAGCGGTCGCGGTGTCCGCCAGCGGGCTGTCGGCCCTTTACAAGGCCCAGGCCAAGTACCCGCCGGCCGTGCAGGCGGCGCAGCGGGCGATCCAGGCGCTGGAAGCTGCCGGCGGTGAGAACCATCCTGACTTCGCCGCCGCGCTCGAGAGCCTGGGGGTGCTGTATGCGGCGCAGCGAAAGTTCGCGCTGGTCGAGCCGCTCTATCAGCGGGCGCAAAAGCTCGCCGAGGCCCGGCTGGGCGCGGCCGACCCGCGGGTGGCGAGCATCCTGGACAACCTCGCTGGCCTCTATATCCAGCAGCGGAAGTATGAGGCGGCGGCGGCGCTGTGTCAGCGGGCGCTCCAGATCTACCAGGCCCACTACGGCCCCGAGGATCTGCACGTCGGCGTCATCCTGCGCACTCAGGCGGCGCTGCTGCGCGCGCAGCGGCAGGATGCCGCCGCCGAGCCGCTGCTGCAGCGCGTGCTCAAGCTGTGCGAGGCGCGGCGGGGTCGCGAGCACCGCGATGTCGCCAACCTCCTGCTCGATCTGGCCAGCCTGTACGGGGACCTGGGGAGGTATGAGGAAGCGGAGCCGCTGCTGCAGCGGGCGCTGAAGATCCGCGAAGCGGCGCTGGGTCCAAATCACCTGGATGTCGCCGGCGCCCTGAACAACCTGGGCTGGCTCTATCACGTCCAGGGCCGGTACGAAGAGGCCGACCCGGTGTTTCGCCGCGCGCTGAAGCTGCGCGAGGCGGCGCTCGATGCCGACTCGCCAGAGGTCGCGACCTCACGCAACAACCTGGCCGAGCTGTATCGCCGCCAGGGGAAGTACGACGACGCCGAGCCGCTGTATCGCCAGGCGCTGCGGAGCCAAGAGGCAGCACCGGACGCCGCGACGAGTACGTCTCTGGCCGTCACCCTCAACAACCTGGCCGGACTGTATAAAGCGCGCGAGAAGTACGCGGCGGCCGAGCCGCTGTATCTGCGCTCGCAGAAGATCTACGAGGCGGCGCTCGGCAGCATGCACCCCGATGTCGCCACCTCGCTCAACAACCTGGCTACCTTGTACCGCGAGCAAGGCCGGTACGACGCCGCGGAGCCGCTGCTGCAGCGGGCGCTGAAGATCGACGAGGCGGTGCTCGGGCCGCAGCACCCTGACGTTGCCAACGTCTACAACAACCTGGGCGGACTCTATCAGTCGCAAGGGAAGTTGGATGCGGCCGAGGCGGCGTTCAAGCAGTCGCTGAAGATCTATGAGGGCTCGCTCGGGCTCAATCACCCCGATGTCGCCGTCACGATCAACAACCTGGCGTTCATCTACGTGGCGCAGGGGCGCCTGCAGCTGGCGCTGCCCCTTCTGAGCCGCGCCGTCGCCTCACAGGAAGAGCTCCTGCGGCACACCCGCTCGGAGGCGCGCGTGGGCGCCCTCTTGCATACGATGCACGGGGAGGAGGACGCCTATTACAGCCTGCTGTTGACGCACGGCGATGAGCCGCAGGTGCGCAACCTCGCGCTGACCACGGCGCTGCTCAACAAGGGACGCACCGCAGAAGAGGCGGCGGTGACCCGGCGCACGGTCGCGCAGAGCCTGACCGATCCGCAGCAGCGGGCCGACTACCAGAAGCTGCTCGGCCTGCGCTCGGAGTACGAGACCCTGGTGTGGTCGGGCGGCAAGCGGAGCGCCGAGGTGCGGCAGCGGCTCGATGAGCTCAAGCGGCAGGCTGATGAGCTGGAGC
Organism: Polyangia bacterium; assembly: GCA_044222245.1. Taxonomy (GTDB): domain Bacteria; phylum Myxococcota_A; class Polyangia; order Palsa-1104; family JAEUJZ01; genus CALFML01. The sequence continues at coordinate 4,596 of JBGANQ010000088.1, read as the reverse complement.
ACGCGCTGGCCGAGCGCGCCAGCTCCCTGCGCAAGACCGCGCTGCCCGGGCCGGAGCAGATCGTCGCGGCGGTGGCGCAGGCGCTGCCCGCCGACGCTGCGCTGGTCGAGGTGGTGACGGTCACCCCGCAAGATCTGCAGGCGCGGGACCTGGCCAAGCGCTGGGGCAAGCGCCGCTACCTGGCGATGGTGCTGCACCACGATGGCGCCATCGCAGTAAAAGATCTGGGCGAAGCCGATGCCATCGATCAGGCGGCGCAGGCTCTGCTGGCGCAGCTGCGCAGCACCGCCAGTCCGCCGCAGGCCGCCGCCGAGGAGCTGTACAAGCTGGCCCTGGCGCCGCTGCTGCCGCAGCTGCAGGGGAAAAAGCGGCTGTATCTATCGCTGGACAATCAGCTCAATCTGGTGCCGTTCGCCGCCCTGTACGATGGCGCAGACTATCTGCTGGCCAGCTATCAGCTAAACTATCTGACCTCGGGCCGCGATCTTTTGCGCGAGTCGATCGGCCGGCCGACCCGCGGCATGGTGGTGCTGGCCAACCCGGACTATCAGGGCGCGGGCGGCGCGGCGCTGGCCCTGGGCTCTGCCTCAAGCGCCCCCGAGCAGCGCGGCGGGCTGTTCGCGCAGCTCGGGCAGATCCCGGCGCTGCCCGGCACCGCTGAGGAAGCGCGGCGGATTCACGGCCTGTTGCCGGTGGCGCAGGTGCTGGAAGGAGGGCAGGCCAGCGAGTCCGCGGTGCGTGCCCTGCGGGCGCCGCGCATCCTCCACATCGCCACCCACGGCGTGTTCCTGGACACCCCGACCCCGAGCCGCGGCAGCCGCGGCATCGGGATCGCCGAGCGGCGCCTGAGCGCGCTGCCCGAGGCCGGCACCACTGGCCTTGTCGGCGCCGGCGCGGCACCGCCGGCGGTGGTGGACAACCCGCTCAACCGCAGCGCGCTGCTGCTGGCCGGCGCGGCGCAGGCGGCGCGCACGGCCGACCGGGCGCAGGACGGACTTCTGACCGCGCAGGAGGTCGCCGGTCTGGAGCTTCTCGGCACCGAGCTGGCGGTGCTGTCGGCGTGCGACTCGGGACGCGGCGGCCTGGAGACCGGGCAGGGGGTGTACGGGCTGCGGCGCGCCTTCGTGGTGGCCGGAGTCCAGACGCTGGTGAGCAGCCTGTGGCAGGTCCCCGACCAGGAGACGAGCGAGCTGATGGTCAGCATGTACCACAACCTGCTCAGCGGAAAGGGGCGCGCCGAAGCGCTGCAGGAGGCGATGCGGGCGATGAAGCAGAAAAAGCCCCACCCGTACTACTGGGCGCCCTTTATCTCGATCGGACAGACCTCGCCGGTCGACCTGGGGCCCGAGCTGCGCGCCCGCCTGCGCGCCCGACCCGCCAAGCCGGACAAGCCCGCCCGGCCGCACTAGCCCTGAGGGGTCGGGGTCCGGTCAACCCCCCCCTTTTCGGCGGCTAGCAGTGTATGCCAGCGCCGCCCGCTCGGGAGTCCCTGCCGCCGCGGGCTCTGTTGTCTGCTTTTTTGCGCCGCGGCTAACCTGTCCCCCCGGCTGCGGAATTCCGCCTGGGCAGACAGCCCGGCAGCTTCGGGATACGATGACCGGATGGGTACTACGATCCGCAGTGGGCTGTTGTGGGGGGCGATCGGCATCGCTCCGGTGAGCGGGCTGCTTGGCTGTAACCCAAGCGATGTCCAGGCCGGCGATGGCGGGGTCAATCAGGGCGATGGGGGAGTGAGCGGCGCCAAGCCCGAGGCCGACCCCAAGCTGCAGGGCATCACCGCGCTGCACAACACGGCCCGCGCCGGCGTGAACCCGCAGCCGGCGACGCCGCTGCCACCTTTGACCTGGGACACCAAGGTGGCCGCGGCGGCGCAGGCCGTCGCCGATAGCTGCAGCTTTCAGCACAGCGGCAACGGCTACGGCGAAAACATCTACGCCGCCGCCGGGTCGGCGCCCACCCCGACGGACGTGGTAAACAGCTGGACCTCCGAGAAGGCCAACTACACCTATAGCAGCAACACCTGCGGCGCCAACAAGACCTGCGGCCACTACACCCAGGTGGTCTGGCGCGACTCACTGCGCCTTGGCTGTGGGCAGAAGACCTGCACCACCGGCAGTCCCTTTATCGGCTTTCCCACCTGGCAGTTCTGGGTCTGCGACTACGATCCGCCGGGCAACTTCGGCGGCCAGCGGCCCTACTGACCGCCGCCTTCGCCCCGCCCGACTTGCCGCGCGCGGCTGACCCTGCCGCGCCGCGCCCGCCCAGCCGCTGCCGTTATTACCTGAACCAGCGACGCATGTAAGTCAATGTCACTTGGCGGTTCGCCGCCGGTTTCATATGCCCGTCTGCCAATGACAGACTGGTTTACGAATGTCCGCCGCTCTGCCGACGGATGGACGGCTCGACCGCTGGGGTCGCCTAGGAGGGATCTAGCTTGGACGTCCTAACTACCACCCTGGCGCTGTGCTTCCTGATGCTGGTCGCCTATCGCGGCTACAGCGTCATCCTGTTTGCTCCGGTGGCAGCGCTGCTCGCCGTCCTGTTTCAGGGACCGGCGCTGGTGCCGCCGATGTTCGCCGGCGTCTTTATGGAGAAGCTGGTCGGCTTCCTCAAGCCCTACTTCCCGGTGTTCCTGCTGGGGGCGCTGTTCGGCAAGCTCATCGAGCTGTCGGGGTTCGCGCGGGCGATCACCGAGCGGGTGATCCGCTACCTGGGCAAGAACAACGCCATGCTGGCGGTGGTGGTGGTGTGCGCGCTACTGACCTACGGCGGGGTGTCGCTGTTCGTCGCGGCGTTCGCGGTCTACCCGTTCGCGGCCGAGCTGTATAAGGCCGCCGGGATTCCCAAGCGCCTCATCCCGGGCACGATCGCGCTCGGCTCGTTCACCTTCACCATGGACGCGCTGCCCGGCTCGCCGCAGATCCAGAACATCATTCCGACGACGTTCTTTCACACCACGACCTGGGCGGCGCCCAAGCTGGGGCTCCTCGGGGCGCTGTTCGTGCTCACCTGCGGGCTGGCCTACCTGACCTGGCGGCGACGCGCCGCAGCGGCCGCCGGCGAGGGGTATGGCGACGAGGGAGCGAGCGCCGCGGCCGTCGCGCCGGTGACCCCAGGGGGGGCGCTGCCGCATCCGCTGCTCGCCTTCCTGCCGCTGCTCCTGGTCGGGGTGCTGAACCTGGTGCTGACGCGGGCGATTCCGCAGGCGTTTCCCAAGACGTTCGACTTCACCACGGCGGGCATCACTGGGGTAGGTCCGCTCGATGTGAGCAAGCTCGTCGCCCTGTGGGCCGTCGAGGGAGCGCTGCTGTGCGGCATCCTGACGATTGTCATCACCGCCTTCCCGCGGGTGCGCGTCCACTTCGCCAGCGGCACCAACCTGGCCATCGCCGGGGCGCTGCTGGCGGCGTTCAACACCGCCTCGGAGTATGGCTTCGGCGGCGTCATCGCCGCGCTGCCCGGGTTCCGCGTCATCGCCGGCTGGCTGTCGCACGGGATCAGCGATCCGCTGCTCAGCGCGGCGGTGACGACGACAATCCTGGCCGGCATCACCGGCTCGGCTTCGGGCGGCATGAGCATCGCGCTGGCGGCGATGGGCAGCCAGTACCTGGAGCAGGCGACCCAGCGCGGCATCTCGCCCGAGGTGCTGCACCGCGTCGCCGCCATGGCCAGCGGCGGCATGGACACGCTGCCGCACAACGGGGCGGTGATCACGCTGCTGGCGGTCACCGGCCTGACCCACCGCCAGTCTTATCGCGACATCTTCGTGATGACGCTGATCAAGACCGCCGCGGTGTTCGTGGTCATCGGCTTTTTCTACGCCTTCCATATCTACTAGTCGGAGCTCTCCTGATGCGTCCCCGCCGTCCGTTCGCAGGCGTCTTTTTCATGGCTGCGCTGCTGTCGCTGCCGGTCCTGGCCGCGGTGAGCCGCGCGGCCGCCGCGGGAGTGACCCAGCTGCGCTCGCTCACCGGCGAGGTCGAGCTCCGGCGCGCCAAGGGCGGACCCGGGGCGGCGGCACCGACTCCCGGACCGCTGTTCCGCCGCGATGAGCTGCAGACCCACAAAGGGACGGCGACGGTAGATCTGGCGAGCGGGATGGAGCTGACCCTCGGCCCGGACAGCCTGTTCGCGGTGATCGGCGGCGTCGGCAGCGTGGACGGCTTCCTGGCGCGCGGGACGCTGACGGTGGCCGCGCATCGCGGCGAAGCGAGCCTGGTCCAGGTGAGCACGACGCTCGGCCGCATCGATTTTCGGGCCAGCGAAGGACGGCTCGAAGCCAGTGCCGGTCGGGTGCTGGTGCAAGTGATCGCCGGCACGGCAGAGGTGGTGGTGCGGCAGCAGCACCAGGCCCTCGCCGCTGGTCAGGAGCTGGAGCTGCGCGCCGGCGGCACCTTCACCGAGCCGCGTCCGATCGCGCCCGCCGCGCCGGTGCCGGTCGCCGCGACCCAGCCGACCGAAGCGCCGGCGCCGGTCGAGGCGGTGGTCGCCGCGACCAAGAGCCCGCCGAGCAGCTCGCCAGCCGGTCCTTCCGCCGGAGCGACTCCTTCTGGCGATGTGCCCACCGGCGCGACCAGCCCGCTGCCCGCCGCCCCG
>JBGANQ010000009.1:0-159388 GCA_044222245.1 Polyangia bacterium | reverse complement strand
ACCAGCAGCGGGCAGGCGGCGGTGTGGACCTGCAGCGCCGGGTTCTGCGCGAGCAGCGCCCGCTCATAGGCGCCCGAGCGCACCGCCGCCAGGGTGCCGATGACGCCGACCACTGCGCTGCGGGTCGCCGCCGCCGCCGCCGCCGCGCCGGGCTCGACCGCGCCGAGCACGCCCACCGGCAGCTCGGCGCGCAGCGCATCGAGGGCGGCGGCCGAGGCGGTGTTGCAGGCGATGAGCACCAGCTTGACAGTTTTATGAAGGAGAAAGCGAGCGGCGTTGCGCGAGTAGCGCAAAACTGTGTGGGCGCTGCGCATGCCGTAGGGCACCCGCGCGGTGTCGCCCAGGTACACCAGATGCTCGCGCGGCAGCCGGGCCAGCACCGCCCGCGCCACGGTCAGCCCGCCGACCCCAGAGTCAAACACCCCGATCGCCTGGGTCGCCGCCGGCACCGTCGCCCCGGCGCGATGGCTTGGGCTCGCGTCGCGCTCCGCGCCGCCAGGGTCGCTCGCCCCCGCGGCGGTGATGGATGAGGTCATGGCCGGCAACCTGCCGGAGCGGCCACTGGTTGTCAAGAAACCGCGCGCCGCGGTGCCGGCGCCCAAACGCCGCTCTGCTGACCGCCGACTGGGCTTCGTAGGGCCCCGCTGGCCGGCAGCTCGCCTGCTCAGCGGCCTGGGCGCCGGCGCGGCGGCTCGCCTGCTCGGTGGTCGGGGGCGGCGGCGCGGCAGCTACATCAGGGGACTTGGCGGCTGCACGATCGACAGCTCGGCGACCATGCGCGCCACCAGCTCGTCGTAGATCACCTTCATCTCGGCCTCGCCGCGCACCGGCAGGTGCAGGCGGCCCCCGGCGCTCATCCCGTGCCCGCCGGCGGCGCCCTTGCTGCCCACCACGCGGCGAATCAGCTCGCCGGCGTGCGCCGAGTCGTCCTCGCTGCGGATCGACAGGAACACCTGGCCCTCGTGCTCGCCGACGCACACGCAGTAGCGGGCCTTCTCGTAGGCGAGCATCAGCTCGGCGATCTCGGCGACCAGGTCGGGGTAGCGCACCGAGCCCAGGTTCACCGCCACCAGCTCCCCCCAGCAGATCGCCATGCGGCAGGCGCGATCGAGCGCGACGAAGTGCTCGCGGCTGAGCTTGGGGTTGGTGATGTTGTACAGCTTGGCGTGGTCGGCCAGGGCGTTGAGCTCGAGGTAGGCCTGGCGCTCGTGCGGGCCGCACTCGCGCCCGAGGTCGCGGGTCTCGGTCTTGATGCCGTACAGGAAGGCGGTGGCCAGCTCGGGCGTCCACTCGATGCCGGCCTCTTTCAGGTAGGCCCAGACGATGGTGCACGAGCCGCCAAACTCCGGCCGGATGTCGCACCACGGCACCTGCTGCGACAGCGCCCGCAGCGGGTGGTGATCGATGACGATGTCGGGCAGCCGGCCCGCCGGCAGCGAGTTATTGCCGGTGCCCGGCTGGGTGTCGAGCAGGGCGATAAAGCCGAAGCTGTCGAGGTCGAGGTTCTCGATCGGCTTGAGGTCGAACTTGAGCTCGCGCACCATGGCGCGGTTCTCGGCCCGTCCGATGATTCCGGCCATGCCGATGGTGCAGTCGATGCCCTCGCGACTGAGCAGCCGCGACAGACCCAGCGCCGCCGCCAGAGAGTCGGGATCCGGGTTGTCGTGGGGCAGGAGCAGCGCCCGTGAGCCTTGGACGGCTGCCCGCTCCCGGACCATCGCAAGAGCTGCGCCCAGGTTAAAGGTCATTTGGCCAAACGGTATCGCGCCTGGCCATCAGAAGCAAGTCGCGGGCAAGACCCGCCGGCGCCTGCAGGCCAGGGGCAAAGGACGGCGACCGAGCAAAGGCCGGCAAGGGGTCAAAGGCCGCGGCGCAGGACCGCCACCTGGTCCATGAAGCGATCGACTTCTTCGTCGGTGGTGTAGAAGTGCGGCGAGGCGCGCAGGCCGCCGCCCGGCCGGTGGTCGCAGTAGAACTTCTGCCGGTTCAGCTCGGCGCAGACCTTGTCGGCGCCGGGGAAGTCGAAGACCACGGTGCCGCCGCGGCGGGAGTCCTCGGTGGGCGAGTTGACGCGGTAGCCGGCCTCGGCGCAGCGGCGCAGCATGTGCGCGGTCTGGCGCAGCGACTTTTTGCGGATCGCCGCCGCCCCCAGCCGCCCGATGAGCTCGGCCCCGGCGCGCGCCTGATACAGCGGCGCGATGGCCAGGGTGCCGCTGCCGAAACGGCCAACGTCCTCGGCGTACTGCTGGTCGGGCATGGTGAAGGCAAACGGCGCCCGGCTGGCGAACCACCCGGTCACCCGCGGCGAGAGGGTCGAGATGAGATCCGGACGCACGTACAGGTAGGCCGCCCCCGGTCCGCCGCACAGCCACTTGACCGAGCCGCCGCAGGCGAAGTCGACGTTCAGCGCCGTCACATCGAGCGGCAGGGTGCCCGCCGACTGGTAGCAGTCGAGCAGCACCATCGCCCCGACCTCGTGGGCGCGGCGGACGATCGCCTCGGCGTCCTGGATGAACGAGCTGCGGAAAAGGACGTGGCTCACCGGCACGATCAGCGTCCGCTCGTCGATCGCCGCCAGCAGCCGCTCGGTCGGCACGCCGATGCCGTCGTCGGAGGGGACCAGCACCACCTCGGCGCCGCGGCGCTCCTCGGCCTTCCAGATGTAGCTGACGGTGGGGAAGTTGAGCTCGGTATAGACGACGCGGTTGCGCGGCGCCTTGAACTCCAGGCAGCTCGCCACCACCGCCTGCAGCTGCGAGACATTGGTCGCCATCTGCACGGTGCCGGGGGCGGCGCCGAGCACCCGCTCGATGCGCGCCGCCGCCCGCTTGGACTCGGCCAGCCAGTCTTCCCAGGCGACGATCGACTTGTTCACCCACAGCGACGCGAACTCCTGCAGCGCGGCGGCGGTGTCGCCGGGCATCGCGCCCAGCGAGTGGCTGATCATGTAGACGCTCTGCGCGAGCGCCGGAAACTGCGAGCGCAGCGCCAGCAGCTCCTGCTCAGAGTCGGCGGGCGCAGGGGTAGGTGAAGGAGGAGTTTCCATGGGTCAGCGAGGTTCCTTTGGCCTGAGGGTTCAGCGCGAGCGCGAGCGCGGCTTGCGCGCGGCGGGGGACGGCGGCGGGGTCGGCGGGGTCGGTTGCGACGGCGCGGCCGGTTGCGGCGGCGCGGCCGATTGCGACGGCGGCGGCGCGGCGGCGCGGCCGCCCACCGGGGCGCCGGTCAGCGTCTGCTCGGCGCCCTGCGGGTGCGCGGCCGTCCACTGCGCGTAGACCTCGTCGCGGACCTCCCACAGGGCGGGGAAGAACTGGGTGCGCAGGCCCTTCTCCAAAAGCTCCGAGTGCTTGCCCTTCAGAGACGGCGTGCCCAGCCCGATCGTGCGATACACGAGCAGGATGTGGCGGTTGCGCCACTCCTGCAGCCGCAGGTCAAACTCAAGGAGCCCCTCGGCGATCGCGAACAGCGCCGGGAAGGCGCGCGGCTCGCGGTAGATGTCGGACAGGGTCACCCGGCTGCGCTCGAGCAGCCGGGCAAAGTGCGGCCACACCTCGCCGCCCAGGGCGAGCATGCGGCGAAACCCCGGCGACTCCTGGCCCGAGCCGCGGCCAAGGACCGCGCGGATGCGCATGTAGTCGGTCGGGCTCAGCGTATAAAGTATCTCCAGCCCCGACAGGAGCAGGCGCTGGATGTGGTGCACCCGGTGCAGGGCGGTCTGCGCCACGTGCAGCTGCAGCACCTGCTCGTCGAGCGAGCGGACAAACTCTTGCAGCTCGTGGTCGAGGAGCTTCATCCACAGCTCGGCGCTCTGGTGCACCACCTGGAACATCAGCTCGTCGGGGCAGGCGCGCTGCTCGGGGGATTTCTGGAGGCTCAACAGCTCCGGGACGCGAAGGTACAGTTCGTAATCGGTTGGCGCTTGAGCCATCTCTCACGAATAACACGGGCGGCAGAGGCAGGTCACTACGTCTGCACAGGCGCCACCCCAGGCGGCGGGAACGCGGCCGGCGCTTGTAGCCGCTGGCGACGGCAGCGTACAATAGATGCGATCTATGAGCAGAGCCAGGGTGGATGCCTGCGATCACCCGCGCTCTTTAAGGACGAAAAATAAAGTCCGCGCTTCGCCAAGGTCGCCGCACGGGTCCAGCCGGCGCGCCAAGGAGCGCGGCACCGCTGGACCCGAAAGAGGTCTCCGCCCGCGAGCCCCGAAGGTCCGCCACGCGACCGGCGGGGCAGCCTGGTCGGGCAGCCGCCCTCGCCGGCCCCCGGCCAGGTGGTGGGTCGCCTGGTGGGAGGCGGCGACCCGAGCAGAATTAGCGTTCCGCTTGCTAGGGCGCCAACATCCGCTGCGCTGTCAGACCCATCCGCTATTTGGAGGCCGAGCTTGGCCCGCCCGGGCGCTCGCGTGCCCCAGCCTGAGGAAGCGCCATGTGTCCCGCCGACGAACCGCCCGACGAAGACGACCCCGAGGCAGCGCCGCTTGCCAGCGCTGGCGACCGCCTGGCAGCGGCCGGACGCGCCGTGATCGCCGGGCTCTTGCGCGAGCTGGTCCTGCACGACGGCCCGCTGCTGCCGCCGCGCTCGGTGGCGCGCATCCTGGCGCTCGGACCGGCGGCGGTCGCGCCGCTCATCGCCCTGATGGTCGACAGCCGGCTGCGGGCCCCCGACAGTCCGGCGGCGGGGTGGGCGCCGGTGCACGCCGCCAGGCTGCTCGGTCAGCTGGGCGCGGCGGCGGCGGTCGAGCCGCTGCTCGATATCCTGGCGACCACGGCGCAGCTGTCGCCGCTGCGGCAGGCGGTGCAGGAGGCGCTGGCGCCGCTCGGGTCGCTGCTGGTGACGCCGATCCTCGACCGGCTGCCCACGGCGGTGGGCGGCTACCGCCGCGAGCTGTGGTTCCTGCTCGCCAACGCCGGGGTGCGCGACGCGCGAATCTTTGCCCAGCTGCTGGGCGCGCTGGCCGAGTCGCCCGAGGATGGCGCGATGTACCTGGCCGAGTACGGCGACAAGGCGGCGCTGACCGAGCTGTCGCGGGCGCTGGACGCCTGCCGGCTCGACCCCGAAGGGCACGCCCCGGACGATCACACGGTGTTCGAGCTGCGCGAGGCCATCCACGAGCTCGGCGGCGAGCTGACCCCGGCGCAGCAGGCCAAGTACGAGCGCGCGCTGTGGGCACGCCGCATCGAGGTCTCGGCGCGGACGCGGCTGCAGCGGCAGCGCGAGCCCGAGAAGCCCTGCCCGTGCGGCAGCGGGCTGCCCTACCGCAGCTGCTGCCTGCAGTAAGCAAGAAGGAGGCATGCTTGGAAACGCGGGCGCGCCCCCGGGTCCCTTCAGGTCCTGGTCAGCCGACGTCCGCGGCTGGCCGGCGCCTTGCAACTGGCTACGGCGTCACCTCGGCCAGCTGGACCGCGACCTCGCCACTGGTGCGAGCGATGGCGTACGCGGCCACATGGTGGGCGGTCGGCTGGCAGCGCCCGAGCTGCCAGCGCTCGGGCTGGTCGCCGACCCCCGGACCGAGCGCGAAGTGGGTCGGCGGGCCGGCCACGACCTGGGGATCGTCGTCGGCCAGGATGGTGATCTCGGCCAGCGGCAGGCCGATGCCGATGCCGCGCGCCTTGAGATAAGCTTCTTTTAGAGTCCAGTGCAGCAGGAACCGGCGCGCCTGCGCCGTCGCGGGCAGCGCCCACAGCGCCTGCTGCTCGGCGCTCGACAGGCAGCGGCGGGAGAGCAGCTCGATATCGCTGCGCCGGCCGAGGAACTCGCCGTCCACGCCGACCGCGCGCCCGCGCGCCACCAGGCACAGCACCAGCCCCTCGGTGTGCGACACGTTGAACTCCAGCGGGGGAGTGGCGGTCGGCCCGGGGAGCGGCGCGGCGAGCGGCCCAGCAATCTGGGGCTTGCCGCGCTCGCTGACCGCAAAGCTCCAAGCGCGCGGGTCGACGGCGGCGTAGCGGGACAGGGCGCAGCGCGCCAGGGCGCGGGCGCAGGTGGACTCGATCCGGTTGCGCATAAAAGCGTAGCGGGCGCAGCGCTCGCGCTCGGCGGGGTTGAGCAGGGCGTACAGCGACGGCGGCGGCTCGTCCATGCCATCCAGGCGCATGAAGTAAAGATGCGCCTCGTCGGCGGGCAGCGGGCGCAGCGGCAGCGACGGCCAGTGGGCGGTGATCGAGCTTGGGGGGGCGCAGGGCGCAGGGGGAGCGGATGGCGGCTCGGGTCGCTCCATGGGAGGGAGCAAAGAATGCGACTAGGTCAGGGGATTACGCAACTGCCGCTAGGCGTGGCGGTGGCGAAGCAGCGGAAGCCGAGGTTTTTGTACCAGGAGTTGGTAAACGTGGCGTTGATGCTGGAGCCGTCTTTGGCATTGGCGAAGCGCACCGTCGAGCGGAGAACGCGGCCATCGGTGTCAAAGCCGGAGCCCCCCCGCACGACGCGGCCCAGGCTGCTGCAGGTCTGGTCGGTGGCGGGAGGAGCATAGGGGCAGGGCTCGCTGGTCGTCCACTCGTGGACGTTGCCGGCAAGGTCATAGAAGCCCGGCTGCGCGGTCCCTACCTCGACTCCCATATACGTCCGAACCTTGCTGCCGACCGGACAGGTACTGCCGGCATTGAAGCAGGCCTTGGCGGGATCAAAGTTTCCGCCCATGCCCAGCCAGGGGAACTTCGCGCCGGTGCTGGTGGTGGCGCCGTTGGCCGCGTACTCCCACTCGGACTCGGTGGGCAGGCGGCGCTGGATCCAGTCACAGAAGGTCTTGGCCTGCGGGAACTCGACGCAGTTGATCGGGTGGTTCTCGCGGCCGGTGACGCCGTAGTTGCAGCCGGCGCCGCTGCCGGCCGGCGGCGTGCACACTCCGGCCTGCACGCACATCGTATAGTTGGCTACCGTCACCTCATTCTCGGCGACGCAGATGTCGCCGACGGTGCGCTGGTAGGCCGGGGAGTCGTTCGAGCCGGGCAGGTCCATCAGGCTGGACCCCAGGGTGAAGGTCTGCTTGCCGCGAACCACGTACTCCTTGAGGAGCAGGGGCGGCGGCGGTGAGGTGAGGTCGCTCACCGCGGTCATGTCCCGCGGCCCAGCGCTGCCGTCGCCGCCGGTGCCGGCGGTGCAGGAGCCGGCGGCGCCGGGAGCGGGGCGGGTGGTGTCGCAAAAGTAGCTCGGGGGGCAGCCGGCGTTGTCGTTGCACGGCTTGCTGCTGTAGTTGGGGCTGTAGCAGGCGCCCAGTGAGGCCAGAGCGAAGGCATAAGCGATAGTCCAGCGCATCAGAACCTCCCAAACACAAGGGCGGGGGTGGGGGCGGGACGCAGGGCCGCTGCGCCGCGGTCCTTGTTGCGACGAGCGGCCCAGGCCGCGGTCCAGCCGATTCCGCCCACCAGGGCAAGACCGCCGATCACATCGAGCGCCACCCCGGCGGAGCTGAACGACCGGCCGCGGCTATCCAGCTCGGCATCGAAGGGGCCGGGGCCGGCGGTGACCTGGCCGGCGGCGGCGACGGCGCCGCCGCCGAGCCCGAGGCCAATGATGAGCAGCCCGGCGCCCACGCCGATAAGGGCGAGCCCGCCGGCCGGAACGCCCGCGGCGGCGGCCCGCGGGGCGGGCGGAGCCGGGGCGGCGGGCGCAGGCGCGGGCGCAGGCGCGGCAGCGACGGGCGGCGACGTCTCCGCGGGCGGGGCGGCGGGCGGCGGCGCCTCGGTCTGACTGGGGGCGGTGGGGGCGGGAGCCGGGGCGGGAGCCGGCTGAGAGGCGGCCTCGCGCAGCTTCTGGCGCGCCTGCTCGCGGAACTTCTCGACATCGGCGCGGATGCCGGGGGTCAGCCGCTTCTCCGACTGCAGGTACAGGCCGTAGAAGGTCAGCGCCTCCTGCGGCCGCCCGGCGTCGAGGTGGGCGTGGCCGATGTTGAGCAGCAGGCCGGGCACCGGCTTGATCTGGTAGGCGGCCTGCAGCTCGCGCACGGCGCAGTCGAAGTCCTTGGCGTCGTAGCACCCCTGCGCCTTCTGTACGTGCGGGGCGAAGTCTTCTCCGGCGGCGGCGGCGGGAGCGGCGCCCAAAAGCAGCACGGCAGCGACGGCGCAGCGGCTACTTGAGGACTTTTTTGGTCTTGAAGTCGAGCAAGATCGTCGTGTCATCAGCAGGGTGTTTTCCTTGGCCTGGACGCGGCTTGCCACCACCGCGCTTGCTGGGATTTTTGAGCTTGCCGCGGGCGGGCCCGGCGGCGACAAGCTCGGCCTCGCGCTCTTCGTCGCTGCCCAGGCTCAGGCTGAGCTGGGCGTCGCGGTAGCCGGGGAGGCGCAGGATGACGGTCTGGGTGCCGCTCGCGCGCGGGAGCTGGCGGGACAGCGGGGTCTGGCCGAGGCGCTCGCCGCTCTCGGTGAGGACGTCGGCGCCGGAGGGCTGGCTGCGCACCGACCAGCGGACCTGGGCCGCGGCGGTCGGCGCGACCGCGCTGGGGCCGGTACCGGAGGCGGCGGTGCTGGGGGCAGCGGCGCCGGAGGCAAGCGGTGTGACCTGGGGGGCGGCGGTGACGACCTGCTGCGGAGCGCTGACCGCCTGCGAGCGCCGGCTGTTGAGCCCCCCGCGCAGCAGCAGCGCTCCGCCCAGCGACATGACGATGATGCTCGCGGCCCCCGCGACGGCAAGGCGGCGCCCGCGGACGCTGGTGCGCGGCGAGCTGAGCGAGGCGCTCTGCCCGGTGATCGGCGCCAGGGAGGCCGACGGCGGCGTCATCATGGTCGGCGGCGCCGCCTCGATCGCCTCGTTGATGGTCGGCTGCTGCAGGGACGCCGGCTCCTCGCCCGCTGGCGGCTCGGCGGCGACGGCCGGCGTGCCGGCGGCCGGCGAGGGAGCGCTGACCACCGGCGCGGCGGCGGCGTGCCACTCCGGGTCCTCGGCCAGCAGCACCAGCTCGGTCGCTACCTCGGCCATGCTCGGGCGCTCTTCGGCGCTCTTGATGAGCATGCGGGAGATGAACTCGCTCACCCGCGGCGGCGTCGATGGCTCGACCTCGCGCAGCGGCCGCGGCTCGACCAGGATGTGCATGGCCAGGATGTCGCCGTCGGCGCGCGAGAAGAACGGCGGTTTGCCGGCCATCGCCTGGTAGAGGATGACCCCCAGGGCGTAGACATCGGTACGGTCGGTCACGCCGACGCCGCGGCACTGCTCGGGCGACATGTAGATCGGGGTGCCGATCATCGTCCCGGTGCGGGTGCGAAAGTCGCCGGCCTCGTCATCGGCGATCTTGGCGATGCCAAAGTCGATGATCTTGACCTGGTCGCGACCCACGCCGTCGGCGTCGCCCTCGGCGAGGATGAGGTTGGACGGCTTGAGATCGCGGTGGATGATGTTCTTCTTGTGCGCCTGCACGAGCGCCGAGGCGATCTGGCTGCCGATGCGCAGCGCGTCGCGCCCCAGGCGCCCCTTCTGCTTGAGGCGGGCGCCGAGCGTCTCACCGCGCAGGTACTCCATGGCGATGTAGCAGGCGCCCGTGGGCAGCTGGCCGGTCTCCAGGATGCGGACGATGCTGGCGTGATCGAGCTTGGCGGTGGCCCGCCCCTCGGCGAGGAACCGCGCCAGCGCCTCGGTGTCGTTGGTAAAGCGGGCGTGCAGGACTTTGATCGCCGCCGGCTTGCCGGTCCGGGTGTGCACGGCCTCGAAGACCGCGCCCATGCCGCCCTTGCCAATTGGTCGCACGATGCGGTACGCACCGACGAAGTCGTCAGGTTTTGGCATCAGTTCGGACATGCACTCTGGCCGGCTGTTTTGGCTTTTTCCAAGCTGCGCCCGGGGCCGTAGCTCTCTCCCGTAGCATGGGATTGGCCCGCTGCGCTTAGAGCAACTATAGATTCTAACATGATGACGAGCGGACCGACTAGCCGGACCCTTGGGAGGGTCCGGCTCCCAGAGCCCGCCCGGCTTGCAAGCCTTACAAGCTTTGCCAGCCGGGCGGGCCCTGGGAGCCGCCGCCCGCGCCTTTACCGGAGCGCCGCTTGCGCTCGGGCTACTTGCGGACGCTCAGGATGCCGCGCCCGGCGATCCAGGTCAGCTTCGAGTTCACCGAGTACGCGTTGAGCTTGGCGACGCTGGCCGTGCTGATGCCGGTGTCCATGACCTTCCAGGTGGCGCCGTCGTAGTGGAAGGTGGCGCCGAGCGAGTCGACCGCCCAGGCGTCGGTCGCCGAGACCGAGGACACGCTCAGGATGTTGCCCGAGGCCTGGGGCAGCATGGTGCGGGTCCAGGCGGTGCCGTCGAAGTGCCACACCGACTGCGCGCCGCCGGCCCAGATGTCGGTCGCGCTGGAGCCGCCGAGCGAGTACAGCGCGGCGTTGATCCGGCTGTCGATGGTCCACGCGGCGCCGTTATACAGCCACAGCTTGGTCGAGAGGCTCTCGATCGCCAGGACGTTGGTGTCGCCGGTGCCCCACATGACCGAGATGGGGTTATTCAGCGTCGTCAGCGTGGTGTCGATCTTCCAGGTCGTGCCGTCCCACTTCTGCACCGCAAGCGAAGGATCGCCGGTGGCAAACGCCGTGGTCTTGCTGGCGGCGTACATGGTGTCGATGGCGGCGCCGTTGAAGAACTGCGCCTGGTTCACCTGCTTCCACGAGGTGCCGTCATAGCGCATGAACACCGGGTTTACGCCGTTGCTGCCGCCGACCCAGATGTCGTTTGGCGCCGTGCCCGAGATCGTCTTGAGGCCAGCGCCGCCGCCGGTGACCAGCGGCGTGCTCTCGGTGAACGAGGCGCCGTCATAGTGGACGACGGTGCCGGCGTTGGTGATAAACCAGGCGTCGTTGGCGCCGCTGGCCCACACGCCGAGCATGTTGGGGCCGCTGAACACGTTGCCGCGCTTGACCGTGGCCGCCGCGCCGTCGTAGTGGGCGATGACGCCGCGCTGGCCGACCGCCCAGACATCGGTGTTCGCGGTGCCGTGCACCTTGGCCAGGTTCACCACATCCTTGACCCCGGTGGTGTTGGCGTTCCACTTGGTGCCGTCGTAGCGGTACAGCGTGGCGCCCGGCCCGTTGGTGAAGATCGAGTTGCTGGCGGTCCCCCACAGGCCGCTGAAGCCGGCGCCCGGCGCGACGGTGGTCGCCTGCAGGGTGAAGCCGAACCCGAGCCCGCCGAAGTTGGGCGGGTTGTTGCGCGCGACGTAGCCGGGGTTGGTCACTTCCCAGATGTCGGTGGCCGACGCCGCCCAGGCGCCGCTGGTGCTGGTGTAGTTGCCGTAGGTGGCGTTGACCGCCGGATCCGGCCGCGTGCTCGACCACGCCCCGTTGTAGTGCGAGATGTAGCGGTCAAAGCCGAAGACCCAGACATCGGTATTCGAGGTCCCGGTGATCGCCGCTAGACGCGTGTCATTGCGGGTCCCGGCGTCCTGCCGGAGCCAGGTCGTCCCGTCAAACTGCAGGACGAACTGCAGCGCCGTGGTGACAAACAGCCGGTTGGCGGTGCCCCACACGTAGGTGCAGACGTCATTGGGGAAGCCGGTGGAGACCTTGTTCCACTTGGTGCCGTCCCAGCGCAGCATCGTCCCGGCGCCCGCGGTCGCCCAGACCTCGTTGGCGCTGCGCGCCCAGACGTCGAACAGGTCCTGGCTGGTCCCGGTCTGGACGTGCGTCCAGTTCTTGCCGTCGTAGTGCACCGCGGCGCCGGAGTTGCCCACGGCCCAGACATCGCTCGCGTTAATCGCATAGACGCTGTTCAGATCGTAGCCGAACGGCAGCGGCGCCTCCCAGCACACGCCGTCGGGGCTGCACGACAGCGTCCCGAAGTTGGCGCTGGTGACCTGATCGGCGTTGACGGTCAGCTTGCACACCGCGCCCTGGCCGGCGCAGGCGCCCGACCAGCCGGAGAACACCGAGCCGTTGGTCCCGGCCGCGGTCAGCACCACCGCGGTGCCGGCCGTGTAGTCGGCGGCGCACGCCGTCATCCCGAGACTGCAGCTGATCCCGGCGGGCTGGCTGACGACCGAGCCGGTGCCGGCGCCGCCCAGCGTGACAGTGACGCGGAAGGAGCCGGGCGGCGGATTGGGCGGCAGGGACAGATCCGGCTCGCCGGTGCCGACCCCGAGGTCGGGATCCTGACCGGTGGAGCCGTTGCTGTTGCAGCCGGCGGCCAGCTGGAGCGAGGCGGCCACCGCCAGCCCGAGGATGGTGGTGCGCCGGAAGGAGCCACGTTTCTGGTTAAGCAAGTCAACTCGCATAGGCATTCGCGAACCTCTTTCGCGTTCGCGCGCGACACCGCAGGCCCCTCTGCTGCCGTCGCCAAGCGCCGCGTCGGGGAGGCTCGCTAGGCTCTTCCCACCGCTCTTTTCACCCCTGTTGGCCACCTTATGGAAGAACCCGGTCTTCTGCGCGCCGCACCGCCGGTGGCAGGCATCCTTACACGTGTTGCGTTTCAGTCCCCCAGCCAAGCCGGTTGCATAAAGCGTGGCACAAGCGGCGTTCCCGAAAGCCGTTCCGGCGGCGACCCATAGAGAAGCGAAACGGAATGGCCATAGGTCGGGGTGCCCCGGGGTTGGAGGCGGGGAGATACAGAGCGAGCCGATAGAAAGGCCGGGTGCCTGTTCCGCACGGCACGCGACGCGGAGGCTCCTACGGGGCGTGGTGGGCCGTGCGGTTGCGCCCCTCCGGGAAGGGCGACAGCGAGAAGAGGTGGGAGAGAAGGGAGGCTGGTGGTCGCCCTTGCCTGCGGGGCGCCGAGTGGAGAAGCAATCGAATCAAAGAGCGGAGGAGCGCTGCGGCGGGGCGGGGGTCGGTAGGGAGCCTGGAGCTTCGCCGATGCAAGGGCAGCCCGAGTGGGCAGCCGCCAGGGCCCAGCCGGAGGGCGTGCGGGAGACGAGGCCCTTTTGTTCCCGCAGTAGCCCGTCGCACATCGCACATCGCACATCGCACATCGCTCTCACAGTGACGCAAAATGTCGAGTGAACGCGTGGTCAGGGTAAGCTTCACTGGAGAGTGATGGAAAGTGACCCAGCCGCTTACGGTATCAGGTTCGGATGGAGTTCCTTGCCCAATCTCCACCGTTTTCCACCATGCCCGGGCGGTGCGGGACAGGCCTCCTTGCTTTTCCACGGTGGCGCGCACGTCGTCGAGTTTGATGGTGAAGGAGGCAGGCAGAGCCACCGGGTTTCCGGTGAGGGAGCTGGCGAAGCCTGCAGATGGGGAGGCTGCTTGAGCCAACTCCAGGCGGTCGATTTGCCCCATGAAGCGCGGATCCACGTCGACCTCGATGACCACCGCATCATCAAGACCACAGCCGGCGAGCATCAGAATGATTCCCAATAAGGTTCGTAAGTGCATCGCGTTACCCCCAGACAGCGAACCTAGCACAGCTACTTCAGAGACCCAGCCCTACATTGGAATCCGTCCCACGGGCCGGGTGGAGCTACCCATGTAAGAAGGTGCTCAGCTGCCTGAGCCACGACTACCCGCCGCACATTCTGCTTGCAAAACGCGCAGCGCTCTTCATTGAGACGCGCGTCTCAGAATCGCATTCCTTGCCCTGCCCGAGCTGGCCAGTGCTCGCGCACCACCTTCAGTCTGCTTGTTACCGCGCTTAGGGATGGTGAGGTCTCTTGAGCGGAGGTTGTGAAAGCAGCTCCGATCGTGCCAGCCGAGATCGGCTGCACTACTGATGCACTGAGCTGCAATCGCAAGGGGGCGGCCCCACCAAGAGCAGCTTCGCAGCGCGCGGGCCCGACGGGGCCGTTGCAGGCCGTCACCGGAACGTCTGAGCAAATTGTCACAGCCGATCGTAAGCGCTTCGAACCTGTGAGTCGTTGGTACGGTGATGGAGACTATCAGAATACCACCACCGGCTATCGGCATCCGGCCCGCGTGATACGATCGCGGTGAGGTGCTCATGCGCACAACAGCTTGCTGATATCACACAGTCCGGCCCAGCTGCGCAGGTGTCGCCGCCGCGCGGACCAGCTGCTGGCGAGGAGCCGGGGCCTGCCCCTATTCGCCCATCGCCTTGATCACGACCCGCTTTGGCCGCTGGCCGTCAAACTCGGCGTAGAAGACCTGCTGCCACGGTCCCAGGTCCAGATGCCCGTCCGTAATCGGCAGGATGATCTGGTGCCCCAGCAGCAAGTTCTTCAGGTGGGCGTGGCCGTTGTCCTCACCGGTCCGGTGATGCCGGTAGTCGGGGCCCTCGGGGGCCAGCCGCTCGAGCCACTCGCCGATGTCGGCGATGAGGCCGTCCTCGGCGTCGTTGACGTAGACCGCTGCCGTGATGTGCATCGCCGACACCAGCATCATACCGTCCTGCAGGCCACTGCGTGACAGGATGCCGTGCAGGGTATCAGTGATGTTGACCATCTCGCGGCGCTTCTTGGTGTGAAACGTCAGATATTCGGTGTGAAAACGCATGGTCCGCCGATCATAGCGCGGAACAAACCGGTCCAGGCTTGCGGACGCGAACTATGATGTTTGCTTGTTATGACAAAAGTACGCTGGCTTCTCGACCTGGCCGTCGAGCTGCAGCAGCCGCTGTGGCTGTTTACGCACCCAGAGATCGAGCTGGTGGTCAATCGACCGTGCCCGAAGCTGACTCTCGAAGAGCTAAGTCGGCTCTTGGATGACTTACGGCGACGGGCTGATATGCTTCACAGCCGATGATACACAGAGGCTGACTCCTTCAAGAGACGAGCTGTTTGCGCGACTGCAAAAACGGAATTCCACATACTATGGGCTCACACCCGAAGGCGGGGCCGCATGGGAAGCTTTCGCTCATCCCGATTGGAATCGCTTCATAGATGCCAGCGCCGATGAGGCTGAGGTCGTAGCCTTGTGCGCCGATCGCGACGCTCAGTGAAAACGCAGAGTGGTCGTCAGCCAGGCAGCGCCGGTTGCCACGGCGGCGCCGAAGGTAACGCCGAGCGCTGGTTCCAGATCGCCCAGGGTCTCATTGAGTGAGACTCGATCGAGCTGGGACGCGCCCTGTCCCTTGGCGTAGCGCTCGATGGCGACCGCGCTGAGTGCGACGCCCGCGCCCAGCAGGCCGACAGTGGTCCAGCCGAGCGCCCGCCGCGTGAGGTTGCGGGTAGCCTCGCGTGCGTGGCGGATTTGGCTGGCAAGCTGCTTGCCCTCGGCCAGCTGCGCCGCGAATACGGCCAGCTTGGCCTCTCCGAAGGGCACGTGAAACAGCTGCTCGAAGGCCAGATGCAAGGCTCCCCGGCGTGTTACCCCGGTTCCATAGGCGGTCAATGCCGACAGGTGGGTCGGAGTGAGCCCTGTCAGCTTGAACTCGACCGAATTATCGGCGCGCCGTACAAACAGCGGTCTCTCGGCGGGCAGCCGCAGTCCGAGCACTTGATCCTTGCTGGCGTGGGTATCGAGCAGGCGATCGCCAGAGCTGGTCTCCACATACAGATGACCGAACTCTCCGGTAATGCTAATTGCAACCTCGCCGGGCCACACCAGCACCTCGGTATCCAGCGCCTGCGCCGGCGGCCGAATCGCAAAGTCCGGGCGAAAGCGGCGATTGCGAATGCCCTCGTTGGCGGTACTGAGAAAGGCGCCGAGCTCGGCGTAGCTGATACGGCCATTGCCATCAAGATCGGCGGCTCCACGCAACGCGGAGCGGACCTCGTGGCTGAAGATCCCTGCCTGGAAGCGCTCCCATTCATGGCTATCGCGATCCGAGGAGGTGGACAAGATGAAGCCGGTGTTGGCCAGCCGGGCCGGGACCTGGGCATCGTCAAACGCGTGGGGGTAGTCCGCACGCTCGCCGCCCGGTCCGCGCTCGAACGCGAGGAAGTAGGACTTGCAGGCATCGATGATGACGTGGTTGCGCCGCCCGGGGGAGCGCGCGAGCAGCTGATAAAGCAGACGGCGGGTCAGGCGGCGGTCCTCCAGCATTACATAGCCCTCACCGTGGGCGACATCGCCGTGACCGCTGTAAAAAAGGAGCAGTTCGCCACCATCCGCCGTGGCGCGCATCTTCTCAAAGAAGCCATCCAGGGCTCCGGTCAGCGCAGTCCAGGTCGCGGGTCCATCTGGATGAGCTGTGCCATCTATTCGCTGCGTATCAGCGTCCAGCGTGGTCAGCAGTACGCTATGTACACCCGCTTCGGTGAGCAGCCGATGCGTAGCGGCTGCGTCATCGTCCGCATAGCGCAGCGTGACCTCGCCAGCGTGCTCGGCCAGGTTGTTGCCAATAACTACCGCAAAGCGCGTCGGCGCCGCCGCCGCAAGCTGGGGCAGCGCCAGCGCACACAGGAGTACCAGCCTGGCAATCATGGCTGGACGGTAAGGGTGATGAGCTGTTCCGCCGAGTCTGCTAGCGGCAAGGGGCCGGTCGTGCGCGCCAGCAGAGCTTCGACTTCGTGTACGCCTAGCGGCCGCCGGGTAAAAAGAGCGTGCACCACCAGCGGTCCAACAGCCCAGTTTGGGCGGATCAGCGAGCCTAGCTCCAGGTCGGCCACGCCCTTGCGCACGAAGATGGCCATCGGGTCTTCGTTGGCCCGTTCCCAGGCGGGATAAAGCCACCTCACCTGCTTGTCTGCGTCCACGGCGAACACCATCAAATAATCAAAGGGCTGCGGACCCAAGTTGGTGTAGCTGACAAGCACGCCGTCGCGACTTCCGACATAGCCATCGATTGGCCGCGGCGCCTCGGCTGCAGCCAATCGATAGAGTCGGATCCCGGACCAGCGCTGAGTATCAGCGGCGGCGGCTCCTTTGGTCCGAACTTCATCCTGCCGACCCATGTTCGTAGTGCTTACCAGAAGTGCTGCACACGCGACCGTGACCAGCGTCCCCGCATATAGGGGCCATCGGCGCGCACGCACGGGCTGGCCCATCGACAGCTCCGCCTTTCGCCGCACCGCGCTCACCAGGTCGAACGACTCTAGCTCGGGTTCCGTTGAACCAAGGGCCGCCGCGATTGCGCGGTAGCGATCCAGCCGGCGCCGCGCCGCGGGAGACTCGGCGAGCTGCGCCTCCACCTCGACCGCTTCCGAAGGAGCTACATCACCCTCAAGGTATGCAATAAGTCTCTGCGGCCCCTTATCGCTCATTGTTCTTTTCCTTCCATGATCACGCGCAGCTTTTCCATGCCGTCAAAGATGCGGCGCTTGACCGTCCCAAGCGGCAGCTTGAGTACTTTGGCAATCTCTTCGTACGAAAGCTCGCCGGCGAAGCGAAGCACCAGTACATCGCGCAGCTTGGGCGTAAGCCGGGCCAGCGCGTGCTCCACCTCGCGCGTTCGTTCGCGCGCCAGGATCGCCTGGTCCGGAATGCTGGTCGCCGCGGCCGGCTCTATCGATAGCGTGTCAAGCGCGCGTCCCTGGGCACGGCGCGCTCGCTTGGCCATATGGCACTGGTTGATGAGCACGCGATACAGAAACGCGGCGAGACGTCCCTGCGCTTGATAACGGGGCAGCGCCCGGTATAGCTCGACGAAAGTTGCCTGAGCGGCATCCGCGGCGCTAGCCGCATCCCCGAGGTAGCGCGCGGCGATTCGCACCACCCGTGTCTGATGTCGTCGTACAAGCTCGTCGAAAGCCCTACCTTGACCACCCCGTGCGAGCAGCATCAAATCGTCGTCGCTCTGGCTAGAGAGCGAGCTCATATTGTCAGCGATCGGCGGCGCGACCACGAGGCGAGGCAGACGGTTCATCATCGAAGTGGATAGTGCTCAAGTGGAGACAATGTTCGGTGCGAGCCGATTATTGTCCAGCAACTTTGGGTAGCGGGGATGTGGTGCGCAAGCGTTTCTCAGCGCTGACCTGGCCGCGGCGCGCGGCAGCAAGGTAGAAAGTACGCTAGACGCGGTCCGGCTGGCTCCGGAGTCGCCCACGTAGGCTCATAGTCGCGGCGGCACCAAGGAGCGGCATACTCTTGCTCAAGGGGAGCGAGCCACTGCGGATCCCGCCGCCGAGGAGCAGCCCACAACGTGAGGGTCTTTTCGGCAGGCGTCGCCGAGGCCATCTCCTACGCTGTCTTCCTGATCAGAACTTGGAACTATCGGGCAGCTATCATAAAAATCCCCCCCACGCCTTCGTGCTCGGTGTCTTTCTGATCCGCATTGACGATGGTAGGGCAGCGGTCGCAGGAGTCGCCCACGCCGGCGCCGTCATTATCACGGGCGAGCATGCTGCTGCAAGTGGCGTAGTACATCGAGATCTATTTTCCACCGGCCGTAAAGCGCGCCGATGCCTAGCCGCGTAGCTGGTAAGACCTGGTCGTGCTAACGCCGGCACGCATCGCCGATACCATCCCCTACGCTGTCCTTCTGGTTACGGTTGGGAACCGTCGGACAGTTGTCACAGGCATCCCCGACGCCGTCACGATCGGCGTCCTTCTGCGTGGGGTTTGCGGTCACCGGACAGTTGTCGCAGGAATCGCCAACCCCATCGCTATCCTTATCAGCGGCAAGCCTGCTGCTGCAGGTGGCAGGAATATTCTTGCCGGGAGCTACATAATCGTCACACGGGCGAGTCGGCGGGAACTCGACCGTCCTGGCGCAGCTATTGCCGTTGGCATAGTAATCGATGCAGTAGGCCCCCGGGTTTAACCGGTCCGACTCGGCATTGCGCGCGATGCCGTTGCAGTTCACATCGACAATGACCTTGGTTCGCTCAGCGTCAGACTCGATGCCGGGCTGGACGACCAAGTCTGGCGGGCTATCGAGTGCCGCAGTGCCGATCGTTTTGCTTTCTTGCTCGCTTCTGCTGGACAGAGCACCACTCTGGCTCGGTAAGCCGAACTTACTTTCGTCCCCGCCGCAAGCAAGGAGAAAGAACGAACCAAGGATGAAGGTCTGCCGATAGGAAAAAGTCCGAGAGACGACAAGCTGCTTCTGCATAGTGAGGACTCCTTGACGATCTACAGAGGACACGTTGGGGTTCTGCTAGGGAGCGACCGATCGAGACTGAGGCAAGCGAGCTTGCAACAGAACATCGCCGTCCCTGCCTATCCATAGTTCTCGAGCCATTCGAAAGGTTCGGTGATCGGCCAAAAAGCAAGATGGCCATCAGCAGGTGGAGCCGAGCACCACAGCGGCGTCCAAGGGGACACCGATCACTGACTGAGCAACGCACGTTCCCAGGAGCTCAGGTGCGACTCCATGTACTGCTGCCGCCACGCAGGCAGCGGCAACGTGTCCGGGCGTTGGGCCGTGAAACTCAGCGCGGTTTAGCTGCTAATAGAACTGCGCACCGAACCTTTGACGCTCCAGATGAACTATAGGAAGGAGGTGAATCTATGATCTTTCGCAACTTACTCTTTTCTTCCAGCATCGCGCTTTCTCTAGTCCTGTTCTCCGGCTGTTCACTCGCGATCGAAGGAGCCCCTTGTCCCTGTCTTTCGGAAATGACCTGTTGTGCAGGGTCCAATATCTGCGCTAAAGACCAAGCGGCTTGCCCAGTGGTAGACGCGGCTGCTGTTGAGAAAGGCGCTGGCACAGCCAAGCCCATGCCGCTTACCGATGTCAACTGCAACAACATCGGGCGCAACAACGAAACGGATCGCCTTTCTCCCGGCTCTGTGTGCATCGACTATTTCGCCAACGGCAATAGCTGCGTCGGGACGGTCGAGTTCCCGCCGACCCGCCCGTGTGACGATTATGTAGCTCCCGGCAAGAATATTCCCGCCACCTGCAGCACTATACTCGCCCCCGACCAAGACGGCGACGGACTTGGCGACTCATGCGACAACTGTCCCGCTGTTCCCAACCCGGACCAGAAGGACTCCGATCGCGATGCAGTGGGAGATGCCTGTGACAGCTGCCTGGCGGTTCCCAACCTGGACCAGAAGGACAGCGTGGGTAACGGCATCGGCGATGCGTGTCGGCCTAGCGGTGCCGGCTGCTCCGCGACGGCAGGACACGGCGCTGGTACAGCTCCCTTTGTCGAGGGAACTGCGCTCCTCGGTGCCACAGCCGCTCTCGCGCTGCTTCTTCGATTCCGTCGACGCCGGGCCACGCGAAGTAACGACTTAGGCAGGGAAGGCAGGACTGGATGATCGAGCGACGTTCGCAGGGCTCATCCTATCACAGCCTGGCGTCGACCTCGACCTTGCCGGGCCAGGCTCCACGCTTCCGCATTTGGTCGGTTCGCTGGTTTGTGCGGCAGTATGTGCGGGCGGTGCTGCAGTCGGAGTCTCACGTTGAGGTGGACAGCTGGGTGACGAAGACGGCGCTGGCCCTGATGAAGCAGAGCAAGCAGCGGCGAGGCGATTTCTCCTCCGGATTGTCGGAATGGGCCGAGGCTAATCCCGTCCTACTTTGTCAGCTTGCAGGCTGCTTGGCCGCAAGCACGACGGCGCGGATGACGGGATCCGCGCCCACTCTCTTCCATACCTCGATGCAGTCTGCCGCTGCGTCTCACATGACCCCCGAGCTGGCGGCGTAAGTGGCCGGATCTCATGCGACAGAACGGAATCTCGTCGAATTCCATGACCTCTCGAAGGAAAGCCTGAAAGGGTTCTTCGGAGGAAACATGTTTGAGCAGCCGGGATAAGACGTTGCGGCAGATCGCTCCGAGACGACCATCCTCAGCCAGCTCGGCAAACGAAGCGAGCTCGAAGCAAGTCCAGGCGATGTGGCGGCACAAATCCTTGGCGTCAGGCAGGGAAAGTATCCTCATCCCCAAGGACGTGCGTATCTCTCGGCGAATCCGAACAAGGTCGCCATGTCTCGTTGGTGCATCAGGAACAGTGATCGCCATAAATCACACTCTACCCTTGCTGGGGACGTGGGGCTTCCTCGGCTACGCGCTATACCACCAGGCATGGCTGCTCCAGCCGGTCCGCATCTTCGGGATCGATCTTCTCATCGTCCTGGTCAACTACGCGATCGCCATGGCCGTTGTCTCGCTCCTCGACCGCAGCGCGGTCTTCGCTGCGCCAGTCCCCGTCTCTCCCCGGCACGCCGTGCGCTGGTGCTGCGGTGTCCTGGCCGCGCTCGCGGCTTGGTGCGTCCTCAGTGTGTCCTCCGGCGGTGATGACGACCAGACGGTCCGAGTCGCGGCACTCCAGCCGGGCGTCCGGCCGCGCGAGGTGGGCTCCACGCCTGAGGCGCGCGATCGGCGGATGCTCGACCGGCTCGGCGCGCAGACCCGCGAGGCAACGGCGCGCGGTGCCCGCCTCGTCGTCTGGCCCGAGGGGGCGCTCGCGGCTGACCCAGCGCTCGCCTATCGCGACGAGCTCGGCCACCTCGCGCGGGACACGGCCACGACCCTTGTCGTCGGCTACGGCATCCGCACGCCGGCTGGCTTCCGCAACGAGGTCATCACCGTTGACCCGGGCGCCGGCTTCATCGGCCGGTACGGCAAGGATCACCCGGTCGGTTTTCTGGGCGAGACGAGCGTCTGGAGAGGGACGTATCCGACTGTCGCCGCCGCTTTTGGCCGCGAGATCGCGTTCCGCGCTGCGCCCGACATCGGCGTAGTGCTCCGCGAGCACCATGACTTTTTCGCACGTCGCTGATTGGGCCCCGGGCGGCTGCTCGATGGCGGGAATCTGAAATCAAGTCAGCGCCACCATAAAGACCCGCCGGCCGGCAGCCGGGTGAGAAGCCGTCCCGCTGCAGCCTCCCGGAGGAGGCCCGTCTTCTCGAACCGCAGAGGCTGGTCTAATAGGAGCCCCCCCGACAATTGTGTCATAGCTGCTCACTGAGCCCCATCAGAATTTCGATGCAGACGGCTTAGACGCTTCAACAAGTGGCAGCGGCTGGCCGCCTTCAGATACACGCTGGACAAGCATATGGTGTCAATGCACTGACATGACCACCATGGCACCGTAGTTGCGAAGGTGCAGGGTCATGACTTCACTTCATGGAGAGCCTTGTGAAAACGACCAAACTGGGTGCTTTGACTTGGGCCGCAATGGGGATCTTCTCGACGATGACCGGAGGATGCACGGAGCGGCTCGCGCTGCACTTGGTGACTCCATCGAAAGGGCCTGACAATGGCCTGAGTAATCTGGAAATCCAAGGCAAGGGCTTTTCGGTGACTCCAATCGCCACGTTTAATGGACTGCCCGCCCCCTTGGTCCTGCGGCAGGACACATTGTTGGGGCCGAGCACAAGCCGCCTCCTGGTGTCGTTGCCGGCCAGTCCGGGGGCTCAGGGGCCGGTTCCGGTGACCCTATCTCTACCCGATGGACAGTCGGTGACAAGCGACGACATCTTCGAATATTATCGCAGCACGGTTGACTTCTCCACGACCACCATGGACATCGCGGCTGGTCATCCATCAGGGTTTGTAACGGCGGACCTGAACGCTGATGGCAAGTCCGATCTGCTTATTGCCAACCAAGACGGCGACAAGGTGCGTGTCTTCCTGGGTCAAAGCAACGGAACCTTCACTGCAACTGCGGATATCGTGACGGACAAGAGCCCGCGAGCCTTCGCAGTAGCTGACTTTGATCGTGATGGCCGGATTGACATGGCCGTCGTCTGTGCTGGCAGTAAGACAGTACAAGTCTTGTTTGGCACAGGTGATGGCAAGTTCGACAGTGGAGTATCAATCCCCGTTGGGGACAGTCCGCTGGGAGCGATAGCCGCAGACCTAAATGGAGATAATCGGCCAGATCTTGTAGTGAATTCGGACAGCCAACAGCTTCGTGTTCTGCTAAGCGACGGCAGTAGGAACTTCAAGCCTGGACAAGTTATTCCTGTCCTTGATCCAGGCCTGGTGCTTGGTGTCGTTGCCGCCGATCTCAACCGAGATAAGCAAGCTGATCTCATCGTGAGCAAGCCATTGAGCCAAGGTGTGCAGCTACTGTTAGGCCGTGGCGACGGCAACTTCGCACCAGCTCAGCGGATCCTTACGGAGATCATTACGAACGCGGAGACCCCACCCATCGCTGCGGATGTAAACAAGGATTCACAGCCCGACCTCCTAATCCCTCAGGCAACAAATGGAATCGCCGTGCAGCTTGGCAACGGCGCCGGGGGATTCACCGCAGCCCCTGAAGTGCAGTTCCCTGGAATTGGGTTGCTTCTGGGGGACCGGAGTTTTCACGCAGCGGCTGTCGCGGATCTGGATAGCGACCGCAATATTGATCTGGTCCTGGCGAATGATTTGGGCGACCTACGGTATGCTAACAAGGACGGCAATGTGGCGGGACAGATTAGCGTACTCATTGGTCGCGGCGATGGTACATTCGCTCCGCCGCAGCATTTCCCGGTCGCCAAGCAACCCAAGAGCATGATCATCGCTACCTTGGCCGGGTACGCGCACCAGGCGATACTTGTGACCCATGATGGGCGAGACCCGCTCACGGTGTTGCGAAATCAGCGGTGAGGACGTAAGTTTCGCAATTGTTCCCCGAGAGCCGTATTGAGCGCGTTCACCGACGCAGATCGCCTCCTCTGTTCTCCTTGGTAGTAAGGAGCTCCCGTCGAGAATTAGTGGCAGCCATTCCGCGTCCGAGACAAGACCGAAGGGCGGATGGCGCGAGCCGAGGGCTTGCATGAACAGCTTCGCCCTGCTCTTTGAAGCCACCTGACAAGACATTTCTCCTGGCGGCCTTGATTCCCCGCGACAGCACCACCTGGTCAAGTGTGCGATGACCCTTGACTTGTCACGAATTGTAGTATGCTGCCTCTCGCAAGCACTTCGCCCCGTCGTGGCCAGAAAGGACTGCGACGATGCGAAGACGAAGCTCGGCCCGCGTGCTCGGGCCGTATGAGGAGAGAGGTAGATGGCGACTTATCATCGTGGAGGACGGCGGCCGAAGGTCCGTGTTTCTGCCTACGCGCGAGGAAGCCCTTCAATTCAAGGCCGGCGCTCAGCGGGAGATCACCCCGCCACCGTCGAGGAGGATTGCTGACGTGATCACGCAATGGCACACCTCCAAGCTACACGAGGCGCAGTGCAAGCCGGAGAGCATCGCGCATCAGTGCCTGCGCTTGCGGGCCTTCCTCGCTCCCGTGGCAGAGCAGGACATCGCAGCGCTGACGCCAAGACGAGCTGCTGCCCTCTATCAGGAAGCCACTCTACGGCCTTCCCTAAAGACAGGGTGCATGCCTGCCGCGGCCTCCCAGCGATTCGGCTTGTGGGTGGCCCAGAGCTTCTTCCGTTGGGCTGTGCGCCATGGCCATGTCGGCGCGTCCCCGTTTCGAGACGTGAGACCAGTCGGCAAGGTGAATGCGGGCAAGCCGCAGCTGCGCATGGAGGAAGCTCGGCGTTTCACTGAGGCCGCGATCAGCTACTTCGAGGAGACGCAGCGCCCGCTGGCGGTCGGTGCCCTGGTCGCGCTCACCATGGGCCTACGTAGCAGCGAAGTTCTCGACCGAGTGGTTCGTGACCTCGACGACGGAGCGCGATACCTGTGGATCGACGCAGGCAAGACGGCCAATGCACGACGGCATTTGGAGGTGCCGGAGCTAGTGCAGCCGTATCTGTTGCGCCTTGCTGCTGGGAAGCGTCCGGATGCGCATCTATTCGGTGAAAGCCGGAGCGGCGGTCGGCGCTACCCCCAGAAGATGTGGGACATGGTGCGCAGGCTCTGCCAGCGTGCTGCCGTTCCCATCGTCTGCACGCACTCGCTGCGCGGGTTATGGGCAACGCTGGCCGTCCAGTCTGGCGCCGCCTCGCATGTAGTCGCGGCCAACCTGGGTCATCACTCGTTCCAGATGACCGAGCGCCACTATGCTCAGGGCTCAGTGGTGAAAAATGCAGCGACGGCCCGGGTCATTGGGATGCTGGGCAGTAGCGGCGACACGAAGCGCTCAAGCGCCAGAGCTCAGCTGGAGAGCCTCGACGAGGATACGCTGGCGCAGCTCCTGGCCCTGCTGGCCGAAAGCAAGAAGGGCGGCGCACCGGCAAAGTAACGCACGAATCGTTCTGCAACCGCTCCCAGGGGATGTTTGCGGCGGCCGTCAGCGACGGAAGACTGCTGGCGGGACATGGAGCCCGACAACCTCATGGTCATTGAAGATCCGGTCGCGGCGGGCGGCGAGCGGGTCAAGGTCCTGGACTTTGGGATCGCCAAGCTGAGCCTGAGCGGGGTGAAGAAGACGGCGACCGGGACTGTCTTGGGGACGCCGCTTTACATGTCGCCCGAGCAGTGCAGCGGCGCCAGCGAGTCCACCGATCGCAGCGACGTGTATTCCCTGGGAGTCATGCTGTTCGAGATGCTGGCCGGCCGGCCGCCGTTCATCGCCCCGGGGGCCGGGGAGCTCATCGGCCGCCACCTGTTCCAGGAGCCGCCGCCGCTGCGCAGCCTGGCCCCGGAAGCGCCGGCCGAGCTGGCGGCGCTCGTGCATCGGCTGCTGCTCAAGGACAAGCTGGTGCGCCCGGCGATGAGCCAGGTGGTGCAGGAGATTCAAGCTCTGCAGACGCGGCTGCCCGGCGGCCTGCTGCCCAACCGCCGGACACCGCGGCCCGAGAGCTTGGCCGTGGCGGCCACCGCGGTAGCCGGCAACCGGCGCCGGCGCGAGCTGGCCTCGACCCTGAGCCGCTTGCTCGGGCATGGGAGCCAGCAGCACAACCTCGGTCCGGTCGCGCTGGCCGGGCTGGCGGTGTTCCTGCTTTTCGCGCTGGTCGGAACCGGCGTGTACCGCCACTATGCAGGCGGCAGAGGCGCGCCGCGGTCGGTGGCGGTGCAGCCAGGCCCGGCGGCCACCGGCCAAGGGCTCGCAAGTCCACCTTCCGCCCCCGCACCGGCCGACTCACCGGCGCCGCAGCCAGCTCCCCCGCTGCCCGCGACGCCGGCGCCTGCAGCGGCCAAGCCGAGCAAGCCGCCGCGGCCTGCGCCCACGCGCGTGCTCAAGGCCAAAAAGCCTCTGCCCAAGTCGATCGCTCACGAAGACTGACCGCTGCCACGCTGGCTCCCTGCGGCGGCGGCCGCGAGATCGGCAGCAGCCCAGGGAGCCGCCGGCGGAGCCAGCGCCGGCGCGCTCTCCAGGCCCGGTCGTGCGCAGCGCTGCGGCCCGGCTTGCGGCGCCCGCGGCTTGCTACGCGGTTGCCTCAGGTCGCTAGCCCATTGAAAACAGTCTATTAATAATTTTCTCGAATGTCGGCGCTAATTAGATATGCTTCAAGAGCTCCTTGAGTTACCCGTTGAGCAAAGCTTCTTTTAGCGTAGCAGACAGCGCGCGGCCCCGCTGAGCCGCTGCTGGCCGCTGGCCTGGAAGACCTGCCGGCGGGTACTCGACTCGGAGGTTTCCTGATTCGCCAACAGGTACACCATGTCTGAAGCGGATGGCTCTCGACCCAATGCTGCCGCCGTGAATCGCTACCCGCCATTGGTGCGCGGTATTCCACTCGTCGGCATGTTACCTATTATCATAAAAAGGAATCTAGGGCTTTTCATTGATTTAAAAGCGACGTATGGAGATATTTACACGCTCGACCTGGGGGTGCTCCGGATGGTCATTTTGAGCCATCCCCGGCACGCCGCGCAGGTCTTGCGCGATCGCAGCCAGAACCACTTTCGCGGCGGCCCGATGTGGAGCTCCCTGCGCACCGTGTTCGGCAACGGACTGCTGGTGAGCGAGGGACCCTTCTGGCTGCGCCAGCGCCGCATGATGCAGCCGCAGTTCCACCGCCACCAGCTGGAGGGTCTGTTCCAGCTGATGCTGCGCAGCATTGATGAGGGACTCCCCAGCTGGGAGCCGGCCGGGGGCGGCTCCTTCGAGCTTGGGAGTGAGCAGCTCATGCGCCGCCTGCAGAACCTGGTGCTGCAGGTCCTCACCCGGACCTTGTTTGGCACCGCGCTGAGCCCCGCCCAGACCGAGCCCATCGTCGCCGACGTCGAGCAGATCCTGAGCCATGTGTTTCGCGGACTGCTCACCACCTCGCTGCCGGCGTGGGTGCCGGTGCCGGGGGCGCGGCGCTACCAGCAGACCCTGCGGCGGCTGGATCAGGTCATGTACCAGGCCATCGAGCACAACCGCCGCCAGGGCGGCACCGACAGCCTGCTCTCCCTGCTGCTGGGCGTGGTCGATGAGGAGACGCGCGAGCGGATGACCGACAGTCAGATCCGCGATGAGGCGGTCAGCATCTTCATGGCCGGATACGACACCACGGCGGTGCTGCTCGGCTGGCTGCTGCAGCGGCTGCTGGAAGACCCCGCGGTGCTCGCCACCCTGCAGGCCGAGATCGACGCCAAGCTTGGCTCGCGGCCGCCGACGCTCGCGGACCTGCAGGCGCTGTCCTATGCGCGCCAGGTGCTGCAGGAGACCCTGCGCCTGCACCCGCCGATCTGGTGGCTGCCGCGCGAGACGAAGGAGGCGACGACGATTGACGGATTCCGCATCGATGCAGGCACGCAGGTCGTGCTCATGATCTATGCGCTGCACCACGATCCGGCGATCTGGGAAGATCCCGAGCGCTTTGATCCGGCACGCTTTGGTCCCGACCGCCTGACCCCGAGTCAGCGCCTGGCCTGGCTGCCCTTTGGCGGCGGCCATCACCAGTGCATCGGCAGGGACTATGCGATGGTCGAGATGCAGCTGCTGCTCATCCGCATGGTGCAGCTTTATCACCTGAGCCCGGGAGCGGGCCGGGCGGCGACGCCCAGGCTCGCCATCACCTTGAAGATGCGCGATGGCCGCGGACTTAAGCTTGTAAGACGTCAGCGCGACTAGGCGGCGCAGCTCAGCTCGCAGGCTGCGGCAAAGCGTGCGGCGCGAGCTCGGGCTCGGGCGCGCGAAGGCGCCTCTTGGCTGCCAGCCAGCCGGCTCGACTGCGGCGCGAGCCGGGGCTGCTGACCCGCGAGCTGCGCAAGCAACTCGGCAGCGCGGGGGGCGATAACCCTGCATGATGACTCGGCTTCTCGGCTGGCTGAGCGCGGGTGCGAGCGCGGTAGGAGCGGCGGCGGCCGAGCTTGTGTGGCCGCGCGGGTGCGCCGCCTGCGGCGAAGGCCCGCTGCCGGCGGCGGCGCCCGGCGGACTGTGCGACCCCTGCGCCGCGACCCTTGCGCCGCTGTGGCCGCCCGGACGCGCGGCGCTCTGCAGCCGCTGCGGCGCGCCGCGTCCCGACCCCGAGCCTGGGGCGGCGCGCCGCCACGCGCTGGCGCGGTGTGCCGACTGCCGGCGGCTGGCGCCAGCGCTGGCCAGGATTCGCGCCGCGTTTGCCTATGAGGGCGCGCTGCCGGCAGCGCTGATGCAGCTCAAGTGGCAGGGTCGTGATGACCTGGCGGCGCCGCTGGGAGCGCTGCTGGCGCCGCTGCTCACCGCCGCGGCGGGCCGCTGTGATCTGGTGATGCCGGTGCCGCTGCACCCGCGCCGCCTGCGCGAGCGCGGCTACAACCAGGCGGCGCTGCTCTTGCGGGCCGGGCTGCGGGCGCGCCGCGGGGTCGGGCCGGCGCTGCCGCTGCGCAGCGGCCTGCTCGTGCGCCAGCTGCTCACTGCGCCGGCGCAGGCCCAGGGAGCGCGCGCCCGCCTGCTGCGGGTGGCGGGGAGCTTCGCGGTGCCGCCGCGCTGCCACGCGGCGCTGCGCGGCCGGCGGGTGCTGCTGGTCGACGATGTAGTCACCACCGGCGCCACGGTAAGCGCCTGCGCGCAGGCCCTACACGCCGCCGGCGCCGCGCACGTCGAAGCGGTGGCGCTGCTGCGGGCAGCTCCCTAGCAGCCTGGAAGCGGCGCGTCCGAGCTCGCGCCATAACTCGGCCTGGCGCGGGCTCCTTGGGGAGCTGGGTTGAACTGGGGTGGGCAAGCGCGCGCTTGCCTTTATACTAAAAGGAATAACTTCTGACATGAGAGTACCAATGAAGAACTGGCATCGACTGCTATGCGCGGGAACAGTCCTGGGGGCCATGGCGGCAAGCCACTGCGATAGTCCGAAATTTACTGGCAATCCGGATCTGGGCGGCGGCGGCGGCAAGATGGACCTTGCCGGCGGCGGCGGCAACGTCGACCTCGCGATGGGCGGCGGCGGCAACGTCGACCTCGCGATGGGCAACGGTCCCGACCTGGCGGTGACGCCGCTGGCCCTGACCGCGATTAGCCCAGCGCTTGGTCCGTCCACGGGCGGGACTACCTTGACCTTCACCGGCACCGGCTTTGCAGCAGGGGTGACGGTGTCCATCGGCGGCTTCAACGCCACCGTGACCCAGATCACGCCGACGCAGCTTACCGTGACGCTGCCGGTGGCGCCGCTTACCAAGGGCAAGGTGCCGGTCATCGTGCGCAACCCGGACAACACCATGGTGAACCGCGCCGATCTTTTCGCCTACTACTACGGCACCGTGAAGTTCGGCACCGCGGTCGCGATCCCCGTCGGGAGCAACCCCTACTCTGTGGCCATCGGCGATCTGAACAACAACGCCAAGCAGGACCTGGTGGTCGCCAACTACTTTGACAACACGATCGGCTTCCTGCTCGGCAACGGCGATGGCTCCTTTGGCGCCATGGGCGTCGTCAACTCGGGCATGCGGCCGCGCGGGGTGGTGCTGGCCGACTTCAACAATGACACGTACCTGGACGCGGCCTCGGTCAACTACAGCTCGCAGAGCATCAGCGTCTTTCTCAACGACAAGGCCGGCGTGCTCGGGTCGCGCACCGACACCTCGACCGCCAGCATGGCCGGCATGACCACCAACCCGGTGGCGCTGGACGCCAAGGTGGCGACCAACAGCAACTACCCCGACATCGTGACTGCCAACAGCGCCAGCGACGACGCCAGCCTGTTCCTCAGCAAGGCCGGCGGCGGACTGAGCGCGCCGGTGAGCCGCATCGCCAGCCGCGCCCCGAGCGCGGTGACCCTGGCCGATGTCAACGCCGATACCTACCTCGACCTGATTATCGCCAACCAGCTCACCGGCAACTGTACGGTCTACCTGGGGGACGGCAAGGGCGGCTTCACCCTCAAGGGAGCCTACTCGGCAGGCGCGATGCCGGCGGCAGTGGCGGCGACGGACCTAAACGAGAATTATGGTTCTGACTACACGGGTTGTTCTTTCAACACTTGTAGGAGACTGAACCATGTCCAAGCCGATCGTTCCGCAGTCTAATCATTCCGCTTCTACCCTTCCGCAATCCGAACGCGCCAAGCCTGACAGCCGGAAGGTTGCTGTAGGCTATGTCAGAGTTAGCACGTCAATGCAGGCTGAGGACGGTCTATCTTTGGACGCTCAGAGGGCCGCGATAAC
Organism: Polyangia bacterium; assembly: GCA_044222245.1. GTDB lineage: Bacteria > Myxococcota_A > Polyangia > Palsa-1104 > JAEUJZ01 > CALFML01. The sequence goes on along the minus strand of JBGANQ010000009.1, from coordinate 129,350 downwards.
TGCATATTGCACTACTCATAATCTCAGGTTGTCACGCATTTATGAGGACGTTGAGTCCGGCGCCAAGTGCGACCGGAAAGGACTACGGGATGCTCTAGCCAGCAATGCCGACGTATTCGTTGTTCTAAAGTTTGACCGGCTCAGTCGTTCGATCAAACACTTCATTGAGCTGTATGAAACCTATTTCTCGCGCTCGGTTGAATTGGTCGCTATTCGCGAAGCACTTAGGCTTGACAGTGCGCTTGGTCGGGCACTTGTCAATATCCTCCTAGTGTTCGCTCAAATGGAGCGAGAGGCGACAGGCGAGAGAACGAAGGAGGCAATCGGCTACATTAGGCGGTCTGGCTATCACTTTGGAAAAGTCCCCTATGGATATGAGACCGCGCCCGCGCCCGGCAATCCACGATATCGCGTGCTGGTCGAGAATCCCACAGAGCAAGCGGTACTGAGGAAAATAAAGCAGAAGATTGACGAGGGGCTTGGGCCTACCAAGATCGCGGCAGAGCTGAACAGCGAAAATATCGCGCCCCCACAGGGGGAAAAGTGGAGCATGTCGCTGGTCTACGGCCTGAAACGGCGCTGCGGCTGGCAGCTGGTGACGCCTCACAACGTCCGCAGTCATACGGATGCAGAAGTCAAGGCCCGAATGACCGAGTTACGAAATTCGGGGCGCTCGCACCAAAGCGTGGCCAATATTCTGAATGAAGAAGGCTACAAACCGCTGAAGGGGTCAAAGTTTACCGAGGTCAGCGTCTGCAAACTTCTGGGAGGAACCAAGACTCGCCAGGTCCTCAGCCCGCGCACCTTTGCCGAGCAATATCTGGAAGGTCATAGGGCGGAGAAGCCGAGCCTGAGCGCACTGGCCAAGGTGCTGGAACGGAGCGGCTACCCGACCCCCCGCGGGAACAATCACTGGTGGCCGGCGCAGGTTCGCGAATTGTTGGCCGGCCGGTTCGATGCTCACTATGGTCGGCGCGCTGGCTTGGTTCCGCAGGCGCCCGCCAGCTCATTATCTGCTTGACATTGGCGGGTGGGACGCCCTTCCGAGGACCGGAGCGCCAAAGAAGGGTGTCCAAATGGATGACAGCCTCGGGCGGCCTTGACACCCTGAGCTTGGTATGCAAGTTAGGCCGTGGATGATCACTCTCGTCGAAGGAGCAGACATTGACCGCCTATGATTTTCCCCGCATTGAGGAGGAAGCCAACGAAGTCGGAAAATTTCGGCAAGCCGAGCTGGCAGCAACCTTTGCCGCTGTCCTAAGAAAGCTAAATCAGATGTTGCCCGGTTTCCTGATCGTTCCAGAGGTGGACGGAAAGTTTTTAGTGGACAGCAAAACCAAGTATGACCCCAAGGCGCAACACGACACGGCCCTTACATATGATGCTAAGAGCAAAAGCGTGGGCCTCGCAATCTCACCACCTGGGACCGTTAAACCTTGGCTCATGCCCATCAGGGCACGCATTGCTGAGGTGATTAAGGAGAAGCAGGAGGAGCCCAAGCAGTGGGTAATTTTGCTAACTTGCGGGGAGAGCCCATTGAACATCCCGCTCGGTGTGTGGAACAGCCCCGATGCACACGCCAGGCAGGCATGGATAGAGAAGATTGATCAGACACTAACTTTCGGCTTGCGTGAATTGGCGACCCGAATCCAAACCGAGTCAACCGAGGTAGCCTGCATGAGGCCCTTCAGAAACAACGCCGACTGTCTTCGGAAGGCCCTAACCCCTTAGTCTGGCCCGTCACTTGTCCGATTTTTGCGAGCGGAGAACCCGGTCGCGAGCATCAACCGCGATTGTGAGGATGACCTCAATGTCCTCGTCAACCGACTCCGCAGGAGCGCGGCTGGCAACGCTGGCGTTCCGCAGAAATCGTCCTCCGAGAAAGCGCTCTATCGAGGCTGCCAGATCCTGAAGGCCGGCATCGGGTTTTCCGCTGCGCGCTCGTAGGGCGCGCATGCGGCACCTGCCGCTGCAGTAGATCCGATCGGCGCGGTCGGCCCGTCTTAGCCGCCGGCCACAAGAGCCGCATGCCTGGCTTAGCGTAGTCAAAGGCTCCCGATCCTTTCCAAGATCACCCCGAGCACCGATCTTCGATCCAGGGCTTGGAGCTGGCGCCGCGCGCTACTGGTTGCCATGGCGTGTCCCGCGTCGCCTTCGCCGCTTAGGTGCCTTGTATGGCTTATTGCTGAGCCGCCGGGCCGGCTCCCAAGCAAGGTCGATGTGATAGACGCGGCAGAGACGGACTTCCAAGTCCAGCCCCCCAACGGAGCTATCATTGTCTTTGGTCACAATCATATTTTAGCAGCCAGAGACTTGGGGGGGCTAGCCATTTTCAGCGCTGCCGATTTGACGGACCACCTCGCCCGACCTTCAAGAGGGCCGATCCAACCGTCTCCTTCTCCGGCAGGGCGGGCCGCCCAGATCGCCCCCTTGATAGTGTGGGGCCATGTTCCCACTCGGCAGTCTCAGGCAAAGCGAGTCGCCTAGGCTCGGGCGCAGGCTTCTTCAGCCGTGTGTCGCGGTCAAGGAGAAGTTGCTTGATCCCAGCACGAATGTCATCGGGCGCATGACGCGGAAGAGGGAAGGTCATGTTGATTAGCAATTCCGGCGCCCGTCCGTGATGTGGAGCCACCGAAAGGCCAGAGCGGGTGAAGTAGTGAACTGTATACAGACCTTCTATGGGGACCATCGGCACTTCAAAGGGGGCGAGGGCGTAATAGGGTTGCCTAGGACGTAGGCCCGTCGAGCGGCGCAGGTCGGCAGGCAACGGGAAGCTCAGCTGAATTTCGATATTCGTCACCGAGTAATACTCGGCATAGAAGCTCGCGCCCCTCAAGACGGACTCACGAAGGTCGATCATTTCGCGGGTAAGCGGAATTTCCCTAGAGCCAAGCGTGATGAACCTACGGGTGGGCTTCCTCTTACCGCGCTTATAGCATCGCTGGTCGCAGTACAGGTTGTCCTTTCGCCAAGCAAAAAAACGCAGACCGCACGCTTGACAGACGTGGATCGACTGATCCAGTTCGTTCGCTCGCTTCATCGCGGACCCCCGGCTGGCCACCCATCGTATCCAGGCGACCACGACTCCCAAAGTACAATTTGGAAGCCGCCGATTGGACTGAAGATTCAGCAGCGGAGCAACGCCCAGCTAGCCGGAAGCAAGCCAGCGCTGTACCGTAGGCTGCGAGCGAACAAGAGAATGATCCAGCAGACGATCCTGAGGACGAGCTTGAGGACGAGCCTACAAGCGAGCTTGCAAACGAGCCTGCAAATGAGCTTGCAAATGAGCTTGCAAATGAGTCTGCAAATGAGCTTGCAAACGAGCCTGCAAACGAGCCTGCAAACGAGCCCGCCAACGGCCTGGCCGGCAACCCTCATTCTCGACGCGAGGCCGGCAGATCGGGCGGCCGTTTTGAGGCTCTCTTGAAGGCTCACTTGCAGGCTCGTTTTAGGGCTCGTTTGCAAGCTCGGTTGCAGACTTTTTTGCAGACTTATTTGCAGACTCCTCCGCCGTCCGGTCCGGGGGAATGATCCTGGCCTGCGCCTAGGGAAGGGAGGATAGCAATAGTCAAGCCCTCGACGGGAAAACCCTCGTTGGCGCTTCCGAAAGCAGCCATTATTGTAGGTGCATTCGCGACACCTGCCGACAGAAACGCACCACTCCTAAATTGACCAGAAGATCCCCTACCTTGAAAGTCTGTTTGACACTCCTAGGATGGTTTGGCAGTTTGGGACAATGGCGCAAACCATACGAACCCTGGTGTCGCTCCGACGGGTGATCAACGAGACGAAACCCAGACACGCGGGTGCCTACTTTCTAAACAGCGAAGATCAGGGAAGGTGGCCTCGCCTGGGGGGGTATACCTTTGACCCGTTTGAAGTTGACCCCGAGCTGCCGAGTGCGACGTATCGGCTGTACTATTTGAGCAGTCAGACTTCCGGTCTGCCGCTGCCGACTCTAGACGGGCGACCCTCCCCCGACATCGAATGGCACAATCCGAAGGTGCCGGCTAACGCTGAGGGTGACGATGATCTTGGCGGTGAGACCAGTGAGGGCACCGCGCTGGCCGAGGAGCTTGGAGCGCTGGCTACAGAGGGCCAGCCCAAGCAAGAGTCTAAGACCATGGCCAAAACGGATGATCCAGCATTGCGGCGCCACCGCCGTGAAGTCGAGCAGGAGAGGTTCGCAAGGGATATCGCGGATAGCCGGCTCCTCTTGGGCCAGAAAATGCGCCATGCCGGCGAGAGCGCCGAACTACTTGTGGTCATGCGCGCCTACAGGACAGAGCTTGAGAAAGCGACCCGGCTGCCCATGTCGCTATCCATGGAGTATCTGGAAGCAACTAAGCGCAGCCATAGCGAATACGCGGGGATGTTTGCGGACTTCATGAAGAAGAACGCGGAACTTGCCAACCGAGTGATGGAGCTTCAGAAGAATCTACCCCCAGCACCGCAGCCCTCTCTGCTTCGGCAGCTGGCGTCACCAGAGGGGCTGGCTTTCGCCAAGTTCATCGCCGAGCAGATCACGGGCAAAGAAGGCGATGCGGACACTGTGGTCGCCACCGAGGAAGACGACGAGATCAAGAAGCTGCGGGCTAAGCGGGATCAGGCGCGGGCCAAGTTGAGGCGGCTGCAGGCCGCCGCCAAGAAACAAGCAGGGACGAGCAAGAAAGAGCCCGCCAAGCCGAAGAACTCGGGTGCCTCAACCAAGCCGGCTCGCCGCTCGGCTGGGAAGGTGACAAACAGCGAGTCAAAGCCTGGGGACCGCGGCGGTAGTCCGCCCAAGAGCAGCAAGAAGAAGAAGCCGTCCAAACCGCCGGTGAAAGGCTCACTAACTGAGGGGGAGGGAAAGTGAACACAAACTACTACCGAGTCTTAGGCGTCCATACGACAGCCACGGCCAAGGAGCTGAAAGACGCCTATCGCAGCAAAGCCCGCCACACCCATCCTGACTCCCCGACCGGCTCCGACCCCGACTTCAGGTTGCTGCGTCTCGCCTACGAAACGCTCTCCAACGATGAGCGGCGGGATGAATATGAAGAGGAATACACGGCCGCGGCGTTCAAGAGCGGAAAGGTAGTCTGCATTAAGTGCTTCCAGAAGAATGTGGTCAGACAGTTTACAGAGGGAAAGCGAGTCTGCTGCGGTTATTGCCATGAACCGATGCAGCTGACCCCCAAGGAGAGAGACAGCCGCATCCGCGCCGCCGTAGCAGCGCAGACCGGCGAGCTGATTGAGGTCATCGGAAATGAGGGGTCCGCCTTGGCCAAGGATGCCGTGCGAACTTTTGTTGATTGGTCCCGGCGCAAGTTGGGTATCGCGAGGAGTCGCTAAATGCTGAAAGCCCGAATTGGCAAAGAACCATCGCCGGGATTTTGGGCTGACTTCGTGGCCACGGTCGAGCGCGTCTTTCCGGGTGCGACCTTGGACCGAAAGACCCTGGAGCAGCTGTACGATTTGGTCACTGAGCAGTGGCGCAACGGCGTTCAGATCCACCTGATCGCGCGGCAGCTATGTACCTGCGACGGCAAGCAGATTGTCGCGTCGCCGGCTGCTCAAGCGCACTTGGTCAGGAAGCGCGGCCTAGCGCGTGCCCCGAAGGGCGCAGAGCCGGGAAACCCGTTCGGTCCAGGCCAGCTAAGAGCGCCAGCGCAGATAGCGCGCTTGCAGAGCAGGCTGGCCCAAATCGACACACAGATTCTGCGAGGGACGGCTGGCATGGAAGCGCTGGCCCTCCGAGCCCAGAGGGCCAGCCCTGAGCGTAGAGAAAGCATACTGGCCATCATGACCGACGCCAAAGGCGCCCTCGATCGGCTGGCGCTCGAGCACGACGAGGTTGAAGCGGCGCTGGTTGCCTTGACGACTGGCAATCGCTGGGAGGGGATGCGGATCGCCCCTAAGCAGCCGAAGGTCAGGAAAGCCAAGCCACCCAAGGAGCCGAAGCCGCCCAAGCCGCCCAAGCCGCCCAAGGAGGCTAAGCCGCCCAAGCCGCCCAAGCCGCCCAAGCCGCCCAAGGAGGCTAAGCCGCCCAAGCCGCCCAAGGAGCCTAAGCCCAAGCCGCCCAAGGAGCCTAAGCCCCGCAAGCCCCTTCCGTTAGTGAAGGAGTTTAGGCAGCCCAAGGTGCCCACCTCGCCCTCCCAAACCGAGGCCCCGGCCCCGGCCCCGGCCGGCGCCCCCGTGCCTGACGACATCGGCGACGCATTCGTTGACGAGCTGAACGAGATAGCCGGGAAGGCTTAGCCGATGAGGAGCGCGGAAGAGGTGATACAAACCGCCGAGGCCCGAATGGCTGCGGTAAAGCCAAGCTCGGCACCGGCCGTCGCAAGCTGGTTCCAGGCTAACCGTGCTTTGTTGCTGCCGTGGGCTCGGGCCGTGCTTGGCACCGTGTCTAGGGCTGGCGGGGCAGTCACGGTGGAGCGGGCACCGGCCATAGTGGCTCACTTGCTCGCGCGGCTCGAGGCTGCCAAGTCAGAACACTTGGGCTGGGGCAGAAAGTATCAAAAGGTCCTCGAGCTATTCGTCCGAGCGATCCTTGACGAGCAAGACCCACTCGCCAGCCGCCAATCAGTGCAGGTCGAAAACTGGCCCAGGACGGAAGCCGAGCGGAGCCGCATTAACGTCCTTGCGGCGCAGATAGCCGCAAGGAGTGGGCCACCCGAGCCGATGGAGCTGGAGATCCTGCGCCGCTTCACTGGTTTTGGCGGTCTGTCACTTGCGAAACTCGCCCCCAAGTTACCGGAGGGCTTTGTACCAGATAGCAAGTCGCTGGTTGATGAGTTTTACACTCCACCAGAAGTATGCAATGCAATCTCAGAGGTAGTTGCACAGCTTCGTCCCGGCCTCAGCGGAATCGCTTTGGAGCCCGCGGCGGGGATTGGCAGATTTATTGGAGCGTTCAGCGGGCGACCCGATTTTCGAGGTCTCAAGTGGATCGCCGTTGAGTATTCAAAACTGAGTTTCAGCATTCTAACGAAGCTTTACCCAGAAACGACCGCGACCAACGAGCCTTTTGAGCAATGGGTGGTCGACAATTGGAACGAATACGCGGGCACCATCTCATTAGTTTGTACGAACCCCCCTTATGGCAGACGGGGAGCAAACAAGACTATCGACCCTGACCGCGCATACCGGGTTGACACTGCGTATGTCTACTTCATCATGCGCTCCTTCGATTGCCTTAGACCAGGCGGGCTAGGAGTCGCGATTGTCCCGAACGGCTTCTTGACTGGATCTGGTCCACAGTACCGCGCCGTCCGCGAGCGCGTGCTCAGACGGCACCATCTCGTAGGAGCATATCGGCTGCCAAGCTCCATCTACCCTGGCGCGGATATCGTTACCGACGTTTCGATCTGGGCTGCGCGATCGGGCGAACTAGCCTCTCTGGCACCCGGAGACGAAGAGATAGCAGCGGGAAAGTATTTTGAACAATTCCCAAACTATATCCTGGGCGTCGAAAAGCGGTCTGCCCGCGGTCGCTACGAGGTCGCCGGCAACTTTTCAATTCTTCCGACGCTAGTGCCTAGGGAGGAATGTGGCTCGTGCAGCACAACGCCCTACCGCAGGACCATTGCGCCGAAAGTCGCGCCCGAAGATCTTCTTACGCCCCGGCTCCGGGTGGCCGCTTCGCTGGCGGAGCGCGTTACCCGCTACTTGGACCTTCGGGGCTCCGCCCGCGAGCACGACCAGGCCAGCGCTGCCGACCTTCACGCGGAGCTAGTGCGCGCGGTTCAAGACTGGCAGTCGTGGAACGCGGAGCAGATCGGGAAACTGGCGCCGGCCGAGGATCGAGAGATGGTCGATGCCGCAAATTCCGTCTCAGCCCTCGCTGCTCTACTGTCGGTCTTTGATCCGACTGGTCAGCTCAAAGCGGAATTTACGGCGACACCGGCCTACACGCCCTCATACCAAGGGTTGCCGACGATCGTAGCCCAGGCCGAATGGCTATTTGAAAAGCGGCGCGAATTGATACCCAGCGAGCTTAAACGACTTCGGCTAAGCCTTGGGATGGAGCCCGAAACGGAGCAGTCACTAGTCGCCGAGCTGGTGGCGCATGGTTGGGCGGAGGATTGGCGCGATGATGGTTCTTCCCTATGGGTGCCGCCGTCGGACTACTACTCCGGCGACTTATGGCCCAAGTATAAGCGCGCGATGGCCGTCGGTTCCGAACGCGCGAGAACACAGATCGCAAAGCTCTTGGAGCTGGCTGGCACCTCGACGTTGGAAGAGGCCAGCCCGTCGCTTCGTGATCCTTGGATACCCCCGGCTACGGTGCGGCTGTTCCTGCAGTCTTGGCTGAGCCTCGACGACGAAGAATTGCCCGCCCTTCACTGGTATCGGGGCATGCTCAAACTAGTGGGGGAGGACTATGGACTGCTCTACAAACAGCCTGAACCGCTCCAGCGAGTCCTAGGCTACATCAATCATGATCTCGGGTATTTCGTCGTTGACTATGAAAAACAAACGGACCCCGCCACCGGAATCGAAGAGACGGCACAGCAGGCCCTCGACCGCGCCAGGCTGGATTATGGCAGGAAGGCAACGGAGGAGTTTAGAAAGTGGCTGGCCGAGAATCCGACAAGCGCATCCGAGGTTCTTGACGCCTATTCGCTGGTCTACCGAGGTTACATATTGCCCACCTTCCCGCCTGACCCGATCGCCATCGCCAGGTGGGGCGGTCGCGTCAAGCTGCGCCCGCACCAGCGGGCCGCCGCGCGCAGGCTGATCCACAACAACGGCGGTCTAGCGGCGCTCGATGTTGGAGTGGGGAAGACCTACACTGGAATTGCCACCCTCGCCTATCTGCGGCAAATCGGGCGAGCCCGAAGACCAGTAATTATTGTGCCCAACACCATCGTTTGGAAATGGCGGCGGGAGATTATCCGGGCACTGCCTGACTATCGAGTAGTGGTAATTGGAGCGGAGGAGTACATTGGCCGCGGTGGACTCCCAAGGTCCCGCCTCGACGAGCGAGGGGAGCGACTACAGAAGTGGTCAGAGTTTAAGCTGGGCTTGTATGACGTAGCGATCGTGTCCTTTTCGACCTTTTCCCGAGTGACTGTTACCGAAGAATCCCTGCGGCAGTTCTTGGAGGAGACGCCGCCGGTAATGAGGGAGGTCGGCCTCAAGAGTGACCAGCTGGCCGAGGAGCTTGAGGCGCTCTACGAGAAGTACGAAGAACGCGAAAAGCTGGGCATCAAGATAAAGCGCCTTACCGAAAAGAAAGAGGCCGGCACCCTGGAGCCGGCGGAGAAAAAACAGCTATCGCAGGCCGAGGAGAAAAAGAAGCGGCTGGACGACAAGATCGGTCGGCTGCAGTCAGTCGCAGACCGTCTTACCGCAGCCATTGACCCGACCGAAAGGCGGCGCGCGATCCTTCAGGAGTCCATCAATGAATGGGTTGCTGAGGCTAAGGAGGAGCAGCTAGGCGATGGGATTGATTGGGAGACTCTGAAGGTCGATCTCCTGATCTTGGACGAAGCCCAGAACATGAAGAACCTCTGGCCAGTCGGGCGGCGCGAGGGAGGGGTGCCCAAGTATCTAGGCGCAATCGCTGAGGGCAGCGATCGGGCCATGGCCTTTGCGATACGTGCTTTTCTCACTCAAAGAGAAGCGGGCGGGTCCGGCGTGGTGCTTTTGTCGGCGACCCCTGCCAAAAATTCGCCGCTGGAGTTTTTTACCCTACTCGGCTTTGTCGATCATTATGTCTGGACAAAACGCGGAATATTGGACCCAGACTATTTCATTGACCGCTACCTAAAAGTCGAGATGAGGACTTCGCTGAAGCCGAACGGCCAGATCGAAAACAGAACAGCCGTTGTGGGATTTGTACAATTACCCGAGTTGCGGGATATCGTCAACAAGTATGGCGAGTTTAGAACGGCCCAGGAGGTTGGGCTAACGCTGCCGAAGACCGACTCAAAACAAGTCTTCATACCGATGAGCGAGGACCAGCTAACCATCTATCGCCGCCTGCGCGAGGAATATGCCGATATCGTCGGCTCGCGGGAGGGGATGCGAGAGAAACACAAGTTGCTTGGCCTATTGCAAAAGATGGCACTGGTTGCGCTACATCCTGAGTTAGAGCAGCAGCCCGAGGAAGGCTGGACCTGGGCGCGAGCCGGAGCCATGGTCAAAAAAAAAGCGTCGCCAAAACTCGTGAAGGCCGTCGAATTAGTCCTTGAGCGGCCAAGCTGCGGCCACATCATATTTTGTGACAACGTAGCAGTGCATCGCTGGCTTTTCGATCTTCTTGTCGAGGCGGGAATTGATCCCGACCGGATCGCCGTGCTCAACGCGGAGCGAGCGAAGACCAGCCTTGCTCGGCAGGAAATCGCCGACGGGTTCAACGGCATCCCGGAGATAGTCGACCCTGACACCGGCAAACTCGAGCAGGAAGGGATACCGCCACGGTACGATATAGTCATAGCAAACGCGATCGCTTACGAGGGCATCGATCTTCAGGTGAGGACTTGCCGCGTTTACCATCTCGATTTGCCGTATGAGCCGGCCACATTGCAGCAGCGAAATGGACGGGCAGTGAGGCAGTTTAACAGTCAGGCCGTCGTGGAGATCAAATATCTACTTAGTGAACGCTCGTATGATGCCGTAAAATTGACAATGATCACGGGGAAACTTCGCTGGATGAGCGATATCCTAAAGAGCACCGATCGCGAAACGAGCAATCCCGCTGCTGATATGGACCTCAGCACGGATGACTTCTTGCTAATGCTAGCGGATGACCCGGAATCGGCAAAACAGGCGCTGGATGAGATCAAGCGCAAGAACGAAATCGAGCGTAAGCAGCAAGCCGCCTTTCAGGCTTGGTTACGAGTCAAACAGCTTATCGGGAAGATCGAACTAACACGAGCCCCGATCGCCGAGTCGGCCAAAGAGCAAGCCAGAACGGAAGCTGCAAAAATTTGGGACTACCTTCTAGCCGTTCCGGCCGATGCCTGGCCGTGGGCGGATGTAGTGCAGGCCCTTTTTACCGGCATACCTGCGGCAGCGGTATCCTTTGAGGAAAAGGACGGCAAGCATACCTTCCGCCTAGTGTGGGAGGGGCTCATCCTACCCATGGACAGCTCAAGGCGCATGGTGTTTGGAGCTGTGTCAAACGGATACTACTTTTCACACCGGCTGGAAGGCGATCATGTGTGGTATCGGGCGAGCGAGAGCAAGCAGAATTGGTCCTGGCTTTCGCAGGTGGTTCCAGCGGACTACGCGAGCGGCCAGAGCGAGGACCCAAGCCAATGGGAAGGGTCGCTGAAGTCGGCCATTGAGGGCCTTTCTTGGAGCCGCCGCGGCATCGTTGACCTTGGGCTTGGAGCCGCGCCGGATGAATGGGCCGAAGACATTTGGAAGCGTTTTGGAGCACAAATTGTCGCGAGCCTGTCCAAGCGGTATGTGACCTTCCCGGTCAGGAAGGGCGACACAGTATCCTTTGAGCAGAGCGCCAAGCCCGAGGACATCCTACCGCCTACCAACAGGGGCTTTTCAGAGCTGATCAAGCGGGTGGAGGCCGGTCGCCACAAGTGGGGCGACGTGCAGGATGCAGTCAAGCCATGGTGGGACCGAGACTTTCCCCGAGGCATTGCTGATGACCGCGCATTGGCTGACGTTGTGCTGTTGGATGGGAACATGAGGCGCCTCCGCGTTGATGTAACGTACAGGAATTACGCGGTCGTGAGCCTGCAAGGAGGGGGCTGGATTCTCGTCGCTGTGGGCAATAGGATGGAGGAACTTGACGCAGGGGTCTTCACCAATCTGGACTACGCCAAGCAAGCGGGGCGCTGGCTGCAACAGATTTACACCGACGAAGGAAATTTGGGACTGGACAAGAAAAGGAAGGAGGCCCTACGCTGGCTCCAGGGTCAACCTGACCTGCCGACGCTAGCAGCAGTAATGGCGGCGTATGGCAGAGCGACCTGATCTGCCGACGCTAGCAGCACTAAAGGCGACCTATGGCAGAGAAATGTAATTGCAACTGCAACAGAAGGGGGCAGTCGATGGCAAAGAAAAAGGAAATGGCAATGGTGCCATCATCCGCGGGCATGAATGGGGAAGACCGCGCGATGATGATGATGCAGCGAGCAGCGCGCCAAAACGCTGCCCTAGAGCTGGCCGCACGAGCTGCGGAGGGCGCTGCCATGGTGCCGCGCGCAACCATGCAGGCGGCAAAGATGAGCACTCAGGCCGTTGAGAAGTTATATACGATGGCCAAGGACAAGAACAGCCGCGTTCACGTAGCTGGCGTGGACATGGCAGGCTCGCTTGCCGGAGTCCTATCATTTGAGGCGATCAATTGGCTCCTGCGAAAGCTGGAGGATATTTTCCCGAGTTTCGCGGAGAACTCGGATATCTGGCAGAGCCTACCGCACCTTGTGATCGGCATGGCGGTCTATTGGGGCGAGCTGCTGACCCGCTCACCGGACGCGGCCGGTTTGAAAGTGTTCCCATCAATGCCGCGGGAAATTGCGCACGAGTGGTCAAAAGCATTCACTCTTTTAGGTGCGTCGAATCTCTGGCGAGCGCTCCGGGTGCGGCGTCGGGATGCCAAGTCGGCCATGGCACAGAAAGTTGCCTATGAGGCCGAGATCGCCAATCTCAATCAGAAGGTAACGGAGCTGCAGGGCAAACTAGACAAGGCGGGGTCATAGGCAATGGCCGCGGATTGGGAAGAATCACGGCCCCGCAGGGTGGATCGCGCGGGATTCGAGGGGCGGGCTAAGTTTCTAGCTCAGCGCCCCCACCCGACAGACGAAGGCGCCGCGGATCAGCTGCCTCGGGACTATGTTCGCAGGCTCGCCCGAGGCATCGTGGCGGCGGCGAAGTCTCTGGACAAGCGCGATGGGACCTCGGATTGGTCTACGGTCTTGACTAGGGAGCGCGCTTGGTATTTTTCCATTCTTCTGAGTTGTTGGTATCTCATTCGTAGTCAGCGCCTTCCGCAGGCGTTGCCGACCGTTCGCAAGCTGACGGATGGATTGGCCTTCACTTTGCTCTTTAACTTCTTTGATGGCAGGAAAGAGTTGCTAGATCCGGCAGCCCGGTCTGCCTACGACAATAAGAGGCCCGAAGACAGCGGAAAGATCGCTGAAGCCTTCCAAACCGCGGCGTCTCGCCTTGGGCTACCTGCCCTTAAAGCTGCCGTGGGAAATGACATTTACAGGAAGCTGACCGATGGTCTGAAGACTCAGGTTGGAGAGCCAGACTTCGGCGAGGTTGCTAGCCGGCCCGCTTCGGCAACCAAGCCGCGCCTTGCGCTGGATGCGCCCCAGCTAACCACTAAGCAGACATGCGTGGCCATGCTCCTGTCCGCCGGTCATTCGCCAGCTGAAGCCGAGGCGATCTGCGCTGGCCCGCAGAACGCTGCCGCACCGAAGGGAAGGCTGGCACAGGTAGCAGCGCGGGCGAAGCGCGTAGGCCGTCCCCTACTTGTGATGATCAGCGCTACATGGTGTGGCCCCTGCAAGAACTTTAAGGCCGCAGCCCAGCAGAGCCCAGCCATCGCCACCGCGCTCAAGCGATACGTTTTTGCCGACTTCGATACGGACACAAGCGACGACGCCGCCCGCGTTGCGGAGTCGTTGGGCGTGGAGTCTTACCCGACCTTCATCGCCTTCGGCAAAGACGGCGCGGAAGCCGCTCGGCTCGTAGGATACCGCGATCCTGCCTCCTTCGCGTCATGGCTCAATAGTGTCGCCGGTGAGCGGGTCGCATGAATCTGTTCTTTCGCGACTTCTCGGCAACGTCACCAATCACGTCGGGCTCGCAATGGCTCGCCGCGCTGGGCGGGCGGCTTGCCTACGCGATGGCGCTGGCAGTCTACGGCCGGCTGTCCAGCGCCCAGGCTTGGGTAGTCGCGCTGCTGATGGCCGGTTGGTTTGCTACTTCGTCCTTTCCCGGCACGGCGGGGTTGGCTGGAGTGGTCAACGCCATCCTCTTAGGCATCGGCGCGCTGGGGTTGCTCAAGAACCTTCCAGATATTGGCGCGAAACTTCTGAAAGGCATTAGCGCCGCCTACTCAGCAAACAACGAGAATGAACTCGATTCGGCCTCGCTAATTTTTGCCGAGGCCATGGACGAGTATTCGCTAAACGCACTATCGAATACTGTGAATCAGGCAACTTTTATCAAGATCGAAAAGGCAATAGTCGGGGTCTTTCCCATTCCAGATTGGTTCGCAGGTATTTATGACCGGGGAATCTTCATTCGCGACTTTGATTCACATAGGCCCGTAGTTAGTGGTGCAAGGTGGCTCGCCGCTTTAGCGGCGCGGATCGCGCTTGCGATGTCCGACGCTCTGCAGAGTACAGAGGTGGGCAAACAACTTAGAATCAGCGTCCGGCAGGTCTGGTTGCTGGCCCTCCTACTCGCAGGATGGGTTGTCGCGTCGCTCATTCCGGCGACCGCACCAGTAGTGGATACGATTAACGCAATCCTACTCGGCATCGGTCTGCTTTCCCTAATCGACCGCGCGAAGGAAGTAGGGACGGCCCTTTCCTCCGGGTTGTCAGCGGCATACCTTGCGACCAATGACCGCGAGCTGCAGGAGGCCGGACGACGACTTGCCCCAGCGATAACGGGTATCGTGGTTACTGCAATCGAGGTGATCGTGGCCAACCGCGCTTTCGCCGCGGCCGAGGCGATAGCCCTGCGTCGGTTTCCGGTGCCGGAAGTGTTGGCCAAGCGCTGGGCGGGCTTCCAAAAGCGACCAGCGGGCAGCAAGAGCCGGCCGGGCAAAAGTGGCGAGCCTAAGCCTGGCGAAACAGAGCCGGGCCGTCCGGGTTCCAAAGGCCGCGGTGACGAGCCCGAGCCGGCCAAGGAACGTCAGAGCCGCAGCACAAGTGAAGAGGGCGGCAATTCCAAGGGGAAACGCAAGGCGGGGACCTTGGAGCGAGCGGGGCAGCTTGCCCGGCTTGAGGGAGCGCGAAAAGTGGCGGACCCATCCTCCGAGCTAGCCGTTGGATTGGTGGTGGGTGGTCTTGTGGCCGTAGGGGTTACAGCCGCCGTGGTGGCCTATTCGTCGAAGGGCCGAAAATGAGCCGGGACGGTTGGGGGATAGCCATCGGGGTCGGAATACTAGGTGTCGGGGGCTTGGCCCTACTTGCCGCCCGGGCTGCCGTGGGTCGCCTTGAAGCCTCTCCCCAGCCGGAGGCGGGGAGACTTGCTGGAGCCCCAACAATACTGGTTCCCCTCGAGCGGCCATTCTCAACGCTAGACGTTGAGGCCGCCGCGCGCATGCTCGCATCGGAAAACCCGCGGGGCAGCGAAGAACTCCATGTCGAGCAGATTTGGACGCAACTACGTAGCAAGCGGAAACGACAGACGCTGTTCGACCGAATCACAAATGGCTCGGGATGGGGCGAACAGGGCGACCGTAGGCCGGGGGGCGGCTTGCGTCCGGTATCGACAGTCGAGGCCGCGACCGAAAAGTTTCGCAACCTGGCTACAGCCGTCCTCCTAGGAAAAAAGCCCTCGCGCCTCAAGGGCGCTCGAAAGTTCTTCGAGCCGGCTGAGCAGGATGCCGTTTTCAAGATAGCCGAGACTGCGCGACAGAAAAAGAGGCTTGGCAAACCGCTGGATAAGCGGGAGCAGCGCCTAATCAATTATCGGAAAACCGCCGCCGACGTTCGGCGAGACTGGCTGAAGACCAGTCTGTTGCTCGATTCGATAGAAGGGGTTGAGTTTTACACATGACCTCTGCTAGCGGCCCCTTTGCTTGGCCTATTGACCCCCGGCTAATTAGCCGGGTAGGCGAGTCGCTTGCGACGAAGCGGCGCGGCAGCGGTAGGCCCCACAAAGGCATCGACATATTTGCCAGGGAAGGCACTCCGGTAAGGTCCGCCTCAGCTGGCATCGTGCGGAGGGTTGTTAATGGCACCCGGGCCGGGGCAAGCGAGGGGCTCAGGCGCGCCGGCTGGTTTGTCGATGTGGTTGATTCTGAGGGACGGATTTTTCGGTATCTGCATCTTTCAGCGGACCCGGTGGCGCGTGTTGGCGAGCTGGTATCCCCACGAACGGTAATTGGCACGGTCGGCACCTCTGGAGTCGAGCACGCCGGCCCGCATGTTCACTTCGAGATACGCTCCTACGATTGGAGCAGTGAGTCCCGGCAGTACGGGCCGCCGGTGGACCCGCTTTCACTTCTGGCGCCGCGAGAAACTTCACCCATGGCGAACGTCGATTCGGCTGACCAACGAATTGCTATCGGCTATCTGGTAGCACAGGGATGGACTGAGGCAGCAGCCCGCGAACTGCTGACCCGCAAACGAGAGGACCCGGCGCAAGTCGCGGCGAATCAGTTAGGACTCTTGGGCTGGAACAAAGATGAAATCGCCAGGTTCATTGCTGGCCCCGAGAAGGCAGCAAAGACAGCGGAATCCCTATATCGGGCCGTTGCCGGCGCAACAGCCGATACCCGCACTGCCTTTGCATCGGTGTTGCGGCAGGGCGGTGCTGGCGACGTGACCATTCCCGATGTCAAGGTTAGCGCCCGCAAAGTGACGGCTAAGGCGAAGCCGACTGACCTAGGCGATTTGCTGGCAGGGTTCGCGGATCTGCCGCCGAACGAGCAGAAGCGATTCCTTTCCCTTCTGACAAAAGAACCGCCTGGCGGGCGTGAATCCTCAAGCGGGAAACTCCCAAACCCCGACGTGCTTTATGGACCGCTGATCAAGGGCGGGGTTGAGGCTGTTACAACCGCACTGAAGAAGCTACTAGGCACTGACTCCGGCGGTAAGACCGCAGGGGACGGGCAAGGTAAGAAGCCGTCCAAAGGTAGCGGCGATAAGACCAGCATGGAAGACAAGGGCAAACAGCCCGAGCCGACCGGGCCGAGCGACACAGACGATAAAGAGCCGAGCGATACAGACACTAAAGAGCCGAGCGATACAGACACTAAAGAGCCGAGCGACACAGACGATAAAGAGCCGAGCGACACAGACAAGGCCGAAATTACCACGGAAGATGACAGATCGGATTTGCCAGATACCGACACAGACATCGGCGTTATTGACGCGCCCGATGATGATATCGACCTGCCCGATCAATCCAAGGGTGACGACTCGGGTGCTCAGCCAAACGATTCGTCCGACTCCAGCCCCGTCGACGCAAGCGAGCCGGACTAGGGACAATGCCGATGATGCCCACCCCTAGCGAAGATGTTGTCCAGTACCTGCGGTCCCTTGGCTGGTCCGATGAGGACATAGCAAAGATGGGGCGCGGCCCATCGTTCCATTCGTCGGAGGAAATCGCTTCTCCCAAGGTGCGTGGTGTGCTGCAGACCGAGGCCCCCATTGCCGGTGTGCCAAGATCAGCCGCCGCCAACGAAAACTTCGGTCAAGCCGCTATTCTTGGTGCCCTCTGGGCTAGCCTTCACGGCGACCCGTCAAAAATGCTTTCGATAGTGGGGGAGCTGACGGCGCTCTCCGCTGCCCAGCAGGCATACCTAATCTCATCCTGGGCGCATGCCAAGGACGCGATGGTCTCGCTGGACGAGTGGCGTAGTAAATTCCACGCTACCCGTGATGAAAGACGCCGCACCAGCTCTGCTTCTACGCGAGTGCTCGACCATGTAGCCGTCGCGACCCTTGAGGCCGCCGCCCAAGCTCAGGAGGAGATACCGCTTGTTGGCGAGTCCCTTCGCTCCCTGCTTGAAGTGGCGATCGAGATCCGCGAGGCGCTGCTGTGGGGGTTTCCGCAGCCGATCAACGACCTGGCTGAGCTGGTGGCCAAGCAGGAGGGTAAGGGAATCCGCCGCGGGCTGGCGGGCGATGAGACGGAAATCGACGGCGACGCGGTGGCTAGTTTGCTGCCCGAGGTCGAGCCGGGCACGACCTACCCATTTGTCCCTTCGCTCCCTGAATTTATAGAGTCGGCTACGCGGCTACGACTGTATCCGCAGCAGGCCCACAACCTTAGTCTTCCAAAGTTGCGATTTCGGCTAACAATCCGAAGTGCTCGCTCGGGACAGGGTGACGTGCTGCTGGGGCTTCACGGGGTCGAGGGAATCCTACCAGAGATGGTGGTGGCCACCTCTGACGGCTCGAAGGAAAATATCCGCGCCTATTTGAGCCTCTCTGACGACATCGGCGACTTGATGACGGGAACGTTGCGCCTGGAAGAGCCCAGCGGATGGCGGGTGTCAGCTGTTACCGTCGTGCGGGGCTCAGACGGTATGCAGTGGCAGGCAAGCCAGCTAGGCGAACCTGACGCGGATGGGCGCTTCCGGCTTCTGACTTTCGTTGAGCTGGATGCGCGTGGGGACCGCGACTGGCTTCTTAGCGGAGATGAGGCCGATGAAGACTCAGAGGAGGGCGACGACAGCCCCGAAATTTTGAACTCCAACGACAGCGCTGGCCCCGATTCCGGTTGGTCGGCTACCGATAACACAAGCGGCGAACAAACAGAAAAGCGCCAAGGGAGCGCAACGAAAGGGGAATCTATGAAGAACTTTCAGGTGGTCAGCCAAAATCCAGACGGCACGTTTGTCGTGCGTGAGGTGGAGAGCACGGCACTTGCACCAGCCACCAACAACCTGCCCGCCATCGGAAACTCGGGGGGCGGATTCCAGGCCCGAATCGGTGGCCGGATAGTGACTTTCGCTTCCGAGCAGGACTATCAGGAAGCCGCGATGGCCTTCCGCGAAATGAACATGCCGCAGATGGACATGGGCAACATGGGCAACATGGGCAACATGGGCATGGGCATGGGCATGATGAACCGGGGCAGGGGCGGCGGCGGCTTTCTTCGGACTGGCGCAGACGCCGCCGAAGCGATAACCGGGTTCTTCGCCGGCCGAAACCTGCGCTCGAAGCGGGACGATCTACTAAGCGCCATCGACGCGGAAAACGCGGCGAAGGACAAGATCGCCAGCTTCACAAGCAAGTATGGGGACTTGGTTCCGGCGCTCCTGGATTGGATCGCTTCCGAGCAGGCAGTCAATGCCTCAGCGCTCAGTGTGCTCGACGATCAGATCTACGCGCTCGACATGCAAGCGGGGATTGGCGTGGTGCGCACCATGTCGGACCTGTGGGACGGCTACAACCGGAACGCGGGCGGCGGCGATGGAGCCTATGGGGCCATCGCGGTCGGCGCCATCGGCCTCGGAATCGGTTTCCTTCTGTCGAACACGGGCAACCGTGCAGGGCGGCGGGGTCGGCGCTACTAACATTCATTGGGGGAGCAGAACCATGGAAAACAATAACAAGCTAGAGGGGCTGTTGCTTGGCGCCGCCACGGCTGCAGCCGTGGGATTCGCCCGCACGGACGACGAGACCCAGCGCCGGCTGCGCCACACTCGCGAAGATGTTCGCGACGTGCAGCGCGACTTGCGAGACCTGTTGAGTAACGGTTCAATCCAGCGGCTTTTCATGGCCGTCGTTCAGGATGCGATCGCCGGCCTCTCGATCGCCAATCCTTTGGCGGTCAACCCTACCCTCACCCCGAGCGCCGTAGCTCAAGCCCGCCCTGACCTCGCCACTAGCATGGAGGCGGCGGTCGCGGAACTGACCTTCCCGCCCAAGGCAGGGGTCTACACACAGAATGGCTATATCGAGTCGGTTGGTGAGCTGACACAGCTTTTCACCAGCCTTACCTTTGAGGAGAACCGCTCCTTTATCCAGGGATTGGCGCAAGAGAAGCAGCCCACCCCCGCCCAGAAGATCCAGGCGTACTATGCGGCTAACGCCCTCATGAGTGTCTTGTATGGTCTGAACCTGACTTGGGCTCAGTACCAGGACGCTTGGCGTCGTCTTTTTGGTGGTCAAGGCGCGACGGACGACCACAAGTCACCCACCAAGGCGCCCCGAATTGTTGGAATCGACGGCACGATTCAGAGCGTTGTGGCGCTTGGATCGCCCGATGTGAGCGGATATCCATACCAGACCTTCAATACGGACTACGCCAACAAGTGGCGGATCACGGTCTCTGCCGCGGGCTCACCAGCGAGCACGAATCTTTTCACGGTTCAGTTTGGGACGGAATTTCGGCAGCCCGGCCCCGGTGGTGGTACGCAGGCTTATCAGCCCGTTGTCTTGTCCCAAGATACCAAGCTCAATATCGCCGCAGTGACCAGCTCTGGCTTTACCGTCCGCAATACCTTTGGTCTGGCTGGAAGCGTCGTGATGGACTGCGGCTTTGCCACGGTGGCGGGGTAGGCCAATGGCAGGTTCATATGTAGATCAGATCCGCCGGCTGACCGAAGATCCGGGGTGTTTGGAGCTTGCAAGGATTGCCGATACCCTTCAGGCGCGCCTAGACGCATGTTGTCCCCCCTCTTCTGTCCGACTCGCGCCGGCTGGCCTTGCAGCCGCGCCGACCCCCACGGCCCCGACAACGACCGGCGACTCCAAAGTCCCCTAGCCCCAGCCCGGCAGTAGCCGTTAGCGTCGCAGACATGGTAGCCTCAGCTGAAAGGAGGCTCCCATGTCGCGCCGGCTCACTGCCCTTCTTCTCATGTTCGGTGGCTGTTTTCAGCCCGACCTTACAAAAGTCACGGTCCTCTGCCCGTCAGAGTCGCCGAGCTGCCCAGCGGGCATGGTGTGCAGCGGTGGTGTATGTACCACGCCACCGCAGGCCGATGCCGCAGTCCCGATAGACCTTGGCATTGTAGACGGACCCGGCGGTGATTCGTCTTCCTCGACGCCAGGCTGCAAGGGCCAGGGTGCAGTCTACCTTGGCCCGAGCGCTACGGGCTGTCCTGGCACTTTTCAAGCCGGCGGGGCCGATACGCTGTGCGCCTCGGGCTGGACCGCCTGCACCTCTTCTGCAGGGGTGGACCAGGCGACCTGTGTTTCAGCGGGGTCATTCTTTGCAGCCGAGGTCCCGGCATTTTGGATCGGGACCGTCTCCATGGAGACCTGCGGCGGAGCCGCCGGTAACCAGCTGCTTTACGGCTGCGGTTCCACGGGAAGAAGTGGCACCGCAAAGTGCGGCGGTCTGCCGAGGGTTATGGATATGATGGGCGTCTGGTCCACGACGAATGGGACTTTGGCAGGTGCCGCTAATTCCGATCCCAAGCAGGGAGTGCTTTGCTGCAAGCGAGGGCTCACGGGTTGATCCGAGCCTTCTAGTCCCGTTTGCGCCTATCCAAGCCCAACCAGAGCCCTCCCCCAACCACCAGCGCGACGCCAATACCCGCCGTAGCGCCTGACGCTGCATTGAGGCCCCGTCCTCGGCTCAAAGAGTCATCAAGGGCGGGTAGCGTAAGGGGGGTATTCTCAACCATGTTTGCAAGGGAGCCGCCCAATGCGGCAGTGATCAGCGACGCCACTAAGAAACCGCCTCCGCCAGCAACCAAGACCGACCCGCCAATGGTTGCACGTCTGTGGCTCGCTCGCTTGTCGGCCCCCTGGGGCCGGCTAGGAGCGGCTGCCGGCTGTAACGCTGCCGCACCGATTGGAGCCGCACCAGCAAGGCGGGCGATGCGCGTGTTGGCAGCCTCCACAGCCTCGGGCTCGTCGGCCTTATTCACCAGGGTCAAGAACTTTCGGGACAGCTCTATCGCCTTGTCGACGTTTCCCATTTTTTCAGCAGTCACGGCCATGTCCTCTACGAGGATTGGCTCATGGCTGAGTGCATAGGCTGCCTCGAACTCCAGTAGCGCCGTGGCATATCTCCCCGCCGTGAAAGCATCCCGCCCAGCATTGTAGTGCTCCGCCGCGAGCTTGCGGTCTGCCGCGGGGTCGACCGTCGACTCGTCGGCGGATGCAATCCCTACGGACGCTAGCAACCAGACCAATAACAAGAGCAATCGCATATTTAATCGTTTCCTAGCGTAGGCCCGTTGGTCAAGAGGGAAAACAAAAGCACGTAGACAGGCCCTTTTTGGAGCAGCTACAAAGCAAGTGGACAGCCCCTTTTTGGAGCAGCTACGATGGCTCTGGGAGGGCTCTTGACGCATGGCTCAAGCACCTACTGGGGCAAACGCGGACTTCTATCAAAACGGTCGAGGACTTGCACTCTATCGCGGGCAAAGGCCCGTAGCCGACCCGCCGATCGGCACGCCAGCTTGGTGGGTCAATGAGGGCGTGAAGGACGTTTGGGGGGGGCAGCCATCCAGAACAGGGGTAGAGACGATATTCTACGACGCTCAGGGGTTGCCGATGCCGGTGGTATTTGGTTCGGGAGGTGGTGGCGCGTCGCGACTATCTCCAGGCGGACCGCGAGTCCTGCCAGCGAACTCAAATCAGCCGCCCGTCCAGCAAGTGAGCCTTCCGAATTGGGCAGACGATTATTGGGCGGGTTACCTTTGGGCTCTGCAGGACCCGGTTACTGCCAGGCTGCGCGTTGCCGCGCCTAACTTCTCGGCTGGCTACCGCAAAGGTTTGACAGACGGGCTGAACCGGGCTCCATTCGCAGACCCGCAGGGGCTGGTGCCCACGGATGATCAGCTACTGCAGACCGGCCTATTTGTCGCCGGCGCGCAAGGGCAGGGCGCCGGGATGCCGCCGCGAGTCAGACCGGCCCCGCCTGCGCCTCAGCGGGGAAATCCTGGGGATGGCGTGTTTGTTCCCCCCCCCGGCCCGGTGGCTATAACTTACGAGCTTTACGGAACCATGGGTGGCCGGACGGTTCCTCTTGATTCGATTCTTGTCTACTCGCGAGCGGGCTATAGGACCAAGCCCGGTGCGAGGATCATGGTTGGCACCACTTCTGGTCAGGGATTCGGCCTGGGCGGGAGACCGGGCTCGTGGTCGCGAATCTACCCGGACCCGCTGCGCGGTAGCCCATCTAACTATGGGCTTGACTCTGACAAGGGAGTCGTGAAGTGGGACGATCACAGCCGCCGAGGCTACGCCGTACCCGCTTCCACTCTTGCCGAGATCTTCGGCCCGGCTTGGCGCACACAAGTTTATGTGTAGAGGGACCAGTGACAAAAATTCGCGATATTCTGGCTGTTGCAGGCGATCTCTTTCGCCTTCAGGCTCCGCTGGTCAGAGATTTACTGCAGGGGCTAGCTAGCCCAATCGGTGACTTGCCGGCTCTGGTGCCTCGGGCAACAGACTCTTCGAGCCGCCCGCGACTTGACCATCGGCACATGACCTGGCCTTTGACAGCGGGCCGTTACAGTGCGGAGGGACTGCCGGAGCAGCCGGGAGAGCTTGCAAAACTAGCTCTCGCTCTAACCTTCGATGAGGTGCGTGCATTTTTGTTGGGACTAACCCAACCAAAACAGCCGGTCGCCGACCAATCGGCCCAGGTTAGCAGAGCTGCCGCAGCGCTCGTCGAAGTCCTATTCACACTTCGGAAAAGTCAAGAAGAATATAATCGAGCCTGGCGCCACCTCTTCGATCCAGAGTCGAGGGAAAAGTCAAGCGCGAAGATTCCGCCCAGCCAAGGGCCAAAAGGCGACAAGGGCGACCCAGGACTACCCGGCCCCAAGGGCGACAAGGGCGACCAAGGGCTGCCCGGCCTCAAGGGCGATAAGGGCGACCAAGGGCTGCCCGGCCTCAAGGGCGACAAGGGCGATAAGGGCGACAAGGGCGACCAAGGGTTGCCCGGCCCCAAGGGCGACAAAGGCGACCAAGGGTTGCCCGGCCCCAAAGGCGACAAAGGCGACCAAGGGTTGCCGGGCCTAAATGGCATTCAGGACAGTATTAGGCTCTGCGTAGATAGCAACCAGCCGCTAGTGGCGAATGCGGCTTTTGGCGCTACCGGCCAAGTTTTTCTCGCTTTCCTTCAAGCGACTCCAGAGGTATGCAGTGCCGCGGGCAAGGCAACTGACTGGATCATGGAAACCCAGGCTGGCCCCAATTCTCCCCTACAAATCACCATCGCGCTGGCCCCTGCCGGCTCGTCACTATTCAGCGCAACCTCGGTGATATTTAACGCCGCACCTGGCGTAACCTCGTTTACGTCGGCCGTTCCACTTACTGTCAATGTTGGCGACAAGCTAATCGCACTTTCCAGCGGCGCATGGAATCACTTTGGTTTGACGATCAAAGCGAGAATAAAATGAAAATAGCGGTCTACGCAAAAGCAGGGTCGATTCCCCATCATCGGTGGGTGCGGCTGACCGGAAACGTCAACGCAGATGGCGCTTTTGAATGCGAGCAGGTAGGGCCTACTCGGCGCGCTCACGCACTCATCCTTTTTCACCCCAAGGGCGCGATATCGGCGACGGTTCACGGGTATGCCGAGGCGCTGGGCTGCATCGAACTGGCGGAAACGTCCGAAGTAATCAACGCCGACGCCGAAGTATGCAGCAATGCCGACGGAACCGTTGCGCAGGCAAAAAAGCGGAACCTGACCGTCGGCGTTGCTATCGGGCCAGCGGCCAAGGGTGCCATGGCTCGAATAATGATGAGATGGGGACGACAGCCGTAACAATCCAGGGGCAACACAGTGCAAGTCCCGACCGGCATCAACATCAGCTATTACTACGCGGGTCGCGATGCTTTCGCGAGCGGCGAGCGCCCTTCCAAAACTAAGCTGCCGAAAGAGTCGCCGGCCTGGTGGAGGAACGAGGGTCTTATCGACGCGGAAGCCAAACGCGCGCCGCGAGTCGCCAAACTGGCGCCGATTTTCTGGACGAAAGCAAGCATTTTGTTTAGCGACAAGCCAGATCCGTATAACGAGGCTTACCGTCGAGCGATCGAAGACAAGGAAAGGCGGGACCGCGGCGGCGGCGAGTGGGCGAAAGCGCAGGGAATCGTGACTGCCGCCTCGACTACCGTATTGGGCTTGCTCGCGTCCACCGGATACGGTGCGATTCTAGTGGCTGCATACGAACTGCTAAGTCTCATCGGTCAATATGTCCTCCCAGCCTCCAGCGGTGGTTGGGAAAAACTAACGACCTTGCAAAGACAGCGAGCGTCCCTGTATTGCTTACTGCCGGCCTTTGAAGCCAAGCGAAATCAGACAATTTTTGCGAGCCAGGAACTGGCGCTCGACGTGCCCGACCTTGGCCCGAAAAGCGTCCAGACCTTCCCAACGGGAACGACTACGCAGCCCGCACAAATTCACGATAGCAGATATCCGCTATATATCAGGAACTGCCTGATAAGAGCGGCTTACAGTGCAGAATTTTTTAGAGTTATCAACACCGCCGATGAGCCGATCTTGCCTGCGGTGATAATCAACATACTGCAGAAAGCGCGGATGTGGCCCCCACCACTACCCCCGGCAAAGCCGAACTACTTCGGAATGCCTAACGGGGTGCAATGGCGCTATGGGGGAGTAGACGATGGGCTTCCGCGCGCGACCGAGTTTGACCGGCTGGTCCTAGACGTGCAGTACAAGATCCTCTCAAGTCAGTATGAGGCAGACATCAAGAAGTTTGCCGAGATCAGTGCGCTCGCGACCATGCCCACCGAGCTGCAGCAGCTTGCGGCTTCAGTCGGGTGCATACCAGAGCCGGGCTCACCGGCAATCAGCCTGGCCTAGTCCGCAGCGTCGGGTTGCTCTCCTGTCTCATCCGCGAACGCAACCAGACGGACACCCGGCGACCCCCCGTTCAGAAAGCGGACGCGCCGCGCCTCAAACGTGGCCCTCAAGCGAAGCATCGTGTCCTCTGTGGGGTTGACCTTGCCATTCTCAACCTTGCGGATTGTTTTCGCCGAAACGCCGGAGAGCTGGGCGAGCTGCTCTTGCGTCATCTGCAAGAGAGCCCTGGCCGCTCGAATGTGGGCAGCGGTCAGTGCCATCTCTGCCCCCTAATTTTTTGTTGACTTCGGCTCAAGCCTGTTCCTAACCTGGGCCGAAAATAGGAACGCCCCGATGGGCTAAGACGCGAATCTGCCATTCGGCGGACATTCGCACACCCCCCTTACGTTTTGGAAGAGAGTAGTTGCCCCCGCCGGTGTGTCACCACCGGCGGGGGCGTTATCCACCGCGGCAAGCAACCGCCTGGATGGGCCAAGCCTATCCAGCGGACCCATGAATGGCAAGTCCCCTGGAGGTGATCATGTTCACTGTTGGCTACCACCTTGTCTTTTTTTTGGCCCTATGCCTACTCGGAGAGGTCGTCCGCAGGCACAGGGCGCGCATCGCTCGGCTTGAGCGCAGCCAGACGATCGACCCGTCTACGTCCCTCGGCACGCCTTACGCTCTGCAGCGAGAGCTGAGCCATGCAGAAAGGCTGTCATGCGAGCTGAGCGTGGCGGAAATTCAGATCGCCGAAACCGGCAGGGCCAAGGAAGTGGCAAACGCCCTGCGGGGCATGTGCGCACACGGCATGGACCAGCTCTATTGCCTGGACCTCGCCCGCGGCTCCTTTCTGTTGATTTCTTATGGCAAGCTCGACCCGGAGCAAGTCGCCGACTACTTCCACAGCGAGCTTCAGGCGCGGCAGATCGAAGCTAGGATCGGCTGGGCCTATACTCGTTCGCTCGACCCGGCGATCAGAGCTACGGTCCGAGAAGCGGCTCGGACGGCAATTGACAAGGTAGCCGGCTGGTCGGGCATTGAGGTCGCGACTGTCGAGCCGGATAGCTGGCCGGCTGACTTGAAGACCGAGATAATTCTCGGTGCTTCGCTTCGTTCTCGGCGGGAAGCCCTCTGCCTTACCCGAAAAGAACTAGCTCCCTTGGTCCGGCTGAGTGACACGACACTTCGCGATCTAGAAACCGGCCGCGCTCGCACCGCCTCGACAGCGAAGTATATTTTGCTGGTGCTCGATACCATCGAGCAGGCAGTGCAGAGGGTAACGCGTCTCGAGCGGGTCACGGCACTCCAGCGAGCGGTGCTAGAGGATCGCCGCGAGCCGAGCGAGGGCAAACCCGAGGCCCCGAATGAACCGCCTTCAGACACCGGCCCACTTAGCGAGATCATCGCGACGCAGAAGAAGATCCTAGCGGCCCGAGGATCGAGCGCCGCCCCGGCTAGCGCCAGCACCAGGCCCGGCGAGGTCTCCGATGCGGGCGAGTGAAGACAGCGGCCCCACAGAAGATGTCACCAAGCCCAAGCCCCGTGGGTTCGCGGCGATGGATTCCGAGCAGCACAAGGCGATCGCGAGCAAGGGCGGCAAAGCCGCGCACCGCCTAGGCGTCGCCCACAGGTTTACGAGCGCCGAAGCGAGCGCCGCCGGGAAATTGGGCGGGGCAAAAGTCGCGTCGGTGCCGGGTCACATGGCCGAGCTTGGCCGGCAAGGAGCCAAGGCCAGGCACAAAGCGCGGCGGGCAACCGAAGAGGAATAGCGAAGATGCCTAGGCTCGATCGGCCAAGCACCTCGCAGGGGGAGCAATGTTTTTCGCTCGGTCCCCTAGCCTCACGGTCAAGTCACATGGCGAGGACCTTTGCGATCCTTGGGCGGATCTGTAGCAGCCAGTCGCCAATCCACTTGGCAGGCGAAGCTGGCGTGGGGAAACACACGCTGGGGCTCGCGATCCACGCCGAGTCGGGGCGGCAAAACCTCGCCTGCGTTAGCTGCACCGGGCTCAGCGGGGGGGCTGAGCTGCGCCATATGCTGGTCGGTGAAGGCTCGGCAGCTAGGCCAGGAGCGGGCAGTGCCCTCTTTCTGGCGAAAAAGGGAACGCTCTTACTCCATGACATTGGGCGACTTGACCAAGACTCGCAGGCGGTGCTGGTCAGCTGCCTTCCTGCCGATGTGTCGATTAGCCGGGGCGGGCGAGCAAAGGTAATGCCCGTGCCGAGGGTGCTGAGCACCTCGAGCCAAGACCTCGAGGGCCTTGTCAGGCAAGGCCGCTTTCGCGCCGATCTCTACTATCGCCTCGGCGTGGTGGTGGACGTGCCGCCGCTTCGCAAGCGACCAGAGGATATTCTTGACTTGGCCCGGTCTTTCCTGGGGCAGGGCTCGCCCGAGGGAAAGGGCTTCACCTTCGATGCCGGCGAGCTTCTCGTCGGGTACTCATGGCCCGGCAATGTCCGACAGTTAAAGAGTGTAGTTGAGGCTGCCGCTGCTCATTCGCCGGGCGAGATCACCCACGCGGCGCTGGGACAGTTCTTGCTTCGCCATGTCTCCGCCCCCGCTGTGGAAATCCCGCTCGGCACAAGTTTAAGGGATGCCGAGAGACAGGTGATCCGTGCGACTTTGGCGGCTCATGAGGGCAACCGCCAGTCGGCGGCCGACGCGCTTGGAATTTCGCGTCGCACCCTGTATCAGAAGCTGTGTGAGTATCGGGCGCAAGCTCCCGAGGCAGACTTCCCCCGCTCTCGTCGCAGAAAGGGAAGTCCGCGGGCCTACGTCAAGAAAAATGGCGGGCCGCGAGATGTCGTCCCGCTCGCCACACTGTAGGCGGAGCATGCTGGACCCGCCAGCCGGCATTCCCCCTATGGTCATTCACTGGCCGGCAACGCTACTGCCGTCTCTCCAGTGTCTTACGAGTCCAGCTCTCTATCGCTGGTTGATTCATGATGTATCCATCAAAAATCTCATAAAGTGGCTGGACAACTTTACTCACGTAATTGCTCAATGCAGATACTGGTGTTTCCATCGGTACGTCAACAAATGATACAACTTTATCGTCCCGGGTAGGACCACGGGGATACATATGTGTGTGCGGATCTATGGATAATAAAGTTCTGCCACGAAGTCCATTCCATCTAAATCCAAAAGAAAGTAGCGTCTTCTCTGGATTTGCTCCCATTGCCTTGGCAAACGAAATGCCAACAGCAATAGCCTCGGATGTTCTGATGATTGGCAATATACAGTCAAGCACCGTGTTAGGAGCAATCCCGCGAGAGCTATTAAACATGTCTTCCTGTAATGCGCTGCGCTGATAAAATTTCCCTTGAGGATCAAAGCGCATAAAATCTATAATTCTATTAAAAAACTGGTCATTAATAAATTGCTCCCAGCATCTATTCTCCAGGTAAGGCACCTGATCCCTATGGTTTCCACCAAAATTTACGATCCATACAGGCCAGCTATCGTACGATGGATGGCTGGCATGCAAAAGTTGAATAAAATCTCTATTTGCTGAATGATGAGGGATTTCGCCAGTCAATAACAATGAGATTTCCCATGAGCCATGAGGGGGGAGCGTAATTTGTCCGGCAGTCAGGATTTGCTGGAAGCGTGCATTGCTGTCGTCCAAATACTGTGTTACGCGCTCAATGTTCGTTTCCTCTTTTGTACTTGCCATTAAAAGACCAGAAGTAATATTGCTCACAGTTTTCGGATCGATACCATTGAGGTGTCTCCTCATAAACCGGCCAATATCAGCCTCACGATTTTCCAAACAAATTTCTATAATTCGTGCCCAATCTTTCCAAGTGGCCTTGGCGCTACTCGGTGTGTTGTTCGTTCTAAGAGTACGGATGTATACATCATCAACAGAAATTAACTTCTTATCACCTACTTTAAGTTCTGACTTCGTTGCTACAGGTGTTTTTACTCCTCCGGGAACTACAATAACTGGGTATTCACAACCCTCTGACTCAGGAAATTCCACGAAAATCTCGATAGGTTCAGAAGCATACTTGCCTATAAGTCTTTGTATTTCGTCGGGATGAAATGATGCTCTGACATCCGATAATAGGTTTTGAGGAACCGGCTGCAGAGTCTTATCGTCAAAACCAATAATAAAATATCCGCCATTATTATTGTATAAGGCGAGCACTGTACGAACAATCTTGGCCGCGCCTTCTGGTTGACCAGGATCGATCCATGTCTTAATCTCGACAGCAAGGCTTTCACTCGGTCGCTCGATCAATTCTCGTGCTCTTATGAGGTAGTCGCCCATGGCTATTTTCTCGCCTCCTTCCAGTCGCTCGATCTTCTTGCGCCGCACTATGCCACTTCTTCATGGCGGCATCTACCCTGCCGATGGGCAAGCTGTGCCCTCGGCGAGCATGGAGGCTATGCGCTCGTCTGGCTCCTCAGCGGCGAAACCCGCTCGTTGCTGTCGCGCTGGAATTTGTTGAGGGGGCCGAAGGGGGGAGCTACCGCCCAGCGGAAGTCTGGGAAGTGTGCCGGTGGCGCTACCGCACCTGGCTGCCCTACATGCTGGGCAAGCACCGGCTGCGCGGACGACTGCTAGGCGGTGGACGACTCCTCACTCGACACACGGCCGGCGGCCGGAAGAGTGAGGAGGACCGGGATCATCGCGAGGGACCGCTGAACGACCCCACAGTAATCGGAGAGCACCGAGACCGCATCGATCAATGCGACCTCGCGATATACTGTTGTGCCGCAGACCGGGCACCCCCGCATTTCATGCACCGGACCACCCGGCTGGCCCGAGATCCCCTGAAACTGGAGATTCGCCCAGAGTGCCTTATCGTCCCTGAGTTGTTGGTGGACCTCAGCCCATTCTTCGGCGCTGGCCCCGTGAGTGATCTGAACTTGACTTTTTCGTCGGTTCGGCATATCGCACCCTTGGTTGGTTTGCGCCTCGACCCGACCAAGAGACAAGGCGCAACCTGCTGGGGCGGTGATTTCACCGCCTCTTTTTATGCAGCCCGTTTCGTCAATGAGACCGGGCTGGAAACGATGTATCGTTCGCGTCGACCTACGCGACCCTCGGCTCGATCCACAAGGTGAGCGAGAGCCAGCTGCAGCTTGTGCTCCGCCATCTCCATGGCTCGTTCGGCGGGCGTCCAGTGCGGAAGTAGGTTGAGCCGGCAATTTACTGCGCGATATCCACCTGACAAGCCCCGATAGAAGGCGAGCAGCGATTGGAACGAATCAAACACAGTCAGCTTGCGGGTCAATCGGCTTGCTTCTCTGGTTTCAGCGATCGTCAGGCTGTTGTGCTTTGGACTTTTCCTCATGGGCGATCCTCTTTCGGGTGTTTGAGGTGATTGCGATCGATTGGCTATGAGCGTCTTGCGTCTTACTTGATATCTAATGTAGATCAAGAATTTCATCTGTCAATGTAAACGATGACAGAATTTATTTTTCGTCGCTGCTGCCCGAGCTGAGCTAGGATTTGCTGCGTGACCGCAGGGCGCAGGAAGAAGGAAAGGCCCGAGACGTTGCCGGAGAACTCGGAGCGCGAGATGCAGCGGCGGCGGGACCTCGGCATAAGGATACGGGAGTGCCGGGAAAGGCGCGGCTGGTCGCTCCGCGACCTCGCAGCAGCCAGCGGTCTGCACCACAACAACCTCTTGGCTATTGAGCAGGGGGCGGTGGACGCCAAAGTCGGAACGATCACAGGGCTTGCCCAAGCGCTGGAATGCGAAGAAGCCTGGTTGCTACTTGGCGGAAGGCTGCAGCACTAATCAGCGGGCTGATCTTTAGTCTCTCTTCAGGACGATTGGAAAATCGACGAGCAATCGCAAAGGCGCTCGACCGGCCCGGTCCGACTCGCCCATCTCGACAGCGCCGCGCTCGACCCGTCGCTGGCGGCCGACTGGCTCAACCCCGCGCCGCCACGCTCGACCGGCCACTGGCGCTCGAACCTGCCCGGCCCCGCCCCGCCCCGCGGGCGAGCATCGAGCCCCGGTGCTCCGTGACGTTATCAACTGCTGTGTCCGGGCCAGCCCCGGCCCCGATGACGTTGGTGGTGGCGCACCCGGTCACCGAACCTTAGCCCCACGGTCCATCCAGAAATCGGGCGCCAGATGGGCTCCGCCGTGATCGAGCGCTATTTCAAGTCCCGATCGAGCTCTAGGGCGGTGTCTCTGCGGGCAGATAGGTCAATCATATCCCAAAGATTTGTGTCATTAGGGTCATTTTTTCTAAGGAGAAATTGCTTGCATTGAATGGCTATTTGCCGATTGTAGTTCGATTTGCTGTGGTCTCCACTCTTGTTTGTGTCATGCTGCGCAGCCGTTTGAATCTGCGGCCACCAGTCGCCTCGACCAGTCCTTGGCAGAACCCATTCACAATGCTCGCCTATCCGCTTAATCAATGCTTCATTCGTATTATCTTCCGGTCCCTTGCCGTCAATGTCGCGCAGGGCAGATAAACGTATTCGGTTCCATAATTCATTATCATCAGCGGTTTTGTCTTTGAGCATGGATTCACATTGAAGAGCAATTTGTCGATTATAGGAAAAAGCACTATTGTCGGCAGTCTTACTTACTTCGTGTTGAGCTGCTGCTTGGATCTGGGGCCACCATGTTGCTCGACCTGTCCTCGGCAGAACCCACTCGCAGTGATCAGCAATGCGCTTCACGAATGCTTCATTGATTGCTGAGGTTTTTGCAATAGTAGGCGGAGGCGGAGGCGGAGGCGGAGAGGCCGGTGCAGGCGCAGGCGCAGGCGCAGGCGCAGGCGCAGGCGCAGGTGTAGGCGCAGGCGCAGTCGCAGTCGCAGGCGCAGTCGCAGCAGTCGCAGCAGTCGCAGGCGCAGTCGCAGTCGCAGGCGTTGACGCAGGCGTTGGCGTTGGCGTTGGCGTTGGCGTTGGCGTTGGCGCAGGCGGGACTTTCGCAGATGGCTTATTAGAAGGGGTAGCCTGGTCATGATTGCCACAAGTTGGAATGTTAAGATGTGCCAGCTCAGCGCAGGCGCGAAGAATTATGCATTCGTTTTCATTGGCCACGGTGTGATTCTGCTCAGCTTTCGATGCCGTGTAAGATGCTGGGAAGTCGATGTCGATTTTCAGGCCGTTGATTTTTGGAGATCCTGAGATCTCAGTCTTAGTATTCGCGATAACATTCTTGGTTATCCCGCGCTCGCCGGCACAGCGTATGTAGTTTAGGACATCTTTGGAACGGCAAGCCTCGCCATCGCGCTCCTCTCCAGGAGGGCATGGGTTCTTGCAGCCACTCAGGGCAGTTGACATGGTGGCGAGGTAGAAGATGAAAGAGACAGTGTATTTGTTTGACATTCAAGGAATGTAGCATCAGTCCGCTACCCATTCAAGCGCATGGCCCGCCGTCGCCCGCCAGGTCAGTAGTAACGGTAATCCGCGGCCATGATCTCCGAGAAATCGAGCCACAGCTTCGGCCGACACCGATTCTGATCAGCGGTGAGCGCAGCGAACGCGATCGGCTCCTGTGCCAGCCGTCGGCCGCGCTCCGGCATGACATCATCAACGGTAGGGGCGTCCGGCGCTCTACCGACCGCCGATCCGCCGATCCCTACCTCCTGAGATCGAACTGTCGTCGAAAGTCCGCATGCCGAGCGTCGGGTGAGCACCTCGACCGCCGGAAGCCGCGGCTCCCCTGGCGGAAGGTGCGCGCACAGGACCACCCTCTCGGCGCGCTTCCTGATCAGGTCGGCGGCTGTCCTGAGGGGGGCGGCCCCGTCTTGGAGTTGGGCCAGCGCGGAGGTGTGGCCGGCAGGCGGGGCTGTCAAGTAGCGAATTTGCCAAGCCTATTTTGGATCACCCCGCCCGGTCTGAACCCGATCAGTTCGGGCGCGCTATGACAGCAGGCTTTGGAATCGCCGCCGAAGTTGCACTCGCACCGCCAGGCGCGGGGGCAACAGCCGCAGGCTTCGGTATCGCCGCCGAAGTTGCACTCGCACCGCCAGGCGCGGGGGCAACAGCTGCAGGCTCTGGTGTCGCCGCCGAAGTTACACTCGCACCGCCAGGCATGGGGGCAACAGCCGCAGGCCCTGGTGTCGCCGCCGAAGTTGCACTCGCACCGCCAGGCGCGGGGGCAACAGCCGTCGGCTCTGGTGCCGATGCCGATGGTGTACTTACAGCCGGAGTCTTAGCAACTAACTTGCCGCCGCCTTTAGTCGTCGCCAAATACTGCTCATAGAGCGCATACGTTCGTGCCCAATAATAACTACAGATTGTGTTCGCAAGAGCGGCAGGGACTAGGTGCCCTAAGATGGAATGTTGTTTGATATCAACCTCAAGAATTTTTGGGTTCCTCTTGAAGCTGATTCTAACTTTAAAATCACCAATTTCCTCACCTACAGTGCCAGCACCTGTGCGGTGGCAGGTAAATTCTATCGCAGAATAATAATAATCTTCCTTGCTAAACATTGATTTAATTTTTGAGTTGTTGAATAAATCGGAACCGTGCAAGACCGCCGAGCTAATTGTTTTGACAATCTTTGCTTTGCCAGTCTCTGTCCCGACAGTTAATTCAACAACGTCACGAACCCGCCACTCTCCGGCAGTATCCTTTTCTATTTCACCAAACAATTTGACGCTCTCTTCAGGCGTGAGCTTATACAGATCGATTGAAATAGCATAGGCTTTGATTTCATCAAGGATAAATTCTATTAAATCCCGTGCAACCATGCCATCCCCCGAACGGGAGGGGTGACAAAGAAACTCATACCTGTGTCCACCGATATTGCGAATTTCGAGATCGAATAAGCAGTCCTCTTTGCTCAGGATATTAACCCGTGAAGGCCGCCGCACGGTATATTTAACGCTCAGAGTCCTCGGCCCGCTAGGCTCAATGGCCGAGGCTGTGGAGAGAATCGTTGGCCTATGCTTCAAACTCTTATATGTAGTTCCTATATTAGATGTCAAATAAGTATCTAATTTCGAGATATCGCTAATTATGGCTCTTATGCCAGTAATAGAGAAGCCGTGTTTGTCGGGGTCAATTGTTTGGAAAGCCTGATTATACCATACTTGACCGAAAGCAAATCGACCAACAATATTAGCCTTTTCTTCTTTGAACGCAGACAAATAAACGCCAGCGTGCGCTAGGGCTTTGTTGAGATCTTCCCCATCCAATTCATCAACTAGTGCCTCGATATCCGAGGTAGATGGAAAATAAACATCATCTGTGTTGGAGTAATGAGTCATGAGGTTGGCACCCTCCATTCAGATCTTGTAAGCTGTTTCGTCGATACAAGTTGCTTTGTAATCTGGTCGGATAGTACCGTCGTCAAGTGCCGGGCCGTCTTTGTCCAGCCTTAGCTCCGCATTTAGCTCTTGTTCAAATGTCACAAATTGCCCGGCGGACATCATAGCAAGAATATTAATTTCAGTCTGACTAGCAAAGACTCGGCGAGCAAAACCCAGCAGAAAGCGAACTTTAGATGGATAGGGGCTTACTGTATCGAAATTGAATATTCCATACCTAATAACTCGAGGCGAATCGTGTAGCTGATATCTGAAAGGAATTAGAGAAGAAAATAGGTATTCCGGTGCGAGCACTGAAGAATACAAAGGATTGCCACCTGTCATGTAGAAAAATTCTAACTTTGCACAGGATTTCTTAAAGAGATAGATAGTATTGAGCCTGCTTAGAGTGTCGTTAGTTGCAACTAAGCTAATTACTGGCTGTTTACGATAGCCGGGAGGCTGTACCTTGGCCAAGACTTTGCGCATTTCTGCGGCATCCCATTCTTTATGACAATAAATCGCGACAATAGCAGTGTCAAAATGTGTCAATGGATCGATTTCCAAGTCAGTTTCCAGCACATCTCTTGACTGTCTAAGATTGTCAATGTCAATTAGATTTTTTTCGACAAAATTTTGGATATTTGGAGTCGTCAATGAATCCATGGCGTATCTCTTGCCATCCACCAAAACTCCGCGCTGCCCTCTTGTAAATGGGCAATAAAAAGTAAAAATAATATCTGCATTTATGTCACGATTTTTTTCAGCCTTTTTTCCTCTTGTTCGTAGTCTCCCTTCGAGCTTTTGGTCTAATCGACCACGTTGCCGCCAGCCCAGCTCACCGATTAGCTCAGCGAAGCGTTGACAGTGCTTATTGGCCTCTACGTTTTGCTCGCCACCGGGACCACCCATGTATCACCTTATTATTCCAGCTGTTTGCAGGAATTCTTCTAGATAGCTCAACGTATCTTGTGCTGCTAACTCATGGCGAGCCACTAGCAGGCGTATCATACCTGACGAATACAACTGCACCTGTATGTTATTTTGGGAGCGGGGACTTAGGATAATACAAGTAATCTTGGCCTTAGTGCCATCCATCAATGAGCGCAAATCCTTTGCTTCGACATTTTCCGCTGTCAAAGTGACATTTGTAATACTTTCAATATTTATCCGGCTAACTACGACTAGGGGAAACTCTGCGCGGATGAGATTCTTTAGGTCATTTCTCCACAATATCTTTTCAATGTCGATATTGTAGCATTCTGCAAATGGTTTTTCTGAGGATGGCCAAAGGCTTTTTAGTACATTCTGCGTGAAATGGCCGCTACCCGTATGGATTAAGAGTCGGCATTTTGTATTGACTCGTGCAAGTATAGTCCTTGGAACGTTGACGGTTACTGGTTGGCGATTTCCCTCTGAGTCGATGGTATTAATTGTTCGCCTATGTATCCATTGGATACGATACTCTAAGTTATTCCCGGAGACGGGATCGACGCTCAAACTTAGAATATCATCGCCAGGCGCTTGCGGTACGCATTCTGGAACAGTTGGCAAATCATCGTCTGATGGCGTCAAGCGAACTAGCTGTATTGTATAAGCGGCCATTGTAAAAAGCCTCCATTCTTCAGGTTCGCACGGAGGTACGGCCTACCTCGGGATGCTGCTTGTATATACTGTGGCACTGACTCCTTAGGGCTTTGTCGTCGGGTGAAGCGCTCGCTTTTCGTACCGCGAGGGTACGACTACATTTCCTGACAAGTCAAGCACGAGTTCGCCAGTCGTAGAGACCTCGTTCCGCTTACTGTCTGGCCAAGGGAGTCGGCCCGATTGCGGACATTACTTTCCCCGCCTGACCTCTAATCCTCGTAATGTCGCTGAGGTGCCATCCACACACTTGTGGGTAGATGCGATCATAATCAGTACGTAATCTTACGTATAATCGAGCCACGGAAAGGCTCGAGGCCCGGCCTTAATTACAGCGTGACCGACGGCGAAAAAAAAGTTGTGGACAGGGACTTTGACGGCGACGGCAAGGTGGATCTGCTGGTGAGCCTGGGCATGGACAATAAGGTCGCCCTGCTCACTGGCAACAAAGACGGCTCGTTCAACATGCCGCTCGCCTACACCGCTGGCATGCAGCCCGCAGGACTGGCGCTGGGCGATTTCAACGGGGACGGCCGGCCGGACATCGCGACGGCGCTGAACGTGGACGGGACGGTGGCCATCCTGCTCAACGTCAACGGAGTGCCGGGGGCACCGATGGCGCTCGCCGCGGGCAGCGGGCCGCAGGGCGTCGCCATCGGCGACCTGGATAACGACGGCCGACCCGATGTCGCGGTGGCGAACTCGGGAGGCAGCACGCTGTCGGTATTTTTGAACAAGTCGCAGTAGTCGCTAAACTCGCGTCGATTCTGATCAAGAGCGCGGCAGGTCGTTCGCCGCTCGCTTCCCCAAGCCAGCCTGTCTCAAGTAAACCGGGCGCCCGCGGGCACCCCTCCTAAGGAGTCATCCGATGAAGCTTCTCATCCTTGCCGCCGGCTACGCGACCCGCCTCCGTCCGCTCACCGACAACCAGGCCAAGCCCCTTTTGCCGGTCGCCGGTCGGCCGATGATCGACCACGTCATCGAGAAACTGGTCGGCAAGCTGCCCACCGGCCCCGACTGCATCATCGATGAGATCCACGTGGTCACCAACAACAAGTTCACCCCCCACTTCACCAAGTGGGCGCAAGAGCACGGCGGCGCCTACGCCGGCCGGCCGCTGCGGGTGTGGAACGACGGTACGCTGACCAACGAAGATCGCCTGGGGGCAATCGGCGACATCAAGTTCGTCCTCGACCAGACCAAGCTCGACGACGACCTGCTGGTGGTCGCCGGTGACAACCTGTTTAGCGACGACCTCAGCGAGTACGTGCGCAAGGCGCGCGAGCAGGGCATCCTGGTCGGCGTCTACGACGTCAAGGATCTGCAGGAGATCCGCAAGTACAATAACCTCGGCCTGGACCCGAGCGGCCGCATCACCTTCTTCGAAGAGAAGCCGCAAGAGCCGAGGAGCACGATCACCGCGATCGCGCTCTATCACTACCCGCGCACCGCCCTGCCGCTCATCCGCCAGTATATCGCCGAGGGCAATAACCCCGATCAGCCGGGGCGCCTGGTGCAGTGGCTGTATCCGCGCGTGCCGTGCCACACCTACGAGGTCAAGGGCCAGTGGCTGGACATCGGCAGCAAGGAGACCTACGAGGAGGCGCAGCACCTGTTTAGGCCCTAGCGGCCCGGCGCAGTCGGTGCGGCCCGGCGCGGCCCGGCTCAGTCGGGCTTGGCGGCGGCGCGGGGCGGGAACCAGATCCAGCCGTCTTCGGCGAACACCGGGTCGGGCGGCAGCTGCCAGCCCCGGGTCGCCCACAGGAACGCGGTAAAGGCGCAGATGAGGGCGTCAAACTGGTGATCGCTCTGTAGGGCGAACTCGCGCCACTGGCCGGGGCCAAAGCGCAGCTCGGCGACTCCGCCCAGGGCCGCGAGCTCGGACAGCACCCGCTCGCGGATCGAAAGGGCGTGCCCCGAGCGCTTATAGTGGCGCGCGACCTGCGAGGCGGTCAGCCGCGGCCGCGCCGCCCCGTCCAGGCCGATCGGTCGCCCGTTGCCGTCCCGGTAGTCGATGCCCAGGGGCTTGCGCGCCGGCGCGCCGGCCGTCCCCGCGGGCTCGGGATCGGGGAACAGCTGGGTGAGGGTCGCCTTGGGGTAGACCTCCAGCAGGTTCTGGTTGAGGACGAACGCCCCGCTGAGCGCCCGCCGCAGGTACGCCATGCGCGCGGTCAGCGGCCCCATCCCCTGCCCCAGCGTCTCGCGCGGCATGATGCCGTGATCCTCGTGCAGGACGACTTCGGTGGCGCGCTGGGTATAGGGGGTGTACTTGGGCTTGCCCTGCTGGTCGGCAGCGGCGTTGCGAGCGCGAAACCAGCGCACGGTGGCGACCTCGCAGCTGGCAAGGCCCGGACAGACCGGCAGCTGGCAGCGCACGCAGGCGGTCAGGGTGAGCGGCGCATCCATGGCCACCACCGCCTCGCCGCGATGACCCAGCAGGTACTCGATGAGGCGCTCGTCATAAAGGGGACACGGCCCGCCGCGGCCGCCGGGCTCGGTGCGGCCAGCGGCCCGGTTGCCGCCGCAGTCTTCGACAATGAGCACACCCCCAGGTCCAGGGGAGGTGGCCAGCGCCGCCGCGCCGCTCGCCGGGACTGCGGCCGGCTCCCAGCGCAGCCGGGTAAGCGCCGTGGTCTTGCCCTTGCCTCCTCCCAGGTCGACCCCGATAAATGTGCGAAACGGCCTTGTCATTGCGCTGTGCCAAGTTTCTGACCAGGTCTCTGGCCGCGTCTGGGATCAGGTCGTGGAGCCCGTCTTCCGGACCTGGTCGCTGGAGCCGGTCGCTGGAGCCGGTCGCTGGGCCCGGTCTCGATGGATGAACAGACTTGACCATGACTGCTGGCGGGTAAGTTCGTCAAGCGCCGTGGTAGCATGGACTCTAGGGTCTTTATTCACAAACACTACGAATCAGGATCACTACTATGCGTACGATCTTCAATCAGCTTCCACGACGGCATTTCGGGACTCTCCTTGTCGGCGCCCTGGCGGCGACGCTCGGCGCTGCGGCGGTCGGCTGCGGGCTTATTTCCTCCAACATCTTTGACATCACGATAGGTCTTTCTGCGCAGACCTACGGGCACGACTTTGGCACCGCGACGACCAGCAAGGCGCCGTCGATCACCTGCCCGGCGAGCCCGGACCCGTGCGGCGCCCTGGCCGGCCAGATCCCCGGCGCCAGCAACGGCCACTGCGATCAGACCCAGCCGCCTTCGGTCTGCGCCGCCGACGTCAGCGTGGTGCTCCCCTCGACCATCAACCTGAGCATGGACTCGTCGTTTGCCAGCAGCGTGGGCAGCAAGGCGGTGCGCTTTGTCCGCACCATCGACCTCGCCTACGGCGTCGACATGAACACCACGACGTTCGACATCCCGGCGCTGCAGCTGTACATCGGGCCCTCGGGGGCGAAGCAGCCCACGGATCAGGGGGTCGTCGCGCTCGGCACCCTGCAGCCGATCCCGCGCATGACCCTCATCCCGGCCGGCTCGCAGCACGTCACCATCCTGGAGGGCACGGCGGCGCACGACAAGTTCGCCTACTACGTGCAAAATCCGATGGTTCCGTTTGTGCTGATGGTCGCCACCACCAAGACGGTGCGCGGCGGCGACCCGATCCCGGCGGGCAAGATCCAGCTGGTCATCAAGCCCTCGATCACCGTCGGCCTGCCGCAGTAGGGCGGCGGTCAGCCTGCCGGCG
Organism: Polyangia bacterium; assembly: GCA_044222245.1. Classification (GTDB taxonomy): domain Bacteria; phylum Myxococcota_A; class Polyangia; order Palsa-1104; family JAEUJZ01; genus CALFML01. The sequence continues at coordinate 89,403 of JBGANQ010000009.1, read as the reverse complement.
GCGCAGCGTACAGATCAAGCCTCGGGTCGCCGTGCAAAGAGGCAAAGACAGCGCGGATCTGCAACAGCCCCAGCTGGATGAGGAACGCGCTGTTTCGACCATAGCTCTTGGCCCCGAGGATGAAGAAGCGCGGCTCGGGGTTGTGCAGCGTCTGCGGGCCCGGAGTCGGCTGCGCCAGGCAGTCGCCGCTCTGACCGAGCAGCGTCGCCGCCAGCTTCATCGGGCCGAGGCTGGCGTAGCACTCGTGGACCTGCAGCTCGCGGTACAGGTCGCGCTCGGGGCCGTAGCCGGTCAGGCCGACGACCTCGTCAAATAGCTCTTCGGTGGCGGCGCCGCGGTCGTCCTGCAGGCGGACGCGCAGGCGGTGGCCCTCGGCGGTGATGCTGTCGACGCTGGTGGCCGGTCGATAGGCCAGCCGGCCGCCGCTGGCGGCGCGCTCGGCGACCTGGTTGGCGGCCGCGAGCAGGCGGGCCCGGCCGGGCAGCGCGTCGTCGGCGAGCGGCTGATAGGGCGGCCGCAGGTCACGCCGCACCGCCCACACCACCTGGGTCGCCGGCTCGCTCTGGCACAGCTCGGCGAGCGCCACCGCCGCGGTCGCCGCCGACAGGCCGGCCCCGACCAGCAGAACCCGGCGGCGGGCAAAGCGGCCGCGATCCTGGCCGAGCACGTCGGGGACGTGGCGGATGAGGCGGTCGCCCAGCCAGCGCTCGCCGGGAGCGGGAATGCCGCCGGTGCCGATTGCGTTGGGGGTGCCGTAGGTGCCGCTGCAGTCGAGCACGACGTCAGCGTACTCCAGGTGCTCGCCGGCGGCGTCTTCGATAAGCAGGCGGAACGGCTGCTCGCCGCGCGCCGCCTGGCCGATCAGCTCGCCCTTGCGCAGGCCGCGCTTGCCCACCGCCACCACCCGCGTGTACTGGCGGATCCGCCCGGCGAGCAGCGGATCCTGGCTGAGCGGCACCAGGTAGTGCGCCGCGTACTCGGCGCCCGTGGGGCCCGCAGCTGGTTCGCTAGTCGGTACAGCGCAGCCGCGCCCGTGCAGCCGCGCCGCGCCGAGCGGCGAGATGTTCATCTGCCACGGCGAGAACATGCAGACGTGCCCCCACGAGCGGACCGCCGCCGCGACCTCGCCGCGCTCGATGCACAGGACCTGATGCCCGAGCGCCGCGCCATAAAGCGCCGCCTCCAGCCCGACTGGACCGGCTCCCAGCACGGCGACTCGCAGCGCCGCAGTGCCTTGACCTAGCGACATCTCGCCTCCCCGCAAAAGACCCGCGAGAGCGCGCGCGACCCCACCTCCGGTCTTCGGTCCGTCCGCGGCCCCACTCCCTTACAATAACTAGCTCGGGCAATTCTTTACAAGCTTCAGCAGCTACAAATTCGCGGGCCCCACGCGGCTACGCATCCGCCTCGTCAGGCGGCGGCGGCCGGGGTCGGGCCGGGGCCGGGCCGGGCGCCGGGCAAATCGCCGCGCGAACCAGCCTTGACCGAGGGACCGCCGCTGCTCGCTGCGCCTGGTCGTGCTACCCTCTGTTCCCGTGAGCGATCGGTCGCGCTTACTCCCCTCGTCCGTGCCCAAGGCGATCATTCCGCTGCGGCGCACGCTCGTCCGACGAGTGTTTCAGGTGGTGGCGGCGATCATGCTCCTGTGGTTCGGGGTCTTCCTCGGGCTCAACGACCGTCGCCTGGGCCTTATGATCACCAAGATCGTCAACGGCCAGGTGCGCGGGCAGTTCAACCTCGGCTACGCCCACTACGACTACTGGAGCAGCCTCGGCTCGCTCATCCTCAACACGCCGGTGCCGGTCGCCGGTGGCAACTTTGAGATGATCGACCCCAACGGCAACCTGGTGATGAAGGTGCTGCGGGTCGAGGCGACGATCAACATCGGCGAGCTCGTACGGGGCCTCTTGCGCTCGGCGGTGAGCGCGCCGTTTGGCCGCGGCACGTTCGTCGAGCTGCACTTCTCCTCGGGCCACGTGCGCGACGCGCTGGTCCGCATCCAGCCGATCACCACCCGCCGGGTCTATCCGCCGGGCGTGACCGGCCCGGAGATGGGCTCGGAGATCAACATCGTCGCCACCATGGGCGGGCGCAAGCCGCGGCCCGAGGACGCCCCGCCGAGCCCCGGCCACGTGCGCATCACCGTCGACGAGACCGGCCTGACGTTTGACAACGTCGTCTACGAGATGCTCTTCCCCGGCTGGCAGGCCCGGCTGGAAGGAGTCAAGGGCGCCGCCACCCTGCGCCTGTCGACCGACGCCGCCGAGAACAAGCCCGGCCTCATCGGCTTTGTCTACGAGGTGGCGCCGCTCACCGCCCAGAAGGGCGAGCTCGTGCTGGGGACGCCCGACGCCCAAGGCAAGGGGACCTTCAGCTTCCCGCTGGCCGACCTGGAGCTGCGCCGCTTCGGCGCCCGCGCCAGCCGCCGCCAGGACCTGGTGTTCCGCGGCAAGCTGGTGGCGCGCGGCACCCCGGTCGAGCTCGACGGGCGGCTGCTCGACACCTACTGCGACACCGGCGTCAACCTCGACCTCAGCTTCGAGCACGGCGGCGGCCTGACCGAGCTCATCCCCGGCCAGCTGGTGGGGGGGCAGCCGCGCGGCCGGGTGCGCTTCTACGGGCCGCTGTCGGCGACGCTGCCGACGACAATCAGTAACCGCCGCAATCCCTGCCTGGCCGAGCCGTGGCAGTCCAAGGAGTTCTCCACCGTGCCCGAGGAGCGCACGGTGGTCATCTCGGGTCAGGTCGCCGACGTTGACGCCGACCTGGCGACCATCGCCATCCATCATGTGGCGTCCAAGTTCGTCGTCGCCAGCGGCGAGCTCCACCTGCCGCAGGTCACCGGCGAGGCGCTCGGCGGTCAGCTGCGCGCCGAGCCGCTGCACATAAGCTTCGTCAACGACATGCAGTGGAGCGCCCGCATCGCCCTGCTCAACACCGATCCGGCGCAGGTGGGCCTTGTACCCAAGGTGCTGCAGCCGTATGTGGCCGGCAAGCTCAAAGGCGGCTTTCGCCTCGCCGGCCACCTCGCCCCCACCGCCCACCCCGAGCGCATCCAGATCGATCGCATCGAGGCCACCATCGAGCGCCTGGGCCGCCACGATCCTCTGCCCAAGGAGCTCAAGATCGCCGGCAGCCTCACCTACACGCCCGAGACGGTCTGGTGGAAGAACCTGCGCCTGACCGGCGACTCGCTGGCTCTAGACACCGAGCGCGGCAGCTTCGGGCCGCAGAGCGGCAAGCTCGACGCGCCGGCGGTGGCGCTGCACGGCAAGGGCGCGGCGACCGGCCGCCTGCTGCAGTTCTTCGGGGTGAGCGGCGGCGCCCAGGACGCCACGGTGCAGTTCCGCCTCGGCGGCCGCCTGCTGCGGCCCGAGGCGCGCGGCGGCGAGCTGGTGGTCAAGGACCTGGACCTTTTCGGCCGCAAGTTCAGCGAGCTCGGCACCGAGTTCGCGCTCAAGGACGGCGAGCTCGCGCTGTCGCACCTGCACGCCCGCGGCGACACCGGCAAGCTCACCGCGGACGCGACGCTGCAGCTGTTCGCCGGCGACGTCCTGCACCGGCCGCTCGACCCGCGGCTGACCCTGCAGGCCCAGGTCGAGGACCTGAGCCTGGCCGCCACCGCGCCGACGGCCCGGCTCGCCGGCACCCTGTCGGGGCGGGCCGAGCTGACCGGCACGCTGGCGCGGCCGCTCGGGCGGATCGAGCTGGCGGTGCCGCAGCTGTTGGCGCAGGACAGCAGCTTCGAGAAGGTGGCGCTGCAGGCCGAGCTCCTGCCGAGCGGCATCACGGTGCGCGCCCTGGACGCCCTGCTCGGCGACGGCAAGCTGCACGGCAGCGCCGAGCTGCGCTACGACCACGGGCGCTCGCTGAACCTGCTCGTCGACCTGACGCGGCTGCCGCTGCGCGAGCTGCCCGGGGTCAAGCGGCTGCCGTTCCTCCTGGATGGGCGCCTGGGCGGCAAGCTGCGCGTGCTCGGTCCGACCCAGCCGCTGGCGCCCAGCCTGGAGGGCCTGGTGACAGTCGACGACCTGGTGGTGAGCGGGCGCCCGACGGCGACGCTCGGGCCGCTGATCCTGCCCGACGCGCTGGCCGCCCCGGCCGAGCCCGAGCCGCTGTTCGGCCTGCTCGGCATGGTGGTGCGGGCGCTGACCTTCCGCCACGGCGAGCTCTCGTTCTCGCCGAGCGGCGGCGGCACCCGGGTGGTCGGGCGGCTGTTTGACACCTTCGAGGTCGAGGGCCTGGTGTTCCTGGATGCCGCCCGGCCGCACGGCGAGATCACGGTGCGTTTCGGCTGTCGCCCGACCGCGCCCGGCGCCGGACCCGCGGCCCCAAGCTGCGACCTGGCGCTGGCCAAGCTGCTGCCGGATCTGACCCAGCTCGGCGACGTCTCGGTGCTGACCAGCGGCGAGCTGCGCCTGCGCTTCGGCGACGACCCGCGCAGCCTGTTCCAGCCGATGCCGGCGGGCCTCTTATCCTCAGGTGGCCGCGGCGCCACCTGTCCGCGGCTCGCCGACCGCGCGCCCGACTCGGAGCTGCCGCTGTCGGCGACGCTGCGGCTGTCGCGGGCGCTGCTCACCGTGCGCACCATCAGCGATGACGGCGAAGACCAGCGCTACCTGGCCTACAACGACGGCGACGTCCTGCTCTGCACCGACGGCCGCGAGCTCGAGGTCGGCCAGGCCCACTTCCACAGCCAGCGCCAGGTCGGCGAGCGCGCCACGGCGCCGATCCTCCTTACGGCCGGCGATGGGCGCGCCGCGGCGCCGCTGCTCACCGACGCCCACGCCAGCCAGGAGTCGGGCGAGGTGCAGCTGCGCGGCCTGCTCGCCGCCGCCGGCAGCGACCTGCACATCCTGGGTCAGCTGCGCCTGGAGCTCCTAGAGCACCTCTTGCGCGCCACCTTCCGCCACGCCCACGGCGAGGCGACCGTCGACGTGCACATTGCCGGCCCGGCGGGGGCGCTGTCGGTGCGCGGCCGCGCCGATCTGCGCAGCGCCCACCTTGTGCCTTACGACATCGACACGCCGCTCGACATCCTCACCGGCCACCTGGAGCTTTACCCAGAGCGCGCGAGCCTGCACAACCTGAAGCTCGTGGTCGACGGCGCCGAGACCATCGCTGACGGCGCGGTCGAGCTGAAGGGCTGGACGCCGTTGCAGCTTGGCCAGATCAACTTCCAGCTGCGCGGCGAGATCTCCGCCCGCCTCATCCAGTGGAAGTTCGCCCGCAACCTCGCCGAGGCGCGCGGCAGCCTGGGCCTGTCCGGCCTGCGCGTGAGCGGCACCTTCGCTGAGCCGATCGTCGAGGGCACCCTGACCGCCAAGGATGTGTTCCTCAACCTGCGGCGCTTCCACGAGCTGTCGTTTTCCCGCGGCACCGTGCGCTTTGTCAACTCGAGCACCCGCGGCACCCCCAGCCGCATCATCGTCGGTCGCGTCGCCGGTGAGCCGGGCGGCGAGCCGCTCGTCGGGCTGGTCGATGGCGACGGCAAGGTCGCGCTCAACGGCCGCATCGAGCACAGTGGCCTGGGCGGCTTCATCAAGCCCGAGTGGTTCAAGGCGCTCGACAGTGTGCGCCTCACCGTCAAGCTCGACAACGTGCGCCACAGCTCGGGCGGCGTGTATAACTTCGAGGCGACCTCGCCGAGCCTGCTGCTCACCGGCAACCGCGACGAGATGCACCTCATCGGCGACGTCGAGGTGGTCTCGGGCCGCTACCTGCAGGACTTCGACCTCGCCGACCGCTTCCTCTCGGCGCGCCGCGTCACCGAGGAAGAGAAGCCGTTCTGGGACGGCGACCCGTTCCTCTCGGCGCTCGAGCTGAACCTGAACGTGCGCACCCGCGGCACCTTCCGGGTGCGCAACAACATCGCCGACCTGCGCCTGGCCACCACCGGCTTTACCGTCAACGGGCCGCTCGTCGACATCGCCATGGGCGGCGTCATCCGCGTCGAAGGCGGGCAGTTCTGGGTGCCCGGCCTGCGCGGCGAGTTCCAGGTCAAGGGCGACAGCAAGATCGAGTTCATCTCGTCGGCGCGCTGGCCGGACACGCCGTTTGTCGACGTGCGCGGCGGCACCCGCGACTTTGACCAGAACGATCAGCAGCGCAACATCGAGCTGGCGCTGCGCGGCCGGGTGAGCGAGCTCAAGGTCGAGTGCCTGGCCTCCGAGGGGATTAGCAGCGCCGACTGCGCCAGCTACCTGGTGCTCGGCGATCTGTCCGACACCCTGCGCGGCGGCCGCTCGCAGGTCACCCCCGCCTCGCCGATCAGCAGCGCCCCGAGCGCCCGCGCCATCGAGTACGGCGACCCGGCGGCCAAGCTCGTGACCAGTCAGCTACTTACCAACCAGGTTGCCGACCCGCTGCGCCAGAAGCTACGCTTGGACACCGTGCGCATCCAGTTTGGCGTCAGCACCTTCGATGTGCAGCTGTGCAAGCGCTTCGGGCTGTACGTGCGCATGTGCGGCCTGGCCGAGTGGGGCATCCTGGGCAACGCGGCAGCCTGGAGCGCATCGAGCGGGGCTTTAGCTTCCTCGAAGATACGATCAACCGCTTCAAGCTGCAGGCCGGCATCCGCCTGCCGCTGCGCTATTGAACTCGCACTCCATTTACAACTTCATCGGCATCAGATCGGAAGACCGGAAATGACCATACTCAACAGGGCTCTGCAGGGTCTTGGGCCTCTTAGGACGGGGAGCAAGTCGCGCGGCATGACCTTCGCGCTCATGCTCGCCGCTTCGCTCTTTGGGCTGGGGCGAGCGGGCGCGGCCGAGGTCAAGCCGGCCGAGCCGGCGCGCGCCCCGGTGGTGCTGGAGCTGTTCTCGTCCGAGGGCTGCTCGAGCTGTCCGTCGGCCGATACGGTGCTGGCGCAGCTCGATGCCGCCGGCCAGGTGGACGGCCAGCAGCTGGTGGCGCTCGAGCTGCACGTCGACTACTGGGACTACCTCGGCTGGCGCGATCCGTTCTCGTCCGCTGAGTACACGGCGCGGCAGGTGCGCTACACCAACTGGCTGGGCACCCGCAACTACACGCCGCAGCTGGTGGTCGACGGGCAGATCGATGTCCTTGGCTCTAACCGCAGCGGCGCCGCGGCGGCGGTGACCATGGCGGCGAAGCGGCCGAGCCAGGCGGCGGTGCAGCTCAAGCGGCAGGGCGATCTGCTGGCGGTGCAGGTGATGGCGCCGAGCAAGCCGCAGGGGGCGGCGGTGCTCTTGGCGATCACCGAGAGCGGCCTTAGCACCAAGGTGACGCGCGGCGAGAACTCCGGGCGGACGCTGAGCCACGCGCCGGTGGTGCGCACCCTCAAGACCCTGGGCATGGTGCGCGGCGACAGCTACGCCGCCCAGGTGCCGCTGCGCCTGGAGGCGGGGTGGAAGCCCGAGGCGCTGCGCGCGGTCGTGCTGGTGCAGGCAGAGTCCGACGGCCACATCCTGGGCGCGGCGGTGCTGCCGCTAAATAAGAAGTAAGACCCCGCGCGCGCGGGTAGGATGTCCCGCCATGAGCGAGGGTGAGCAATCTGACCTGGCGGGGCTGCGGGCGCGGCTGCGCGCCGAGTTTGACCTGGACGCCGACGCGGTCCTTTTGAACACGGCGGGCATCGCGCCCATGTGCCGGCCGGCCCGGCAGGCCATCGAGCGCGCCGCGCAGGGCCTCGCCCGCGGCTGGTTTGCCGTCGACGAGCTGTTTGCCGACTACGGCCGCGCGCGCGCCGTGTACGCGCGGCTGTGCGGCGCCCGGCCGGCCGACGTCGCGATGTTTCACACCTGCGCCGCGGCGCTGTCGCAGGTGGCGCTGGGTCTGCCGCTTGCGCCCGGGGACGAGCTCGTGCTGTGGGATCAGGAGTACCCGAGCAACGCCTACCCCTGGCACGAGGCGGCGCGGCGCACCGGCGCCGTGGTGCGGGTGGTGCCCTCCGAGCCCGATTTCTCCCTGGCCCAGGAGCGGCTGCACGCAGCCATCACCCCGCGCACGCGCCTCGTGGCGGTGTCCTGGGTGCAGTACCAGACCGGCGCCGTCACCGACCTCGCCGCGCTCGGCCGCGCCTGCCGGGCCGTCGGCGCCTGGCTGGTCGTCGATGCCATCCAGGCGCTCGGGCTGTTTCCGCTCGACCTGCAGGCGGCGGGAGTGGACGCGGTGGCCGGCGGCACCCACAAGTGGCTGTGCGGGCCGCTCGGGCACGCCTTCCTGGCCCTGGCACCGGGGCGGGCGGCCGAGCTGCGGCCCCTTTTGCATGGGGCCATGACCTATGGCACGCCCGATGATCGGGTCGACGCGCAGCGCGCTCCCTTCGCCGATGCCCGGCGGTTCGAGCCGGGGTCGCCGCTGCTGCTCGGCGCGGTGGGCGGGGCGGCGGCGATCGAGCTGCTGCTGTCGCTGTCGCTGCCGCGGGTGCACGCCGCGGCGCTGCAGCTGGCCGATCGCCTGAGCGAGGGGCTGCGGGAGCGCGGGCACCGGCTGCTGCTGCCCCAGGGGGGCCCGCTGCGCTCGCCGATCGTGACCTTTGTGCCGGCCGGCGGCGCGGTGGTCGAGAAGCTGGCCGGCTACCTGCTCGCGCAGCGGGTGGCCTGCTCGCGGCGCGCCGGCGGCATCCGCTTGGCCCCGCACGCCTTTAACAGCGACGAAGATCTGCAGCGCTTCTTCCGCGTCCTGGACGCCGCCCCGCCATGTCGCTGAAGCGCCCGCGCCCGGGCCGTGGCAGCGCTGTAGGTCCGCCGCACCGCGCTGCGGCGCCGCCGGCTCGACGCGGTGAACCGGTCGCCGCCAGCGCCGCGGACGCCGGACCGGCAGGGCCGTGGCGGCAGGCGGCCGCTCCCCGGGCCGAAGCCGCCGCCGAGCTGCGGCTGTTCGCGGTTGCCACGCCGGGCCTAGAGCCGGTGCTGGCGGCGCAGCTGCAGGCGCTGCCGGGGGCGCGCCGGGTGCAGCCGGTGCCCGGCGGCGTCGAGTTCACCGGCGATCTGGCCACCTTGTACCGGGCCAACCTGTGGCTACGCAGCGCCTCCCGGGTGCTGCTGCGCCTGGCGGCGCTGCGGGCGCTGCACTTTGCCAGCCTGCGCCGGCAGATCGCCCAGCTGCCCTGGGAGCAGTTCGCCCCCTCGCCGGTGCGCGTCACGGTGGCGGCCACCGCCCACCGCTGCCGGCTCTACCACTCCAGCGCCGTCGCCGAGCGCATCGCCCTGGGCATCGCCGACCGCGGCCTGCAGGTGCTGCCCGCCGACTCGCCGCGCCCGGCCCCCGAGCTGCACCTTATCGCCCGCGGCGCCGACGATCTGTTCACCATCAGCCTGGACACCTCGGGTGAGCTGCTGCACCGCCGCGGCTACCGCAGCGAAGACACCGGCGCGCCGCTGCGCGAGACGCTGGCCGCGGCGCTGCTGCAGCTGGCCGATTGGGACGGCAGCGAGCCGCTGCTCGATCCGACCTGCGGCTCGGGCACCCTGGTCATCGAGGCGGCCCTTCTCGCCGCGGGCCGCGCTCCGGGTCGCCACCGCTCGTTCGCCTTCCAGAGCTGGCCGACGTTCGTCCCGGCCTTGTGGTCGGCGCTGCTCGCCGCTGCCGACGCCGCCGTGCGCCCCGTGGCCCCCGGCCTGCTGTACGCCGCAGATCTGGACCCCGAGGCGACTGCCCTGGCCCGCCGCAACGCCGCCCGCGTCGGGGTCGAGTCGCTCATCAGCTGGTCGGTCGCCGATCTGAGCCGCAGCCAGCTGCCCGCCGGTCCGCCCGGCCTGGTCCTGGCCAACCCGCCTTACGGAGTCCGCCTGCACACGCCGCAGCGCCTCTACCGCGACCTCGGACGGCTGGCGCGCAGCCGGGACGGCTGGCGCCTGGGCGTGCTCACCAGCGACCCCCAGCTGGCGCGCGCCGCCGGACCCTTTACGCAGAGCCACTGCCTGCACAGCGGCGGGCTGCGCGTCACCCTGTACCTCCGGGATCCATCCGCCGCCGCCAAGTCGACGAGCGCCGCGGCGCCCTAGGGTGTGGCTTCGATCGCACCATACTTTTTGAAGATCCGATCGACGATCTCCCGGCACTGCAGGCTCTCGATCTCGGCGGTGATCAGAGTCTGTCCGGGGCGGAAGCGCTGCGACAGCCGCTTGAGGTTGCTCTGCAGCAGTCCAGTGCCGTAGATCCCGCCCCCGAGCGCTCCGCAGATGACGCCGAGGAAGATGCCAAGACCCACCGCCGCGCTCATCGGCAGCGCCCACAGGTGCAGCGGACCGGCGACCAGCCAGCCCATGAGGGCGCCGGCGACGATGCCGGTAAGGACGCCGATGCCCAGGCCCTGCCGGCCATCGCACTCCGAGGCGCGCAGGTCATTGGCCTGGCTCAGCTGCTTTTTGTGCACGAAGATGTGGCAGTCCTTCTCAGGAATCTCTGCCTGGGCGAGATCCTGCAACGCAACTTCGGCCATTCCCGGTTCTTGGAATAGTGCATAGATGACGTAGCTCATGGTTCACCTATCTGTCTAGTTTGCTACTTGGGTTTCTATCTGGGTTGCGTGCTGGTTGGTTACAAGGTTGCGTAGGTCCACCCGAGCTTGGTGGACCTGACCCTAGAGCCAGGATAAGCAAGGGACGTGCCACCTCTGGTTCGCTTTTCTCGTCGCTAGTTTCACTCCCTTAGCCCCCCGCTACGGGCGGTGCGGTGTGCGCTTGCGTCGCGCTGGGCCAGGCTGACACAGGCAGCTGCGAACCTCTAGCCGGGCCAGCCCTGGCAGAAGCACCAGGCACGCTCCTTGCGTGAGTAATCGCCCCAGAGCAGCTATTCATCCTCTGCTTCTGGAGATCTTGGATGTCGCGACCCGCCCTTCACCGGGGTGCCCTGACCCTGACCTTGCTGCTGAGCAGCGCCTGCACCGGCAGCCTGAGGTACAAGATCGACGACTCGACCATCGCCGATCTGCCGCAGAGCGCGAAGCAGAACCTGTCCCGCTGGCAGAGCGATCGGGAACGCGCGCAGAGTGAAAAGGACAAGGCGCAGACCGAGCTCATGGCCTCCCGACACGCGCTGGAGGATGCGCAGCTAGAGCGCCTCGCCGCCCGCCTGGGCGCGCAGAAGCTGCTGAGCGACCTGGACAAGGAGCAGCCCCGCCAGCAGGCGGCCCTGCTCAGCCGCCTTCAGGCCGAGCTCCGCGTCGCCAAGCTGGCCGAGGATGCCGCCGAGGCGCACGTCCGCTTCTGCAAGCAGCGGCGCCTGATCAGTGAGGCGCAGCTGACCGCCGCCGCGACCCACCTGCAGCTGGCCGAGGCGCGGGTCGAGCGCGAACAGGCGCGCCTGGCCGCTCGCTACGGTCGCCTGCCCGCGCAACAGCGCCGCATCGCGACCTTCGATGAGCAGGTCGCGCAGGCCGAGGCCGAGGACAACCGCCGCCGCGAGGAGATCTTCCCGCACGTCGCGCTGAGCAGCACCATCGAGCAGGAATACAACCAGAAGCTGAACCTGTACACCCAGGCGCGGCTACAGACTCCCAGCTTCACCCCGTTCACGATGCCGCTCAGCTCAAGCCAGCCGCTTCCTGTCGCCGACTAGCTGCCGTAAAGGGCGCCGCTGGCGACGCCCTGCCCTGCTACTTGATGTGCGCCTGGTGCTCCACCTTGGTGGCTACCTCACTGGCGACATGGCCGACCTTCTGCGCCGCCTCCTGCACCCGGTGCCCGGCCTGGTAGGCCGCCTCCTGCACCCGGTGCCCGGCGCTCTGCGCCGCCTCGCTCAGCTTGTTCTCGACCTTGCTCACCACCGCCACCCCCTTTTTCGAGAGCTCCTCGACCTTGCTCGCCACCTCGGAGGTAAGATCCTTGGCCTTATCGAGAGTGTTGTGAATCACTCGGTTCGTCATGGGAGTCCTCCTTCATAGGGGATTATAGCAGCGCTCTGCGGCCGCAGCGCGCGCCGCGGCGTCACCGGCCAAATTCAGCAAAGCCGATGCCAGATTATGACGCGCGCCGCCGTCCCTTGCAGCCCGCCCACCTGTGACAGAGGCGCATACTGAGGCGGATTCGCACACCACATCGGCGCCGCATTCCTCCTGGCGAAATTTAGGAAATCCAGCCGCTTGTAGAGCTTCTCTGGGGCGCTTGCAGAGGGTAGCTCGGCAATCCGGAGTGTGGCTCATCCGCCTTATGGCATGTCATTTGCTTAGAGCAACATCACTTGTTTGGCAGACATTCCTAATCACCTAAGGAGTCTTCCCATGAAGGCCAGCTACCTCAATCTGATCCTTGCGCCCCTGTTTGTAACTGCCTGTGCCCACTCCACGCCCGCCCCCGAGGAGCGGGTCGAGACTCCGGGCAAGCTGCAGAAGGCGGACCCGATCTTTGTCCAGCGGGATCCGGACAGCAAGAACAAGTGCAAGGCGGACTCGGAGTGCCCCATGGGGGATTACTGTCATCCCGATCAGCTTGTCTGCTTCCAGAGCTACCCCAACCCCGGCATGCTCGACATCTCGTTCAACCCGCAGCCCGAGTGCAAGATCGTCAACGTCTACTTCCCGTTCGACTCGATCGAGCTGGTTCCCGAGGCGGCACGCTGGCTGGAGTACAACATCCGCTGCTTCAAGAGCCGCGGCGTCAAGGCGGTGCACCTGGACGCCTTCTGTGACGCCCGCGGCACTCAGGACTACAACCTCGAGCTGTCCAAGCGGCGCGCCGCCTACGTAAAGCAGATCCTGGAGCAGAAGGGCCTGGACGTCCCAATCACGATGCACGGCGAAGGGGAACACCACCCGATTCGCACCGGCAAGAGCGAGCAGGACTACGCCTTCAACCGCCGCGTCGAGTTCAAGATCGAATAAGCGCGCTCCCGCGCCCTTCCCAGCTGTAGTTCGGAAAAAACCTTCACCAAGTCAAACCAAAGGAGAGCTAGCTATGAAGACCTTCGCCTCTGCGATTCTGGGTACCGTGTGCATGTTCATCGTCGGCTGCGGCCCGATTTCCAACGCGATCGACTGCGCTGGCATCTGCGGCCGCTATAAGAGCTGCTACGACAAGAACTATGACACCGCGACCTGTGAGTCGCGCTGCCGCAACAACGCCAACAACGACCAGAGCTACAGCTCCAAGGCCGACACCTGCAACACCTGCATCGGCGCCAAGAGCTGCGCCGCGGCGTCCTTCAACTGCCCCGAGTGTGTGGGCATCGTACCCTAGGCAGTCGCTTCCGGGCGGTAGTCTACAGTCCGCCCGTTACCCTCCTTGCGGAGCGGGAGCGGGCGGATTTTTTTTGCCCGGTCCACATCCAAGAGACTGGCGCGGGCGGATTCTCTTGCCCGGTCTCCGTTCGCGACTGGCAGCGGGCGGACCTTCTTGGCCGCCCGTGATTGTCTGCGGGAGACTAGCTAAGCAGTGAGGGCGGCTGCGTTTCCGGGCTCGGCTTGGCCTCGGGGACCAGCTCGGGAGAGGACTGGCGGCGGGTGGCGTGCAGGTGCTGGGTAATTGCCGCGAAGGTGAGCTTGGGATTGTCCCAGTGCGGCAGCCCGCGGGTGTTGGGGATGCGCATGGCGCGGAAGCCGCGGTTTTTCAAGAGCAGCTCGCCCAGCCGATCAAATGACGTGTAGCCGTCCTGATCGTAAAGGATCAGCGTAGGAGTCGCGACCTCCAGGTAGACCTTCTGGAACACCTCGGGCACGGCGAAGCGGCCCGATAGGAAGGCCCACGGGGCATTCTCGGCACCGGGCTGGTGCGCCGTCTCGTAGCAGTAGGACAGCAGGCCCTCGTCCACCGCCCCGACAAATGACTTGCCGAGGAAGTAGCGGATGCTGGCGTGGCTGCTGAGCAGGTCGAACAGCGGCCGGGACCACGGCTTGTTAATAAGGAGCCGCGGCAACAGGTGCGACAGCCGCTCCGCCCGCGGCGGATCGCGGGTCAGGCCGGTGGGCGAGATCAGGGCCAGGGTGTGGAAAAGCTCGGGCCGCTCCTTGGCGCACAGCGCGGCGAGCTCACCGGATAGCGACAGCGCGACCACATCCACCGGCGGGTGGTTTTTGCCCAAGAACTCCAGAAAGTCGATCAGGGTGTCGGCGTACAGACGGAAATCGTAGTCCGTCCGCGAGCGATCCGACTGCCCAAAGCCAGGCCACTCCAGCACGAAGGTCGGCCGGGTGGGCGCGAAATGCTCAAACAGCGGCCGCACCTCGTAGGCCGACGCCGCCGCGTTGATCGAGTGCAACAGCACTAGGGGATGGCTGTCAATCACAGCGCCCTGATTGCCGCGCGACTTATAATAGGCAACTCGCTGGCCGCTGCGGTTATTGAAAAACTGCAGCGTCCCATCGAGCGCCGGAGAGAGTGAGTTTGTCATGACGAGCTCCTTTTTACTTCCGGCGGGCCCCCACCACGAACGTGATCAGTGCGAACACGATCGCGACAAAACAGACGATCTTGGCCAGTCCCGCTGCGCTGGCTGCCAGGCCGCCAAATCCAAAGGCAGCAGCGACGATGGCGATGACTAGTAGAACGGCAGCCCAGTAGAACATCTGGTCCTCCCTGCTTCAGGCCAGCTTCAGGTTCCGGACTAAAGGGCGCGCCCCTGCGGATCCGCCGCGCTGCCGCGGCCAGCTCAGCGTGACCGGCCCTGCTGTCCAGCCCGTGGGTGCTCGAGCAGCACAGCGTGCGGCCCTGACACACTCACAGAGGTTACTTATTGCGCTCGGCCTGCTTGGCGAGCGCGAACGAGCGGCCGCTGATGACGCAGCCGGTCAGAAATCCCACGGCCACCCCGGCGCTCACGGCGGCGCGGCGGCGCATCAGGAACCCGGCAAGGAAGCTCACGCCGATCGCCGAGCCGACCACCAGATACGGGTGCTCGGTGGTCGTCGTGCGCACCCACTGGTCCAGGGGCTCCAGGCGCTCTTTGAGCTCGGTCACGATCACCTGGGCCTCCTTCTCGGCCTGGCCGAGCGCATCCTTGGCCATGTCGGCGGCGTTCTTGAGCGTCTCGGAGGCCTTGTCGGCCACCGCCTCGACCTGGTTTTCGCCGCGGCCGGCGTCGACGGCAGGGCGCTTCTTCTGGTTGTCGCTCATCGCTTCGCTCCCATGGCCGTTCTTGCTGCCGTTGCTGCTCTCACTGCGGTTGTGCTGCTTGTCCTGGTTCATGGTCGTCATCACCGTTCTCCTTGTGAACCAGATTCCTAAGCAGGATTCATGCTCACTTTGGAGGGCGCGGCGCGGCTGGGCGGCTGCTGCTCGTGCGTCTCGGCCAGCGCCCGCGCCGCCAGGTGGCGGTGAAAGTGCGCGGCATCGGTCTTGTAGACCCCGGCCAGCCGCGTGCTGAGCGCGGTGTACACCGCCGAGGCGAAGAAGCGCACGCTCTGCGGGTCGACCGTCGAGTTGCGCAGCGCCCGCTGCACGGCCGGGTGGCGGCGGTTGAGGATGAACTGCTGGCTGTCGCAGATGACCGGGCGCGGCTGCTCGCTGTCTCTTATCTGCAGCCAGGCGAGGTTCACGTTGTTGAGCAGCCGCTCATTGCGGCCGCGCGCCGCCCGGATCTCCTGCAGCACCGCGGCCAGCAGGCGATCGCCGAGCGCCCCGGCGCTGCCATCGCTCTTGAGCGGTCGCTGCACCGGCCAGCTGGGCAGCGGCAGCGGCGACGGCGGCGGCACGGGCAGCGGCAGCGGCAGCGCGCTGAGCTCGTGCACTTGGCTGGCGCCAAACAGGCACTGCAGCACCGGCAAGAGCAGCCCATCGGGATCGCTGACCAGCGGCCGGCTCGTCTCCGCCGGCACCGTCTTGCCGGCGCTGTAGAGCACATGGCCGTGCTCCTGGTAGTCGTCGATCAGCTCATCCAGGGTCAGGCTGGCGCCGGTCGGGGTGACCAGCAGCGGCGCCTCGGCCAGCGCCGGCAGCAGCAGGAGCGAGCGCTCGCCAAACTGCATGCCTTCGCTGTCCGGATACAAGGTATCGATCCAGGCCATCGCGCCGGGCGGCAGCTGGGTGGCGCGGGTCAGCTCGGCGGCTTCGCGATCCGGCGGCACCGCCTCCCACGACTCGGCGAGCACCGGCAAGAGCTCGCGGGTGACCTGGAAGATCGACAGCGGCTCTTCGCTGTCCAGGTGGCGCAGCAGCACCTCCTCGACCCGCTGCAGCGAGGTGGCGACGGTCAGCCGCAGCAGCGCCCCGTACTCGCGCTCGGCGTCTTCCGGGCGCCGCCCCGAGTAGTCGCCGCTGCCGGCGCGCAAGCAGTCATAGGCGCGCCGAAACGCCGGCCGCGGAAACAGCGCTGTGGCCGCGGTGAGCAGCACCCGGCTGTACAGGGTCGGCAGGGGCTGGGCGTGCTCGGCCAGCGCCGCCAGCAGCTCGGGCAGGGCGGCGGCGATGCCGGTGCGCACCGCCACCAGCGCCTCGTTGTCGTCCAGGCTCTTGCCGCTCGGGTCGAGCTGCAGCTGCGGGTGATCGGCGACTGCCGACAGGAACTGCCCGCCGGGCAGGTACATCTCGCCGCTGCCGAGGCTGCGCCGCTCGCGCAGCAGCGCCACCGCGACCCGCGGCTCGGCCTCGACTCCGTCCGCCATGTCGAAGAACTCGGACTCGGCGATGACCCCGAGCAGGCCCTCGATTCCGACCAGCGGCACCGCCACCTCGCAGTCTTTGGGCAGCAGCAAAAGCTCGGCGTGACGGGTGCTCTGGGCGGCGATCGTCTCGACGCTGCGCAGCCACGGCTCGGCGTCAACCAGGCGCAGCGCCGGCAGCTGCAGGGCGAGCTCGCTGAGCAGGGCGCGCTCGGCCGGGGCCAGGTACAAGATGAGCGGCGGCGGCTCCTCCAGCGGCAGCCGCGTCGGCGACTGCGAGTGCGCCTTGTACCAGGCCTTCTTGGTGTCGGGGTCGGGCCTGCCGAGCGCCGTCCAGGTGGCCAGGCGCCGCGGCAGCACCGTCGGGGATGGGCAGAGCACCGGCAGCGGCGCGGTGCCCTGGGCCAGCTCGCTGAGCTGGCGCGGACACAAAAGGGTCCCATCCAGCGCCTCGAGCAGCGGCACCTCTTCGAGCTGCATCCATAGCGGATGCGGGATGAGCTGGCCGCCGCTGCCGCCGCTCGGGGCGGCGACTCCCAGGGCGACGCGGGCGCTGCGCCGCGCCTCTGCCGACAGGACCAGCATGAGCAGCCGGCGCAGCACGCACGCACGCCAGGCCAGGGCACCGCTCTGCGCCGCCACCTCCGGCGCGCCGGTGGGAACCTGGGCGAGCTGCTCGATGAGCGCCGGCAGCGTATCGAGCAGCGAGTCCACCACCGCCGCCAGGGTGGCGTCGCTAATCACGTCATCGAACAGGTAGCTCGGGGTGAAGTTGCCCATCACCACCACGCTCAGATCGGGGGCGGGGAACGGCACCCGCTTTTCGACCAGCAGGCAGCCGTCCTTGATAAGGAGCAGCCGCAGCGTGCACGGCCGGTTGAGCAGCCGCTCACGCGACTCCAGGCCGTGGTGGCCGGCCTCGATGCCCACCTCGCCGGTGAAGTCGCTGCCGGTGAGCCGCGCGCGCGCCAGCAGCTGCTGGCTGCCCAGGCGCGGCTGGTAGGCGCGGCTCTGCCAGACGGTGCGGTTGTGCTCGCGCTTCCAGGCGAGCTGGATGGCGGCATCGCGACAGGTAAGGGCGCTGCCGAACAGCTCGTGCAGGACCTCGTGATCGCCGGGCTCGGCCAGGTACAGCACCACGGGCCGCTTGGGGTCCGGCTCGCTGCTGCGGAAGGCGCTATAGGCGACGGTGTGGTACTGCGCCAGATCGGCCAGAATGACGCGCAGCGACACCATGTCGCCCAGGGTCGTGTAGAAGATCGGCACATCGAGCAGGGCCGCGCCCTTTTCCACCTGCAGCGGCCACAGCGAGCTGCCTTCGGTCACGATCTCGGACGGCAGCGGCTCCAGCGGCAGCTGCGCCCAGCGCAGCAGCGGCGCCAGCCCGCCCAGGCGCGACAGCAGCCCGCGCAGCAGCGCCCGCAGGTGCCCGACGTCCATGAACGGACCCTGCGCCGAGCGGTCGCACAGCGCCGCCAGCAGCTCGACCTGCGCCGCCGCCACGGCGCGCAGGGCCGCCGCGTATTGCAGGTCCTGCACCACGTGCTCGCGCGCCAGATCCAGCCGATACGCCGAGCTCTCGGCCAGCGCCGAGAACCCCGGCAGCAGCTCGATCGGCAGCTGGGTGTCGACCCAGACCCCGTTCTTGATGAGCCGGAGAAAAGACGAGCTGAGCACCGCCGCCGGCGCCAGCTGCACGCCGCTGTCGGGGGGCGTCGCCGGCAGCGGCAGGATCGCCACCGTCCCAGAGACCCCGTCGGTGCTGAAGGTGCGGGCGAACAGCACGTTGGGGAAGGTGTGGCCCTGCGAGATGATTCGCCCATCGAGCTCGATGGCCATGCAGGCGTGGTGGCAGCGCTCCTGCAGCAGCAGCTCCTCGGTGAGGTGGCCGCCCAGGTGATCTACATAGCGCTTGAGCAGCCCGAGGCCGAGGCGCTGACGGACGCGGACCTGGGTGAGCGGCACCCGCGCCGGCAGCGTCCCCAGGCGGTCGGGCTGGCCGGGGCGCAGCTCGACAAAACAGTCGCCGCTCTCGACGTGGATCACCGCCGGATCGAGCTGCAGCGCGGCGCACAGGCCCAGGGACAGCAGCTTGCACGCCTGCCCGTCGCGGCCTTCGCCGCTGTGCAGCAGCGAGGAGTAGAGCTGCTCGAAGTCGCTTGCGGTAAACGGCTCGCCGTTGAAGCGCAGCTGCATCTCATCGGCGCTGAAGCGGAACTCGACGTGGGTGGCGCCCTTGAGGGACGCCGCCTGCACGAGCTCCAAGACATAGCGCAGGGGGTTAGCGAAACGGGCGCGGCGCAGCTTGTCGCGCACCCGCTGCGGATCGATGGTGAACGAGCCCGACGAGATGATCTCGCCGTCAATCTGGGTGAGTGAGGTGAGCAGGCGCTGGCGGGCGACCAGCGGCGCCTCCTCGCGCTGGCCGCGCTGCTCTAGCGCCAGCGTCAGCAGCCGCACGTTCAGCTCGCCGAGCTGGGGGCTGCCGAGCAGGCACAGCTTGGTCAGGAAGTAGGCGCACAGCTCGGGCTCGCTCTCGGCGAGCGGCAGCAGGCTGTGGAAGCTTGGGTGATCGGCGTTGAGCACCCAGGTGCTGCGCGCCAGCTCGCCCTTCTCATCGCCGGGCTCCGGCCAGCGCTGATCCTTGGGCTGGGCGTCGGCGAGCCGGCTGACCGCGAACGGCTGCGCCTGCACGATGCAGGGCAGCTCAGCGGCGCCCGAGCCGGGGTAGGACAGGCTGCCGAGCTCCACCGCCGCCACCGGCGCCTCGGCGGCGCGCACCAGCATGAGGGTGGCGGTGCGCAGCGCCTCGGCGCCGGCCCAGCGGTTCTCGTCCATCTCCCGCTGCAAAAGCGGCAGCGGCAGCACCAGCGACCGCTCCAGCCGCGGCGGCTCGCCGCTGCCCAGGGCGACCAGGAGCGCCGACTGCCAGTCGGAAAGGACCAGCTCGCCGGCGGCGGCGGCGGCGGCGGCGAGCGGCGAGGGCTCGGCGGCGCTGTAGAGCCGGTGGGCGCGCGCCGCGTCCTGGCAGGCGAGCAGCGTATACAGCTCGCCCTGCGGCGAGCACGCCACCACCCGCTGGGCGCAGGTCTCGGGCAGGGTGGCGCCGCGCCGCAGCAGGTCGGCGACGCAGCGCTGCCACGCGCCAAGCTCCGCCGCGCGCTCTTCGGGGTGCGGCTCTTGCAGTCCCTTTTCCAGGCGGGCGAACAGCTCTTCCAGCAGCTGCCCGCCGGCCACCGACTTCACGGTGTCCATGAGGGCCTGGTAGTGCTCCCCGCGCAGCACGCTGTCGCGGCCGTGCGTGTGCTCCAGCGCCGGCGAGTCAATCTTGTAGGAGATGCCGGCGAGCTCGGAGGGCCGCGACAACAGCGTCAGCCCGCGCCCGTACAGGGTGGCCCGCGCCGGCGCCCCGGGCGGCGTGAAGCCGACGACGATCGTCGCCCCGTGGGCCTTCACCACGGTCTTGACCGGCGACTCCAAGGCCTCGGGCCCGAGCGGTCGGCTGAGTAGCTCGCCCTGGTAGCGCAGCGCCACCTCGACGTGTGGGCAGTCGCGTACAAGCACCCGCCGCACCCGCCGCGCCAGCGTCTCGAACTGACCGCGCTGCATGGTCTTAAACAGCCGCACCGTGGTGCCGTCCACCGGCTCGCTGAGGCGGATGCGGGTAAAGGTCCGATCGGGCTGGAACACCAGCCGCCAGCTCTCGCCGTAGCGCCCGGTGTCGACGCACACCGCGTCCGGCTGGATTGCGAACACCGAGATGAAGCCGGTGCCGAACTTGCCGATCTTGGTCCGATCGCCCTCCTTGTCCGAGCTGAACAGGCGAGTGAGGCGGGTGTCGATGATGTGGCCGTCCATGCCCTCGCCGAAGTCGACGATGCGGATGATCGCGGTGCCGAGCTCGGCGGCCTGGCCGTGGTTACTGCCCTTGCTGCCGGCGGTCGCCGCGAGCAGCGGGCTGTCATCTTCGAACGTGCAGGTGACGTCTACTTTGGTGCTGCCGGCGTCGATCGCGTTCTGCACCAGCTCGCGCAGGAAGCAGAACGGATCGCTGAACTGACTTACCAGCTGCTCGAGCACATCGTCTATGGCCAGGTCTTCCTGGAAATCCGGCTCACTCATGCCCACGCCTCAAGTCGGGCCCCGATCGGCGCCGCCGCGTAGATGATGTTGCGCGTGCCGGCGGTCTTACACAGCTCTTCCAGCGCCGGCTGGGTCGCCAGATCGGTGACGAACTTGCGGTCGCGGTACACCCGGTAGTCAAGGCGGATGCGGGCGCGCTCGTACTCGGCGCGCAGCTCGACCGGCATGTTGTCGCGCCGCGGGCTGGGCAGCGGATCGTTGTTGCCGCTGCTCAGCAGATCGCGCGCCGCCACATCCAGGCCGAAGGTGGCGATCGCGCCGCGCCGACCCGCCAAAAGCGCGCCGAGCGGCGGCGTCCGCGGCAGCTCGGCCAGGAAGCAGGGGCCGATGGTGGCGCGCGAGACCCGGTGCACGGTGACGCCCGGCACCGCCGACAGCTCGATCAGCGTATATTCGGCGTCGAGCGATGCCAGCTCGGACATGCGGGCGACAAGCTCGGGGCTGGCCGCGACGTCCTGGCCGCGCAGCGACAACATCTGGTGCGACTCCAGGGCGGGCACGCGCTGCGACATCTCGACCGTGCAGCGCATGTACAGGTTGTTCTCATCCACCTTGTCGAGGATGACCCGCGCCGAGATCGTGCCGCGATCGTAGTCGATGCGCTGCAGGTCGACGCGCATCGCGTCCAGCGGCAAAAGACCCTGCGCGCGCAGCCGAGCGCGATACAGCTGGTGGGCGCGCTGGACGTTGTGCAAGAGCGGCCGGCTCGAGCCCAGGTGACTGGGCGTCGCCGAGCTGATGGTGGCGGCCAGCGCGGCGTCGAGCTTGACCCGCAGGCACTCCTTGGGCGCGGGCAGCCCCGACTCGGCGTCCACGCTCAGCCGGGGGTAGAGCCCGTCGTGGGTGCGCGAGTGCATCGCGGTCAGGTAGCCGAGCAGCCGCTGCGCCGGCGGGAACTGCGCGTTCAGGCGCGCCGCGCGGATAAACTCGCTGACTCGCTCGAGGTAGCGATCGGCGTCCTCAGTAGCCAGGACACAAGTAGTATTTTCTTCTTGGGACATGGTCCCCCCCTTTCACCAAAGCCGGTCACAAAACTAGTCCCGGAAACTAGAGAGAAGCTGGATGGAGCCGCGCAGAACCGAGTAGCTAAGCACCCAGCGCCTCTAATTAAGCTCTCAGGAACCTGACTTGTCAGCAATGCAGGGGACATGCCAAGCGCAGCAGCGGAAGGTGCGGCGGCGCCGGGCCGACGGTGGCGGCGGGGGGCTAGGCACCGACGACGGCGACCACGACGTCGCTCGGCTGGCCGACTTCCTGATCCTTGCGCACTCCCATCGCCCGATACTCGCGAATCTCTGAGGTATTTTCGCGCTGCAGGGCGGTGTTATCGACAAACGGCGAGCGGGTGGCGCGCGCCAGCAGGCGCCACTGCGCCTCGCCTCGGCGGCGCATATAGACGTTAATCCCATCGAGCGGTCGCCGGGTGAACTTGAGCTTCACCTGCCCCCCCTCGGTCACCACCTGCAGGCGCGGCTTGACCGCGTCTATCGGCATAGGCGGCGGCGGCCGCTTGACCACGCCCATCGCCTGGCCGATGTTCGGCGTCCAGCCGGGCAGGTGCTTGAGGCGCTCGATCATCGCCCGCACCGCCGACAGCGACGACTTTTTCACCTCGCGCGTCACCTTGACGGCGGCCCGCCACTCCTTATGTTTTTGATCATCGGTCTTTATCGCTTCGGTGAGCTCGGCGCACCACTTCTGCTGGGCGGCGATTTCCTCCGCGGTGAGGCCGAACCGGGCTCCGTAGATCGCGAGGCGTTTGCTGTAGTTATCGAGCCAGAGGCACAGCTGGGGGTCGCTGCGGGGGATGAACTCGTTCATGCAGGCTTCCCTTTCTGGCTGCAGGACCAAGCCTCGCCCGCGGAAGTCCTCCCTCACTATATTTTGAAGTGCTTGACCAGATCAAGGCGGAGCTCAGGGACTTACACCCACACGGGAGCAGGAATGACTTCACCCGAGTCGGGAGTCCGACAGAAAGCCGCGCGAGCTTGGCCAAAGCCTCGCCTGTCGCCGCCTGGGCTGTGCCGGTATGACACGGTGAGCCCCCAGGACTCACCCAGGTGCGGACGCCGAGCCGCGATGAAGACTGGTGGTTTTCGCCACCGGCGCGCAATTCCTGCGCACTTTGGTCTGGCATGAACTCTGCTAATTCTGGCTACGCAGGAAGGAGGGGAGCTTCTGTCCACACTGACTACAGCCAAGGCACCGCGCAGAGCTTTCGGCAGGGGCGGGGGCGCCCTAGCGGCAGGCGACCCGGTAGCTGTCCAGGGAGTAGTTCTTGAGCAGCATGTCGAAGTTCAGGGGGTTAGCCTGCGAGCAGACGCTCGACTGCGAGCCGGAGTAGGAGATCGCGAACACGGCCTTATTGCGATCGATGAACGGCTGCATGTAGTAGCACTCGGAGTACTCCAGGCACTGCTCGTTGATCGCGAAGTCATAAGTGTCGACGAGGTCTTTGATCTGCAAAAGATCGTTCTTCAGGCCAATCGACAGGCCGCGCTTGTGCGCCTCGGCGGCGATGAAGTTGTTGTAGGTCAGCTGCTGGGCATACGAGATCGAGAAGCCAGAGCGATTGGTGTAGCCGTCCATGTTGTCGACATCCACCGCGTCGCAGCCCTTCTGCACCGCCAGATCCATGCGCGCGGTCATGATCGGACCCAGGACCGACAGCTGCCGTACGTCGAGCCAGCGCTCATCGGGATAGCCGCCCAGGGTCGAGCCGAGCACGCTGCTTGGGAAGGTGCCAAAGTCGGGGCGGTACGACTCGGAGCTGCCGCCGCTGAAGTAGCAGATGACCCGGGTCCCGCGGGCGTGGAGCTGATCGATCGTCGCCTTGGGAGTGCCAAACAGATCCAGATCGAACGCCTTGACGCTCACCGAGGTGTCCAGGGTTCCGGCGAACTGAATCTGCCAGCTCGTTCCCGGCTTGGGAATCCAGACCGCCCCGGTGGGGGCCGGCGGCGGCGGCGGGGTCGTCGTCCCGCTGGTGGTGTAGCTGAGCGCGAGGTAGTCGAGGTCGCAGTTATCCACCGCCGTCTTGGTCGTAAAGCGCAGGCTGAGCTCGCGGTTGGCGCCGACGAAGTTCGCCGCGGTGCCGGTGGGCACAAAGGCCAGCGGGCTCCACACCCAGCTCTTGGCGGCCTGGTTGTCGCCGATGGTGACCCAGCGCGCGCGGGCCACATCATAGAGCTGGAAGCTCCAGCTCTGGCGCGACTTGGCCTGCCCCTTGTAGTTGCCGAGCAGGGTAAGGCTTGCCAGCTGGTCCGGGGCCACCGCCGCCGGCAGGGTGAAGGTGAAGGTCGCCTGCAGGTCGGTGCCCGGCGAGAACTCCAGATAGTTGCTCCAGGTGTCCACAGTTCCCGACTGATCCTGCGCCGCCAGCACCGTCAGCGGCTGCGGGCTGACCTGACCGCTCTGCAGGACGATGCGGGTCGGATAAAGGCGGCTCTGCGCGGCGACCGCGCTCTGCTCGACCGCCACCGCTTCCAGGGCGTCGGTGGTGCTGTCAATCTCCGGAGTACCACAGGCAAACAGCGTCGCGGCAAACAGGGTCATATGCAGTACGCCGACAAAAGCCGGGCGGCCGCCCACCATCTGAACTTCGGTGGTGTGAACAGTACGTAGCGTCTGCATTGAAACTCCTTCATGCGAGTTGCGTGCTGTCATGGGGCAGTCGAGCTCTCGTCGCGTCATTCACTTCTCCCGGCTGGTTACTCGGCGCTTTTTTCTTCTCCAGACGACCTGCGCTGGATGTCTTGAGCGTATCGGCTGCATTTACGCCCGAGCCATCCCACATCAGCGTCGGTGTTACGTAGTCGCTGGGAAATATTCCCGAATTTTTTTGTAACTTTTTTTTGTCATCCGGGGCGCATACATATGTCCTCAGGGGCATACGCACATGTCCCTCGGGACACACCTCCGTGCCCCTAGCGACATGTGTCCAGGCAAGGGGAATCCCGCTGTAGGGGCGCGGAAGGACTGAGCAAATCGGCTGGGAGGGCGGAGGAAGGGAACAGGAGGGAGGCGCCTGGCGAGCGCTAAGCAGCGATCGCCGATCGCCGATCGCCGATCGCGAGCGCGAGGTAGCTCAGGTGGCGGCGGCGGCGTCGCTCGGGCGCCCCAGCGGCGGGCGCTCGGGCAGATCGCCGAGCAGCATCCGTCCAAGGCCAACGGGCAGGGTGGTGCTGGCCTCAAAGCCAAGCGCCGCCGCGGCGCGCTCGGGGCTGCCGATCGAGACGCGGATATCGCCGGCGCGCGCCGGGCCGTGGACGATGCTCGGCTTGCGCCCCCACAGGGTGGAGATGGTGTCGGCGAGCATGAGGATGCTGGTCGAGCGGCCGGTACAGACGTTGAACACGCTGCCCGCCGGCAGCCGGGCGTGCGCCGCCATGGCCAGCTCGAGGGCCCGCACGACGTCGCCGACGTAGACGAAGTCGCGCACCTGCTGGCCGTCGCCGTTGACGGTGATCGGCAGGTCCTGGCGCAGGCGATCGCAGAAGATCGAGATCACCCCCGAGTAGGGCGACTTGGGATCCTGGCGCTTGCCGTACACGTTGAAGAACCGCATGCCCACCGCCGGCACCCCGTGGACGTGGGTGGCGACGCGGGCGTGCAGCTCGCAGCCGAGCTTGTCGGCGCCGTAGGCGGACAGCGGCTGCGGCCCCATCCGCTCCTCCTGCGGTGCCAGCGGCTGATCGCCGTAGATCGCCGCCGACGAGGCGTAGACCACCGGGATCGCCGGCCGCGCCGCGGTCGCCCGCGCGGCGTCAAAGATCGTGATGGTGCCGGTGAGGTTGGTGCGGTGGGTGCCCAGCCAGTCGCGGTTACAGCGATCGACCGAGGCCACCGCCGCCAGGTGGAAGCAGCCGGCGACCCCGGCCATCGCCTGCGCCACCTTCTCGGGATCGGCGACGTCGCCGACGATGAGCTCGGCCTGGGGGGACAGGTTCTCGCGCTTGCCTGTCGACAGGTCGTCCAGCACCCGCACCGTGTGGCCGCCGGCCAAGAGCAGGTCGGCAAGGTGGCTGCCGATAAACCCGCAGCCGCCGGTGACTAGATAGTGTGCCATCTTGGCTCCTTTGCCTTTGTCAGGGATTACTCTACGGTGACGCTCTTGGCGAGGTTGCGCGGCTTGTCGACGTTGCAGCCGCGGAGCACTGCCGTATGGTAGGCCAGAAGCTGCAGCGGTACGACCGAGACCATCGGCTGCAGCGGCTCGGGCAAAACGGGAATCTCGAACATCTCATCGGCCAGCTTGCGCAGGTGGGTATCGCCGGCGGTGCCGATGGCGATGACGCGGGCGCCGCGCGCCTTGACCTCTTCGATGTTGCTCATCATCTTGTCGTACAGGCTGTTCTGCGGCGCCAGCGCCACCACTGGCATGCCCGGGACGACCAGGGCGATGTGACCGTGCTTCATCTCGGCCGCCGACAGGCCCTCGGCGTGGATGTAGCTGATTTCTTTGAGCTTGAGGGCGCCCTCCAGGGCCACCGGGAACTGATAGCCGCGGCCCAGGAACAGCCAGTTCTCGTTCTGGTGGAACTTCTTGGCCGCCTCCTTGATGCGCTCGGACTGCCCGAGTACCGCCTTGATGTGGGCCGGGACCTCGGCCAGCATGTCGAGCAGCTCGCTGTAGCGCTCTTGGGATAAGTGGCGGCGGCGGCCCATCCACAGGGTGAGCAGGGTCAGCACTGCGACCTGGGCGGTGAACGCCTTGGTGCTGGCGACGCCGATCTCGGGGCCGACGTGCAGGTAGATGCCGGCGTCGGTGTTGCGGGCGATCGACGAGCCGACGACGTTGACCACGCCGAGCGCCAGGGCGCCCTTGTCGCGCACCTCGCGCAGCGCCGCCAGGGTGTCGGCGGTCTCACCCGACTGCGACACCGCGATGAGGGTGGTCAGCTCGTCGATGAGGGGGTTACGGTAGCGCAGCTCGCTGGCGATCTCGACCTCGGTGTGGATGCGCGCCAGGTCCTCCATCAGGTACTCGCCGACCAGCGCCGCGTGCCAGGCGGTGCCGCAGCCGGTGAGGATGAAGCGGCGGGTGCGGGTAAGCTCGCGCTCGACGCGCTCCAGGCCCCCGAGCAGCACCCGGTGACCCATGCGATCCAGGCGCCCGCGCAGGCACAGGGCGAGCGACTCGGGCTGCTCGAAGATCTCCTTGAGCATGCGGTGCGGGTAGTCGGCCAGCGACAGCTCATCCAGGGCCACCGCGATGTGCTCGACCGTCTTGGACACCGGAACCGAGTCCAGGGTCACGGTGCGCAGGCCGCTGCGGCTGACCTCGACCGCCTCGTTGTCCTCAAGGTAAACGACGTTGGAGGTGTGGGCGACGATCGCCGCCGCGTCGGAGGCGACCACATACTCGTTCTTGCCGATGCCGACCAGGAGCGGGCTGCCGCGGCGCGCGGCGATGATGCGATCGGGGAAATCCTGCGAGATGACGGCGATGCCGAAGGTGCCCACGACCTCGGCGAGGGCGGCCAGCACCGCCTCCAGGAGGCCCAGCTTGGGGCCGCCGCCGTCGGCGGCCGCGCCCTC
Organism: Polyangia bacterium; assembly: GCA_044222245.1. GTDB lineage: Bacteria > Myxococcota_A > Polyangia > Palsa-1104 > JAEUJZ01 > CALFML01. The sequence continues at coordinate 62,219 of JBGANQ010000009.1, read as the reverse complement.
GGCCGACCCCGGCGCCGCGGCCTGGCTGCTGGAGAGCAGCACCGGCGCGGCATGCCCGACTGGAGCAGACCCGCCGGCCGCCGCCCGCCCGCCGCCGCTCTTGTCGCCGTGCAGGTGGTAGGCGATCAGGTGCGCCAGCACCTCGGTGTCGGTCTGGCTGGCGAATACGACGCCGGTGCTCTGCAGGAACTGGCGCAGCACAGCGTGGTTTTCGACGATGCCGTTGTGCACTACCGCCAGTCGCCGGGCCGAGTCGATGTGCGGGTGGGCGTTGATCTCGCTCGGCTCGCCGTGGGTCGCCCAGCGGGTATGAGCGATGCCGAGGCTGCCGCTGAGCAGGGTGTCGCGCTCGCCGCTTACCTTGCCTTCCAAAACAGAGATACGCCCGGCCGCCTTGCGCACCTGCAGGCCGTGGTCATTGACTACCGCCAGACCGGCAGAGTCATAGCCGCGGTACTCAAGACGCTTGAGGCCTTCGAGCAGAATCGGCAACGACTGCTGATGGCCAAGATACCCAATAATTCCGCACATTTTCCCCTCCCAGTTACTAGTCAGCGAGAACTAGATCTCTTCTAAATTCACTTTTGCTGCCGTCAAGGTCTTGTGTTGCCCTATTCGATTATCAGCTTAATTGTATACCAATTAAACTATGGCAGCGCAGATGGTTGTTTGTTGGTTAATCAGAAGTGGCTCACGAGCAGACGGCAGGCTGGAACCTCTCCGTCGGTCTGAAGAGAAGATCGGCAAACTTCGCGATCCCCTCTTGCGAGCAACAGGTTTTAGTGTGGCGCGCAATTTTTCATGCGCCATTGGGATCCAAAAATTTCCTCGTGATCACGCGCGATCAGCTAAGTGCATGATATGATTCATGGTATTAAATTCCCTACATTTTCTTCTAAAAAAGGTGGCGGACGGAAAAATTCATTCAAGTATATCCTCAAGGAGTTTGATTGTGCGTCACCTCCCTCTCAGCCTCTTGCTATCGACACTGAGCGGATTCGCCCACCCCCAAGTGAGTGCTGCGGGGCCGGCGGACCTGAGCGTTAACGCACAGGCCAATCCGAGTGTCGCTTTTTATTACGGTTCCAATTTACCCGGCGCAGAATTTTCGCAGTTTGATCAGGTTGTGGTCCAAGCCGACCAGGCCGAGCGCGAGCAGGTGGCCCTTCTGACCCGCCGCGGCACCACCGTCTTTGCCTACGTCAGCCTCAGCGAGATAAGCCCGGACGCGGCGGCGCAGCTCGACGCCAGCCTGCGCCTGGGCAGCAATCCTCACTGGCAGACGGTGATCATGGACGCCACCCGGCCGGGCTGGCGGCGGCAGCTTATCGACAAGAACTTCCAGCCGCTGTGGGATCGCGGCTTTCGCGCCTTCTTCCTCGACAACCTCGACAGCTACCAGCGGGCGGTGCAGACCCCGGCGCAGCGCGCGGCGCAGGAGCAGGGCCTGGCCGAGATCATCAAGGAGGTGCACGCCCGTTTCCCGGGCGTCAAGCTCCTGTTTAACCGCGGCTTCGAGCTCCTGCCAGCGGTCGGCCAGCTCGCCGCCGGGCTGGTGGTGGAGTCGCTGTTCCGCAGCTACAACCCGGCGACCAAGACCTACGGGGAGGTGAGCGAAGCGGACCGCACCTGGCTGCTCGGGCAGCTGCGCATCGCCCGCGAGCGCTACCACCTGCCGATTACCGCGGTGGACTACGTGCCCAAGGCGCAGCGCGAGCTCGGGCGGGCGACCGCGCGGCGCATCACGGCGCTCGGCATGACGCCCTTTGTCAGCGACCATGACCTCCTTACGATCGGCATCGGCACGGTGGAGGTGGTGCCGCGCCGCATCCTTGCTCTATATGACAGCACCGAGCAGCACGACCGCGGCCAGTACGCCGACGTCGCCTACACGCCGATCCACCTGATGGCGGCGGTGGTGCTGGAGCACCTGGGCTACGCCGTCGACTACCTGGATGTGAGCGGCCCGCTGCCCGGCGGCAACCTGGGCGATCGCTACGCCGGCATCGTCACCTGGTTCACCGACGACCTTTTGCCCGACCCCGGGGCCTATCGGGCGTGGCTCGGGGCGCAGCTCGACTCGGGCATGAAGGTGGCGATCCTCGACCACCTGGGGTTTCTGCCCGACGCCGCGCTGCAGCAGCGGCTGGGGCTTGTGCGCAAGGACCAGCGCCCCAAGGGCGATCCGCAGCTGACGCTGGCCAACCCCGAGGTGACCGGCTTTGAGACAAAGGTGACGGCGCGGCGCAACGTGTTCTACCCCCTGCAGATCAGCGGGGCGGGCTCGCGGCGCCTGCTCAGCGTCGAGGATCACGGCGGCGCGCGCATGGACGCGGTGTTCACCGCGAGCTGGGGCGGCATGGCCGCCAGCCCCTACCTGACCGAGGAGGGCTACGACCACTCCTACCGCTGGATCATCAACCCTTTTACCTTCTTCAAACAGGCGCTGCAGCTTGGCGACCTGCCTGCCGCCGACGTCACCACCGTCAACGGCCGCCGCATCCTCATGGTGCACATCGACGGCGACGGCTTCCCAAGCCGCGCCCAGATGCCGGGCAATCACTACTGCGGCAAGGTGATCCTCGACAAGGTCTTAAAGCGCTACCAGATCAAGACCACGGTCTCGATCATCGAGGGTGAGATCGGCGCCCAGGGCAAGTGGCCCAAGCTCGCCCCCGAGCTGGAGCCGATCGCCCGCGACATCTTCGCCCTGCCCTACGTCGAAGTCGCCTCGCACTCCTACAGCCACCCCTTCGATCTTCTGCGCTACGGGCACGACCAGGAGGACGGCGACATCAACGGCATGTTCCGCTACGACTTCTCGCTCAAGCGCGAGATCGACGGCTCGGTGGCGTACATCAACCAGCGCCTCGCCCCCAAGGACAAGCCGGTGAAGGTCTTTCTGTGGCCGGGCTCGGCGGTGGCGCCGCTAGAGGGCATGGCGCGGGTGAGCGGCCTTGGGATCTACAACATGAACGGCGGCAACTCCGTCATGTCGGTGCGCCGGCCGAGCCTGACCGAGCTGTCACCGATGGGCCGCCCGATCGGTCCCTACTATCAGGTGTACGCGCCGGTGCAGAACGAGAACGTCTACACCAACCTCTGGCGCGGTCCGTACTACGGCTTCCGCGACGTCATCAGCACCTTCCAGCTCACCGACAAGCCGCGGCGGCTCAAGCCCATCAACATCTACTATCACTTCTACTCGGGCAGCAAGGTAGGCTCGCTCAAGGTCCTGCAGCAGGCGTATCAGTGGGCGCTCGATCAGGGAGCGACGCCGCTTTACGCCAGCGAGTACATCCGCAAGGTGCAGGACTTCCAGCACCTCACCCTGGCCCGCCGCCAGGACGGCTGCTATCAGGTGCGCGGCGATGGCGAGCTCACCACCCTGCGCCTCGACGGCGGCAGCAAGGGGGGCGGGCTCACCCTCGATCGCAGCCGCTCGCAGGGGGTGCAGGCGGTGCATGACCTGCCCCAGGGACGCTACGTCGACCTGGATTCGAGCGGCCGCTCTGTAGTGTGTATGAACCCGGCTGGGCTCTCCCAGAAGGACGCGGGACAGTAGGGGAATAAGATGTCTACTCCCTCAGATCTCAGCCAGCGGCCGAGTCGACGCGAGCACCTGCTCAAGCGCTCGCACCTTGTGCTCTTGGCGCTGGGCCTCCTCTTGGTGCTCGCGCTGCTGGCGCCGACCTCCAGCTCGCTGGTGGGCACCCTGGGGCGCCCGGACAGCCTGTCGCTGCAGTACCTGCGGCTGCTCATCGCGGTGCAGCCAAACGACGTCGCGCTGAAGCTGCGGCTGGCCCAGACGCTGCTGGCCCTGGGGCGGCTGGACGAGGCGGGCAAGCTCGTCGACTCGCTGCCGCGCACCGACCCGCGCCTGGGGCCGGTGATCAGCCGGCTGGCGATGCAGATTCACCTGGCGCAGTACGCCCAGGACCCGGCGCGCGCGGCGCGCGAGAAGCAGCTGGTCGCGCAGCTGGTCAAGGAGGTCGAGGGGCAGCTCGATCAGCCGCTGAGCGCCGAGGAGCTCTTGGGGCTGGCGGCGAGCAGCCTGAGCATCGGCCAGCCCGAGCTCGCCGGCCGCGTCTACCTGCGCCTCTCGGTGGTCGATCCCAAGCAGCGCCGCCGCTGGCTCAGCGAAGCCGCCAAGCAGGAGCTCGCCAGCGGTCAGCCGGCCGCCGCGGGCGTCCTTTATGATCAGCTGGCGCAGGGCGAGAGCGACCCTCAGGCCCGCCGGCGCTACGCCCTGCTCGCCCTGGAAGCGCTCACCAGCGCCAACCTCGGCGACAAGGCGCTGGCGTTCGCCAAGCGCTACCTCGAGCAGTTCCCCGACGATCCCGAGCTGCTCGCCGCGGCGGCCAAGCTGGCGCTCGCCAACGGCCACCCCGCCGTCGCCGCCAACTACTACGACACCCTGGTGCGGGTGGTCAAGGACCCGGCCGAGCGGCTGCGCTACGCCAAGCTGGCACTGCTCGCCCTGGGCGCCGCCAACAAGGCCGAGCTATCGGTGCTCACCGCCGGCCGCTACCTGCAGCTATTTCCCAATGACGTCGAGCTGCTCGCCGCCGCCACCCGGCTGGCGCTGGCGACGCAAAAGCCGCGCCTGGCCAAGGACTGGGGCCGGGCGCTGCTCGCCAAGCATCCGACCGACGGGACGCTGCTGGCCAACCAGCTCGACATCGAGCTCGCCGCCGGCGATCCGGTGGCGGCGCTCGAGCTCGGGCAACGCCTGGTGGCGCGCCACCCCGGCAACCTCAAGCAGCGCGAGAAGCTGGCGCAGCTGGCGCTGTGGAACAACCGCCCCGACCTCGCGCTCGCCCAGCTCGCCTACCTGGCGCTGCACGGCGGCGATCGCAAGCACCTGGAGCAGGCCCTCAAGATGGCGCCGCAGCTGTACGAGCTGGAGATCCTCGCCGACCTCCTGGCGGTCAAGGCGCGGCACGGCCGGCTGACCAACACCGAGCTCGCGAGCCTGGTCGAGACCTTCGAGAACGTCGCCCGGCCCGAGGAGCTGGTGCAGATCCTCAAGGAGTACCTGGGCCACTACCCGGATCACCGCGAGGCCTGGGAGGCGCTGGCCGAGGTGCACGAGCGGCGCGGCGATCTGGAGGGCGCGCTTGCGACCTTCGAGAAGATCAGCCGCGACTTCGGCAGCTCGATCAAGGAGGTCACCCACCGCGCCGAGCTCCTGTGGCAGCTGCACCAGCCGGGCAAGGCCTACGTGCTTTTACGCGACGCCCTGGATCACGCCGGCATCGCCACCACCGCGGGCCTGCTCACCCGCGCCGAGCTGACGACTGGCCCTGGCGGCACCGAGCTGCAGCTGGTGGCGCCCAGCCAGAAGCCGGTCGCGGTGCCCGACAAGAGCCGCGACAAGGAGCAGACCAAGGAAGAAAAGAAGCTGGAAGAGGACCGCAAGTCGTTCCTCAAGCTGCTCGCGGAGCTCGTGTGGCAGAGCGAGCCGCGCCCGGAGTCGCTGGAAGAGTATCGCCTGCTGTGGGCCAAGGGGGCGCTGGTGCGCGAGAGCGTCGAGCGCTACGTCCTTCTCGCCGAGGCGCGCGGCCAGGCCGACGAGGCGATCGGGGTCTCGGTGGATGCCTACCGGCGCTTCAAGGACCCGGAGTTTCTGCTCGGGGCGATGGACATCGCGGTCAAGCTGCGCCGCTTTCCCGACATGGAGCACCTTATCGACCTCGCCGAGCGCAACGAGGAGCTGTTCAAGAACAGCAAGCGCTACTACCTGACGCTCGCCGACTACTACTCGCAGCAGAAGGACTACGACCGGGCGCAGCGCGCCTACCTGCGGGTGGTGGCGCTCGATCCGCGCACGGTGGCGGCGCGCGCCGACGTGCTGTGGCTGCTGATTGATCACAGCGACGATCGCGCCCGGCTGCGCGGCAAGCACAACCGGGCGGCGCTGGCGCGCCTGCTGACCGACTGGGAGCCGATCGCCCGCCACGAGCCGGCGCTGTGGCTGCCGTTCGCCACCGGCTGGTCGATGCTCGGCCGCACCAAGCAGGCGATCGCCTACTACCAGCGCGAGTGGACGCAGCGGCCCACCGATCACCTGTGGCTGCTCGGCTATATCTCGACGCTGGACGCGGTCAGCCGCAACAGCGACGCGCTCATCCTGCGCCGCTTTGCCCTGTCGCAGCTGCGCCCCGAGGCGCTGCAGGCGGCGCACCGCGGCTCCTCGCCCGCCGAGCGCGAGAAGCTCAAGGCCTACGCCGAGCTGGTGCGCGACGCCTACGGTCCGGGCAAGGGCTCGCGGTGGATGGCCGGGGTGCTGCGCGCCGACCTCGAGCCGGCGGTCCAGAAGGGGCTCCTTGCGACCTGGCGCAGCGACGGCGACAACGCGGCGCCCTACAGCTGGGTGACCGACAGCCGCACCGTGACCCGGACTAATCCGTGGGGCCGCTACCCCAAGGCGGTCAAGCCCGGCCAGCTGCAGCAGCAGCCGACCCTGGCCGACGCCGGCAGCGCCCCCGACGAGGAGGCCGAGCCGCCGCCGGCGCCGCTGCGCGTCCTCGACCAGGACGCCACCGCCGGCGAGGATCAGGTGCCCGACAACGCCCAGATCGTCAGCGTGTCGGCCGGCATCCAGACGGTCAACGACCTGGCGATCCTCAATACCTCGGTGTCGGCGCTGGTCGCCCGCGGCATCTGGGCGCTCGGCGGCCACGTCGGGGTCAACCAGCTGTTCTTGAACGGCGCCGACGATCCCCAGGCCGTCGCCACCGAGGTCGACCTGGCCGCCTTCGGGCAGTGGCGCCACCGCCTGGGCCGCTTCGAGGTCGGGGTCGGCGCCAACCTGCGCGCCGATGCCAACCTGTGGTCGGGCTGGGCCAAAGAGACCTTCAAGCTGTGGCAGAGCGGCACCCTGCAGCTCGGCCTGCAGCTCAACGAGCTGGCCACCGACTCGCGCTGGCTGCGCATCTACGGCGCCCGCCACCGCCTCACCGTCGGCCTATCCACGAGCTTTGCCAGCGACGGCATCCTCAACGTCCAGGGCAACTTCTACCACTACCACACCCGCACGAACGAAGAGATCGGCGCCGGCGGCAACGTCGACCTCGAGCTCGGCTACCGCATCCGCCGCGTCCGCCCGCTGTGGACGGTGCGAGCGAGCGGCAGCTACACCCGCAACTTCCTGCTCACCGATCAGGCCCCCGAGTTTGGCCGCAGCTCCAGCTCGGCCGCGGCGCTCATCGACACCCTGCCGCTAGAGTTCGCGGCGGCCGGCGTGGGCACCCGGGTCGAGCACCGCTTCCCGGGCGTGGCCCCGATCGGCGCCGGCCGCTGGCGCTACTTCGCCGACGCCTGGGTCGGCTGGCTGTGGCCGGTGAACCTGGTCGGCTTCGAGATGAGCGCCGGCGCCAGCCTCGCCCTGCCGCGCCGCCAGGAGCTTAGCATCAAGGGCTTTGTCGCCAACAACCGCTGGCTCGGACCGGGCGTGCTCAACGCCGGCGTGAACCTGAGCTACCTATTCCGCTAAAATAAGCTGGGGGGAATTTGTCATGTACGTTCCGCACAATACCGATTCACTGGTGCCGCCGATCCCCATGATCGAGCGGCTGAGCCACCCACGCCTGCGGCTGATGCTGGCGTGGCTGCTCATGATGGGCCTGTTTTTGGTGGTGACGCTGGCCGGCTGCACGTCGGTGATGGACGTCCGCGCCGGCATGCCGCTCAGCGCCGGGGCGCGCTGGGTGCTGCTGCCCTTTGGCGACTATGGCGAGACGCCGCAGGCCGGCGAGCGTGCCGAAGAGCTGGCGACCTCGCTTCTGCGCGTGCGGTGGAATATCGACCTGCAGCGCTACCCCGAGACCAAGGAGTCGGTGGCCCTGGTCGACATCGACGAGCGCCAGCGCTACGAAAAGGCGCTGCAGTGGGCGCGCGCCGAGGGCTTTGTCTACGGCCTGGCGGGCAGCGTCCAGGAGTGGCGCTACCGCAACGGCTCCGAGGGCGAGGCCGCGGTGGGCCTGAGCCTGCGGGTGGTCAACATCCAGACCGGTCGGCCCGAGTGGGTCGCCACCGGCTCGCGCAGCGGGTTCGGCGCCCAGACGGTCAGCGGCGTCGCCGAGCGGCTCTTGCGGGCCATGGTCGACCACCTCGCGCTGAAGTAGGGCCCAGGACGCAATCTTCATGCTGACGCACCTGCAACCGACTGTGGAAGACCTGCCCAACCCCCACCCGGCGCTGGTGTTGGCGGAGTGGACCGCGCTCACCCTGATGCTGCCGCTGCTTGGGCTGTGGTACCACCGGGCGGACCCGTTCTTCCTGCATGCCAGCTTCCCCTGGCTCATCCTGGCACCACTGCTTTTGGGCCTGCGCTACGGCTTCGCGCCGGGCCTGGGCAGCGCCACTGCGCTCAGCGTGCTCATTTATGCCGCTTTTCGCCTCGGCCGTCCCGAGGTGCCGCACTTTCCCGGCAGCCTGGCGCTGGGGCTTCTACTCACCGGGATGCTCGCCGGCGAGTTCTGCGACATGTGGCACCGCCGCCTGCACCGCCTGAGTGAGCTTAACCAGCACCACCACCTGCGAGTACAGAAGTTCACCCGCTCCTACCAGCTGCTGGCGGTCTCGCACGAGCGCCTGGAGCGCGCCGTGCTGGCCAACACGCGCAGCCTGCGCGAGACCATCACCTACCTCCGCGAGCGCGTGCTCACCGTCGAGCCCGACTCGCCCGACAAGACCGAGCTGCACCACCTTCTGATGGAGGTGCTCGGCAGCTTCGGCTGGCTGCAGGTCGCGGCCCTTTATCGCGTCGATGAGTACGACATCCTCATCCCGCAGGTGGTGGCCAAGCTCGGCAACCCCAAGCCGGTGCCCATCGATGCGCCGCTGCTCGTCGAGGCGCTCAAGACCAAGCAGCTGACCTGCATCCGCCCCGACAGCGCCGCGCCGCCGAGGCCCACCACCCCGGCGCTCGCCGATGAGTCGGGTCCGGTGCGGATCTCCGAGGCGCTGCTGGCGGTCATACCGCTGGTCGACGTGCACGGGCGGATGTGGGGCGTGGTGACGGTGCAGGCGATGCCGTTTGTCGCCCTCAGCCGCGATCACCTGAGCCTGCTCGCCATGCTCGGCGGCCACATGGGCGATCTGCTGGCGCTGGCCGCCGGCGGCGGCGCCTACGAGTTCCACACCTGCCTGCTTCGCAGCCACAAAAACGCCCGCGACAACCGCCTGGCCGCCACCCTGCTCGGCCTGGTGGTCGACCCCGCCGCCGCGCCGCCGACGCTGTGGAGCGAGCTCTTAGAGCAGCACCGCATCCTCGACCAGCAGTGGCTGGCGCGCACCAAGGCCGGCCACCGCGTCCTGTTCCTGGTGATGCCGCTCACCGATGTCGAGGGGGCGCGCGGCTTCCTGCACCGCCTGGAGGTGTGGTCAAACCACCGCTTTGGCAAGCCGCTCGGCGAGCTTGGGGTGCGCTCGCACTACGTCGCGCTCGGCGAGACCGAGTCGGCGCAGGACCACCTGCAGGCGCTCAAGGAAAGGTGCGAGGTCCATGGCTGAAGAGGCCCCGGCAAAGAGCCGCATCGCCAGCTCCGACATGATCGAGATGCTGAACCGCAACGACCCGCGGTCGCCAGCGCTCATCCGCAAGGGCCTGCTGCAGTGTCTCGCCGCCGTGCTGCTGGAGGTCCTGACCTTCTCGACGGCGCTGTCCGGGCGGGTGATCTGGCTGAGCGCCGTGCTCATCATCGTGGTGCACGCCGGCGCCTGCGCCCTCACCGCGCACGCCCTGCACAGCATGATGCCGCCGTCGCAGCAGGAGCCGCGCTGGTCGGGGCTCCTGTTCCTGTTCGCGATCACCTTCTTCATGCCGCCCTTTGGCACCTTCGGCATGCTCGGCGGCCTGTTCGCCGAGCTGTACTTCCCCAACCGGCCGCCGCCGCCGCCGCCGTGGCTGACGGTCGAGTTCCCCGAGCTGCCGCACCAGCCCTCGACGGTCGCCGCCCGCCCCGAGTACGGCGACGGCGCGCTGTCGGCGATGCTGCGCTACTGCCCGACGCCCGAGCGGCGCCTGGCGGCAGTGCTCGCGGTGCGCCACCTGCGCGATCACAACGACGCCGAGGTGCTGCGGCTGGCGCTGACCGATCCGGTGGACGACGTGCGGCTGCTCGCCTACTCGATCCTCGACCGCAAGGAGCAGGGCTTCAGCGCCCTGCTCAAGTCGTTTATCACCCAGCTGGCGACGGCGCGTGACGTCGGCACGCGCGCCAAGCTGCAGAAGCGGCTGGCCCAGACCCACCTTGAGATGATCAAGCTCGGCCTCGCCAAGGGCGAGGTGCAGACCTACCTGCTAAGCGAGGGCCGGCGCCACATCGACGCCGCCCTGCAGGTGGTGCCCGACGATCGCGAGAGCCTGTTTCTGCTCGGCAGCATCGCCCTGCGCCAGGACGATCTGGACACCGCGGAGAAGTCCTTCCTCAAGGCCCAGGTGATGGGCATGGCGCTGGAGAAGGTGCTGCCGTACCTGGCCGAGGTGGCCTTCCGCCAGCAGCGCTTCTCGATGGTCGCCCACTACCTGCGCGCCATCGACCCGCTGTACTTTGACACCCAGCCGCTGCTCGGCAGCGTCGCTGCGCACTGGCTAGAGGAAAAAAAAGCTCATGGCCCTCGCGCTGACTAGTTCGTTCCTGGATGCGCTCCTGTCGCGCCTCGGTAGCGCCGAGCCGGTGGGCAAGCCGGCGGACAAGCCGGTGGGCAACGCTGAGACCCGGCGCTGTCCGCTGGCCCGCTTCTTCAAGACCAGAGCAAAGGCCCAGCCGGCGCCGCAGCCCGGGGGCGCGCCCGGCGCCGACCAGCCGCCGCAGCTCGCCGATGTCACGCTGCTCCTAGAGGGCACCTACCCCTACGTGAGCGGCGGCGTGTCGAGCTGGGTGCACCAGATCATCCGCGGCCTGCCCGAGATCAAGTTCGCGCTGGTGTTCCTCGGCAGCGATCCCAAGCAGTACGGCGCCCCCAAGTACAAGCTGCCCGACAACGTGGTGCTGCTGCAGACCCACTACCTGATGGAGGCCGGGCGCCGCATCAAGCCCAGCCCCCGCCCCGGCCACCCCGAGCGCTTCCGCGACAGCAAGCTTGTCCACGAGGCGCTGCGCAACCCCGAGCTGCCGATGCCGACGGAGCTCTTGCACCGCTTCATCTCCAGCATCGGCGAGCCGGACGGCATCCCGTCCGACGACTTTCTGCTCAGCGAAGCGACCTGGGAGACCATCTGCGACGAGTACCAGAGCCGCTGCACCGACACCTCGTTCCTCGACTACTTCTGGACCGTGCGCATGATGCACGCGCCGGTGTTCAAGCTCGCCGAGATCGCCCGCAAGCTGCCGCCGAGCCGAGTCTATCACTCGGTGTCCACCGGCTACGCGGGGCTTTTGGGGGTGCTGCTCCACCACCGCACCGAGCGGCCGTTTATCATCACCGAGCACGGCATCTACACCAAAGAGCGCAAGATCGACCTCGCCCAGGCCGACTGGATCAAGGAGTCGAGCGAGGAGCAGCAGGGCGGCCTGCGCGGCGGCGTCGGCTACGTGCGCCAGCTGTGGATCCGCTTCTTTGAGGGCATCGGCCGCCTGGCCTACGACGCGGCGACGCCGATCATCTCGCTGTACGACGGCAACCGCCGCCGCCAGATCAAGGACGGCGCCGCCGAGGAGCGCACCCAGGTCATCCCCAACGGCATCGATCTAGATCGCTTCGCGCCGCTGCGCCAGAAGCGCGCCGACAAGGTGCCGCTGGTGCTGGGGCTTATCGGCCGCGTGGTGCCGATCAAAGACATCAAGACGTTTATCCGCGCCATGCGCGGGGTGTGCAACCGGCTGCCCGACGCCGAGGGCTGGGTGATCGGCCCCACCGACGAGGATCCGGCCTACGCCCACGAGTGCGAGGACCTGGTGAGCAGCCTGAGTCTGACCGGCCACGTCAAGTTCCTCGGCTTCCAGAAGGTCGAGGACATCCTGCCCAAGCTCGGGCTGATGATGCTCACCTCGATCAGCGAGGCGCAGCCGCTGGTGCTGCTGGAGGGCTTTGCCAGCGGCGTGCCGGCGATCGCCACCAACGTCGGCTCGTGCCGCGAGATCATCGAAGGGGCAGGCGATGAAGATCGCGCCCTCGGTCACGCCGGCGCGGTGGTCTCGATCGCCAACCCCGATGCGACCGCCGAGGCGGCGGTGGCGCTGCTCAAGGACGAGGCGCGCTGGCGCAGCGCCCAGCAGGCCGGCATCCGCCGCGTCGAGCGCTTCTACACCCAGCGCGACATGCTGGAGAACTACCGCCGCACCTATAAAGAGGCGATGCAGCGCCAGGGTCAAGGGCTCCTGTCCCGCGCCCCGGCGGCGTCGCGGCCGGCTCCGGTGACCGCCGCCAAGCCGGCGCCGACGGCCCCCGCAGTGCCGCCGGCGCCTTCGGCCCCCGCAGCGCGACCGGCGCTGTAAGTCACGACAGGACCCGAGCGCGGAGCGCGCTCCGCGAAGGAATCTTCATGGCAGGAATCGGCTTCGAGCTACGCAAACTCCTTCAGACCAAGAGCTTTCTTGGCATGCTGCGCGCCTACGGCTTCGCCGGCGCCATCAGCTCGGGACCCTGGCTGCTTTCGATCTCCAGCGTGCTGGCGATCGGCATCCTCGGCCGCGACTCGGGGGCGGCGGCGCAGAGCATGGTGCGCTTCCAGATCTCGGTCACCTACCTCATCGCCAGCACCCTCATCCTGACCGGCGGCCTGCAGCTGGCGCTGTCGCGCTTTGTCGCCGACCGCTTGTTCGAGAAGAAGCCCTATCTGGTGCTGCCGAATCTGCTCGGCGCGATCACCCTGACCAGCCTGTGCAGCGGCGCGCTCGGCACGCTGCTTGTCGCCAGCCTGTTCCGCGAGTCGCTGGCCTATCGCGTGCTGATGGTCGCCACCTTCGTCACCTTGAGCAACATCTGGATCGTGGTGGTGGTGCTGTCCTCGCTCAAGGCCTACCGTCAGGTCCTGCTCTCGTTCGCCATCGGCTGCAGCGTGGTCGTGGGGGCGGCGCTGCTCCTGCGCTCGTTCGGGCACCCGGGGCTCCTGCTCGGGTTCCTGCTCGGGCACGCGGTGCTGATGTTCGTGCTGCTGGGACTGGTGATGCGCAGCTACCCCGGCAAGGGCCTGGTCGCGTTCCAGTTTCTGGAGCGCGAGCGCTTCTACCCGAGCCTGTTTTTCGTCGGCCTTGTCTACAACATGGCGATCTGGGCCGACAAGTTCGTGTTCTGGTATAACCCAGCGACGAGCGACCACGTCATCGGCCCGCTGCGCAACTCGCTCATCTACGACATCCCGATCTTCCTTTCGTACCTGTCGATCATCCCCGGCATGAGCGTGTTCCTGGTCCGCATCGAGACCGACTTCGTCGAGCGCTACGACGCCTTCTATGACGCCGTGCGCAACGGCGACACGCTGGAGAACCTCGAGCGGCTCAAGGACGCCATGGTGTATGTGGTGCGCCAGGGCATCTACGAGATCCTCAAGGTGCAGGGGCTGACGGTGATCCTGCTCATCCTGTGCGGCAGCGAGCTGCTCGGCGCGCTCGGCATCTCGCAGGGCTACCTGTATCTGTTCTACGTCGACGTCGTCGCCGCCGGGCTGCAGGTGCTGCTGCTGGCGGTGCTCAACATCTTCTTCTACCTCGATCAGCGGCGGATCACGCTCAGCCTGAGCGTGGTGTTCCTTCTGTCCAACACCGCCTTCACGCTGCTCAGCCAGTACCTGGGGCCGGCGTACTATGGCTACGGCTTCGCCTCGTCCATGCTGCTGACCAACCTCATCGGACTGTGGCTTTTGTCGTCCAAGCTCGACACGCTGGAGTACGAGACGTTCATGATGCAGCACTTCGCCTAGCAGGCTGCCCCACCCCGGCCGCCCGCCCCCGCCCGCAAGCTCCGGCTCCGCCTCCCGCCCGCAAGCTCCGGCTCCGCTCCCTGCCCGCAAGCTCTGGCTCCGCGCCAGCGGGTCGTCGCGACCAACCTAGCACGCACCTTGCAGGGACTCTGGGCTGTCACCCAAGCATCGGAGATGGAATCGTGAGCACGACCCGCCGATACCCAGCCGCCCGCAGCACCGCCCACTTCCGCACCACTGCGCCGGGCCGCCCGAGCGTGGAGGCACGGCCATGATTACCGAGTTTTTCGCCCACCTGGGCGGTCGCATGGAGGATCGCGTCCTGCACATGATTCACGCCACCGGCGGCTCGATCAAGGAGCACACCGACGCAATGCTGGTGCGCGCCTCGCGCACGGTGCGCCGCGGGTCGCTCATCTTCATGCTGTCGCTGGTCGGCGTGACGCTGATGGCGGTCGGCTGGGTGATGCTCAACCTGGCGCTCCACTCCTTTTTGCTCGAGCACTTCTCGGTGGCGATCGCCCACCTGATGGTGATGGGGATAAACCTCCTGGCCGGGGCGGTGCTGCTGGTGGTGGCGGCCAAGCTGACCCTGACGGTAGACGGACCGATGCCGCTGCCGCGCCGCCGGCCCGCCACCGTGCACCGTCGCTGGCCGCCGGTGCACGTCTCGCCGGTGGAGCCGAGCCGGCCGGTGCTGCCCGAGTACAAGCAGGCTCCCCTCAGCCTGGCCGCAAACGATATTCCAAGCGCCCTGGGAGCCTCGATCGAGCTCGGCATCCTGGCCGCGCAGACCATCCCGCAGATCGTGCGCGCCTTTCGCCGGCCGGCGAAACAATAGCGGGAGCTGGTGGGGATCAACGACTTAGGTGGTGCGCTATGGCGGCCACGCACAGTGTGTCATTTACGCACGTCACAGCCAGCGCAGGTCCTTATGACTTTGGGCTGCTGACCGCAACTAGGGAGGTTCATCATGTCTAGTACGAATGCAGTGCAGAACTCGGCCCCGGTACGGATTGGCGATACGCCGCACTCCAAGCGCAACCTGATGGTGGTAGCGGGAATCGTGGTCGGCGGCGGCCTGATGGGACTGCTGTACTGGCACTGGGGGAAGACTGATAACCTGGCCATCCAGGAGCTACAGCAGTTCCGCGAGCAGATGGCCACCCAGTGCAAGCAGGAGCAGTTCGCCAAGCCGGCGCCCAAAGAGCTCAACAGCCTGTACGCCGACAGCAGCCGCATGCAGTCGGTGGTGCACGCGCAGCTCGGGCGCCTGGAGCGCGGGCAGGCCGACTGCGAGCAGATCTTGAAGACCATCAAGAGCGTCGATTTCCCGGTCGAGTAGCCAACCACAAGGAGGGTTCCCATGGCACAGGACAACCTGAACGCAGAGCCGCTTGCGGTCTGGGAGACTGAAGGCGGGAACACCGGCTCGATGTTCGGCGACAACGAGGGCGAGCTGCCGATGCCAGCGCTGCCCCGGGGCTACTCCGCGCAGCCGCAGTGGGGGTTTGAGGATGAGAGCGCGCGGCTCATCTACGAGTTCCACCGCGTGTACCGAACCGAGGCGGTGGAGCGCGCTCACGCCCGCTCGCTGGAAGGACACCTTACCCCCGAGCTGTGCTACTGGCTGGTGAGCTGGACTGGCCGCGGCCCAAGCGGCGATGAGTACCCGCTGGCACGGTGGGTCACCTTCGGGCAGGCGCGCAAGCGCTTCCGCGGCCTCAGCTTCACCCGGTTTTCGACCGAGCGCGGGCCGTGGCTTAACGCCCTGCTCCATGTAGAGGACATTATCTTGCCGGCCCCAAGCCCACTGCGGGAGCAGCGGGCTTGGTATCAGAGCCTGCACTAGAAAAGCGGACGGCAAAGTTCGCCAGCCCCGCTGCCCCGGGCACCCGTTTGCCCAGCTTCGCTACCAGTTTGTGGGGAGCTCGGTTTAGCAACTGCCCGGGCGCGCGGCGCGGGCCCCTTGCGCTGCTTCCGCGCCGCGGCTCAGCGCTTGGCCAGGGCTTCAGTTAGATCGCGCAGGAACACCGCGGGGGGGCGGCCGCCGGCGGTGGAGTGGAGGACTCGCAGCTCGTCTGTGCCGCGCGGGTCGAGGTAGAGGCACACCGGGGTCGGCTCGGTCTTGGCGAGCTGCCCGAGCAGCCGGCTCACCTCGGGGGCGGGGGAGCGGGCGTCGGCGCTGACGCAGATAAAGCTTTCCTGCACGGCCTCGGCGATTTCTTCTTTGGGGAGCACCCGCTCGATGAGGGCGCGGCTGCCGCCGCAGTCGGGGCGGCACACGACCAGGAGCACCCGGCGATCGGCGGCGCGCGCCGCCTGGACCCCCGCTGCCAGCGAGGCAAACCAGGGGGCCGCCCCGCGGTCGTCAAAGTATGGGTGTCGGCCCGGGGTGTCCATGCTCGCTCCTCCTTGGCTCCTTGCTAACACGGGCCCGCCCGCCGCGCAGCACAATTGCGGGACGGGCGGGTCGGGCGCGGCGGGCTAGCCGACCTAGCCGATGGTGGGTGGCTTGGGCGGCACCAGGATGATGACCTCCCGCTGGTCGAGATCGGCGCAGCCGCCGGCCAGGATCTTGATGTTGGCGCGGCAGACCTGCGGCGTCGTCGCCTCGGGCACGAGGTTATTCTGGGTGGTGACGGTGAAGCTGACGGTGCTGCCCGGGTAGACGGCGGTAAACGAGCCGCCGCTGACCACGGGGGCCGGCAGGACCGGCGGCGCCGTCGGGGCGGTGGACGAAGCGGGCGTGATCATGGTGATGAAGTCGGCGGTGGTCTTGCCGGCGGGCAGCGGCGCCCCGTTGTCGCCGGTCGGGTTGCCGCAGGTCTTGGTCGTCACGGTGAAGCTGGAGAAGCGCGCCACGTTGGTGATGCCCGAGGTGACCTGGGCGCCGAGGCCACTGCCGTCATCGGGCAGCTTGAAGACCAGCGGGCACAGGCCGTTGGCGGCGGGGGCCTCGCCGGCGCCAACGATGCCGGTGCAGCACAGGCCGGCGGCGCAGTTATTGGGGCGCGCCGGGATGTCCCAGGCCGGCGGCGGCACCGCGCTGCCGGTCGCCTGAGCGAGCTGGATGAGATCGTTGGTCGCCGGGCAGTAGCCATTGGTGAAGGCGTGCCGGTTGCCGGCGCCATCAAAGACCGAGGAGCGCTGCACGGCGACGCCGATCACCTTGCTGCAGATCGCCTGCAGGGCGGTGGTCATCTCGGCGCGGGTGTGGGCGGCGGCGGCCGAGGTGCCGCTGTAGTCGGGCGTCTCGGTGAAGGTGACGCCGCCGGTGTCGGTCTGGCGGCACTGGCCGCCCTCGCCCTTGGTGTGGAACAGGGCGTCGGTGATCATGGTGACGACCGGCAGCGCGGTGCCGCCGACTAGCAGCTTGCCGACGTTGGTCGAGGTCGTCGCCTGGTCGCTCGACATGCCGTTGAGGAGGATGAACGCCTGATCATCGGGACCGCCGGGGTTCTGGGCGCAGTTGGGGGCGCAGTTGTTGTTGGCGGGGAAGTCCTCGACCGCGCCGACGCCGAACCAGGCGTCCTTGGCCGCCGCCGCCTTGACGCCAGGGATGATGGTGTTCTGCAGGCTATCGCGCAGGGCGACGATCGAGTTGGTCATGCTGCTCGTCGTGTCCACCGCAAGAAACGAATCGAGCGACTGAATGTTGATACTAAACTGCAGCGGCTGGTTCTGCGATGGGTTCAAGTACGGTAATTGAAAAAATAAATCAGTAGCCGGCTCGGTGGTCCGCAGCCATACCACGGTAAGATTGCCGACCCCCGTGAATGTCTGACCATCTACGTTATAAGTAGCGGTAACGCGGGTGAACGAGATCTGGGTCGCGGTGTTGGTTGCGCTCGTAAATGTATTGCCGTTTAGCGAGCCGACTGCCGGGTTATCCAGCGACAAGGTGACCTGGCTGGTGATGTCGCTGGTGTTGCCGTTGCTGCACACCGAGCGCACCGTGAAGACCTTCTGCGCCGTCGCTCCCAGCGTGTTGAGGTCCACCTAGATGACGTCGTTGTCAGGGCTGACGGTCAGGTTGTGGAGATGACGCACACGCCGTCGCCGAGGTCATCGCTGCCGCCGCTGCTGCCGCCGACCGAAGCGTTGTCGCAGGAGGCAAGCAAGAGGCCGGCCGTCAGCGCCAGCGCCATGGACGGCGCGAGCGTCCGCCCGGTTCGGGTATA
The DNA here is from genome assembly GCA_044222245.1 of Polyangia bacterium. Classification (GTDB taxonomy): domain Bacteria; phylum Myxococcota_A; class Polyangia; order Palsa-1104; family JAEUJZ01; genus CALFML01. The sequence continues at coordinate 44,165 of JBGANQ010000009.1, read as the reverse complement.
AAAAGTCCGGAGGCGATTCAACATGCCAAGACTCCTTGGTTAGAGTGAACGTAATAAGTGCAAATAGTCAGCCAAGCATCGCCTATTTTATCTGGAAAGCACGTCTGCGTCTATTTCTAAGTCAAGGAGAGCTAGCACGGGAGGAGTGAAGGAGTTGCCGCGATGACTAGAGCGATATTATTTCTCTGGTTTGCTATCGTGGAATAGTCGGCCGGGCGCTTATGAAATAGCGGGTCGAACCTTCAGTCCCTTTAGGAGGGGCACAAGTCAAAATCGTCACCCCGCAGGTCCCCCTACCCTGCGATGTTTCCGTCAGGGGACAGGCCCCGCCGAAAAACATCTCCGGTCGGCCCACGGCTCAGGCTCCCGACGGAGTCAGCAAACGTGACCAGCCGAAAGCTTCAGGCTCCTTGCAACGCAGTGCACCAAACTGCGACGCAGTGCGGCATCGGTTCGCCGCCGCAATTCAGCTTCCGGCCTCGCAGGCTTGGTAGTAAAACCCTGGGGTCAGGGCGCAGCCGGCGCTACCGCACCGTGGCTCCATGGCGCACGCCGCCGTCGCCCTGCTCGGGCGACATGACCTCATCCCTCACCTCACCAAGGCGCCGGCGGCAGCTGGCGCTGCTGCTCGGCCCCCTGCTGCTCGGCCCCCTGCTGCTTGGCCCACTGCTGTTCGGGTCAAGCTGGCTGTGGCAGCGCCTTGAGACGCGGCGCGGCCACCGGCACGCGGGCACCGCGAGCGCGCTGGCCGGCGCTACCGGTCTCAGTCGGGCAGGGCAGCCGGGCGGCGACCCTGGCACCGCGCCGGCGCTGACGGCGGCGGTCGGCGCGGCGACGCTGCCCGCTGGGCTGCCGCCGCCGCGGCCGCCGGGGGAAGAGCGCCTGCGCCGGGCCGCAGAGCGCCTTGCCGCCTACCAGCGCTGGGCCCGCTATCCGCCCGACTGCCGGCCGGCCAGCGAGCAGCCGGAGCGGCTGGAGCCGACGGCGCCGCTGCTCCGCGCCGTGCCGCTGGCGCGCCAGGGTGGGCAGAGCCCGGAGGTCCGGCTGCAGCTCGGGCAGGATCGGGTGACGCTGGTCGGCAGCGAGAGCGCGCGGCTGTCGCTGCGCTGTGAAGACAGCCTGGGCGCGCTGCTCGCCTGCTCGGTGCTCACGGCGCGGGCGCTGCCGCTTATTCCCGGCCCCACCGGCGGCGCGCCCAGTCGCGACGCGCCGCCGCGACCGACGCCCGCCGAGCTGCGCTTCAGCGACGACGGCCGCAGCGGCGACGAGGTGGCCGGCGATGGCATCCTCACCGCCACCCTGCAGCCGGCGCGCCTGGGCTTTGGCGGCTACCTCGGCCCGCTGCGGGTGGCGCTGTCGCTGCACGCCCAGACCCCGGCCAGCGACGAAGGAGAGACCGGCGAGGCGCTGTTCGACCTGTGGTACACCCCCGAGCCGCCGGCGGTGCTCACCGGCCAGGTGCGCGAGGCGATCGTCGACGGCTCGCTTCACCTGTACCTCGGCATCGACGTGCGCACGGCCGGCCACTACGAGCTTGCCGCGCGCGTCGATGACTCGCGCGGCAAGTCGTTCGCCCTGCTGCAGTCGCAGAGCGAGCTCGCCGTCGGCCCGCAAGAGCTCACCCTGGTCGTGTTCGGCAAGCTGATACTCGACGCCGCCCCGGCCATGCCGCTGCGCCTGCGCGACGTCGATGGCTTCCTGCTGCGGCAGACCGACGACGACGCCGAGCCCGATCGCGAGCACCTGCCGCTGCTCGCCGGCTACGTCCACACAAGCGGCAGCTACCCGCCGGCGGTCTTCTCGAACCGGGAGTGGCAAGGTGCAGAGCGCGACCGCAGCGAGAAGCAGCTGCAGGACGAGCTCGACGCCGCCCGCGACGCCCTCTGCCGACCGCGGCCGTGACCCGGCCCGCCGGTCGCGTTCCCGGCCACACGACCAGACTCGTCGCTAAAAGTATGATCTTGTCGTTGACGGGGAGCCGGCCGGGGGCCTACACTTACCCTCGGCGTTCGTCAGAACGCTGAACTTAGTCGCCCACCTTCGGAGGTAGAATCATGAAAAAGCTCCTCGGCATCGCGCTGGCTGGACTCATCGCTACCACGGCGATCGGCTGCGGCCCCAAGGCGCAGTCCGGACCCGGCACCAGAGTTGCCCCACCGGTCGATGGGACGGCTCCCCCGCCGGCGGCGGCCGGTACTGCGACTGATCCGTCGACCAGCCCGGCGGCGACGCCGGCTCCTCCCGGCTAGCGCGGCTCAGCGCTTCGGCGCTGTCCAGCGGCTGCTCTGCGCAAGGGCAGCCGCTATTTTTTTGCCCGCCTCCCTGCCGCGTCCTCGGCCCACGGCGCCGAGTTTCCCGCTGGCTTGCCAGGCACTTGAGGGCCGCGCGGCCGTCTAGCGGGGTTTTCGCAACTCCTGTATCGTCTCTTGACATGCAAGCCGTTGACTTTGACTTTCAGCGCTACGTCGCCCGCCGCAAGGGCGCGCGCGCGGCGCAGGTGCGCGAAGGGGCCGCGTATGCCTACCCGGGGGACGTGCGGCTGCTGCGCACCCTGGACCGGCTGCGGCCGGTGCAGCTGGCCCTGGAAGAAGCCGGGCGGCTGTGGAAAAGCGGTGCCCGCGCCGAGCTGCTCGGCCCGGCGGCGCGCGCCCTGGCCCCGCGCTTTGAGCGGGTGCAGCAGGCGGCGCGGCGCTGCGCCGAGATCCTGCACATCGACGTGCCGGCGGTGCAGATCGTGCCGCAGCCGAGCGGCGTCATCACCCTGGGCACCGAGGAAGAGACCTACATCGTCCTGTCGCAGGGCCTGCTCGACCTGCTCAGCGATGACGAGCTCCTCGACGTGCTCGGGCGCGAGTGCGGCCGCATCCAGAACGGCCACGTCCCCTTCCGCACCGCCCTGCACTACGCCACCCACAACGCCAGCACCCTGGTGCGGTGGGCGGTGCGGCCGGCGACCCTGACCCTGGAGGCGTGGGCGCGGCGCGCCGACATCACCGCCGATCGGGCAGGCCTTTTGTGCGCGCGCAACCTCGAGGTCTCGCTGAGCGCGATGCAGAAGGCAAGCCCGCTGCTCGCCGCGGGGGCGCAGGACGCGCCGCCGCCCGACCCCCAGGAGCTGAGCCGCCGGCAGCGCGCGCTCAGCCGGTTCGCCAGCAGCATCTACTACCGGACGGTGATCGGCCGCGACAGCGAAGACGGCGAGAGCGCCGAGGACTGCGACGCCGCGGTGGCCGACATCCTCGACGACAAGGACCTGCGAGAGGCGAAGAAGCCATGAGCGCCCTGACGGCCGAACACCGCTCCATCAAAGACGATCTGCTGGCGGTCCTGCGCGATCTGGCCAAGCTCGCCGACGACACCGGCATGCACTCGCTGGTCAATGAGCTCTTGGTGCAGCGCATCCCCAAGCTTGACGAGGAGCGCTTCGTCCTCATCGTCCTTGGCGAGTTTAACCACGGCAAGTCGACGTTCGTGAACGCCCTGCTCGGGGCGCCGGTGCTGCCCGCCGGCATCACCCCGACCACTGCCACCATCAACCACCTGGTCTACGCCGACAAGCCGTGCGCCAAGGCGGTGCTCACCGACGACTCGGTGCGCGCCGTCGACCCGCGCAGCCTGAGCGAGTGGGTGACCATCGAGAGCAACAAGTCCGACAAGGTCCGCTACGTCGAGGTCGGCTGGCCGGCCGAGATCCTCAAGGACCGGGTGACCCTGGTCGACACCCCCGGCGTCAACGACATCAACGAGGCGCGCGCCGAGATCACCTACAACTACATCCCGCGCGCCGACGCGGTGCTGTTCCTGCTCGACGCCGCGCAGGTGCTAAAGCAGAGCGAGCGGGCGTTCCTCGAGCAGCGCATCTTGCGCCGCAGCAAGGACAAGCTGCTGTTCATCGTCGGCAAGGCCGACCTCCTGTCGCCCGAAGAGAAGGCCGAGGCGCTCAAGTACTGCCGCGACAACCTGACGCCGCTCCTGGACGCCGAGCCGGTGCTGTTCACCGTCTCGGCCAAGCAGGCCCTCGGCGGCCAGGTGGCGCAGAGCGGCATCCCCGAGCTGCGCGACTACCTCACCCGCTACCTCAGCAGCGAGCGCGGGCGGGTGCTCCTTGACAACGCCAGCGCCGACGGGCAGAGGCTGTCGGCCTACCTGCGGCAGAACCTGGGCATCAAGCGCCGCTCGCTGGAGCTGTCGCTGGAGGAGCTGGAGGCGCGCATCGCCCGGGTGCAGAAGGAGCTGAGCGGCAAGCAGCAGACGATGCGCCAGATCCAGGCCCGCATCACCGCCGAGTCCGAGGCCATAAAAGCCAAGATCCGCATGGATCTGGAGGAGTTCGTGGCCGCCTTCTGCGCCGCCCTCCCCGACGAGATCGAGCGCGCCGAGGCGGCGGACGTGCGCAAGTACCTGCAGCTGTTCCTGCAAGACACCCTCAAGGCGTGGGCCGAGCAGGAGGGCGAGCGAGTCGCCGGCCAGCTGGAGCGGGTCGCCGAGGAGATCATCCAGATCACCAACGAGAACGTGCAGCAGGCGATGGCCACCCTGGCGGCCGAGCTCGGGCCGGCCGACACCCGGGTCGAGCTGCAGGTCGACACCCTGAAGTACGACGTCGGCATCTTCGCCCTGGGGGCGCTCGGCACCGGCATCTTCCTGTTCGTCAACACCTTCGTCGGGGGCCTTTTGACCCTGGCGGCGCCGATCATCGCGGTGCTGGTGCACGGGCGGCTGTCGGGCCAGATCAAGGCCCAGGCCAAGGAGCAGGCCCCCGAGGCGGTGCGCAACGCGGCGGCGGCGATCCTGCCGCGCTTCCAGCAGATCGTCGATGACTTCGCCGGCCGGCTGTCGGACTTCGTGACCGCGGCGGGGCAGGCGCTGCACCGCGGGATCAGCGAGATGCTCGATCGCGCGCTGGCCGAGCGGCGGGCGCAGGGCCTGGATGTGGCGGTGCGCGAGCGTGAGCTCGGCGGCCAGACCGACGCCCTGCAGGCCCTGGACGAGCGACTCACGCAGGTGAGGCAAAGGCTGTGGACCTCTTTGACCGAGTAAGCCGCTTCGCCAACCAGTTCAGCGACCTCATCGGGGAGCTGGCCGATGACGTGCGTGCCCACGTCGAGCTGGGGGCGGCGCTCCTGGAGCGCGGCGACTACGATGCCGCGATCGCCGAGCTTGGGCTGGCGATCCTCAAGCGCCGCGATCACGCGCGGGCGCGCTACCTGCTCGGGCTGTGCTACCTGCGCCGCGGCCAGCCGGGCGACGCCGCCGAGGCCAAGCGCGAGTTCGCCCTCGCCCTGGCGGCGCGCGAGGGCTACGCCGAGGCGCAGATCGCCTTCGCTGACGCGCTGCGCCAAGGCGGGGAGCTGGAGCAGGCGGCCGAGAGCTACCGCCTGGCGCTGCCGCTCATCGCCGATGGCAGCGAGCGCGCCGAGGTCGAGCGGAGCCTGGGCACGCTGTACCTGGAGCTTGGCCAGATCGACAAGGCGGTGCGCGAGCTGCGCAAGGCCGCCTCGGCCACCCCCGACGACGCGGCGGTGCAAGGGCTGCTCGGGCAGGCGCTGTTGCAGAGCGCCCAGCGCAAGGGCGAGCCGCCGGGCGGTCCCACTTATGATGCGGCCCGGCAGTGCCTGGGACGGGCGGCCAAGGCCGAGCACCCCGATCCGCAGGTGCTGGCGGCGCTCGGGGCGCTGCTGCTCGCGGCTGGTCAGGTGCCGGATGCCGAGAAGGCGATCCTGCGCGCCCTCAAGGAAGAGCCGGAGCTGGTGCCGGCCCTGCTCACCCTGGGCAAGCTGCGCCTGGCTCAAGGGGACAGCGCCAGCGCCTACGAGCAGGCGCTGCGCGCCTACGCGAGCGTGACGCGACCGCGCCGCCAGCCGCGCCCGATCGTCGAGGCGACCCAAGAGACGACGGCCGCCACTGATTTAACTAACGCGGCGAGCACGGCCAACGCGGCCAACACGGTCAGCGCGGCCAACACGGCCAACGCGGCCAACGCGGCCACTGCAGCCAACGCGGCCAACGCGGCCAACGCGGCCAACGCGGCAGCGCCGCCGACCCCCGCCCAGGCAACACCGCCGGCACCGGCGCTGCTCGCCGAGATCCACACCTTGTTGGCGCGCTGCCACAGCCGCAGCGGCGCCCCCGAGCGCGCTCTTTTCTCGTATGAAGAGGCGCTGCGCAGCCTGCCCGAGTCGCCGCCGCAAAAGGACGAGCGGCTGGCCCTGCTCTCCGAGGCGCTGCACCTGGCGCTGGCCCATGAGCTGTGGCCGCAGGCGGCCGAGCTCGGAGCGCGCCCGCTGCTCGCCGAGACCGCCGACGGACTGGCGGCGCAGGTGTACGCCCCCGAGCTGCCGCTGGCGGAGGCGGAGGCGCTCTTGCAGCGGGCGCAGGCCGCCGGCGACTCGGTCGAGGTGCGGCTGGCGGCGGCGGCGGTCGAGCTGCGCCGCGGCGCGACCCCGGCGGCGGCGGCGCAGCTGCGGCGGGCGGCGGCGCTCGCCCCGAATGACCCGCGGCCGCGCCGCGCCCTGCAGGCGATCTATCAAAAAGAGCGCGCCGCGCTGCCCAAAGAGCTGTACGGCCTGCTGCAGCACGCCCTGGAGCTGTGCGCCCGCACCCCCGAGCTGACCCTATGGCTCGGCGAGGCCGGGCGCCTGGTCGAGGCGCTCGATCGGCCGCTGCTCATCACCGTGATGGGCGAGTTCAACTCGGGCAAGTCGACCTTCGTGAACGCGCTGCTCGGCGAAGAGGTGGCGCCGATGGGCATCACCCCGACCACCGCGACGATCAACCTGCTCAAGTACGGGCGCGAGCTGGGCGGGCGCGTGGTGTATCGCGACGGCCAGAGCCGCGCCGTGCCGTGGGCCAAGGTGCCGGCGCTGCTGCGGGGCCTGGACGCCGCCGAGGCGCAGCGCATCAAGGTCGTCGAGGTGCTGTACCCGCTGGACGTCTTGCAGCGGGTCAACGTAGTCGACACGCCCGGCCTGAACTCGATCCTGCCCGAGCACGAGGCGACGGCGCGCGAGTTCATCGCCCAGGCCGACGCCGTCATCTGGCTGTTCACCGTCGATCAGGCCGGCAAGGCGAGCGAGCGCGAGGCGCTGCAGTCGATCCGCGCCGCCGGCAAGAAGATCCTCGGCGTCCTCAACAAGATCGATCGCATCGACGCCATGGCGCAGTGGGCCGAGCAGCTCGCCCCGGCAGCCGACGCCGCCAACGCAGCCGACGCCGCCAACGCAACAGACGCCGTCAACGCAACAGACGCCGTCAACGCCGTCAACGCCGTCAACGCCGCCGACGCCGCCAACGCCGCCGGTGCCGCCGACGGGCAAGCGGCGCGGCCGGCGCTGCACGATCCTCTGGCCGCGATCCTCGCCCACTTGAATGATCCGACGACCGGCCTGGTCGAGCTGCTGGAGGTGATCGTGCCGTTCTCGGGCCGCGAGGCGCTGCTCGGGCGGCGGCAGGGCGACAGCGAGCGGCTGCAGCAGGCCAACCTGCCGGCGCTCGAGCAGGCGCTGGAGGAGCGGTTCTTTGCCCGCGCCCAGGCGATCAAAAACGCCTCGGCCAAGGGGCGGCTCGGGGCGCTGCTCGACAAGGCGCGGGCGCAGGTCGGCGGCCTCTTTCAGGCCAGCCGGCGCGACGAGCTCGATCAGGAGCTGCGGCTCTGCCAGGCCGACTCGCTGCTGTTCCTGCGCGACTTCATCCCGGCCGAGCGGCGGCGCCTCATCGCCGATGCCGACAGCGCCCACCAGCTGGCGGCGCGCGAGATCCTCGACTTCGTGCGCCCGCGGCGCTGGCCGTTCGGCGAGCACCAGGCGGCCCCCGCCGATCGCGACTTCTTGCTCGTGCTGCTCGACGACAAGCTGGCGGCGCTGACCGCCGCCTCGCGGGCGCGGGTGGTCGCGGCGCTGGCGATCGCCGAGGGCGACCGCAGCGCCGAAGCGGACCTGCTGCGGCTCCTCGATGAGCAGGTCTACGGGCGCTACCGGGCGTTTTCTCGCGGCTACCTGCGCGGCGGCAAGGTCGACGACTTCTTTGTCCGCATCCTGCCGCGCCTGGAGCTCACCGAAGCGGCGATCGGCCGCGCCCTGGAGCGCGACGCCCCCACCGCGGTCGACATCCTGGAGGCCGAGCTGCTCACGCCGCTGCGCGCCTTTGGCGAGATGCGGTTCAAGCTGCGCTCTGCGGTGCTGCACAAGCAGCTGGAGCAGGAGGAGCTGCGCCGGCTCGATCTGGACGAGCGCGTCCTTTTCCCCCTGGAAGCGCTGCGCGAGGCCCTGTCCGGCCTGACCGAGTCTGCTCCCTAATAGCCGGTCAAGTCAGCCGATCAAGGCGCCCCGCGGCGCAGGCGGGCGCGAAAGGCGGCGCGGGCGGCGCGGGCGTCGGCGCTGCTAAAGGCCTGCTCGCGCAGCGTGAAGATCTCCTCGGCCGACTCGTGGCAGAGGCGCGGCCCTTCGCGCAGGAGCCGCTCGATGAGCACCCGGGTGCCGTGCAGCGCCCGCTGCGGCTTCTGCGCCAGCGTCTGCGCCAGCCGCTGCGCCACCGGCAGGACCTCGGCGGCCGGCACCACGCGGTGGACCAAGCCGAAGCTGTGCGCCTCCTCGCCAAGAATCGGCTCGCCGGTGAGCAGCAGCTGGCGGGCGCGGCCCAGGCCGCACAGGGCGATGAGGCGCGCCACCCCCTCGGGAGTGTAGATGAGCCCGAGGTTGACCGGCGGCATCTGCAGGCGCGTGCCAGGATGGGCGACGCGCAGATCGCAGGCCAGCGCCAGCTCGCAGCCGGCTCCCACGGTGGCGCCGTTGAGCGCGGCTATCACCGGCAGCGGCCCCTCGCTGACCGTGCGCATAAGGGCTCCAAGCGGCCCGTGCTCGCGCAGCCACTGCGCATCGGGCTCGTCGGGCAGCGCGTTCAGATCGTAGCCGGCGCAGAACGCCTCGCCGCTGCCGGTCAGCACCGCGGCGCGCGCGCCCGCCGCCGCCGCCTGAGTGAGCGCCGCGCTCAGCTGCTCACACATCAAAAGCGAGAGCGCGTTGCGCTTGGCCGGGCTGTTGAGGGTCACAAGGACCACGGGCGCGCCCGCGGGCTCGCCGGCTGCTGCCTCGCCTGCTTGTCGGGCTTCGCCAGCCGCGGCGTCACTACCATCTAAAAGCGGTCGTACAAGCACGTAAGAGGTCATCGCAGGCTCTATCCTCCATCCTCTTTATCTTCCTTCAAGGGGCATCCATCCAAAGGGGGGGCTGCGCTTGCCGGCAGCCGCGCCCGGAAGCTTAGCGGGCTTTTGCGCAGCGCCTCTCAGGAAACGGGTGCCCACAGAAGGACCAATCTGCGATATGATGGTGAGCAGTGACCACAGAAGATCTTCGCTACACTAGACTCCTGTGCTCCCTGCTAGCCGCGGCGGCTGTGCTGCTGTGCGCTCGCCCCGGGCGCGCGGATTTCTTCGACTCCTCCCCCGGCAAGCTGGCGCGCGGCCACGCCTATATCGACGGCCCGCAGAACTGCAGCAAGTGCCACCTGCCGAGCAAGCGCGAGCTCGACGACAAAAAGTGCCTGGACTGCCACACCGCGATCGAGCAGCGGATCGCCCAGAAAAAGGGCGTCCACGCCTCGCCCAAGGCCGCCGGCCGCCCCTGTGAGCTGTGCCACAAAGAGCACAAGGGCGAGAGCGCCGACATCTTTGGCTGGACGACCTTTGGCGGCCAGCAGAAGTTCGCCCACGACATCACCGGCTTCGTGCTGACCGGGCGCCACTCGGTCGTCGACTGCAAGGACTGCCACAAGCAGAAGACCCCGACCGGCCGCCCGAGCTTCCTGCTCGCCCCCACCACCTGCCAGGGCTGCCACCGGTCGCCCCACGGCGAGCTGCACGACGCGCTGGCCGGCTGCGAGCGCTGCCACGACGCCAAGAGCTGGCGGCCGCTGGAGCCGATGAAGTTCGATCACAACCGCGACTCGCGCTTTCCGCTGGAGAGCAAGCACATCGGCGTCCCCTGCAACAGCTGCCACCCTAAGTCGATGTTTCGCCTGGCCAACTGGACCGCCGACTGCACGCCCTGCCACAAGAACGTGCACGGCGAGTCGCTGTTCGGCCAGAAGCGCTGCATCAGCTGCCACAGCGCCAAGGTCGAGTGGCAGGCGATCGACTTCGATCACAACCACAAGACCCGCTTTGCCCTTGAGGGCCCGCATAAGAAGCCGTGCGCGACCTGCCACGCCCCGACCGCCAAGGCCTCGCCCGGGCGCAACTGCGAGTCGTGCCACAAGGACGTCCACAACGGCCGCTTCCGCGACGTCGGCGAGTGCTCCTCGTGCCACTTTGCCACCAGCTGGGGGCCCGAGCTGAAGTTCGATCACAACCGCCAGACCCGCTTCCCGCTGTCGGGCAAGCACGAGGTGATCGAGTGCCGCGCCTGCCACCGCGGCAAGGGCCCGTCCGACTACGAGAACTTCGAGAAGCTTGTCACCGTGGTGGCGGCCAAGGGCAAGGGCCGAGAGAAAGAAAAGACGATCCGCACCGACTGCCTGGGCTGCCACCGCCACAAGGACGTGCACAAGCGGCAGTTCACCAGCGACCAGTGCCTGGACTGCCACGCCAAGCCCGGCGAGATGAAACAGGCCACCGACTCCAAGTCGCAGGCGGCGCGGGTGCGCATCGGCCACGGTCCCGGCAAGCCCTTCCAGCTGGTCGACGGGCACAAGAACGTCCCCTGCATCAAGTGCCACAAGAACGACAACTACCGCGACACCCGCACCCTGTGCGCCGCCTGCCACGAGGACCGGCTGCACAAGGGCTCGCTCGGCAAGGACACCTGCAACAACTGCCACGAGGGCGGCAAGTGGACGGCGCTCAAGTTCGATCACGACCGCACCAACTATCCGCTTGAAGGCCGGCATAAAGACACCAAGTGCGAGAGCTGCCACCCGGCCAAGCGCTTCAAGCCGACGCCGTCGACGTGCGCGGACTCGCAGTGCCACCTAAAGGACGACGCGCACGAGCGCAGCCTCGGGCTCAAGTGCCAAAACTGCCACAGTCCGACCGGCGAGACGCGCTTTGATCACAACGATCCCAAGGTGCCCGAGCGCTGGAAGCTCGAGGGCAAGCACCAAGCGGTGCGCTGCCAGGGCTGCCACCCGAGCCAAAAGTACAAGCCGGCGCCGACGATCTGCCAGGGCTGCCACGCCGATCCCGACGCCCACCGCGGCGAGCTCGGCATCCGCTGCGCCGGCTGCCACGAGCCCGACGGGTGGAAGAAGATCCACACCGGCCACAACATCTTCCCCACGCCGTTTGGCGGCGCTCACGATCGGGTGCGCTGCTCGGAGTGCCACACCCAGGGGCGCATCCTGCAGGGCATGGCGCAGCAGTGCATGGTCTGCCACCAGCGCGACGACATCCACCAGAACTCGCTCGGGCCGCGGTGCAGCGACTGCCACACCCAGCAGACCTTCATCGCCGCGCGCTTCAACCATGACCGGGTCGGCTGCACGCTCACCGGCATCCACCGCGTGCTGCCGTGCCTGGACTGCCACAAGGGCGGCAACTACGCCGGGCTGTCGGCGGCCTGCATCGCCTGCCACCGCGACGACTCGGTGCGGGTCGCGGCGCTGCAGGCGGGCGGCGTCCGCCACGACGCCCTGACCTCGTGCGGCGGCTGCCATAACACGACCTCGTTCCGCCCGGCGCGCGCGGGCGGCACGGACTCGGTGTGCCGATGAGGGGGCGGCTACTGGCGGTTTTGGCGACGGCGCTGACCGTCGCGGCGCTGCCGCGGACGGCGGGTGCCGACTCGGTGTTCACCGGCCGCATCTCGCTCACCGGCTTCTACTACACCGAGAGCGACAGCATCGATCCCAACAACGAGCCCGAGCGCAAGCGCGCCACCACCGCCAACCTGGCGTTCGGCGATCTGCGCCTGACCCTGAACGCCCTGCGCGCCGCCAAGGGCCGCCTGGACTTCCGCCTCGACGCCCGGGTGCGCGGCACCGGCGACTTCGACTTCGAGCGCAAGTTCACCCAGGACTCCAACATCGGCGCCAACCTAGCCGCCAACGCCGGCCTGTCGCTCGGCTTCAGCTCGCGCGGCTACGTCGGCGGGCGCGAGTACGACCTGCGCGAGCTTTACCTTCTCATCCGCGCCACCGACAAGTTCCACCTGCAGCTTGGCCGCATGTTCGTCACCGAGGCCGACAACCTCAAGCTCGATGGCCTGCGCTTCATCCGCATCTTTGGCCCGCACTGGGAGGGCACCCTCTTTGGCGGCCTGTACTCAAACCCATACTCGCGGTCGGTGCTGACCGACTATGTGCCGCCGTGCGGTCAGGGCGTCGCCGGCTCCAGCACGGGCCTTGCCACCGGCCCCTGCGAGACCAACGGCTTCCAGCTCGGCGTCGCCGCCGGCCTCGGGGCGCGCTACGCCTACGACACCCTGTGGGGCAACATCGGCGTCACCGGCTCGTTCTTCCTCGGGCCTGGCGACGGCGGCACGGTGGTCTCGAACCCGGCGGCGACGACGCCGCAGAACCTGCCGGAGCCGGTGGTCGCCAACCTGCAGCCGGCCGACACCACCACCCTGGACAAGCCGCGCATCTTCGTCAGCTGGCTAAACTCGTGGCGGCCGGCCGAGCGGGTCGATCTGCTCTCGGACGTGGTGGTCGACGTCTACGGCTCGGCCGGGGTGCAGCCGACGCGCGCCCTGGCGCTTGGGACCTTCCGCCTGGTGAAGAACGACCGGCTGACGCTGCGCCTCAGCTACTCGCACATGTCGTCGCTGGCGATCAACCTGTACCTCAACCGGTTGGTCTACAACCGGCTGAGCGGCACCACCCTGCTCGCCCAGGGCGTGAGCGCGGTCGAGAACAACCTGACCATCCTGCGCACCGGTCGCGACGAGGGGCGGGTGACGCTCGACTCGCGCTTCTACCGCCGCCTGGGGGCGTTTATCGAAGGGCGCCTGCGCTCGCGCTTCCTGGTCAACGGCGAGAGCAACCCCACCGTCTACAGCGACCGGACGGTCTACGGCAACAACACCCAGAACCTGGCCTATGACGTCTCGGGCGGTCTGCGCGATACCGGCTCGCTCAAGGGCATCCGCTTTGGCCTGACCTACAGCGGCATCTTCGACTTCCGCGCCAACAACCACGTCATCAACTTCGACATCGGCCGCGACTTCGCCGATGACCGGTTCGGCTTCACCGTCAGCTACGTGCTGGCGCTGACCCGCGACAAGACCCCGGCGGGCGGGCCGGCGGGCTCGTGCAGCCCCACCGATCCGTTCTCGTCCTGCTATGGGGCGCGCAGCGGCTCGACCCACGAGGTCGGGGTGCAGCTTACCGCAAGCCCCGTGCGCTCGCTGTTCTTCCTGCTCGACTACCGCTTCATTGCGCTTCTCACCGACCCGCAGAACCTGACCATCGGCCTGACCACCTACCCGCCGACGCTCAGCCACGCGATCCTGTTCCGCACCGAGTACCGCTGGTAACCGCCGCCGGCTTTGCCCGGCCGCAGAACTCGCCCGTGCTACCGTAAACAGATGCAGTGCCCGCGCTGTAGCGCCCTTTTGCGCCCGGTTCAGGAGCAGACGGCCAGCGGTCGCATCGAGCTCGACTACTGCCCGCGCTGCCGCGGCGTGTTCTTCGATCAGGGCGAGCTCGAAGCGGTGCTGCGCCTGGAGGGCTCCGACGCGTTCTCAGCGCACTCGCTGCTGCTCGCCGAGCCGCCGCTCAGCCTGACGCCGGCGCCGCTGCTGCGCTGCCCGCGCGGCTGCCGCCTGCCGATGAGCGAGCGCCTGCTGCCGAGCGTCCGCCCGAACTTGCTCGCCGCCGCGCTGGCCACCGGCCACCCGAGCGAGCTGCGCATCGATCTGTGCCCAGGCTGCGCCGGCATCTGGCTCGATGGCGGCGAGCTGGCGGCGGTGGCGCAGGCGCTGCGCGATCCGCGCCTCCACCCGCTGCTGGTCCCGCAGCCGCCGCCCGACTTCGACCTGCGGCCGCCCTCGGCGTGGGTGTGGCTGTTCATGTTCCTCACCGGGCTGCCGGTCGAGACCTGGCAGCCGCGGGCGCGCCGCCCGCTGGCGGTGATCGTGCTCGCGGTGCTGTGCTGCGCCCTGTTCGGCCTGCAGCTGGTAGGGCCGGCGGACCAGCCGCTGGTCGCGATGTTCGGGCTGCACCCGGGGCGGCTGTGGCAGGGCGACTGGCTGCCGCTTGTGACTTACATGTTCCTGCACGGCGGCCTGCCGCACCTGCTGGGCAACCTGTACTTTCTGTGGATCTTCGGCGACAACGTCGAGGATCGGCTGGGCAGCGGGCGGTTTCTGCTGCTGTACCTGATCGCGGGAGTCGGCGCCGGCCTGCTGCACTGCCTGCTGTCGTCCGAGCCGGGGGTGCCGGTGGTCGGCGCCTCGGGGGCGATCTCGGGGGTGATGGCGGCCTATGCGCTCTTGTTCCCGCAGGCGCGGCTGGTGTCGCTGATCTTGGTGTTCCAGGTGCGCTGGAAGACCACGACGTACCTGTTTTTGTGGCTGGGGCTGCAGGTGATGGGCGCGCTGCTCGGCAGCGGGCAGGTCGCCTGGTGGGCCCACATCGGCGGCTTCCTCATCGGCGCGGCGCTGGTGTGGAACCAGCGCCCGGCCGCCGCCGCGGCGCGGCTCGCGCAGAACGCGCCGTGGCCGCCGGTGCGGCAGCCGCCGCCAGCGAGCAGCAGCGAGCCGCCGTCGCTCTACTGGAAGTAGCCCCGCCGCCGCCCTGCATCCTCTTGTTCCCGACCCGGCCCGCGCAGCCCGCGGGCTGGGCCCGCCGCTCGGCTGCAGTGGGCGCCCATGGGCCAAGCGCCGCGGCGCCCCCGGCTCGCCAGGCTCTCGTCGCTGACATCGCTATGGAGAGCTGGCATCAGCCTTGCTGCCCAGGCTGCTTAGCAGTGGCGCTGATAATCCAAGAGGTGTCGTATGTCGAACTTGAGGCAGAGCGAGTCCGGAACGCTCTTTACCGGCCGTACCGCAGGCAGGGCTTCGTCGCCAGACCCGCTCACCGAGCTGACGGCGGCGATGAATACGGAGCTTGACGGCGCGGTGCCGTTTTCGCTGTCTAACCTTCCTACCGTCGCGGTGAAGCTGGATCTGGAGCGTACGCTGCCCATGGAGCCGGTGGTGCTGGCGCAGCTGTGCGCCCAGACCCAGATCTCGCAGCGGCGGCGCATCCTGCCCCTGGGGCTTGAGTACTCGGTGCACATGGAGCTCGCCCCCGACCTGCTGCCGCCGGGGCCAGGGGTTGCGCCGAGCCCGACGGCTGCGGTCGCGGCGCTCGCGGCCGGCCCGACGGCTACGGTCACGGCGCTCGCGACGGCAGGACCGCCGGCTGCGGTCGCGGCGCTCGCGGCCGGCCCGACGGCTACGGTCGCAGCGCTCGCGGCGGCAGGACCGCCGGCTGCGGTCGCGGCGGCGCGCACCTATCACGTGCAGCTGCTGGCGCTCCTACTGGGTCCGCTGCTCGGCTTGAGCGCGGGTGCCGGAGTCGCCTGGCAGCTGGGCAGGCTGGCTGAAAGGCCGCTCGCTGAGCGCGCCGGCCGCCCGCTGCCGGCGCCCCTTGCCGCGCCGCGGGTGCCGCCGCGCTCCCTGCCTGCCCTACCAGATCGCTCAGCCCCGAGCGGCCCGCAGTCAGGGAGCCCACCGGGCCGCCTTCAGCTCAGTCCAGCGACTGCGAGCCCCGCCGCGGCGCCGGACCGCCCGGCCGTCCGGGAGCCAGCGCGCACGCCTGCCCTGGCGGCGCCGCGCGGTGTGCATCCGGTTGCTACGACGGCCGGCTCGCAGCCGGCAAGCCCGCGACCGTCGGGCACCGCGGTCCCCGAGCCAGCGCGCGTGCCTCCGCCCAGCGCTTCGGGGAATTCCACGGCCCAAGCGCCGCCGCAGCTATCGCCCATGGCGCATCAGCTGTATCGCCGCGAGACGACGCTCGGCAGCTCCCGCCTGTGCGTGAACCCGAGCGGCGCCGTCGCCGCGGTCACGCCGGTCGCCGAGCCTCCCTTCGACGGCGAGCTCCTGCGCACCCTGCGCGCCTGGCGCTCCACTCCGCTGGCCAGCGCCGCGTGCATAGATGAGGAGCGGCACCTCCAGGTGGCTGACTAGCACGCCGCGCCAGCGAGCCCTTTCCCCTGCGAGTTCCCGCGGCTGGTCAGATCCGCCGCGGGCATCGCGTATCTAACTCATGACGTGGCGACGTGGAGTCTGCTGATGTGGTCTGTCTCTGGGCGCCTGTGGTCGCGGTCGGCGCCCCTTTTTCAATGCACGCTGTGGCTGGGCTTCCTGCTGACCTGGCGCACCTCCGGGGTTGCCGAGCGGCAGCTCGCCACGCTGCGCGCCGCCGCCCTGCCCGCGGCCCCGGCCCTGCGCCTGGAGATCCAGACGCCCGGCGGAGCCGACGCCTACCAGTATGAGATCGGCCTGAGCATCGCCGCGCAGCGCCCGAGCAGCTTCGTCGTCGCCGCGCCGCTCTCGCCGCGGCCGCCGACCGCCCGCAGCCAGCCGGCAGCGATCACGCTGCGCGGCGCCCTCTCCAGCTGGGACCCGGCCGGCGCGCTGCCGCTGCCGCTGCAGGTACAGATCGCGGCCCGCGATGCCGCCGGCTGCATCGTCTATGGCGGCGAGCGCAGCCTGATCTTTTCCGCCCCACCCGCCAGCGCCGGCTCTCCAGCGGCGTCGCTGCTGGTGCGGGTTATTTTGCAGAGATTGCCGCAGTCAATTTGTATGTAGGACTTTTCACCATGAGATCTGCTCCCAGTCCGCCCCTGAGCCCGTCCCTAAAAGCGCTGCAGTCCCGCCTGCGCGGCACCGAGATCGGCGGCTACCGGGTCAAGCGCCTCATCGGCTACGGTGGCATGGGCGCCGTGTTCGAGGCCGAGCACCAGAGCCTGGAGCTGCGGGCGGCGGTCAAGGTGCTGAGCTTCACCGGCCCGCACGATCGTCAGGCGGCGGACGCGGTGAAGCGGTTCCTTGATGAAGCCAAGGCGCTGAGCGCCGTGCGCCACAGCGGCCTGGTGCGGCTGTACGACAGCGGCCAGCTGCCCGACGGAACGGTCTACATGCTGATGGAGTACCTGGCCGGCGAGCCGCTGCGCGCCCGGTTGGCCCGCGGCCGGCTGCCGCTCGACACCGCGCTGGCGCTGCTGCTGCAGATCGCCTCGGCGCTGTGCGAGGTCCACGACAAGGGCATCGTGCACCGCGATCTGACCCCGAGCAACCTCCTTGTCGTCCCCGATCGCGAGGCGGAGGGCGGCGAGCGGGTCAAGCTCCTCGACTTCGGCATCGCCAAGATCCGCTCGGGCATCGAGACCCACACCAAGACCGGCGAGTGCTGCGGCACGCCGCGCTACATGGCCCCCGAGCAGTGCGAGGGCTCGGCCTACATCAACGACCGCGCCGACATCTATACGCTGGGCCTGCTGCTGTTCGAGATGCTCGCCGGGCGGTCGCCCTACGCGGTCCACAGCGGCGATGCGCTGGCGTGGATGTTCGCCCACGTCTCGCGCCGGCCGCAGAAGCTGAGCGAGCTGGTGCCGGCGGTGCCGCCCGAGATCACCGAGCTCGCCGCCGAGATGCTCGACAAGGTGCCGGCGCAGCGGCCCAGCGCCGCCCAGGTGGTGCAGCGGCTGCGGCGCTACAGCCAGCTGGCGCGGCGCAACAGCAGCTCGACCGATGGCAACGCCGAGCTGGTGCTGGCGCCGCCGGCAGCGGGGGTGCGCTCGCGGCTCGCTGGCCTTGGGCAGACCGAGCGGCTGTGGGGGCTGGTGGCGCTTTTGACCACGGGGTTCTGCGCGGTGGGGTTCTTCGGCTGGCGCGAGCTCGGCCCGGCGCCCGGCGGCACCGCGGTGGCCGCCCGCAGCGCGGCCCGGGCAGCGCTGGCGCCTTCGGGGATGGTGCTCATCCGCGGTCAGCGCCAGGTCCTTGGCAGCTCGGCCGCCGAGGTCACCGCGGCACTGGCCGAGTGCCAGGCCTCCGGCGACCCGGCGTGCCAGCGGGACACCTTCGAGCGCGAGCAGCCCGAGCGCATCGTGAACGTCAGCTCGTTCTACCTGGACCAGAAGGAGGTCACCAACCGCGAGTACGCCGCCTGGCTGAACCGCACGCCGCAGCCGCTGCAGGTGGTGTCCGACTCGCAAGGCAAGGACCGCCAGCTCTTCCGCAAGGGGGAGCCGAGTCGGCTGCTGGCCGACCTGTACTTCAAGGACGGGCGCGGCAGCGGACTCGTACGCGAAGCCGGCCGCTACCTCGCCCGCCCCGGGTTCGCCGAGCTGCCGGTGGTGCAGGTGACCTGGCACGGCGCCCGCGAGTACTGCCTGGGCCTGGGCCGCGATCTGCCCACCGAAGCGCAGTGGGAGCGCGCCGCCCGCGACCGCGGCCCCGGACCGAGCGGCGAGCCGCCGCGCTACCCCTGGGGTGACGAGCCGCCGCGCTGCGATGGCGTGCGCATGGCGCAGCTGAGCGGGCGCTGCGCTGGGGCCGCCGTTCCCGGGCCGCTGCCCGTCGGCACCGCCGCCCAGGATCTCACTCCGAGCGGCGTCTTCGATCTGGGCGGCAACGTCAGCGAGTGGGTGCGCGATCGCTTCGTCGCCCCCTACCCCGACTGCGGCGAGTGTCTCGACCCGCTCATCCTGCCCGGCGGCGAGTCCGGACCGAGCTACCGTGTCTTCCGCGGCGGCAGCTTCACCCTGGGCAGCAGCGAGACGCGCAGCGCGACCCGCTCGCGCTGGGCCGAGGACCTGCCCTGCGAGAGCATCGGCTTCCGCTGCGCCTCGGCCTCCGACTCGCTGGCGACCGCCACCAGCGCCGGCGGCTCGCCATGAGGTCGCCGCCCGACCGGCCGGCGCCGCGGCTTGCCCAGCTCGCGGCCCCAGCTGGGCATCACCCGCGAGTCACCGCGGACCCCACAGCCGCGCGTTGTTGAGAGCTCGCGCCGCGGCGCTAAAGCGCGCTCAGCCGCACCACCCCGCGCTCCTGACTGAACCTCATCAAAGTCAGTAGCCAACGACAGTGCCCGGGCGCTATATCCCCCTTCAACTGCGTATTCCGCTCACCTGGAAGGACCTACCCATGTCTACCGAGCTCAAGCAAAACACCGTCAACCCCGCGCGCTCCGTGCCGTGCTACCCGCAGCTCAGCGAGCAGGAGGGTCTGCAGAACGACGGCACCGCCGAGGATCCGCCGCCGCCGCCGCCACCGGCGACATCCGGCAACCGCGGCCACCGGCCGGAGCCGCTGGCCCCAGCGACCAAGCGGCCGCAGCGCAGCTAGCAGGCTTGTGGCAAACGTAGCGAGCGGCCGGGGCGCGGACGCACGGAGCAGCGCTTGGCTGCCAGCACGGCCGGACTCCTCGCCTGTCGCCGCTGCCGCCCTCGCTGCGGCGACCGCAGGCCGGCGTTCCTTTATAACTACTCCGGCGCGAGCACGACGCCGCCGCGCGCCGGCACATCGACCATGAGGACGGTGCCGGTCACCGCGTAGGAGCTGCCGCCCAGGCGCTCGCGCAGCCGGGTCCCCGCCGGCCAGCCTAGCTCCCCGGGCAGCGGCACCGCCGCCGTCGTCGCCGCCGCCGCCCGGTTGAGCACCACCAGCGCCGTCTGCTTGGGATCGCGATCCGGTCGCGCATAGGCGTACAGGTCCTCGTCGAGCAGCACCGTCTGCAGGTCGCCCCGCCGCAGGCCGGTGAGCTCGGCCCGCGCCTTGAGCAGCGCCGTCATCCGCGCAAGCTGCGCCGTCTCGCGCGCGTCCAGCGCCGCGTCAAAGCGCATCGGGTGCCGGTTGTCGGGATCGCCGCCGCCGTACTGGCCGTACTCATCGCCGTAATAAAGGAGCGGCATGCCGGGCAGGGTCAAAAGGTTGAGCATGCCCAGCCACAGGTGATCGTAGGGCTCCTGGCTGGGCGGCGGCGCCGGCAGGTTGTCCCACTTGTTGAAGGCGATGTCGCGGTTCCACGGCGAGCCCTTGGTGGTGTCGCGGTAGGTGGCGAGGGTGACAAAGCGGGTCGTGTCGTGGCTGCCAAGGTAGGGAACCATCAGGCTGCCGGCGAACTGGCTGAGGCTGGCGTGCGACCAGTAGTCGACATGCAGGAAGCGCTTGTCGTCATAGGCGAAGGTGCGGTAGGCGACCCCGTGGTACCACACGAAGTCGAACTGCCCGTCCAGGCCCGCCGGTCCGAGGTAGCGCTTGATGGTGTCGTAGTTCTCGCGGTTGTCGGCGATCGTGCCCTCGTTCCAGCCCATCGCGGTCTCGCCGAGCAGGTAGTAGCGGGTGCCCGCCTGCTCGAAACGCTCGCGCACCCGCGCCGTCAGGTTGAGGATCGCCGCGTCCTCGACGTGCTTGACCGCATCGACGCGCAGGCCGTCGAGGTCGAACTCCTGCAGCCACCACAGGGCGTCGGCGATGAACTGCTCGGAGGCCTCGGGCACCGTCCAGTCGATGTCGGGCAGGTAGGTGGCAAACAGGCAGCTCAGGCGCTTCTCGGTCCAGTCGCAGCCGGGGGTGCCGCAGACGCAGCCGGTGCGGAACCAGCCCTTGCGCGCCGGATCGACGAAGTACTCGTGCTGCTCGTGGACGTGGTTTATGACCGAGTCCATCAGCACCCGGATGCCGTGCCGGTGCGCCGCCCGCACCAGCGCCCGCAGCGCGTCGCCGCCGCCGATGCGGTCGTCCACCTGGCGGGCGCGGATCGGCCAGTAGCCGTGATACGGCGCCACCTGATAAAGGCCGCTGGCGTCGAGCTGGGGGTTCTGCGGCTGGGCATTGAACGGGGTCAGCCACAGCGCTCGCACCCCCAGGCGGTCGAAGTAGCCGGCCTCGATCTTCCGCGTCACCCCGGGCAGGTCGCCGCCCTGGTAGTTGGCGGCCTGCCGCACCCCGGGCAGAAGGCCGGGATTTTTGCCATCGCCATCGACGAAGCGATCGATCACCGCCATGTACAGCGGGGTGTCGGCGAACGAGAACGCCGCCGCCTCGATCCAGAACGGCAGCAGCAGCTCCGGCCCCACCTTGCCGTGCGCCTCGGGCCGCACGCTGAGGGTGTACTTGCCATCGCGCAGCTCGCCCAGGGAAAGCTCGGCCGAGCCGAGGTCGGTGCTGAGCTTCACCGCCGCGGCCGGCGGGCGGGCCACCGGCGGATCGCCGACCGGCTCCTGGCTGTCGCGCACGGTCGCGGTCAGCTTGCACAGGCCGGGCGACTCGCCGGCCGCGGCGACCAGGCGCACGCGCGCGGTGAGCTGCCCCTGGCCGACGCCCGGCCGGCTCACCTTCAGCGAGCCCGGCTCCAGCTGCAGCGTCGGCAAGTGACAGTCGGCGACGCGCAGGCCAGAGTTTTCCACGCCGCCGGAGTACTTGCGGTAGGAGTTCTGCGGGTCGAGCCGCCAGTCGCTCCCATCGAGCACCAGCTTGTAGGCGTAAAGCCCCGGCAACAGCCGCAGCGACACCCGGTAGGCGCCCTGGGCGTCGGGCCCGCTGAGCGGCTGCGCGGTCGGGCTGAAGCCGTTCCACTCGCCGGCGATGGCCACCTGCGCCGCCCGCGGCGGTGTGTAGACCACGGTCACCGGGCACAGCAGGTCGTCCCCGGTCGGAGCCGGCACCGGGGCGCAGGGATCGCCGCTCGGCCGGCCGGGTCCGCTGAGGTCCGGGCTCCCGGAGCCGCCATCTGCAGGCTCGTTCGCGGTGCCGGTGCAGGCGCCCAGCGCCAGGACCAGCACCAGCGGTCCGAGCCGCGACGCCGCCCGGCTCCGGCCGCGGACGCCGCCGGCCGCGGCTGCCGCTGGGCGGAGCACCGTCAAGTCAAGGTCTGGAAGGGAAGCAGCGGGCTGGGACATGCGGACTCCTATCGGGTACCGCCCTCGCGGGCGGCGGCAGGCGGGCTGGAAGCGGCGGGCGGCGGGCCGGCGCCGCGCGGACCGCTCGGCGGGATGGGTGCACCGGGCAGCGCACTGCTTCCGCCAGAGGTCGGCGCCGCGCTGGGGCTGCCGGAAGTGGGCGGGGGGCTGCCCGCCGCGGACCCGGGCTGCCCGGCAGTCGCGGCCGCGCCGGGCTGCGCGTAGCCCCAGTCGCGCATCATCGTCGCCACCTCCCCCTGGGTGGCCTGGGTGCTGCGCGACCACAGGGGAGCCGACGCCGACGGGCTGGCCTGATCCCGCCATAAAAGGACGTCGCCGCGCTCCCCCGGCACCGGCGGATAAGCCGCAGTGAGGCGCGCCAGCGCGGCGCCGGACACCGCCAGCGTGCCCTCCGGCTCACCGCTGCCCAGGTCGGCCCCCGGCGGGGCGCTGTGCAGCAGCGGCAGGCTGTAGGGGCCAAGGAGCAGCCCCTCGGGGCGCAGCGGCAGCCCGTCCAGCGTCAGCTGCAGCTGCAGCCGGGCGTCGGCATCGGCGTTCAGATCCAGTCGGCCGCCGCTGCGCAGCGCGATCTCCAGCCGCCCGGGGCCGAGGGGGCTGACCTCGCCGCCGCTCACCCCGGCGACGCTGAGCTGCGCATCGGCGCTGGTGATGACCCCGGCGAGCACCCGCGAGCGGCCGCCGCTCGGCGCCAGCAGCAGGTGGGTGACCGGCAGCAGCGCCTCGGGCAGCGGTGGAGAGTTGCGCACAAACGCGGCGCGCATCGAGCTGAGCGCGCGCTCGACCGCAAGATCGCGCGGCCCGATGAGCAGGTTCCGGTGCTGCAGCGGATCTTCCCGGAGCGAGTACAGCTCCTCGGGCACAAGCTGCACCGGACCGAGGCCGGCGCTGGCGGTGGCGCTCGCCGGGGCGCGCTGCAGCCGCGGGTCGCTGCGCCGCAGGTAAAGATAGCCGTCGGCGCGCAGGGCGCGGACGTTCTGGCCCTCGATGAAGGCCGGACGCTCGGTCGGCTCGCGCTCGCCCTGCATAAGGGGGATCAAGCTCTGGCCGCTCGCCGTCGCACCACCGGGCAGCCCGGCGCGCAGGGCGGGCAGCCCGAGCGCCTCCAGGATCGTCGGCGCCACATCGGTGAGGCGCACCTGCGCCGCCACCACCGCCCCGGCCGGCAGCCGTCCCGGCATGCCGATCACCAGCGGCACCCGCAGCGTCTCGTCATACGCCGACCAGCCGTGGTGATAAAGGGTCGGCTGCTTGAGAGCGAGGACGAAATGGTTGTGGCGGGGATCGAAGACCTCGCCGTGATCGCCGAAGATGACCACCAGCGTCCGCTCGGCCAGCCCCTCGCGCTCAAGCCCGGCGAGCACCTTGGCGAGCTCGGCGTCGGCGTAGGCAGCCTCGGCCAGGTAGGCGCGCGCCTGCGGATCAAAAGACCCGACCGGCGCCGGCGCCGCCTTGCTGTCGGCGGCCAGCGGTCCCCCGGCCAGCGCCACCGCCTCGCGCGGCGCCACCTTGGCCAGATACTCCGGCGGCGGCGAGTAGGGCCAGTGCGGCGCGTCGTAGTGCAGCTGGAGGAAGAACGGCCGCCGGCGGTGACGCGCGAAGAACTGCAGCGCCGCGCGGGTGATGGCCGGCGAGTCGAGCACCGGGTGACGCACGTCGGCGACTTCATCAAAGCCCAGGCTCAGCCCGATCTGCGGGTAGCCGAGCAGGAAGAAGTTGTTGCCGATGGCCGAGACCAGGAACCCCTGCTCGTGCAGCAGGCGCGGCAGCAGGTGGCGGTCGAGCGCGTAGAAGCGCTGGCGGTCACGCTCTTTGGGGATCATGTCCTCGGCGTTCTGCCCGATCGCCGACGGCAGGTCGCCGCCGAGCAGCGCCAGCACGGCCGGCCGCGTCCAGGTCGCGGCGGTGATCGCCTGGGTGAACCGCACGCCCGAGCGCTGGGCGTACTCCTGCAGCCGGGGCATCGCCGCCGCGGCGTCGGCTCGCAGGGTGTCCACCAGGATGAGCAGCAGGTTGGGCGCCTTGGCCCCCGCGCCCTCGGCCCACACCTCGGGCGTGCCCCACACCGCCACTCCCGCCGCGGGACCCGGGCCGAGCCGCCGCGTGCACAGAGACAGCCGCCGCCGCGGCGCGCCGGCCGCCGCCTCGCCCGCCGGCAGGGTGATCTCGGCGGGCAGCCAGCGACCGGCGGCGGCGCTCGACGTGGTGCGCCGCCACAGCTCCTTGCCGTCTACGCGGACCACAAACTCCAGGGCCGCGGGGGTCGTCCCCGCGGCAAGCGGCTTCTGCGGCGGCACCGCAGCGGTGTACAAGCTGAGCAGCCCCTGCGCCGGCAGGGCCAGCTGGAAGCTGTAGCAGGACGGCGCCGGGGCGAGCAGCGCCACCTTCGATTCATAGACGCCGCGGAAGCGGTTCCACACCGGATCGAACCGCGGCGGCGCGCTGCTCTTGGGCGGGGCGCCGCTGCCGAGGTCGGGGGCGGCTGCCGTCGCGGGCGACGTCGCGGCGGCCAGGGACGACCACGGCGGCGGATAGTTCTCGACATCGGGGTCGGCCACCGCGACCTCGATAACGCGCAGCGCCGCCTCGCCGCGCAGGCCGCTGTAGGGGCTGACCAGCTTGTACGGGGTGTCAAAGGTCTGCAGCTCTTCGGCCAGGCTCTTGCCCTCGCGCTGCAGCTCGGCGGTGCCTGCCAGGTCGGTGAGGCGCGCCACCAGGCGGTCCCCGGGCAGCGGCGGCAGCGGCGGCAGCGCGATCGCCGGCGGCCGCGGCAGCTCCGGTCCGCTCGCGGCTCCCGCGGCGCCGGTGGTCCCGCTCAGCGAGGTGCCGCCGCCCGAGGCCGGCCCGCGCGTGCAGCCAAGGCCGAGCCCGGCGACCACGCAAGCCGCGGCGACCAGCGCCGACCGCGCCGCGCCGCCATACTCGCTGGCCAACCTTGGCCTGAGACCCCGAGCCGAACGCATCCGCCGGCCATTCTTCCACAGATTTCGCGGATCTGGCCTAGCAGGCCGCGGCAAAACGTAGCGAGCGGCCCGAGCTCGGGTTCGGGCGCGCGGCGCTCTGGGTCGTGAGCACGGCCGGCTCCGAGCGCGGGCCGCGCAGCTGCCTTGCCAAGGCTTGCCAGCGGCGGGCCGGGCTGGAGCCCCCCGGCGGACGGCTACAGCTTGACGGTCAGCCCTTCGCGCGCGGCGATGAGCTCGATGTTGCGCCCGCCGATCTCATCGAGCAGCACGCGGCAGCGCCGCCAGCACTCATCCACCTGATCGTCGGTGTAGTCCTGATCATAGTGGAACAGCGCCAGCCGCCGCACCTGCGCCCGCGTCGCCGCCAGCGCCGCATCGGCGAACGACGAGTAGCCGCGCGCCAGCCGCTGGGCGCGATCTTCGGGCGTATACGTCGCATCGTGGATGAGCAGATCGGCGCCGCGGTACAGGTCGATGACCTTCTCCGACGGCCCGCCCGGTGGATAGCCGGCGTCGGGGGCGTAGACCACCGAGCAGCCGTGCTCCTCGACCCGGTAGGCCATGCAGGTGACCTTGCCGTGCGGGTTCTGGCGGGCCGAGATCGCCACCTGCTCCCACCACAGCGGCTTGTCTTCGGGGTCGCCGTGCATGGGCAGAAGGTCGAACGAGGCGCCCAGGTTCTTCATCGTGTAAAGGGGCGAGAAGTGCGGGTTGACCTGACCCTCGAGCATGCCTTCGAGCATCGACGAGCTGCGCGCCGGCCCGAACACCGCAAAGCGGTTGCCGAGGATGAAGATCGGGGCGAAAAACGGGAAGCCCTGGATGTGATCCCAGTGGGCGTGCGAGAGCAGGATGGCGGCGTGCCCCTTGCCCTTGCCGAACTCGGTCTGCAGCAGCGCCTTGCCAAGGGCGATGATGCCGGTGCCGCTATCGAGGATGAGCAGCTGCCCGAGCGAGGAGCGGAGCGACACGCAGGAGGTATTGCCGCCGTAGCGGACGGTCTCTGGTCCGGGAGCTGGGATGGCCCCGCGGACCCCGTGGAAGGTCACCTCCACGGCGGGACCTCACTGCTGCCCAGGGTGCCAGCGACCGGGACCGCGGGCGCCGGGCCGGCCGGGACTGCCGAGATCGCGACCACCCCAGAGCGGTCGAGCTCGACTTCCATGCCCTCGCTGGCAGCGTGGATGGCGAGCTTGGAGCCGACCCGCGCCTGCTGCTCGCGGTGGAACTTGAGCAGCTCATCGATCTGGGCGTCGGTGCGCTCGGGGGCGTGGTGGAACAGCATCAGCGCCCGCGCCCCTGCCTCGCGCGCGATCTCGATGGCGTCCTCGGGGCAGCTGTGGCCCCAGTGGGGCTTCTGCATGTACTCGGCGGGAGTGAACTGGGTGTCGTAGATGACCAGGTCCGCCCCCTCGCACAGGCGCACCACGCCCGCCCGCATCTCGGCCAGCTTGGCGGCGTCCTCGGGGTTTAACGGATCACCGGGCTTGGGCGGCTGGCGGATGAACTTCTGCTCGATGAGGATGTCGCGAAACGGCGCCGTGTCGGTGACGTAGGCCACCGAGGCGCCGTCGTAGTCGAGGCGAAAGGCGATCGCGATCCACGGGTGGTTCAGCCGCGTGCAGCGGACCTTGACCGGACCGATCGCAAACTGCGCGTCGTCGGACAGCTCGGTGAACTGGACCTTGGCGGCGGCGGAGTCGAACGGCACCGAGAAGTAGGGATTGTCCGACTGCAGGGCGAACACCGTGCGCAGGTGGGTGTCGTCGCGCTGGCGGGCGTAGACATGGAAGCGGTTGCCGGCGTGGTACAGCGGGGCGAAAAACGGCAGTCCCTGAATGTGATCCCAGTGGGTGTGGCTGACCAGCAGGTGCGCCTCGCCCCGGCCTTCGCCGAAGGGGCCGAGCATCATCTCTTTACCGAGCCGGCGCAGGCCGGTGCCGGCATCCAGGATGAGCCGCGGCGCAGTGGGGTCCTGT
The DNA here is from genome assembly GCA_044222245.1 of Polyangia bacterium. Classification (GTDB taxonomy): domain Bacteria; phylum Myxococcota_A; class Polyangia; order Palsa-1104; family JAEUJZ01; genus CALFML01. Next base: position 17,385 of record JBGANQ010000009.1, on the reverse strand, counting down.
GCCGAGGCACAGCGGACTTCAACGCAGCTTGTGTTGCCGCCGTAGCGCTGCGTAGTTGGCCCGGGCACCGGGTGTGAGCCGCGGACGCCCCAGAAGTGGAGATTCATTGCCCGTTCCTCTTGCTCCCACGCATCGGTCGATGCAGTCGCCTACGACCCAGGGTCACCCGACGGTGCGCACGCGAAAAATGAAGGCAGCCGGAACTTCCTGGCGCGGCCAGCGGGCGGTTCTGGCTGGTCGAAGGCGACGATAGGAGTTCCATACCTAGCTAAAAACTGTATTTATCGTAACACGGTCAAACGGAGTAGATCTACAGGCTGCAGCGATTAGACCTCGACGGGCGGTCAAGCGACGACCCGCACTGTGATTTTTCTCACAAAAGCTGCCTACCTGGCCCACCTGAGCCGGCTTTCGCCGGACTAGCGCTCATACCGACTGACATACTTCTTGGAACTGGGGCTCTGGGGCCCGACTTAAACGGCGAGCTGGGCCGCTGGCCGCTGGCGCAAGCTCTCGGATCATAAAAAAACGAACCTATTAAGAAAGGTAGAAAAAATCTCGCTGCGAAGGGCTGCGCGCCTCTGCCGCCCTTGCCGAGCGAGTTTACCGCTCGGGTCACCATAGTATGTGGCTCGGGAATGTGATAGACGAAGCACGCACCCCCTGTTTACCCAAGCATCTGGCGCAGTGATAGCATGGGAGCCGCATAGAGTTATCTACATGTCGAAGACCGTAAATTCCCCCGAGTCCTCCGTCGCTGAGATGAAATCTGCTACCTCTTCTGGTGCCGCCCTGGGTACCGCCTCTGGTAGTGACCCTGGCAGCCGCTCGCCCCTTGGCGACCAGCACCGACGACTGGCGCGCTATCTTTATGCCGCCGATCTGGTGGCAGGCAAGCGCGTGCTGGATATCGAGTGCGGCCCGGGCCACGGATCGGCGCTCCTTGCCGACAAGGGCGCCGCGGCGGTGCTCGGGCTGCAGCTCGGCCCGGCGGGCGCGGGCGGGCCGGCCCTGCCGGCGCAGGTGACCCTCCGCGCGCTGGACAAGCCAGCCCTGCTCGCCGAAGGCGGGCTGGCCAAGGCGGCCGGGCCACGCCAGTTCGACGTGGTGTTCCTGCCGGGGGATGGGGCGCTGCTGCGGGCGCCGCGGTTTCTCGCCGAGCTGCGGCGGCTGCTGGTGCCGAGCGGCCACCTGATCGTCGGGGCGCGCAGCAAAGAAGCGTTCCCCGACGACCCCCAGGCGCTCGGCTACTTCGAGCTGCTCGACTCCCTGGAGCAGGCCGGGTTCGGCCCGGTGACCATGTGCGGGCAGTCGCCGTTCATCGCCGCCGCGGTGGTGCCGTTCGGGGTCGCCGAGCCGCCGCTGGTCCTGGACGACAGCCTGGCTCCCGCCGAGGCCGCCGATGAGTACCTGGCGCTGTGCGGTCCAGCGGGCGCGCCGCGCCCCTACGAGGTGGTCCGCCTGCCGCGCGGCGCGGTCGCCGCGACCCCCCAGGTAGTCGAGAGGGTCGTCGAGAAGGTCGTCGAAAAGGTCATTCAGCTGGCGCCCCAGCGGGTGGTCGAGAAGGTCGAGGTCAAGGTCCCCGACCCGCAGGTCGTGGCCGACCGCGAGCGCCTGGCCGGCGAGGTCGAAAAGCTGCGCAGCGACCGCGAGCGGCTGAGCAGTGAGCTGGCGCAGCTGCGCGGCGACCGCGAGCGCCTGAGCAGCGAGGCCAGTGAGCTGCGCAGCGAGCGCGACACCCTCAAGAGCCGCCTGCACGAGGTCGCCGGCCATGAGCAGCGGCTGGTCGTGCAGCGGCGAGAGGCCGAGGCGCAGAAGCAGGAGCTGGGCCGCCAGCTGCAGGTCAGCGAGGCGGCGCGCGAGCGGGCGGCGGCGATGGAGGCCGAGCTCGCCGAGCAGCTGCGCCAGCGCCACATCCGCGAGGCCGAGCACGCCGAGGCCGCCCTCACCCACGAGCGGCAGATGCGCGAGCTGCGCACCGCCCTGGAGGAGCGCGAGGCGTTCGTCGCCGAGCTCGAGGAGCAGGCGCGCGAGCTGCCGCGCATGCAGGAAGAGCTCCAGGTCACCCAGCAGCGCGCCGAGCAGGCCGGTCAGGCCGAGCGGCTGGCGCGGCAGCGCCTGGCCGAGGTCGAGGGCCACCTGCTGCGCGCCCGCGGCGAGCTGCAGCAGCGCGCCGCCGAGGCGGGCCTGGCCGCCGAGCTGGAGAACAAGCGCCGCGAGATCGAGGCCATGCGCACCGAGATCCTGGTCCAGCGGGCCGAGCTCGAGCAGCGCGAGCAGGGCCTGACCGCCCAGCGCAGCGAGCTGGAGCAGCAGCTGCAGACCGCCGCCGGCAAGCGCCTGGAGCTGGAGCGCACCCACGCCGAGCGCGAGGCCGAGCGCGAGGCGGCGGTGGCCAAGGCGGAGCGCGAGCGGGCGACCGCCGAGCAGCAGCTGGTCTCGGCGCGCGCCGAGGCGGCGCAGCTCAAGCAGTCGCTGACCTCCCTGGAGCGCGAGCTGCAGGCGCTGCACCGCCAGCCGGTCGCCGATGGCGTGCCGATGCCGGTCGGCGACATCCCCACCGCTCCGGTGGCGCGGGTGGCGGGAGCCGCCCCGGTGTCGGCCGGTGAGGAGCTGACCCAGCTGCGCGCCCAGATCGCCGAGCTGCAGGCCGACAACGAGCGCCTCAAGGACAAGTTCAACCAGGCCGAGCGCGAGACCTGGAAGTACATGAAGGCCCGCTCCGAGGCCGAGCAGGCCGCCGCCGAGGTCCGCGAGGACACCGTGCGCAAGCTGCGCGACGCGCGCAAGCTCGCCTCGGTCGAGCTGACCCGGGCGATGGAGGAGGCGACCAAGAAGGCGGTGCAGCTGCGCGAGGAGCTGACCCGGACCGAGGCCGAGCGCAAGGAGGCCCTGGGCCAGATCAAGGAGCTGCGGGCGGCGCGCGATGCCGCGGCGCAGCAGGTCTCGCAGCTCAAGGCGGAGCTCGACGCCCTGCGCTGGGCGGCGCCGCTGCCCGAGGGCGGCCAGGCGCCGAGCGAGCTCGCCCTGCACGATGAGGTGACGCGTATCAAAGAGGAAGGGGCGGCGGCCCTGCGCAGCGCGCGCAGCGAGGCGGAGCGGGCGCTCGGCGAAGAGCGCTCGGCCCGGCAGGCGGCGCAGGCGGCGGCCGATGAGGCGCTGTCGCGGGTAGCCGAGCTGCGCGCCGCGGTGGTCGGGATGGAGCAGGTCCTCGGCGAGGCGCGCCTACAGGCCGAGCGGGAGCAGAAGCGGGTCGAGGCGATTGAAGAGGAGCTGCGCCAGGCCGGCGATGCCCAGCCGGGCCGCGCGGTGGCCGCCGAGCTGTCGCAGCTGCAGCAGGAGCTGCAGAGCCGTGAGCGCGCCGCCGCCGACCTGCGCGCCGAGCGCGACGCCCTGGGCCGTCTGCTCGCCGAGGTCGAGCGCGAGGCCTTCGCCCGCGCCGAGCGGGCCCGCCAGCTGCGCGCGCGCCTTGCCGAGCGCGAGCGCGAGACCGAGGCGCTGCGGCTGGAGATCGCCGACCGCGACCGCCGCATCGGCGCCCTGGAGAGCAAGACCCCGCCCAGCGAGGAGCTGACCCGCCTGCAGGGTGAGCTGCAGGCAGCCCGGCGGCGCATCGCCGACCTGCAGCTGGAGAGCGCCCGCCACGACCAGCACGGCGACGAAGCGGTGGCCACGGCGCTGCGCGAGCGCGCCCGCAGCGGCCGCCTGGGCGAGCAGGCCTCGCAGACCACCCGCGAGCGCGATGAGGCGATGAGCCGCGCCGGCGAGCTCGAGCAGCGCCTGACCGAGGCGATGGCCGAGAGCGTCCGCCTGCGCACCGAGCTGGCGCGCCTGGGCGGCGTCGACGCGGCCCCGGCCGAGACCTCCCCGGCCAGCCCGCCGCCACCGCCCGCGCCGCCGGCCGCGGCCACCGAAGAGTCGCACCGCCCGCCCCCGCTGAACTCCAGCACCGTGCAGCGCGTCCTGCAGGTCGGCCAGAGCCTGGGCCTGGAGCCGGTCTACATGCCCAACGACGACGGCGAGTCCAAGAAGTAGACCCCGCCCCGCTGAGCCGCTCGCCCGGCTCCTTCCCCGCCCCCTACCGTGAAAGTCCCGCCCGCCTCGCCCCGCTGGCGAGCGCGGGCCCCGTTGCGCCGCGGCTCGTAGACGCCGGCCCCAACCGCGGCTTACAAAGAGATGGTCACGTAGCAGACGCCGGCCCCAGCGGCGACCTACAGCGGGATGGTCACGTAGTAGCTGTACTGGCCGCGCACCACCAGCATGACCGTGTCGCTGCCGGGGCGGATCTCGCCCAGCGCCTTGTTGAAGTCGCTGCTGCTGCGCACCGCGCGGGAACCGATCTGCAGCACCGCGTCGCCGGGCTGAAAGCCGATGCGCTCGGCGATCGAGCCCGGGTTGACCCGGCGGACCAGCGCCGCCCGCCCGCTCGCCTCGGTGACCTCGAGGCCGAGGCGGCGGCGGGCGCGCACCGACACCTCGCTCGGGTCGAGCGGCGCGGCGGTGAAGCGGACCTCGCTGCGCAGAAGGCGCAGCCGGACCTCATCGCCGGCCAGCACATGCTGGAGGCGATCCCAGAAGCCGTCGACCGACAGGGTGGCCTCGTCGCCGACGTGGGTGATGACGTCGCCGGCGACGACCCCGGCCTTGGCGGCGGGGCTGCCCGGCTCGACCTCGGCGACGACCACCCCCAGCGGGCGGCGGCGGCCGGACAGCGGCGCCGGCCGGATGCCGATCCACCCGTAGCGCACGCGACCAAACTGCAGCAGATCCCCGACGATGGTGCGCGCGCGATCGATCGGGATGGCGAAGCCGATGCCCGGCCCGCCCGAGTGCACGGCGGTGTTGATGCCGATGAGCTCCCCGTGGATGTTGAGCAGCGCCCCGCCGGAGTTGCCGGGGTTTATCTGGGCGTCGGTCTGGATGAAGTCCTCGTAGGTGCGGTTCTTAGCCTGGACCACCCGGTGCAGCGCCGAGATCACCCCCGAGGTCACCGTGTGCGACAGGCCGAAGGGGTTGCCGATGGCGATCGCGGTCTCGCCGATCATCAGATCGCTGGCGGTGCCGATGTGCAGCGCCGGCAGCGGCTTGCCGCCGGCATCGGCCTGCAGCACCGCCAGATCGAACGACTGGTCGGCCCCGATGAGCGTCGCCGGCAGCTCGCGTCCGTCGGACAGCTGCACGCGGATGCGCGCCGCGCCGGCCACCACGTGCTCGTTGGTGACGATCAGCCCGCGGGCGTCGACGATGACGCCCGAGCCGAGCGAGGTCTTGCCGCTCTCCTCATCTTCCTGCAGACCGAAGAAGCCGCCAAAGGCGTTGACCTGCGGCTTCTGCTCGGTCAGCACCGAGACGACCGCCGGCGCCGCCCGGCTGACCGCGTCGACCACCGGCGTCATGCGGCTGCGCTGCGCCGGAGTGAGGTTGGCGGCAGTGGGGACCTCGGGCTGCGTCACCACCGGCGCGGCGCTCGGGCTGGCGGCGGGCAGCGGCCCGGACGGCGTCCCCGGCGCCTCGGCAGCCGGCAGCGGCAGGCTGTCCACGGCCGGCGCGGCGGGGCGGGCCTGGGCCGGCGGCGGCAGCTCGAGGTCCTTGTGGTTCGAGCAGCCGAGCAGACCTACCCCGAGCCAGATCCCAAGCCAGACGACCCGAGTAAGACCGCGGACCCGGCCAGGCGATCGGCGGGCCGGCCAGCGGCCACCCGCCGCAGTGCATGAAGGAGACATGGTTGCCAACCTGTAGCAGCCTGGCGGTGCTGTCAAGGCGAGTCCGGCCCCGCGGCGCCCGCCGACCGCCGCCGTCAGGTCGCCGTCCGCTGGCCGCCCGGTCGCGCAGCGGCATCAATCTGGGCCGCGCAACCGCGACTTTCGTGTAAAACAAATGCCATGTCTTTTGACCTCAACGCCTACCTTACGGACCGCCGCGCGCTCATCGAGACCGAGCTTGTGCGCGTCGCGGAAGCCGACGCCGCCGAAGTGCCGCCGACCCTGCGCAAGGCGATGACCTACAGCCTGCTCGCCGGCGGCAAGCGGCTGCGCCCGATCCTCGCCCTGGCCGGCTGCGAGGCCGTCGGCGGCCAGCTGGCGGCGGTGCTGCCGCTGGCCTGCGCGCTGGAGATGATCCACACCTACTCGCTCATCCACGACGACCTGCCGGCGATGGACAACGACGACTTCCGCCGCGGCCGCCCGACCAACCACAAGGTCTTCGGTGAGGCGATCGCCATCCTCGCCGGCGACGCCCTGCTCACCGAGGCCTTCGCGGTGACCAGCCGCAGCCCGGCGCCGCCGGCGGTGCTGGTCCAGGTCCTGGGCGAGCTGGCGAGCGCGGTGGGCGCCGCCGGCATGGTCGGCGGCCAGGTGATCGACATCGAGGCGACGGGCAACAAGGTCGATCTGGAGCTGCTGCGGCGCCTGCACGGCAAAAAGACCGGGGCGCTGCTGGCGGTCTCGGTGTGCGCCGGGGCGCGCCTGGGCGGCGCCACCGAGTCGGCGGTGGCCGGCCTGCGCACCTATGCCGAGGCGCTGGGCCTGGCGTTCCAGATCATCGATGACGTGCTCGATGTGACCGCCGACCTGCAGACGCTGGGCAAGGATCCGGGCTCGGATCGCGAGGCCGGCAAGACCACCTACGTCGACCTGCTCGGGGTGGACGGCGCCCGCCGCCAGGCCGACGAGGTGATGACCGCCGGCATCGCCGCCCTGGCACCGCTCGGCGCGGCCGCCGAGCCGCTGCGCGCCCTGGGCCGTTACACCGTCGAGCGGCGTAGCTAAGCCATGCTCCCCGGTTCTGAGACCGCCTGCCGCGTCATCTACGAGGTCGTGCCCAGCCAGGTCCTCATCGGCAACTGGCTCGGCGACCCCACCGACCGGGTCACGCCAGTGATCCTGCCGCCGAGCTACGAGCGCGAGCCAGAGCGGCGCTTCCCGGTGATTTATCTCTTGGCGGCGCTCACCGGCACCGGCTGGCAGCTGCTCAACCGCTCGCCGCTGGCCGAGGCGCTGGACGAGCGGCTGAGCCGCCTTTACCGCCAGGACCCGAGCCTGCCCGAGGTCATCGTCGTCCTGCCCGACTGCTACACCGCCCTGGGCGGCAGCCAGTACGTGAACTCCTCGGCGCTGGGCCGCTACGAGGATCACCTGACCCAGGAGGTCATCCCGCAGATCGACCGCCGCTATCGCACCCTGGCCACCGCGCCGCACCGCGGGGTGCTGGGCCGCTCGTCGGGGGGCATCGGCGCGCTGTGGCTGGCGATGAACCACCCGCAGCTGTTCGGGGCGGTGGCCAGCCACGCCGGCGATGGCTTCTTCCGCGCCACCATGCCGCCCGAGCTGCTCAAGTTCTGCCGCCGGGTGCGGCGCTACGGCGGCCCGGCCGAGGCGATGGCGCAGTGGCTGAGCGCCGGCAAGGGACCGCGCAGCGGCGATCTGTTCGACGTCGTCTCGATCCTGGTCAGCGCCTCGGCCTACTCGCCCGACCCCGCCGACCCGCTCGGCTTTGTCCTGCCGATCGACTGGCAGACCGCGGTGCTCGATGAGAAGGTCTTTGCCCGCTGGCTGCGCTTTGACCCGGTGGAGCTATGCGGTGAAGAGCCCTACCGCAGCGCCCTGCGCAGCCAGCGCCTCATCTTCCTCGACGCCGGCACCCGCGATGAGTACTACCTGGACATCGCCGCGCGGCAGCTGGCGGCGCGCCTTGGCTCGATCGGGGCGCCGGTCGTGCATGAGGAGTTCGATGACGGGCACATGAACACCGCCTACCGCTTCGATCGCAGCCTGCCGCTGCTCGCCCGCGCCCTGACCTGAGCGCGGGCCAGCGCGCCGGGCTCACAGGCTGACGGTGCAGGTGGTCAGGTCGGCGTGTACGGCGGTCGCGCCCGCCGCTTGCAGGTCGCAGAGGGCGCTGCCGCTGGTGCCCACGGCGATGCACTCGGCGCCGATCGCCAGCGCCGCCCGCACGTCGCGCACGGTGTCGCCGATGACGACCACGCGGCAGCCGGCGCGAGCGTGGCCCAGGCGCGCGGCGCCGCGCTCGGCCCCGATGCGCAACAGCTCGGCGCGCTCCTCGTGGTCGCAGCCGAAGCCGCCGAAGTCGAAGTGCTCGGCCAGCCCGCCGCGCCGCAGCTTGGCGGTGGCCCCGGGTCGGACGTTGCCGGTGCCAAGCCCGATCGCGCAGCCAGCGCGCTGGCGCAGCTGGGCCAGCACCTGGGTCACCCCCGGCAGCACGCGGTAGCCGTCGCCGCTGCCGAGCTCGCCGTCCAGGCTCTGCAGGTAGGCGGCCAGGAGGGCCTCGATCCGCTCGGCGGTGGCGCTCTCGCCCACGGCGAGCAAGCCGGCGCGGGCGATCGCCCGATCGGTCATGCCGGCAAACGAGAAGCCGGCGCAGGCGTCGCGGCGGCCGGTGAGCGCGGCAAACGCCGCCTCCATCGCCCGCCGCCCCGCGCCGCCGGTGGAGAGCAGGGTGCCGTCGATATCGAACAGGTACACGGTCGGTCGCAGACTAGAGCTCATTGCATCCTCGAAAGTCGCCCCACTACCACAGCCGCTCGCCGCGCTGCAGGCGGCGCTGCCGCTGATCATCATATAGCGAGGCCGGCGTCAGCGTCTGGCCGCGCTGCTCGAGGTCGCTGAGCTCGACCAGATCCGCGGGCGCCGTGCCCTGGCCCGACAGGCCGCCGAGCTCGGTGAGCACCGTGAGTCCGGCGGTGCCGATGACGTAGCCCCAGCCGTACTGCATGCTCAGCAGGCGCCCGCCGCCGCGGTTGTTCCAGAACACGCTCTGGGTCGCGGTGTGGCCGGCGCCGCTGCTGAAGTAAAGGCGGTTGAGGGCCTGCCAGGCGTCGCCGATCTCGGTCTGCTCGACCAGGCACGCCATGGCCAGCGAGTGGTGATACTCCGAAGCCGCCGCCAGGCCGGTCGGATCGGCGCTGTCTGCAAAGGCCCGGCTGCCGCTGCTCTGGCAGCCGCTCCACACAAGGCCGGTGGCGCCGAAGTCCCAGTTCTGGATGAAGTTGTGGCGGCCGTCGGCGGCGGTGCAGTCGCGGGTGAGGATCTCGTTGCTGGTCGAGATCTCAAACAGGTAGCCGTTGCCGTTGTCGCCGCGGTTCTGCGCCTTCTGCAGGGTGCAGTCGCTGATGGTGACGCGCTTGCTGTCCTTGACCAGGATGCCGCTGCTCTGCAGGTGGTAGCCGGCGGGCGCTGACAGCGGCGAGGGGAACGAGCGGACGCCCTGCACCCAGCAGTCCTTGACCGCGGACAGCGCCAGCAGGTGCACCTGGTTCTGGCCCCACGCCGCGGCCCAGCCGACTGCGTTGGCCAGGGCCAGCTGCTCGACCGCGCAGCCGGTGAGGTAGCCGGTCTCGCGCTGCAGCGCCGCCTGATCGCGCCGCTTGGCCGGGTAGCGCAGCGGCACATCCAGGGTCACCCGCTGCGGCGTCGTCGCCCGGTCGATCCAGAGCACGCGGCGGCGGAAGATCGGCTTCCACTTTCCGATGAACGCGGTCCAGACATCGGTCATCGCGTGCTCGGCGATGAACTCGGGGGAGATCGTCCAGCCCAGGCTCACGTCATCGCCGGGGGAGAGCGAGCTGGCATCGGCGACCTCCACCACCTTGGCCCCCGCCGCGCCGTCGGTCACAAGCGCCAGCGGCGGGGCCGCCACCAGCTTGCCGCGCAGCGTCAGGTGGGCGGCGTAGCTCAGGCCCTGGGCGCGGGTGAAGTAGACCCGGCTCGCTTGCGGCCCGGCGCCGCGCACCACCACCCCGGAGCGCTCGACCGCAAGGACGCCGTCGCAGCGATAGGTTCCCGCGGGCAAGAGCACCACGCCGCCGCCGGCCGCGCCCGCTGCATCGATCGCCGCCTGAATCGCCGCCGTCGAGTCCTTGCCCGCCGTCGGGTCGGCCCCGTAAGCGAGCACGCTGAAGGTCGCTCCGGGCGGCGCGGTCGGCAGCTCCTGCTCGCCATTGCGGTAGCCGGCGTAGGAAAAGTCGGGCAGCGAGCGGCCCTCTGGATCGCGCAGCCCGGGCGTCCAGTCGGCCGGGTACAAGCTGCTGCGCACCGGGCCGCCGGCGTCCGGCGCCCCTGCCAGGTCCGGCGCGGCGTCTGGCACCAGCGGCGCGTCCACAGGTCCGGGCCGGCACCCGAGCAGCCCGAGCAGCAGCCAGCATGGACCCAGTCCGGCAAGCCCAAGAGGCAGTCGTCGCATCAGCGACTCTTACCGCGTCCGCGGCGGGAAGCCCAGCCCGGGGATCAGGTGCGGGTCAGCTTGCTGCGCACGAACTCGATGTGCTCGCGCAGCACGTACAGGTGCTCGGTGAACTCGACCGGCATCTTCATGTGGTTGACCCGCTCTTCGATGCGATCGAGCTCGCGCAGCTGCTCGGCGAGCTTGTCCGGCCCGCTGGCCGCCTTCATCTGCGTCTCCAGATACTTCAGCTCGCCATAGCGCTTGTAGATCCCCGACTTGATCCACCACTCGCGCAGCCGCGGCACGGTGCGAAAAAGCGGGAACAGCAGCGCGAGCAGCGGGATCACCACATGGATGAAGCGCTCGGCGAGGTTGGCGATCCAGAACGGCAGGTAGCGCAGCCAGAATCGCTCGCCGGTCTTGTAGAAGCGCTTGGCCTCGGCGCTGATGCGGAAGTCATAGTCCTTGTCGATCGGGAACTCGCCCTTGTTCTCGAAGATCCCCGGCTCGGAGTGGACCTCGGTGGCGGCCAGGAGCAGCAGATCGATGAGCGCCGGGTGCAGGCTGTCGCGGGCGACCAGCGTCGCGGTCGAGGCGACCAGGTGCACGTCCTCGGCGGGCAGGTTGGCCTGCAGATCGATGGCGCCGTGCGGCAGGACCAGGTGATGGAGAAACGGCATCTGGCGGGTGATTGCCTCGGCTTGATCGACGCTCATAAGGCGCAGGTTGGGGTCGGCGAGCATCGGCTTTATGAGGTCGTCGTCCGCGGTGGTGAGAAAGAAGCCGGCGTCGAGCTCGCCCTTGCGCAGGGCCTGCACGGCCTGGACGTAGCTCATGTTGAGCAGGCGGCTGTTCTGGTCATCGACGCCGCTCTGCTTGAGCAGGCGCTGCGCCAGGGCCTGGGTGCCGCCGCCGCGCTCGCCGATGGCGAGCCGCCGGCCGCGCAGCTGCGAGAGGCGGGTGAGCGGCGGGGTCCCCGGGCGGCCGGGATAAAAGACCCACAGCGGCTCGTAGTACAGGCTGCCGAGCGAGACCAGGCTCGACTCTTCGTCGCTGTCGTCCAGCCCGTCCTGCACGAAGGCGACATCGACGTCCGCGCTCGGGTCCTTGAGCAGGCGCAGGTTCTCGGTGGTGCCGGACGAGGGCCGGATGACCAGCTCGACGCCGCTCTTTTTGATGATGCCGCGGTACAGCGCGGCGTAGGACTGGTAGTCGCCTTCATCGGCGCCGGTCGAGATGACGATGCGGCTCGGCGGCGCCGGGTTGGCGTAGCGGCGAGCGATGAGCAGCGCCGCCGCAAGGATGATCAAGTAGGCGCCGAGCGCCAGCCAGCTGCTCTTGCTCGGCAAGCCGAGGCGCTTTGCTCCCATGGCAGATCCCCCCGGGGCCCGGCGCCCATGTTACACCCTTTTGCCCGGCGCCGCGGCGGCAAACTCGGCCCGCTGGCGGCGGTGGTAGAATGCCGCGCAGACCGACTTGGACAAGAACCAGGACAGGGGACTACGACAGATGACCGGATTCACCTACCAGGACATCCTCCCGCTTGGCCCGGACCCGACGCCGATGCGCCTTATTACGCGCGACTTCGTGTCCACCTTCGAGGCCGCCGGGCGGCGCTTTGTCGCCGTCGCGCCCGAGGCGCTGACGCTGCTCACGCGCGAGGCGATGCGCGACATCGCCCACCTTCTGCGCCCCGGCCACCTCGGGCAGCTGGCGCACATCCTGAAGGATCCGGAGGCGAGCGCCAACGATCGGTTCGTCGCCCTGGAGCTCCTGCACAACGCCAACATCGCCGCCGGCGGCATCCTGCCCTCGTGCCAGGACACCGGCACCGCGATCGTCATGGGCAAAAAGGGCCAGCTCGTGTTCACCGGCGGCGGCGACGAGGCGGCGATCGCCCGCGGCGTCTACGAGACCTACCACAGCGGCAACCTGCGCTACTCGCAGCTGGCGCCCCTTGACATGTACCGCGAGAAGAACACAAACGATAACCTGCCGGCGCAGATCGAGATCTACGCCACCGACGGCGACGCCTACAAGTTCCTGTTCATGGCCAAGGGCGGCGGCAGCGCCAACAAGAGCTACCTGTACCAGGAGACCAAGGCGCTGCTCAACCCCGACAGCCTGCTCAAGTTCGTCGACGAGAAGCTGCGGGGCCTGGGCACCGCGGCGTGCCCGCCCTACCACCTGGCGATCGTCGTCGGCGGCACCAGCGCCGAGTACGCGCTGAAGGTGGCCAAGCTGGCCAGCGCCCGCTACCTGGACACCCTGCCGGCGACCGGCAACGACCACGGCCGCGGCTTCCGCGACCACGAGCTCGAAGCCAAGATCCTGCAGCTGGCGCAGCGGACCGGCATTGGCGCGCAGTTTGGCGGCAAGTACTTCTGCCACGATGTGCGCGTCATCCGCCTGCCGCGTCACGGGGCGAGCTGCCCGGTGGCGATCGCCGTGTCGTGCAGCGCCGATCGCCAGGCGCTCGGCAAGATCACCGCCGAGGGCGTCTTTCTCGAAGAGCTGGAGCGCGACCCCGCCAAGTACCTGCCCGAGCCGACGGCGCACGAGCTATCGGACGAGGTGGTGCGCATCGATCTGAACCAGCCGATGAGCGCCATCCGCCAGACCCTGAGCCGCTACCCGATCCGCACCCGCCTGTCGCTGAGCGGCCCGATGATCGTCGCCCGCGACATCGCCCACGCCAAGCTCAAGGAGCGGCTCGACCGCGGCGAGGGCCTGCCCGACTACATCAAGCAGTACATGGTCTACTACGCCGGACCGGCCAAGACCCCCGAGGGCTACGCCTCCGGCTCGTTCGGGCCGACCACCGCCGGGCGCATGGACAGCTATGTAGATCTATTTCAGGAGCACGGCGGCAGCCTCGTCATGCTGGCCAAGGGCAACCGCAGCAAGGCGGTGACCGCGGCGTGCAAGAAGCACGGCGGCTTCTACCTCGGCTCGATCGGCGGGCCGGCGGCGCGGCTGGCCAAGGACTGCATCACCAAGGTCGAGGTGCTGGAGTACCCCGAGCTCGGCATGGAGGCGGTGTGGAAGGTCCAGATGAAGGACTTCCCGGCGTTCCTGGTCGTCGATGACAAGGGCAACGACTTCTTCGCCGGGCTGACCGCGCCTTCGGGGGGCGGGCCCAAGCTGCCGATCGCCACCTAGCTGCAGCGCGCCGCAAGCTCGCGACCGCCGCTGCGCCGGGCGCCGACCTGAGAGACCTGGACCAAGTTCCCCACCGGCGGCGCCGACCCCGATGGAAGAGGATCCGTTCGGCCTCAACTCAGTACGCTGTGCGAACCGGCCTTCTGGTTAGTCTGGACAGCCGGCGGCGCAGCTGGCCAGACTCACGGCCATGGCGCAGCGCGCAAGACAGAGAGTCGCTCACGATAAGAAGGACTTGAGCACCCGGCCGTGGGTGGCCAGCCGGCCGCGGCGGCCGCTCCGGTCGCACCGCCGCCTGGCCGCGCTCGCGCTGGCCGGGGCGCTGTTGGGCGCCAGCGCCCCGACGCGCGCCGACCAGACGCTGAGCTTCGACGGCGCGGTCCCGACCGACGGCCCCGACCACTTCTACATCCAGTTCCAGATGCCAGCCGGCGTCGGTGAGCTGGAGGTCCATCACGATAGCCGGAGCGCGGTCAACGTCCTCGACTGGGGGCTCCTCGACCCGCGCGGCTACCGCGGCTGGGGCGGCGGCACGCGCGACAACGCGGTGCTAAACGAGGGCGCCGCCTCGCGCGCCTATGTGCCGGGGCCGCTGCTGCCGGGGCAGTGGCAGGTCGTGGTCGGCAAGGCCAAGCTCGTGCAGTCGCCGGCGAGCTACCATGTGGAGCTCACGCTGCGCGACAAGCCGACGCTGGCCGCGCAGCCGCAGCGGACCCCGTACGCCGCGGTGCCGGCGCTGCGCCGCGAGCGCCGCTACTATGCCGGCGACCTGCACGCCCACTCGCTGGAGAGCACCGACGCCCGGCCGACCCTGGTCGAGATGGCCCAGCTGGCGCGCCACCGCGGCCTCGACTTCCTCGTCGTCAGCGACCACAACACGATCACCCAGCTCGACTTCTTCGGGGAGGTGCAGAAAAAGTATCCGGACCTGCTGCTGGTGCCGGGGATCGAGGTGACCACTTATGCCGGCCACGCCGGGGCGATCGGCGCAACGCGCTTTGTCGAGCACAAGATTGGCCTGGCAGTGCCGTCGTTTGCCGAGGTCGCGGCGGCGGTGCACGCGCAAGGGGCGCTGCTGGCGCTCAACCACCCGGTGCTCGAGCTCGGCGATGCGTGCATCGGCTGCGCCTGGCGGCACGCGCTGGACGGGGTGACGGTGGACGCGGTCGAGATCGGCACCGGCGGCCTGGAGCAGGGCGCGATCCTGTTCTCGGCTGGCGCGCTCAAGTTCTGGGAGGGCCTCCTGGCCCAGGGCCGGCATGTCGCGGCGGTGGGCGGCAGCGATGATCACCTGGCCGGCAAGGGGACGGGCCGTCGCGACAGCCCGATCGGCGATCCGACTACGCTGATCCTTGCCGAGGAGCTGAGCGTGGCGGCGCTGCTCGATGGGCTGCGCCACGGGCGCAGCGTGGTCAAGCTGCAGGGTCCCGCCGATCCGATGGTCGAGCTCCGCGCCGAGGGGGCCGTTATCGGCGACACCATGGCCGCGCGCAGCGCCGTGCTCACCGCGCGTGTCACCTCCGGTCTGGGTGCTAGCGTACGGCTCGTCCACAACGGCGTGCCAGGCGAGGCGGTCGTGGTCGACAGCGATCCGTTCGTGCTCAGTCAGGACGCGCTCGCGCCGGGTGCCGAGCCGACCGCCGACCCGGCGCAGGAAGACCGCTGGCGAGTCGAAGTCCTGGTCGACAACCAGCCGCGGACGGTGTCCAGCCCGCTGTACCTGCGTCGCGATCCGCTGGGCCCCGATCCAGTGGGCGATCGCGATCGTCCGCCCGGCGGCTGTATCGCCAGCGCCGCGCCGGCCACGAGGCGCCCGCTCGCGCTTGCGACCGCCGCGCTCCTTGCCGCCGGCCTCGTACTTCTCAGACACCGACGGCGGGGGCAGGCGGGAGCGGCGGGAGCGGCGGGAGCGGCGGGACGCGCTGTCGATCGATGGCTTGCCTGACGGCCCGGCGGCCGGGCGCAGTAACGGGCTGCAGCCCAGGTGCGCTCTCAGCTGCCGAAGACCTCGCGCAGCATCTTGAGCAGCGCGTCCCATGACTCCTTGTCGGCGGTCGGGCTGTAGCCCAGGCCGGGCACCCCGGCCTTGTCGGCTTCGGGGTTGGTGAAGCTGTGCTTGGTGCCGGGGTAAGTGACGATGTCGAAACGGGCGCCAGCGGTGGTCAGCTCCTTGCGCAGGGCCTCTACCTGCTCGCTGCCGACCATCGGATCGGCGGCCCCGGTCATCACCAGGATGCGCGGCTTGAGCCCCTTGGGCGCGGTGAGGCTGGAGCCCAGGGCGCCGTGGAAGGTGGCGACCGCGGCCAGGTCCTCGCCCGAGCGCGCCATGTCGAGCACCACCGCGCCGCCAAAGCAGTAGCCGATCGCCGCCAGCCGGGTGGCGTCGACCTGCGGCAGCTTCTTGAGCTGCGCCGCGGCAGCCTGAAAGCGCGCCTTCTCGGTGTCCAGGCTCTTGGTCGCCTCGGCGACGAAGGCCTGGGCGTCCTTGGGGTGCTTGGCGAGCTTGCCCTTGCCGAACATGTCCAGGGCAAAGCCGACATAGCCGGCCTTGGCCAGGCGCAGCGCTTGGTTGCGGGCGTGCTGGTTGTGGCCCCACCACTCGTGGACGATAAGTACTCCGGGGCGCTTGCCCTTGCTGGTGAGGGCGTCGTCCCAGGCGACAAACCCCTGGAGCACGGTCGGCCCCTGCTTGTACTCCAGCTCCTGGGTCTTTATCTCGGCGCGGGCCAGGGGGCTTATTGCGCACAGCGCGGCCACGGCGACAATCAGCTTGCAGCGGGTCATGGTTTCTCCTTGGAAAGGCTCGCATCATAAGCGCGGAATCGGCTTCCGTCCGCACACTTGCTGCGGCGCCGGGCCCCAGCCAGCGCTAGCCTTATGGACGCAGCTCTGGGGACCGCCATGGAGGCGGCAGGCTCGCCGCTGCAACCCGAGCTGGCGCAGTGACCTTTGGACCGCGAGGGTAGTGATGGTGTCTAAACCGTGTACCCGCAGCTCACCCGGGGTCTTGGAACCCGAGGCCAAGATCCGCCGCGACCGGGTCCTGGCGTGCGCTTGGGTCTGTCTGCTCTGGCTGCTTGCGCCGGGGGCGGCCCAGGCTGCGGACCCGCCCGCCGGTCTGCTTGCGGCTCCGGGGACCCCTGCTGACGCCGGCGCGCCCGCGGCCGCCGGGCCCGCCGCGGTCCTGCCGCCAGCTCGGCCCGTGCCGGGCAGCCCGTTTGCGATCCGCCTGGCCGCGGATCTGCCGCTGACGCTGGGAGCGGGCGTTCTGGCCCTCACCACCGAGGTCGTCAAGAGCGAGCTGCCCGGCCCGAGCTGCGGCAGCGGCTGCGACCCCGCGGGCATCAACCCGCTCGACCGCCTGGGGCTCGGCAGCCCCTCGGCCGGGGCGCGCACCGCCTCGGATGTGCTGGTGGGCGTCAGCCTCGGGCTGCCGTTCGTCTTGGACCTCATCGATGTCCTTGGCAGCCACCCGCCCGATGGCTGGCGCGGCTACGGCGCCGACGTCTTGGTGCTCGCCGAGGTCCTCGCCGTCGATGTGGGGCTGAACGGTCTGGTCAAGAACGCGGTGCGCCGCCCGCGGCCGCTGGTCTACGACGCCGATCTGGTCGCGGTGCCCGCCGCCGACCGCACCGCCCCGGACGCCGCGCTGTCGTTCTACTCCGAGCACAGCTCGACCGCGTTCGCCATGGCGACTGCCTACAGCTACCTGTTCATGCGCCGCCACCCCGGCTCGCCGCTGGTGGCCCCGGTCTGGGTGCTCGCGGAGGCGCTGGCGACGACCACCGCGGCGCTGCGGGTCGCCGCCGGCAAGCACTTCATCACCGATGTACTCACCGGCGCCGCGGTGGGCAGCGCGCTCGGCGTGCTGATTCCCTACCTGCACCTGCGCGCCCGGCCCGGCCCAGAACAGGCCTGGGCCCGCCGCCTGAGCGTCACGCCGCTGGCTTACCGCGACGGCGGTGGCCTGCTGCTCACCTTCCAGTAGGCGGCGGCAGAATCATAAGCGTATTTGTGGAGAGGCCGCCCGGTTGACTACCG